>CAZOLJ010000001.1:0-15413 GCA_964580575.1 uncultured Desulfobacteraceae bacterium
TGAAAACGATCCTGGGATCCTTTCGCTATTTCTTCCGGATTGGGGTGAAGCCCCTGTTTCCCAATGTCCTCATGGCAGTTCTGGCAGGGGGTTTGTCCATGAACGGAAGCATGGAATTTCTTGGGATTGATCCACCATGAGGCATGGGCAGGGGTTGAGAACAACCCCAAAAGGAAGATCAGCAGGCAGACAGCTGGGAGCCCTTGCCCTGTTCGGTTTGCAGTGTTGGTCTCTTGTGCAACCATAACCGTCATTGCCTCAGGGTTTCCCCCTCCGTCTTTATCTCCTCAAAAAAATCCCTCCCAGCCTCCCTCTACAAAGGGAGGGGTCCCCCTCTTTCGTAAAGAGGGGCAAGGGGAGATTTCAAAAACAAAAAGGGAAGCACGGTGAGCACGCGCTCTTTTGTCCGGCTTCCCTTTTATCATGACTACTTGGAGGGTTTCAAGAAATCTGGTTTCAAGAATGCAGGATTGGGGTACGTATAGAATCCCTTCCCGCTTTTGACTCCCAGCTCTCCTCGCTCGATCTTGTCTCTGAGCGCCTTAGGCGGATGATCCTTGGGATCCTTGGAGTCGTTGTAATAGACCATCTCGATATCCCAGATCACGTCCAGACCCACTTTGTCCATGAGCGCGAAAGGGCCCTCCTTCATGCCCGTGAAAACCATCCAGGCTCGCTCCACGTCCTGAAAATCCACAAATCCGTTTCCCCACATGTAGAGCACTTCACGCTTGATCGCTCTCCACACGCGATTGAAACAAAAGCCCAGAAGTTCCTTGTTCACGGTGAGCGGGATGAACCCGATGGATCGAATCCAGTCCGCTCCCTTTTTGAGCACCTCCGGAAGCGTTCGTGTTCCTCCCATGAGATCCACCATGTTGATGCCCTGAAGAGGAAAGTAGAAGTGGATGTTCAAGCACCGTTCGGGTCTCCCGCTCGCTTCCTCGAACCGTGAAACCGGCATGGAGGAACTGTTGGTGGCGAGAATGGCTCCGGGTGCGGCTTTCTCGCCCAGTTCTTTGAACACCGCTGTCTTCAGTTCGCGGTTCTCAGGTACGGATTCGATGACAAGCTCCGCATCTTTCACCGCTTCACCGAGATCGGTCACCTGTTTGATCGCCTGGGCACACGCCGCCCACTCAGACCAAGGAATGATGGGTTTCACTTTTTTCGCCTTCAGGTCGGAGCGGATTTTTTCATAGGTCTGTTGAAAGGCTCCTTCCCTGGGATCGAAGACCTTGACCTTGTATCCCGCGTGTGCGGCGACCATGGCTATCTGGGCGCCCAGAATACCTGTTCCCACAACAGCCACCTTCTTTAGAGGTAATCGCTTCATTTTTCATCTCCCCATGTTCTATTGCTTGCCCCTGGCAGCGAGGATTTCCTGCTCAGGCCGCCAGGTTTCAGGCCCCTTGAACTCCATGAGATCACCGTAGGTCGGAAACGGATACTTCGGATCGTCCGTCACCACGCCCATGTACGAGGAGCAGCTCAGCTGGTTGTCGACCTCGCGGAAGAAGAGCTCGCCCCGGCAGGTTTGAACCTTCATCCCTTTCAATGCAGCCCTGCCGCTGTCCTCTGTGCTGCCTGCCTTCTCAATCCCCTGTCTGAGCACTTGGACCCCATCGTACGACAGGATGGCCCAGTCGCTCGGATAGCGGTTGTATTTTTCTCTGAAACTCTTCACGAAATTCGCCATCATGGGCACGTCCATGTGCGCGAAGAACGGACCTCTTGTGAGCCCGATCATGCCCCGTTCAATGGTTTTGGCCTGATTCATGAGTTCAATAGTGCTGATCAGGGATCCGGGATAGGGGATCTTTCTGAAAAGATCATCCTGCATCCTCGCCTGCTTCATGAATTCCGCATTGTCCTCCCCCGCGATGGAGCCAATCAGGCAATCAGGCTTGTGAGCGTACACGGATGCAATGTATCCCACGAAGTTCTTCTCGCCCAGGGGCGGCCAGAACGCACGGGCCAGCTTGAAGTTGGGCACCAGCTCTTTCAGAAACTGCACGGTGAGCTCTTGGGTGGACCGGCCCCACGTGTAATCGGAGGCAATGGTGCAATAGGTGGCCCAGCTTTTTTCTTTTGCTACCTTTGCCACGCCCAGGGCCACAGCCTTTGCCTGCATGTAGGTGTTGGGCACGATCGAGTAGGTGTAGGGGCTGAAGTCGAGTTTGGTGATGTCCTCAGAGTTGCTGATCGTGGCGACGTGCAGGATTCCCTTCTCCCGACAAAGAGGCTTGATGGCCAGTGCCGTTGCGCTCGAGTAAGTCCCGATCACGGCTTTAACCTTGCTTTGCTCAATGAGTTTCTTCGTTTCTACAAACGCAACTCCCGGATTGGTCTGTGTGTCTGCCACGAAGAGCTTGATGGGATGTTTCCCCAGCAGGCCGCCTTTCGCATTGATCTCATCGACAGCCAGATTGATCCCATCCACTGCGTCTTTTGAATAGGTTGCCCCCGTCCCTGTGAGTCCCAGGGCAACCCCGAGGTTGTAAGGCTCCTCGGCACTCAAGTTCGGGACGCTCATAACGAAAAGGATTAGTGAAAGAAGGATGATTCTACTCCTCCGCCCCAGCCTTTCAGTTCTCAGGCGGTTTCGCACGGTTATCCACCTCCCTTCCTTTCGGGATAATATTTTCAGAACCCCCTTATGTCTTCCCTTGGCTTGTAAAAGCTTGTATCACCCCCTTTGACTAACCTTGTCTGCCCTCGCAAAGCCTCTACTTGATCGCTGATGCTCCAAAGGTCGCTTGAGGAAGCCACAGGATAATCTTCGGAAAAACTATGCAGAGAATCAGCGCTGTCCACTGCAAGATGATAAATGGAACGACCCCTTTGTAGATGTGGATGATCGTCATCTCCGGCGGCGCAATGCCCCTCAGGTAAAACAGGGAGTATCCGAAGGGCGGGGTCAGGAAGGCCATCTGCAAGTTTATGCAAATGAGCGTGGCAAACCAGATCTGGTTGAATCCCAGTTCCATGGCCGTGGGCACGAAAATCGGGATGATGATGAGCAGAATGCCCAGCCAGTCCAGAAACATGCCGAGAAAGAACACAATTCCCATCATGATGAACAAAACGCCCATAGGGCCGATGTCAAATCCGAGCAAGAGCTTTGTGACCACCTCTCCTCCGCCCAGGCCCATGAAGATCGCCTGAAAGGCGTTTCCGCCCAAGAAAAGCGTCATGATCATGGAAGTCGTCAGGAAGGTAGACCACGAAGCGTTGTAGATCGCTTTCCAGGTGAGCTTTCCATAAACCAAAGCAAGAAGCACAGCGCCTGCGCAACCCATCCCTGCCGCTTCCGTGGGTGTTGCCACACCGAAGACAATGCTCCCCAGTACCACAATGATCAGCACAATGGCCGGTACAAGGGACGTGACAAAAATCTTTGCTTTGTAACCTATGCTGTAGATTCTCTCTTCCTTGGGAAGGGGCGGGCCGTAGTCAGGCTTGATCAAGCAAACGACCACGATGTAGGCAATGTAAAGCCCGGAGAGGAGAAAACCGGGGCCGAATGCCGCCGCATACAAATGCCCCACCGAAACCGCCGCAAGACTTCCATACACGACCAGCATGATGCTCGGAGGGATGAGAATGCCGAGGGTCCCGCCCGCGCAGATAGAGCCTGCAATCATGGGGATGTTATACTTCTTGCTCATGAGGGCAGGGATTGCCAGAAGCCCCACGGAAACCTCTGTGGCGCCCACGACTCCTGCCGTGGCGGCAAAGACCGTGCAGGCAAGAATCACGGCAATCGCCAGGCCGCCCCGGACAGGCCCCATGAGGATGTGCATGCTGTCAAACAGCCTCTCTGCGATCCCCGAAGAATCCAGAACCTGGGCCATGAAGATGAAAAGGGGCACGGCCACCAGCACATACTCGTCCATAACCCCGTAGGCTCGGTTTGCCAGAAGCCCCATGACCACATCCACCGATCCTCCCCAGCCGATGATGCCGAAGACAAGTGCCAGAATACCAAGGGAGAAGGCCAGCGGATGCCCTAAAAACAGAGTGATAAATAAGGTGCCAAACATTACCAGGGCAAGCGTTTCGGGGTTCATATCTTTTCTCCCTTCAACTCGTAATACTCACGGAAAAAGTTGGCAATCCCCTGCAACAAGAGCAGGACCATGCCTACAGGCATTATGGTCTTGTAAGGATAAAGCGGTGGTTTCCAGGCGCTCCAGCTGTGCTCCCAAACAGACCAGGAATGGGCTGCATAAATCGTAGCCGCATAGGTAAAGGCGCCGACAAAGGGTACAAAGATCAGCCAGAACGTGATGAGCCGCAAGACCAACTGGACCTTCTTGGGCAACTGGAGCACGATCACGTCGATCCTCACGTGGCGGTCGTAGAGATAGGTGGCTGCCATCCCCAGCATGAAATGGGCCCCGTAGAGATAGACGGTCATTTCAAAGCCCCACATGGTGGGCATGTTCAGGACCCTTCTCATGATGACCTCGTAAAAGGTCACACCCGCCATGGGAAGGATGAGAAGGCAGGCCCACTTCGCGATCCCGTTATTCATTGCATCCACAAAACGGACAAACTTTTTCATCTCCAGGTTCCTTTCCTTCACTTATATCCGCACCCACCCCATCCCCTGTCCCCGAGAGGGGTAGAAGGGAATAGGGTGAGTGGATACAAAGATTTGGAAGAACTCCTTATTGATACAGTTTCCCTTTGAGCACCATATCCCTGGGCCAGGGCGCTACCCCGCCCCGCATTTCGCGCCAGAAGGCGAACTCCCTCTTGAATTCCTCCTGGGAATCCAGAACCTTCTTTGTGAAGGGGTGCTTTGCCGAAACATCGTCAAGGTACTTGAAAGTCGTATTTGCGAATTCGACGATGGTCGCATTGTCCAACTTCACAAATTCCGTGGTCTTCTGCATGATCTTGAGCGCCTCGATGTTGAGGTTCTCCTGCCACGCATTAGCCCAGAGCTGTGTCTCTTTGGCGCAGATCTCGACAATGGCCTTCAGGTCGTCGGGCAGTTCATCCCATTTCTTCTTGTTGAAGACCACATCGAACTGGCAGGAAGGCTGATGCACGCCGGGCTCGAGCACATACTTCGTTATTTCATGGAAGCCCGATGGGATGTTCGCTGCAGGGGAGCTGAACTCAACCGCATCGATCACGCCTCTTTCCAAAGCTGTGTAGATTTCAGGACCGGGAATAGGGGTGACGGAAGCGCCCAGGATGGTGAGGATGTCCATGTACCAGCCCGGGGTCCTGATCCTCATGCCCTTGAAGTCCTCCATCTTGGTGGCTCTCTTGTTGGAGTGGAGCCCCAGCTCCTGGCCCACGTTGGCGCAGAAGAAAGGAACCAGGCCGAAGCGGCCGTACAGCTCATCGAACATCTCTTTTCCGCCCCGCTCGTAGTACCAGATGTTGTACCCTTCCGCGTCCAGTCCGAACGGCACAGAAGCAAAAGCCACAAAGGCTTCATCTCTTCCCTTCCAGTAACCTGGCCACGAATGGAAAGCATCCAGTGTCCCTTTGGCGGTGGCATCGAAAATTTCCATGGCCGGCACAATGGCTCCGGTGGGGAACCACTTGATGTCCAGCCTTCCGCCGCTGGCCGCTCTCACGCTGTCACAGAAGTGCTTCGTGATCTCTGCAAAGTTCAAGCCGCCCCAGGGGTCACTGATGCGCATCGTGATTTTCTTGTCCGAGGTCGTCCATTTTTTGTCTTTCCAGGCGATCCCTCTCTTGTCTTCACCGAACTTCTCGATCTTGGATTTCTTCGCTTCCGGCTTCGCCTGCCCGAAAGCCGTTGCCGTAAACGCCAGCGCAACCACCATAACCAGTATCACCAAACCGATCTTCTTCATTGTTGACCCTCCGTCTTGATGGTAAAGAGATTGCAACGTCCTGCCGAAATACGATTGACCCTCCAGTTCTCGGTATCACCTCCTTTCTGGACCATCCGAGGCGGCGTTAACGTGCCGACTCCGTTTCAAAAATTCAACGGTTTCATCTTCAAGTAGTATTTGCCTTCTCCGGTCATCCCCACGATACCGCCCTCTATCAGGGATTGCATGGCCGTGGGCTTGAAATCCCTCATCCCGATTTTGATGAACTGCTGTTTTATGTAAGGGAGCTCCACAGCAGTACCTGGGCCCTGAGCCCCCAACCGCTCCAGGTCATTAATGATTCGCCTGCCGGCCCTCTTGATTCGCCACGTAATGCCATAGCGTGTCAGGATAAAAACCAGGATCAGAAAAAGAATTCCAACAGTGATTTGCATCGCATCGGCCATCCGTCTACCTCACCATTCCTATCACATAGGGGCCGTCAGGGCTTACAACGACCCTCTTATGATCAGCCAGCAATCGGTTCACGGTGTCCTGAACATCCTCGATCTTGATCATGCCCATTTTCATCAGATCCTCATAGAAAAGCCACCGGGGTCTCAGTAAGTCAGTACCACTCCCCCGTCAAAGAGGAGGTCCCCTCCCACAAGGTACTTCGCGTGGCGGGAAAACCCGAAAATGAAGAGATTGGCCACCTCCACGGGAGACATCAACTCCTTGACCCGGGACTTGCCGAGCATAACGTCGGTTACGACCTGTTCTTTGGAGATGCCTCTCTGTTCTGCCTGCGCGGGGATCTGGTTCAGGGCCAACGGTGTTTTCACAAATCCCGTGCTGATGGTAAAAGATCGGACCTTGCCCGCTCCTTCCGCGGATATGGATTGGGAAAGAGCCCTGAGACCTAACTTCGTAATGCTGAAGACCGGCTTGTTCAAGGTGCAGATGTGGGCATGGATAGAGGCCATGTTCCCGATAACGCCTGTTCCATCCTTACTTTTCTTCATGTGGGGAATCGTCAGTTTGGAGAGCAAAAAGGGCGCGCGCAGCATGAGGCGCTGCATGAGATCGTATTTTTCCATCGGGAAATTCTCGATGGAGTCGACATTTTGAATCGCGGCAATATTCACGAGATACTTGATTGTCCCGAGCTTTGCCGCATCTGCGGTCGCCTTCTGGATGTCGTCATCCTTGCACAGGTCCGCTTGAAGATAGATCATCTGCCCGCCCATGTCCCGGGCGATCTTCTGGATCTTCTTTCCCTCTTTTTCGCTGATGTCCAGACCGACGGTCATGAGGTTGTTGACTGAAGCCGCAACTGCGGTGGCCCTGCCTATGCCTGTTCCACATCCGGTAACAATACAGATGTTGTCGGGAGTGAAGTTCGGATCCTGCAAAATCAGAATATCCTCTTTCCTGACTTCAGGCTCTTTGATATCCATCTGTCTCTCCTGAAAAGGACCGTCTCAGTCCCGCCGCAGCAGGTCAAAGGAAAAAGAATAGAGGTAAGCTCAGGCCGACTGCACCAAATCTGCTACATGTCGCAAATCGGCGACGGATAATCAGGTCGCACAGCTGCAGCGCTTGTTCCCGGCTTCCGTTCTCTATCCGTAACGGCTGAAGTTCTCCCAGAACTCCCTATCGTCTTCTTTCCAGTTCTTGCCGAATTTGTCCTTGTAGTAAGAATCCATTCTGTCCAGCCATTTGGACCAGAGACTCTTCCCCTTTGCCTTGGCTTCCAGAATGTCATTCAGGAAAACGGCAATGTCCGTGATCTTGTCTTTTGGAATGTAGTAAGCCGCCCCTCCCCTGAAGGATTTGACCGTGTCTTTGGGGCTTAGGGCATGAGCCGTTAGCATAGCAGCGATCACTTGTTTCTTGGTCGCAATCTCCAGGAGCGTGTACCCGTCCACGCCCATGATATCCAGAACGGCTATGTCGAACGCCTGGGTTTCGAGCTGCTTCTTCGCCTCTTCAAAGGTGGAAGCCTTAACGACTTTGCACATGGTTAAAAGGTCTTCCAGCGTCTCTAGGATGTCAGGCTCATCATCGACGATAAGAATCCTTTTGCCCTTTAACTTATCCTCCATAAGCCCCCCTCTCTTTTCTAGGTTTTTCAGAAACGAACTTCCGTCGCTCCACCCTCACAAATCAGGCATAGCCTCACACATTTGTTGAGCAAGTTTCAAGCCAAAAGGTGCCATGCTGAGAAGGACGGCGAAAGATGGGATGTAAAATCGTGGTGAGGGTCATCACCACATCGCCGCTCCTTCACAGCGAAGAATCCCAAAGCCCAAGAGAACACTGGGTTCCTGCTCCCCGCCCAGCCTGGGACGGGATTCGTGGAATTGCTCCCTCCCTCGTCCATGAAGCCTTTGCCCCTCCTCTGCTCCACAAAGTCTGGCCCTTTCACACCTTCACCGATCCTCGTTCAAGCCCAGATTCCCCTTGATTTAGGCACTCGAGACAAGTAGGATTGTATCAAAATATCTACATTCTCCCCTTTGGGCATGGAGAGGCACAATGGACCGAGAGATGATACAAGAGGACCGTCTCCAAGGGAATGAAGAACAAAGAACGCATCTTCAACCCCGGGATTTGGAACATCAGTTGGAGATCTACAAACTCATTTTCGACAGCATTTACAACGGAAGCATGGTGACCGACTCCCAAGGCTTCATCACACACTTCAACAAGCCATACGGAGATTTCCTTGGACTCGACCCTGCCGCTCAAATCGGAAAACACTGCACTGAAGTGATAGAGAATTCCCGCATGCACATTGTGGCTCAGACGGGTGTCCCCGAGATCAACCAGAGCCATCTGATCAAGGGGCAGAAAATGGTGGTCCAGCGCATCCCCATCAAAAAAGACGGAAAGGTCGTCGCCGTGTTCGGCCAGGTCATGTTCAAAGACGTGCGCGACGTCACCAAGCTCGCGAAAAAGCTCTCTCTCCTGGAATCCAAAGTGGAACTCTATGAACAGGAACTCATATCGATCCGTTCCACCCGTCACACCCTGGAGGGCATCGTCGGGGAGAGCGACACCATGCACACCCTCAGGAAAGAAGCCCTGAAAGCCGCAGCCACCCAGTTCCCCGTATTGATCACCGGCGAGAGCGGCACAGGCAAGGAGCTCTTTGCGCAGGGCATTCATCACGCCAGCGCCAGAAGACTTTACCCCTTTGTCCGTATCAACTGCTCCGCGATCCCAAAAGATCTTCTAGAGTCTGAACTCTTCGGCTACGAGAAAGGAGCATTCACAGGAGCCCGGTCCGGAGGCAAGCCGGGCAAACTCGAACTGGCGAAACACGGGACCGTGTTCCTGGACGAGATCGGGGATCTCCCTCTCCAGATGCAGCCCAAACTGCTTCGGGTCATCGAAGACAAGGAATTCGAAAGGATCGGCGGGACTTCGGTGCTCCGCTCCGACTTTCGTCTCATTGCCGCAACCAACCAGAATCTTGAAGAGATGCTGGCCGAGCGCCGCTTCCGCAAAGACCTTTTCTACCGGCTCAACGTCATTCCCCTCCACATTCCACCGCTCCGGGAAAGACGGGAGGACATCCTTCCGCTGGTGAGACACTTCCTGGATCAGACCGCCCAGGAAGCCTTCCTGCCGGAAACCACTTTAGATCATGACGCAGAAGAAGTCCTCCGAAGCTACCACTGGCCGGGAAATATCCGCGAACTGTCGAACGTTCTTGAAAGGGTCCTCTCCTCCTTGGAAGGCAGCACGATCCGCCTGTCCGACTTGCCTTTCTATCTCTATCGGAGCCGAAAGATCGCTTCCAAACTGTCCGCCGTATCCATCAGGGAAGTTCAATCCCGGGCCGAGAAGGAGGCGATCCTTCACTCCTTAAGGCTGGCCCGGTACAACAAGTCCAAGGCCGCGGCCATGCTGGGCATTCATCGCACCCACCTGTACAAGAAGATCAAGAAGTACGGAATCACCCGTCCCTCCTACGACAACCTGCAAGAATAGAAAGTGACAAGTGACAAGTAACGAGTGACAAGTTTGATGAACTCGTAAGAAGTTAAAAAAAGCAATTTTCTGTCATTCCCGCGAAGGCGGGAATCCAGTATCTTCAAGGTCTTCTAGACTCCCGCCTGCGCGGGAGTGACGACCTGAGGAACTTTTTACGAGCACATCAAGTTTGCTCTCTGATCTCGTCACTTGTCACTCGTTACTCGTCACTCGTCACTGAAGGGCAGGCCTCTGGGCCTGCCGATCGGCAGAGCGGATGCATCATTCTTTTCCGATCGCTCTGCGCGCTTCGGCCCGGCTTTCAAAGATGTAGGGCGCCACATCCCTTTTCTTGAGCGCGTCCCCCAGTTTCATGCGGAGGAAGGTGCTGGTGGTATACCGGCTCACGCCCGTGTAGAACCGATCCACCACGTATTTCACCATTTCCGAGTACTCCTCGACAAGTTCAGGGGCAATGTTGAAGTTGTCGTAGTTCACGATCGTGTAAACCCGCTTCCCCAGAGGCGACAGAATCATTTCCACCGCCTCTTGGATCTCCCGCACCTGCTGGCTCGACTTCACGGAGTACCCTTCGAAATTGACAAAGAAGAGATTCTCCGCCGGATCGTAGGTCAGGCGTTCTTCCAGGGTGAGGGTCAGGAGGTCCTTCTTGAGTTCCATGGATTCGGGCTTGAAGATCCTTTCATCCATAAGCTGGGGAGTACCCTTGATCACGGGCTTGAAGTCCATCAAGGCCAGGATGTCCTTCTCAATGTCAATCCCCGGGGCAACCTCGGAAAGCACCATCCCCTCTTCCCCAAGAGAGAACACGCAGCGCTCCGTCACGTAGAAGACCGGCTGCTTCTTGGATTGGGCGTATTTGCCGCTGAAGGTCACGTGCTCCACCTGGGGGACAAATTTCCTGACCTTGCCCTCTTTGTCGATCCTCAGGTTTCCATCCTTCACAGAGACTTCGAGACCCCCTGCGGTGAAGGTGCCGAGGAACACGAGCTTCTTCGCGTTCTGACTGATGTTGATGAAGCCGCCCGCACCGGCAAGCTTTGGTCCGAATTTGCTGACGTTCACATTGCCCAGTCCGTCCGCCTCCGCCATGCCCAGACAGCTCAAGTCCAACCCTCCGCCGTCATAGAAATCAAACTGGTAGGACATGTCAATGAGAGCCTCTGTGTTGGTTCCGGCACCGAAGTTCAGCCCTCCTGCAGGCAGCCCCCCAATAACCCCCGGCTCAGCGGTCAGCGTAATGAAGTCAAGAATTCTTTCTTCGTTTGCCACATTGGAAACCCCTTCCGGCATGCCAATGCCCAGGTTCACCACACTGTTCGCCTTGAGCTCGAAAGCCGCCCTCCTGGCAATGATTTTTCTGTCGCTCATCTCCATGGCCGGTATGGACTGCACGGGGATTCGGGTCTCCCCGCTGAAGGAGGGATTGTAGGCTTCGGCAAAGGTCTGCCAGTGGTATTCAGGCCGCGAGACCACCACACAGTCCACCATGATCCCGGGGATTTTCACGTCTCTTGACTTCAGCGTTCGGCGATCCGCAATTCGCTCCACCTGAACGATCACAAACCCGTTGGAGTTCTTGGCTGCCATGGCCATGGAAAGACTGTCCAGGGTGAGGGCTTCCTTTTCCATGGTGATGTTGCCGTCCGTGTCCGCAGTGGTTCCGCGGAGAATGGCCACGTGAACAGGCATGGTCCTGTATGCCAGGTATTCCTTTCCATCGAAGTGGATCATTTCCACGATGTCCTCGACGGTGACCTCGTTGATCTTGCCGCCGCCGTTTCTGGGATCTACGAAGGTCCCGATGCCCACGGTCGTGATGGTCCGCGGCTTGTGGGCCGCAATGTCCCTGAACATGTGGGAGATGACACCCTGGGGCAGGTTGTAGGCTTCGATCTTGTTGTCAAAGGCGAGTTTCTGGAGCTTCGGAGCCAGCCCCCAGTGGCCCCCGACCACTCTCTTGATGAGGCCCTCGTGGGCCATGTGATTGAGGCCTCGGTCCTTGCCGTCCCCCTGCCCCGCCGCATAAAGGAGAGTGAGGCCCTTGGGCTGGCCTGTTTTCAGAAAACGCTCCTCCAGTTTAACGGCGATCTCCTCGGCAAACCCGGTTCCCACGAAGCCGCCTGTGGCCACGGTGTCTCCGTCCCGGATGACACGCACCGCTTCCTCGGCGGACACAATCTTGCCCTTTCTCGCCCTCTCAGGAGTGAGCGAGGAAAGCATCGGATGGACAGTCCCCTGGATCATCTTCTCGTCGGCCATGGCAACCCTCCTTTAGGATTTAGGTCTTTTGGGCGGACTGACGATCGCCTCTCCGTCCAGAACCAGCGTACCCTCCTGGTTGACGCATGTGGTCTTTGCCCTGACTCTCTTCGCCTCAGCCGTGATCTCGATGATTTCAACAGAGGCGGTGATGGTGTCGCTGATGCGCACCGGAGCCAGGAAATTCAACTCCTGCCGGATGTAAACAGTCCCCGGCCCCGGCAGCTTGTTGCCGAGGACTCCGGAGATCAGGCCTGCAAGCAGCATCCCGTGGACAATGCGTGTTTTGAAAAACGTCTTCTTTGCGTATTCCTCATTGATGTGGGCGGGGTTGAGATCCCCCGTTACACCCGCGTACAGGTACACGTCGGTTTCAGTGATCGTTTTGGAAAATTCCGCTCTGTCCCCCACCCGAAGTTCTTCCATGGTTTTCCCGATCATCACGTCCCTTCTCCTCTCTGCAAAGCAAATCGTCTCAGGGTTTCCTCAGTGCCGTGTCAGGATAAATATGGGACTCTCAATAGTGTTTTTTCTACTTTGTGCCTCTGTGCCTTTGCATCTTTGTACCTTTCTTTGTCCCTTTGTCCCTTCTTCGTTAATCTTCGTGGATCTCCTTGATGCCCGCAAAGACATCCAGAACTTCCGGATTTCTCAGCGCATCCTTGTTCAGCACGGCCTTGCCTTCAATCACCTTTTTCACGGCCAGCTCAACCTTTTTCATGTTGAGGGTGTAAGGTATGTCGGGAACAGCGACGATCTTGGCCGGCACGTGCCTTGGTGAGGCATTCGTCCGAAGGATGGTTCTGATCTTATTTTTCATCGCTTCGGTGAGTTCCTGACCCTCAGCCAGCTTCACAAAGAGAATGACGCGCACGTCGCCTTTCCAATCCTGGCCGACGACGAGACTGTCCGCTATCTCCGGAATGGTTTCCACCTGGCGGTAGATCTCCGCAGTGCCGATTCGGACCCCACCGGGATTGAGGGTAGCATCGGATCTCCCATAAATGGTGACCCCGCCGTGGTCATTGATTTCTATGAAGTCCCCATGCCGCCAGATCCCAGGGTACACGTCGAAATAGGCGCTGTTGTATTTATCTCCCTTGGGGTCTTCCCAGAAGTAGATGGGCATGGGTGGGGCCGGAGCCAGGCAGACCAGCTCCCCCTGCTTGTTTCGCACGGGTTTTCCGTTTTCGTCCCAGGACTCCACCTTCATCCCGAGGTTCCGACACTGCAGTTCCCCCGCATAGACAGGCCCCATGGGGTTGCCGCCGGCAAAACACCCGTTGATGTCGGAGCCGCCGGAGATGGAGGCAAGCTGAACGTCTTTCTTCACCTCGTTGTATATGAACTCAAACCCTTCGATGGACAGAGGGGATCCTGTGGACAGCACGGCTTTCAAAGGCGTCAGGTCATACTCCTTGCCCGGCTTCACGCCCGCGGCCATGAGAGCTGCGATGTATCCCGCGCTCGTGCCGAAAATCGTGATTTTGTGATCCTGCGCCATCTTCCAGAGCCCGCCTGCTTGGGGATGGAACGGAAAGCCATCGTAAAGCATGAGGGTCGCGCCCACAGCCAGAGAGCAGGTGAGCCAGTTCCACATCATCCAGCCGCAGGTGGTGAAGTAGAAGATCGTATCCTCTCGCTTGAGATCCGTGTGAAGGAGCAGTTCTTTGAGCTGGTTGATGAGCACTCCGCCAGCACTTTGAACCATGCACTTGGGAAGACCTGTAGTCCCTGAGGAGTACATGATGTAGTGGGGGTGATCAAAAGCAAGCTGGACGAATTCCATAGTCAGATTCGCCTGAGACGAACGAAAGTCCTTGTAGGCAACGGCCTTGGGCACTCCGCTGATCTTCGGTTCCTTTTCCGTGTAAGGCACCACCACGACCTTTTCAATACTTGGGAGTTCTTTCAGGATGTCGGAGATGCGTTCGAGAGAATCCAGGCTCTTTCCCTTGAACCAGTACCCGTTGGCGGTGAAAAGCACCCTGGGCTTGATCTGGCCGAATCGGTCCAGGACCCCCTTGATCCCAAAATCCGGAGAGCAGGAGGACCAGGTCGCTCCAAGGCTCGTTGCCGCGAGCATGGCAAAGATGCTCTCGGGCATGTTGGGCATGAAACCGACTACCCGGTCTCCCGGCTTGATCCCCATCTCTTTGAGCGGTTTTGCCAAACGGGCCACTTCATCGTAAAGCTCGGCATAAGTGACCTTTCTGGTGACCTTGTCCTCTCCGGCGAAGATGAGCGCCGTGTGATTGTCTCTGAACCGAAGCAGGTTTTCCGCAAAGTTGAGGCGTGCCCCTGAAAACCATTTTGTTCCTGGCATCTTGTTGGGATTGTCCACCACCTGGTCATAGGGCTTTGAAGCCTTGATCTCCGCAAACTCCCACATGGCGGCCCAGAAATCGGAGATGTTCTGTACGGACCACTCGTACATGGGCGCGTATTCCGTGAAGTTCTTGCCGTGCTTCTTGTTGACGAAATTCATGAACCGGTACATGTGAGAATTCTTGATCCTCTGCTCCGAAGGCTTCCAAAGCATCTTAGCCATAGCTCGTCTCCTCCATCCTTTAGGATTTTCGTAACATCTTAGCTTTTTGAAACGGTCACGAGCAAACGTCCCCCTCCCCTACACCCCTCCCACCGGGGAGGGGAAATGGAGAAGGAAGTACTGCGTTATAATAATGGAGCAAATTCTATACCAGCTCCGGGCTTGTGGTTCAAGAAAAGTTAGAAATCTTGCGCCCACGAGGCTCTTTCGGGTATAGTGCCATACATCTTAACGTTTCGGTGCAAGACATGGCAAACCTTTTGGCAATCTACGGGAGCCCTCGCAGAAAAGGCAACACGGCCTTGTTGCTCAAGAGGGCTGTGGAGGGAGCAAGGGAAGCAGGCGGAAACGTAGAGGAAATCGTGCTCCGCGATCTCAAGATGTCCCCCTGTCTTGAGATCTACGGCTGCAAACAAACGGGGCGATGCGCGATCAAGGATGATTTTCAGACGGTTTACGACAAGCTCCTGGCCTGTGACGGGCTGATGCTCGCTTCCCCCATCTTTTTCTACACCGTGAGCGCCCACACCAAGATCCTCATGGACCGCTGTCAGTCCCTGTGGGTCAAGCGCTACTGGCTGGAAAAGACTCCTTTCGGCAAAAAGGAATTCAAACGAAAGGGCCTGCTGATTTCCGTGGGTGCGACCAAAGGCAAAAGACTTTTTGACGGTGTACTGCTCACGGTTCGCTATTTCTTCGATGCCTTGGACATGGAGCTTTGGAACTCTCTGCTCTACCGCGAGATGGATTTCGAGGGCGATGTCCTGAAGCACCCGGAATATCTTGAA
>CAZOLJ010000001.1:15513-121267 GCA_964580575.1 uncultured Desulfobacteraceae bacterium
GTAGCAGGTTTCAGTCCCTCGTTCATTGGTTCTCGTCTTTATTATCCCACAAACCACACATTCTAAAGGAGGACGGCATGAGGAAGAGTGATTCAAGCAATCGAAAGAACTCTAATCAGGAAAAAGGACTGTCCCGACGCAAGTTCTTGGCCTCAGCAGCCCTGGCAGCAGGCGGAGCGGCGGCGACCATGGGTTTCCCGACAGTCGTTAAGGCCCAGGGGCCGATTTCGATGCGCTGGCAGAGCACCTGGCCGACCAAGGACATTTTCCATGAATACGCCCTTGACTTCGCCAAAAAGGTGAACGACATGACCGGCGGCGATCTCAAGATCGAGGTGCTCCCTGCGGGCGCCGTGGTGCCGGCCTTCAACTTGCTGGACGCGGTGAGCAAGGGAACGCTCGACGGCGGCCACGGGGTGCTGGTCTATCACTACGGCAAGGCGCAGGCCCTGGCCCTGTGGGGGTCGAGCCCTGCTTTCGGCATGGATGCCAACATGCTCCTCGCCTGGCACAAGTACGGCGGAGGCAAGGAACTGATCGCAAAGATCTACGCGTCCATCGGCGCCAACGTGGTTTCCTACTCCTACGGCCCCATGGCCACCCAGCCTCTGGGCTGGTTCAAAAAGCCGGTCACCAAGGCCGAAGACCTTAAGGGCCTGAAATTCCGCACCGTGGGAATTTCGATCGACCTGTTCACCGGATTGGGAGCTGCGGTGAACGCGCTGCCCGGCGGTGAAATCGTGCCGGCCCTGGACCGCGGGCTGCTGGACGGAGCGGAATTCAACAACGCCACCTCGGACCGGCTCCTCGGGTTCCCCGACGTGTCCAAGGTGTACATGCTCCAGAGCTTTCATCAGAACGCGGAGTCCTTCGAGATCCTTTTCAACAAGGACAAATTCAATGCGCTTCCGGACAAGATGAAAGCCATCATCGACAATGCCGTGGAAGCGGCTTCTGCAGACATGTGGTGGAAATCGATTGACCGCTACTCCAAGGACTACATCGAACTGCAGACCAAGGACAAGGTCAAGATGTACAAGACCCCCGACGCGATCCTGATGAAGCAACTGGAGATCTTTGACGAGGTCGTAAAGAAGTATTCGGACAAGCCCTTTTTCAAGGAAGTCATCGATTCACAGTTGGCCTTTGCCAAGCGCGCTGTGAGTTGGGACATGGATACCAACGTGAACCGGCGCATGGCGTATAATTATTACTTCGGTCCGAAGAAGGCCGCCCCTGCAAAGAAGGGCTAAGCCAAGCTTTTGTATCATCCATCAGCCATCCGGCCGGCCCTCGCGTCCGGATGGCTGATTTTCAAAAAGGATCGAGTATGCAGAAATTGCTGCTCACTGTCGATAAGATCAGCACCTTCGTGGGGAAGACGTTCTCCTGGCTGATCGTGACGCTCACGGCTCTCATCACCTGGGAGGTCTTCTCTCGCTATGCGCTCAGTGCCCCGCATGCTTGGGCGTTCGATGCCATGATCATGATGTACGGAACCCTTTTTATGATGGCGGGCGCCTATACCCTCTCCAAGAACGGTCATGTGCGCGGCGACGTCCTTTATGGCTTTTTCCCGCCCAGGCTGCAGGCCACGATTGACCTCACGCTCTACATCGTGTTCTTCCTGCCCGGCGTAACCGCTCTCTGCTGGGCAGGCTATAAATATGCCGGGGAGTCCTGGGCGATCCTGGAACATTCGAGCATCACCGCTGAAGGCCCGCCCATCTACCCCTTCAAGACCGTCATTCCCGTCGCCGGGGTGTTCATCCTCATGCAGGGCATTGTCGAAATCATCCGGTGCATTCGCTGCCTGAAGGACGGCCAGTGGCCCTCTCGCATTGAGGACGTGGAAGAGGTCGATGTCGACAAGTTAAAGGAAATGATGCACGTCAAGGATGAGGATATTGAGAAGCTCGATGAAGTGGTGACGGCCAAGGAAGGGGGCGCCCGATGAAAAAAGAAGCCTGGTTCGGACTCTCCATGTTGGCCATCGTGGTCGGTTTGGTATTTTATATTTTGCCCGCGCCCTCGCAGATGACCAACGGCCACCTGGGCCTGCTCATGCTGGCCATGATCGTGGTGGCCATCATGCTCGGCTTTCCCACCGCCTTCACGCTCATGGGCCTGGGCACGATGTTCTCTTTTTTTGCGTATTACAGCCAGAACCCTGCCACAGCGCTGACTCAGACTCTCGACCTCATGGCGCTGCGCGCCTATTGGGTCATGAATAACGACGTGCTCATCTCTGTCCCCCTGTTTGTCTTCATGGGCTATCTGGTCGAACGCTCGCAACTGATTACCATGCTGTTCACGAGCCTGCACATGGCGACCTCGCGCATCCCCGGATCCCTGGCGGTCGCAACCATTGTGACCTGCGCGATCTTCGCCACCGCTTCCGGCATCATCGGCGCAGTGGTGACCGTGATGGGCCTGCTCGCGTTTCCGTCCATGCTCAAGGCCGGGTACAGCATCAGGCTGGGAGCGGGTGCTGTGACTGCAGGAGGCACCCTGGGTATCTTGATCCCTCCCTCGGTGCTGCTCATTCTCTACGGCGCCACAGCCGGCGTGTCCGTGGTGCAGCTTTACGCCGGCGCTTTCTTCCCCGGCATTATGCTGGCCGGGCTCTACGTCCTCTACGTCATCATCTACGCGAAACTGAGTCCTAGCTCTGCGCCTCCCCTATCCGAGGAAGACGCGTGCGTCTATCTGCCCAAATTCGCGGAAGTCATTTGTCAGACTAAAAGCAAGAATGTCCTGCTCGGGATAGCTCGTGCCATGAAGGGCAAGCGCAATGCCGATGTGCCCATGTACACCCTGCTCAACAACCTTTTCATCGCGCTTCTGCCGGCCCTGGCAGTGGCCGCGCTCCTTGGTTCGCTCTATCTCGTAGCAACCGCACCCGAAGAAGTAGTGCCCGAGGGCGTGCAGGCGATGGGCATCGCGGCAACGGCGGCAGGGGAAACAGAGGCTGACGTTGGGGGCTTGCAGGAACCGGAGGGTTCCGAACAGCAAGAGACCCAGGCGACCGAACCCGACAAGGCAGAGCAAACGGCGGAAGGGGCTCAGACGGCAGCTGCGCCGGCTAAACGAACTTCGGTTCCCACCTGGTGGTGGATTACGGCGGCGATTTTCACGGGCATCCTGGTGATGGTCTATGCGATTCTCACCTTTGTCCGGCTCGAGATCTTCAAAATGCTGCTGGGATCCTTTTTCCCGCTGGCAATCATCATCCTCGGGGTGCTCGGCACCATCGTGGTCGGCCTGGCAACTCCTGCCGAGGCGGCGGCCATGGGCGCATTCGGAGGTTTCATTCTGGCTGCAGCCTATAAACGGCTCACCTGGAGTGTGCTCAAGGAATCCGTGTACCTCTGCGCAAAAACCAGCGCCATGGTCTGCTGGCTCTTTGTGGGCTCAGGCATTTTCGCGGCAGCCTTCGCTTTGCTCGGCGGCCAGGAGATCGTCAACAATTGGGTAAAATCGCTCGATATGACTCCGCTGCAGTTCATGATCCTGGCGCAAGTCATCATCTTCCTCCTGGGCTGGCCTTTGGAATGGACAGAGATCATTATCATCTTCATGCCGATCTTCCTGCCCCTTCTCTCCCACTTCGACATCAATCCTCTTTTCTTCGGGCTGCTGGTGGCACTGAACCTGCAGACGGCCTTCCTGTCGCCGCCTGTGGCCATGGCCGCGTTTTACCTTAAGGGCGTGTCGCCGCCGCACGTGACGCTGAACCAGATCTTCCTGGGGATGATGCCCTACATGGCGATCCAGCTCTTAGCGATAGTTATGCTGTACGTATTCCCGCAGATCGGCTTGTGGCTGCCGTCTCTGGCGTACGGGAATTGATGAGATCGGGTCGGCAGTCACCGGACACATGAAAGCCGAGCTGAGGAGGCTGTTCGAAAACCCAAGGTAACCCTCCCCCTCGACGGGGGAGGGCGAGGGTGGGGGTGGAAAAGATCGCCATTACTGCATAGCTTCCTTTTTCCCCCTCCCCTTTGTCCCCTCCACCAGGGGAGGGGAGAGTATTTGTCGGATAGCGGCCAGTTGGAATCTTCGGCCGTCCTACTTCATCTTCTCCTGCAACTCTTTCTTCTGATTTTCCCACTTGAACCCGAACTTGGCACTGTAATAAGCCTCGGCCCAGCCCACAAACGGTATCCAGGTGTTCTCCCCCTTCTTTTTTAGGTCCAGGATGTTCGCGAGAATGGTCTCCATCTCAGCAATTTTGTCCTTCGGCACATAGTAGGCAGCCCCGCCCTTGAAGGACTTCATGGTGTCCTCAGGGCTGAGGGCATGGGCGGTCAGCATCACGGAAAGGACCTTTTTCTTAACGGCTATTTCCAGGAGTTCGTATCCATTGACTCCCATGATGTCCAGGACAGTCATGTCAAAGTGCTGCGTTTCCAGTTGCCGCTTCGCCTCCTCGAAGCTTCCAGCCTTCACCACTTCGCACATGGATAGCAGATCCTCGAGAGTGTCCAGAACATCCGGTTCATCGTCGACGACCAGTATCTTCTTTCCTTTCAACATATCCTCTTTTTTGCCCATAATGACTCCTCAAGTTTGTTTGTGAACAGGTTCCTCTTGGTCTTTCATTTCCCTTCGCCCCCTCACCCCGCCCCTCTCCCAAAGCAACTTCCCTCCCCCTTGACGGGGGAGGGCAAGGGTGGGGGTGAAGGAGAAAGTCCTTAGGCCTTCACGCCACCCGGTCCCGCGGTTCTCTGCCTGCAAAAAACGCATCCAGGTTGTCCACAGCCCGGAATCCCATGGCGTCGCGGGTCTCCTTGGTGGCGCTCCCGATGTGGGGCATCAGGAAGGTGTTCGGCAGATCCCTGTACCGCGGATCGATGTTGGGCTCGTTGTTGAACACATCAAGACCCGCGGCAGCCACCTTGCCGGATTTCAAAGCGGCTATGAGCGCATCGTCGACGACGACCGCGCCGCGGCTGGCGTTGATGATAATGGCGCCGTCCGGGAGAAGTGCAATCCGTTCGGCATTGAGCATGCGCTGGGTCTGCGGCGTTGCCACGCAGTGGAATGCCAGGAAGTCGCAGTGCGGCATGAGATCTTCCGGTGTGGGGTGGAAAATCGCACCTTCTTCTTGTTCCGGCGCAAGCCGATGGAGGTCGTGATAGTGGATGGTCATGTCAAACCCACGGGCTCGCCGAGCCGTGACCCGGCCCACGCGCCCAAAACCTACGATGCCGAGCCGTTTGCCGGTCACCTGGATGCCCACCATGAAGCTGGGGCTCCAATCCCGCCATGATTGGGTCCGCACCAGGCGCTCCCCTTCGGAGGCACGCCGGGCTGCGCCCAGCATGAGCATGATGGCCACCTCGGCCGTGGCATCGGAGAGGACATCCGGGGTGTTGGTCACCACCAGCCCACGGCGTTTTGCCGCCGCAATGTCCACATGGTCGAATCCCACCGAGTAGTTGGCGATGATGCGGACGGTCTTGGGGAGCCGTTCGATGACCGGCGCTGTAAAGCGCTCCGTGTGACATGGAAGGATCGCGTCGGTACCGGCGGCGCTCTCGATCAGCGCATCGCTGGAGTAGAGATGGTCATCGGGATTGAGCCGGGCCTGGTAATTACGGCGCAGGCGATCCTCCACAGCGGCCGGCAATTTTCGTGTCACCAAAACAACTGGTTTCATCGCAGAGCTCCTGTCTTTTTGTGCAGAACTGTCAAGATTTATGTCCCCTCTCCCCTTGGGGGAGAGGGTCAGGGTGAGGGGTGAGGAGGGCATTACGAATGGACTCCAAAACACCTTCTAAGTTGGTGAATACCTCGTTATCCCAAAATCGCAGCACCCTATACCCTTCAGCCCGGAGCCATTCATCACGAATCCTATCGGCTTGTACGAGTGCGTGCTGCCCTCCGTCTAACTCTATGACCACTTTCTTCTCGAGGTTCACAAAATCCACAACATAAGTGCCAATGGGGTGTTGGCGACGAAACTTAAAGCCTTCTATCTGTCGGTCTCTAAGATGCCTCCACAAACGTCCCTCTGTATCCGTAGACTGTTTCCTCGGTTTTCTCGCTACCCCCTTCAGGCCTTTCACCCCCACCCTTTTCCCTTCCCCCTCAAGGGGGAGGGTTTTGTTTCTGCTTCTGAAGCTTTCACCTCGATCTTCCATAATAATTCGACAGTACTTTCTTGTGCCGCGGAGTATACGAAATGCCTTCTGGCCGGTCAAGGAGGAAGACGGCCATGATATGCATTGGACTCTTAGCCCGGGACGTTTCCGCAAGTTGCGTAAAAGCTCAAAAGCGCACCGCAGAATATCGAATGACGAATAACGAACGCCGAAGGAAACCCAAGAAGAAATTTGACTTCATCATTCGAAATTCCTTGTTCGACATTCTACATTCGAGTTTCGGGGTTCTAATTGAGTGGCGGCAAAACGCGTGCATTAGGTCTTGACATTCCCTTGCCGGGAGGGTATTCACTGTATCGTATTATAAGATGGTGTTCCACAATACGAGACAGCGATGAAATCTCTTCACAAGGTTCTCGACGTCATTGAAACTGTAGCCAGGGAAGGAAGCATCGGGATCCGGGAGCTTTCCACACGCACAGGCTTCCCCCCGGCCACCATCCACCGGATGACCTCCACACTGGTGGAGCGCCGTTATCTCAAGCAGGATGCGGTGTCGAAAAGGCTCTCCCTCTCCATTCAGTTCCTGGAACTGGGCACCAGGGTGCAGCAGCATTTCAGCCTGACCGCCATTGCAAGACCCCATCTCGAAAACCTGCTGGCCGAAACCCACGAAAGCGTGAACCTTGCCGTGCAGGACGGCGATCACATGGCTTATCTCGACCACATCCGTAGCGATCACTCCATGCTTCAGCTCTTCACCAAACCCGGCGCCCGGGTTCCCCTCTATTGCACGGGCGTGGGGAAAATGCTTCTCAGCCGGTGGCCTATTTCTGAAGTGGAGGCCTATCTGGACCGAACGCCCTTGACTTCCCACACTCCCCACACCTTTGTGGACCGCGGCAGATTTCTGCATGAACTCGCTCGCATCAGGACTCAGGGCTACTCCGTGGACAACCAGGAAATGGAGGAAGGGGTCCGGTGTGTGGCCGCCCTGGTGGCGGACCACCGAGGCGAGCCGGCAGGGGTGGTCTCCATATCCGGAGCGGCAATGCGCATTGCACCGCCGAGAATCAAGTTTTTCGCCCAATCGGTTATGAATTGCTCTCAGGCCATCTCCAGGGATCTGGGGTTCAAAGAAACGTTATGAAGTCAAAGGAAACTGCTGTCGCCTTCATCCGACAGCTTGAGGGACAAAGGCACAAAGATGCAAAGGCACAAAGTAAAGAAAGGGACAAAGAGACAGAGGGAAAGAAGAGTAAGGTCTTTCTGCTTTGTGCCTTTGTGCCTCTGTCCCTTTGTCCCTGTATCATAGTGCCAAAACCAAACTGAGTCTTCGCCTAAAGGCAAGGATTCCTGTCTCATTCCCCAAGTTAGACAATGAATTCTTCGAAACAAAGGAGATCAACCATGGCTAGGATGACGACAATGGCAGCGGCTGTCAGAATTCTTCAAAGCGAGGGCGTCAAACACATCTTCGGGATACCCGGCGCGGGGATTCTCCCCTTCTATCGCGCCTTGAAGGATTTGGGGACCATCAAACACATGGTCACCCGTCATGAGGAAAGCGCCATCCACATGGCCGACGGTTACGCCAGGTCACTCGGAACCGTTGGGGTGTGCGCGGCCACCTCGGGTCCCGGCGCCAGCAACTTCGTCACGGGACTGTACACGGCCCAGGTGGACTCGATTCCTATCCTGGCCCTCACCGGCCAGAATGTGCGGGTTCAGCTCGACCGGGAGGCTTTCCAGGCGGTGAACATCGCCGAGGTGGTCAAGCCCATCACCAAGAAATCCTATTGCATCAAGGATCCGGCCATGGTGCCCTGGGTTTTCCGCGAGGCCTTCAAAATCATGCGGGAGGGCCGGCCCGGGCCGGTCTTGATCGATCTGCCCCTGGACGTTCAGAAAGAGGAGATCGAGTACGATCCGGAGGTCGACGAACCTCTCCCCATTCTGCGCATGCCTCCGAACGCGAAGCAGGTCCAGAAGACCGTGGATATGCTCCTGGCTGCCGAAAAGCCCGTCATGCTCCTGGGCGGCGGGGTCCTTGTGGCGGATGCCTGCAAGGAATTCGTGGCTCTGGCTGAGGCTCTCCAGGTTCCCGTGGTCTCCAGCTACATGGGAAAGAGCGGCATTCCCTGGAACCACCCGCTCATGGCCGGGCACGTGGGCATTCAGTGCAACACCCGGTCCGGAAACCAGGTCTTCCTGGATTCCACTCTGGTCCTGGCTGTGGGAGCCCGTTTTAACGACCGCCACACCGGTGACCTCAAGGTGTACAAGGGCAGTCGTAAGTTCATCCACGTGGAAATCGATCCGGGCCAGATCGGCAAGAACATCATGCCGGACCTTGGAATCTGTGCCGACGCGAAACTGACTCTTCAAGCCCTTCTGGACGAGGTGAAGCGCCGTAACGTCAAGCGGCCGCCCACCAAACTGGACATTTCCCAGATCCGGGCCAAGATGGAGCGGAAAACCGACTACGACAACATCCCCATCAAACCCCAGAGGGTATTCAAGGAGATCAATGAGTTCTTCGACGAGGACACGGTGTTTGTCACCTGCATCGGGCTGAACCAGATCTGGTCAGGACAGCTCCAGAAGATCTCCAAGCCCAGGCATTACCTGGACTGCGGCGGCGCCGGCCCTCTTGGATGGGACATGCCTGCCTCCATCGGCGCGAAAGTGGCACGGCCCGACAAGGTGGTCGTGGACGTGGTCGGTGACTTCGGATTTCAGTTCTGCATGGACGCTCTGCCCGTGGCCGTGATGTACAAGGTTCCCTTTGTGATCGTGGTCCTGAACAACGGTTATCTAGGCCTGATCCGCCAGGCCGAGAAGTACCTGTACGACATGGATTTCGAGGTGCAGATCTGGTATGACAGCTTGCGCGCTATCCAGGCCGAGCAGGTTCCCGTGGCCATGGCAGCAGGCGGCCGAGGCGCCGTAAACGTGGAACGCGCCACCCAGGTTGCCGAGAACGAAGGCCGGGGATTTGACTTTGTGAAATTTGCAGAAGCTTGCGGCGCCGCAGGCGAGCGAGTCACTGATCCCAAGGAGATCAAGGCCGCCCTGAAGAGGGGCGTTGAATCAGGGCTCCCTTATGTGGTGGACATCATCATGGAGCGGGAGACCGACTGTTCCATGGGCGTGGCCATTGACGCGATCCGAGAATTTGAATAGAAGGAAGAAAGGGACAAAGTAACAAAGGGACAAAGATGCAAAGGGTAAAGACAAGAAAAGAAGTTTTCTGCTTTGTCCCTTTGTGCCTTTGCACCTTTGTGCCTGTACCATTAGGAGCTGCAATGAAAATTGATCTTCTGTACGGACGAAAGGGGTTGACCATTGATCTGCCTGAGGCTGTTCGTGCCCACGTGATCCGGAAGCATCCCATGCCTTTGCTTCCGGACCCCAGCGGAGCCGTTCGCCGCGCGCTGGAAAAGCCCGTGGGATGCCCTTCCCTTCTGGAACTGGCCAAAGGGAAAAGAAATGCCTGCATTCTCATTTGCGACATCACCCGGCCGGTCCCCAATGGGCTGATCCTCCCGCCCCTCGTCGAGAGCCTCAACCGGGCAGGCATCCCCGGGGAAAACATCCTGATCCTCGTGGCCACCGGCCTTCACCGTCCCAATGAGGGAGAAGAGCTGCGAGAGGTGGTGGGGTCGGACGAGATATTCAAAACCATCCGAATTGAAAATCACTTTGCAAGGGACAAGGAGACACACGTCGATCTCGGCAAAACCTCCGGCGGGATTCCCATCATGATCGACCGCCGTTTCGCAGAGGCGGATCTGAAGATCGTCACGGGCCTTGTGGAGCCCCATTTCATGGCGGGGTACTCCGGAGGCCGCAAAGTCGTGTCGCCGGGTGTAGCTTACCAGGACACCATCCTCATGTTTCACAGGGCCAAGATTCTGGAACACTGCAAGGCTGCGAACTGCGTCATCGAAGGGAACCCCCTGCACAACGAGCAGATGGAAATCGTCCGGGCCATTGGAGGCGTCGTAGCCGTGAATGTCGTCATTGATGAGAGAAGGCGATTGGGATTTGTCAATTCCGGCGAAGTCGAAGCCTCCCACGCTCTGGCCATTGCATTCATGAGAAAGCATGCGGAAATCAGGATCCCAAGGCGGTTCAAAACTATTGTGACCACCTCGGCCGGCTACCCCCTGGACAAGACCTACTACCAGACGGTGAAGGGCATGGTGGGGGTCATGGACATCCTGGAGCCTGGAGGGACCATCATCATTGCCAGCGAGTGCTCGGAGGGCATGGGAAGCCCTGAATTCGCAGAAGCCCAGCGACTCCTCTGTCAGGTAGGGCCGGAGCGATTCATGAGACTTATCGAAGGCCGGGACAAGGCCCTCATCGACGAGTGGGAGACGGAGATGCTGCTCAAGCCCCTCCGGGTGGGACATATCCAGCTCTATTCCACAGGGCTCTCGGAATCCGAACGAGACCATGTGTTCGTGGAGATGGTCCCTTCGGTGGAAGAGGCTGTGGCCGCCAGCGTTCGGGCTCATGGGGATACGGAAATCGCCGTGGTCCCCGAAGGACCCTATGTCATCCCGCTCTTCGGCGGCTAATGGAGTGTCTCCGTGTTTGATTGCCGATGCTCATTTACCTCCCCCCTCCCCTAACCCCTCCCACCAAGGGAGGGGAAATAGAAATTTAGGCTCG
This sequence comes from uncultured Desulfobacteraceae bacterium, assembly GCA_964580575.1. Taxonomy (GTDB): domain Bacteria; phylum Desulfobacterota; class DSM-4660; order Desulfatiglandales; family HGW-15; genus CAVPDE01. Next base: position 26,307 of record CAZOLJ010000001.1, read on the forward strand.
TTCCGGGGGAGGGGAATTCTGAGCGAAGACTGATAGTTGCCTCCCCCTCAACGGGGGAGGCAAGGTGGGGGCGGGGAAAATCAGGCTCTTGATTTTTGGCTTCAACTGTGACTTGATAGGGACCCGGTTTGCTCCAGACCGGGGCAATCGATTCAATCCTGATCGGCACCTATTCGATAAGCAAAGGAGTTCCCATGGAAAAGCAAACGCTCATCAACAAACTGAAAGATATCGTCCGCTCCGACTATGTTCTTCATTCAGACATGGACCTCACCCTCTACGGGTACGATGCCTCTCTTGAAAAAGGCAAACCCGACGTGGTGGTGCTTCCCAATTCGACTGAAGAAGTTTCAAAGGTCGTGCGCCTGGCTCACGAAGAGAAGATCCCCATCATCGGCCGCGGCTCAGGGACGAACCTGAGCGGCGGAACCATCCCCGTGAGAGGGGGCATTGTCGTTCATTTCTCGCGCATGAACCGTGTTCTGGAGGTGGACATCCCCAATCGGACCGTCACCGTGGAGCCGGGGGTCATTACCCTGGACCTTCAGACCATGCTCCTGAAAAAGGGCTTGGTCTATGCGCCGGATCCGGCCAGCCAGAAGGTCTCCACCCTGGGCGGCAATTTCGGCGAGAACTCCGGGGGACCCCATTGCCTCAAGTACGGCGTGACCACCAATCATGTGCTGGGCGCTGAACTCGTGCTGGATGACGGCACGGTCGTCTGGACCGGCGGCAAATCTCAGGACAACCCGGGATATGACCTCACGGGCCTTCTCGTGGGAAGCGAAGGCACCCTCGGGATAGCCACCAAGCTCATGCTCAAGCTGATTCCGGCTCCGGAAGCGGTCAAGACCATGCTGGCCGTCTACAACACGATTGAGGATGCCAGCAATACGGTCTCCGCCATCATCAGCGAGGGGATCGTTCCGGCCACCCTGGAGATGATGGACAACCTGGTTCTCAAAGCCGTGGAAGAATCGGTACACGCAGGATATCCTATGGACGCCGCAGCCGTCCTGATCATCGAACTCGACGGCATGATCGACGGCATGGACCGGCAAGCTGAAAAAATCATGGAGATCTGCAAACGTCACAAGGTGCGGGACATTCGGATGGCTAAGAGCGAAGCGGAGCGCGCGGCTCTTTGGGCCGGTCGAAAAGGGGCGTTCGGCGCCGTAGCCCGTCTGCGCCCCAGCTATCTCGTCTGTGACGGAACCGTTCCGCGGACCAAGCTGCCCGAAGTTCTGAGCAAAGTGCTTGAGGTGGGAAAGAAGTACGACTTGCCCATCGGCAATGTGTTCCATGCCGGTGACGGGAATCTTCATCCTCTCATCCTCTTTGATGAAAGAGACAAAGAGATGCTCGCACGGGTGCACAAAGCCGCCACCGAGATTCTGAAGATCTGTGCCGACGCCGGAGGAACCATCAGCGGAGAGCACGGCATCGGGACCGAGAAGCTCAAGGAGATGTCCTTCGTTTTCTCCAAGAACGACATTGAGTTCATGCGGTCTCTCAAGAAGGCCTTTGACCCGCAAGAGATGTGGAATCCGGGTAAGGTGATCCCGCCGGCCCAGGCCTGAAAGCGAGTAATCAGTCATCAGTTGCCAGTGAACAGTATTTTGTGAACCGTACTCCCTGCCACAGGCAACCTGCAACATGCACCCTGCCAAGCTAGAAAAGGAGATGTGACGTGGCGGAATTGAAAAAAGCCCTAGAAGAGCTAACCGGCATTACAGGCCCGGACCGCTTCAAGACCGATCCCGGTGTGACCGCGCAATACACCGTGGACGGCGTGGCTCCCAAGGCCGTGGCGTTTCCCAAAGACACGCGGATGGTGGCCGCCGTTGTCCAATGCGCATGCCGCGGGAACCTGGCCATGGTTCCCTGGGGAAGCGGAACGAAGATGGCCATGGGAAATCCCCCCAAGCGGCTGGACCTTGTGGTGTGCATGGCCCGCATGAATCACATGCTCGACGTGGACACGGCCAACCTGACCATCACGGTTGAAGCAGGCGTGAAATTCAGAGATGTTCAGGCCAGGCTGGCCACCGAGGAGGACCGCTGCTATCTGCCTCTTGAAGATCTCAAGACCGAGGCAGGGGAGTTTGTCTGCTCGGACCGATCCCACAGCGGCTGCTTTCTCCCCATAGATCCTCCCTTCAGCGAAAAGGCCACCCTTGGGGGCATCGTGGCCTCCAACACGACCGGTCCCCGGCGACTGCTCTACGGCCTGCCCAGGGATCTCGTGCTCGGGGTCCGGTTTGTGACCCCGAAGGGAGATATTATCGGCGCCGGAGGCAAGACCGTGAAGAATGTTTCCGGTTATGATGTGTCGAAGCTCATGATCGGTTCTCTGGGCTCTCTGGGCACCCTTTGTGAAATGACCCTGAGGCTCCTCCCTCTTCCCGAGAAGATGGAAACCCTTCTCTTCTCCTTTGATTCCTTTTCGGGCGCCGGCGCTTTTGCCGGGGCCATTCTTGGAACTAAGCTCCTGCCGGCAGCCGTGGAAGTGGCCAACAAAGCGGCTGTCGAAAACATGGATTTCCGAGGATCCCTGGATTTCACCCCGGGCTCCTACGTGGTGATGGTGGCCCTGGAAGCTTTTGACGAAGCCGTGGGCCGCATGCGAAAGGAACTGCTTGCCATGGCTCCCCATTTCAAAGCCAAGGGACACGCTCTCGTACAGGAAGAAAAGCACCGGCTTTTCTGGCTCACCGTGGGCGAGCTGCAGGGATCCGCCCTTCAGCGTTTCCCGCGGCTTGTGGCGCTTCAGCTCAACTATCCTTTGGCGGCATGGAAGACGATCTTCGAGTTTGCCCACAAGACCTTGTCGCAAGCCGGGCTGGATCACACCATGCTCTGCCATGCGGGAAACGGTTTGATCCTGATCAACCTTCTGCCGACTCCAAAAGGCGGTGATGACAAGGCCCTGGTCGACGCTGCCCGGACGCTCCTTGCCGAATGCCGCAACGCAGGGGGGAATTTGGTAGTGCAGAGAGCCCCTGCCGATCTCAAGAAGGCTTTGCCCATATGGGGGGAGCCAGGTTCGGATCTGGACCTGATGAAGAGGATCCGTTTCGAACTGGATCCTTTGGGAGTCATGAATCCCGGCCGGTTTGCCGTGGGGCTATAGAAAGGTACAGGGGACAGGGTGCGCGTTGCAGGGTGCAGGGGCGTCAATGAAATACACCTTCTCTGCAAAACAGATCCCCAAATCCCCCTTTATCCCCACCTTCGGCGAGCTCAGGTCGAGCCGCTTTCCGAAAGGGGAAGAGCAGCCTAAGTCCTCCCCTTTGCAAAGGGGAGACAGAGGGGATTTTAGATGTGTGAAACCGCAAGTTCTTCAGGAATGAACATCAAAACCTAGAGGATCACCTATGAATCTCACTCAGCTTCGCAAGTTGTCTTACGATGAAGTCGCCAAGTGCAATAAGTGCGGCTTCTGTTTGCCCAATTGCCCCATCTACCTTGCTGAAGGCAAAGAGTCTTCCGCTCCCAGAGGCAGAAACGCCATTACCAGGGCCGTCATCGAGGGCCGGCTGGAGTGGAGTCCGGAGATCGAGAAATCCATTTTCTCCTGCCTGGGTTGCGGCGCATGCACCGCCGCATGCTTTCCCAAGGTCCAGACCAAGGATCTCGTGTTTCGGGACCGGGAATGCTTGGTGGGCGAGGGACTTTACCCGAAGATCGCCGACTCGGTCGTCCGCTTCCTGGAAAAGGAGCACAACATCACTGATGACGACAACAGGGAGCGCGCCGAGTGGAAGGAACTGATCAAGAACCTGCCCGAGGGCGCTTTTGAAAAGGAGCGCGCCGAAGTGATCTTCTTTGTGGGATGCGTAGCATCCTTTTTCCCCATGGCCCAGAGGATTCCCGTGAACATGGCCCGCATCATGGACCAGGCCAAGGTGGATTTCACCATCCTTGGCGGGGAGGAATGGTGTTGCGGTTTTCCCCTCATCGGAACAGGGATGCCCGACAAGATCAAGGCCCTGATGGAGCACAACATACAGAAGGTCGAAGAGGCGGGCGCCAAGAAAGTGGTTTTCACCTGCCCTTCCTGTTACCACACATGGAAACACCTCTACCGTTTGCCCGGCGTGGAACTTTACCATTCGAGCCAGATGCTTCACCAGATGATCCTGGACAAGAAGATCCCGCTCAAAGAAATGAACGTCACCGTGACCTATCATGACCCCTGCGACCTCGGCAGAAACAGCGGGGTTTTTGAAGAGCCGCGTCAGGTCCTCAAAGCGATTCCCGGCCTCAAACTCGTGGAAATGGCTTACAATCGCCAGCTTTCCATGTGTTGCGGAGGAGGAGGCAATGTGGAGATGGTGAACCCCGAGCTCTCCGCCAAAGTGGCTCAGAGGAAGCTCCAGGACATCGCAGACACCAAGGCCGACATGGTGGTGTCGTCCTGCCAGCAGTGCCTGAGAACCATTGCCACCAGGGCCCGCCGGGACAAGGTGGATCTGGTGGTGAAAGATCTGACGGAACTCGTTTTTGAAGCGATGTCGTAAGAAACGACGAAAAAGGAAAAAGGACAAAGGATAAAATGGAAATCCTTCAACTCTCGGCCTTAACTCTTTTTTCGTCTCTTGTCTCTTAACCTTTGTCCTTTATCCTTTAATCTTTCTTCTTGAGGAGTTGTATATGACACTGAAATTTGGACCCAGGAGAGGGGTTTACATCGACATCAGCAAAGAGATGAAGGGAGCCAAGAAACCCCTTTCGGACGCTGACCTGCGTCGATTCGAAACCATGGATCTTCTGTACCGTTCGCTCTGCGCCCTGCTTTTCAACTATGTGCCGGTTTCCGGACACCCGGGGGGATCGATCTCGTCGGGTCGCATGCTCCAGGGCATTCTCTTTGACTCCATGGACTACGACGTCTCAGACCCGGATCGTCAGGACGCGGATGTGATCTCCTTTTCGGCAGGCCACAAGACCATGGGCCTCTACGCCCTCTGGGCACTCCGGAACGAAATGGTCCGAGTGGGAGCCCCTGATCTTCTGCCGCAGAACCAAGCCTTGCAGCTGCGGCTCGAGGACCTCCTCGGATTCAGGCGGAACCCTGTGACCAAAACCCCTCTGTTCACCAAGTTTCACTCAAAAGCGCTCGACGGGCACCCCACCCCCGCAACCCCTTTTGTTCGCCTTTCCACAGGCGCTTCAGGCGTGGGAATAGCCAGCTCCCTGGGACTCGCGTTCGGGGCCGCGGATCGTTACGGAGCTCGCGGTCCCTTTGTCCACTTTGTGGACGGAGAAGGCGGAATGACCCCTGGCCGCGTGAGCGAAGCCTTGGCTGCGGCCGGCACCGCATCCTTGAAAAACGCGATTCTCCACGTAGACTGGAACCAGGCTTCCATTGATTCGAATCAGGTGTGCCGGGAAGGCGAAAAGCCTGGCGACTATGTGCAGTGGACTCCCATGGAACTGGCCTACCTTCATGACTGGAACGTGATCTACGTGCCCCAGGGCATGGATTTCCAGCAGATCCTGGCCGCTCAACGCCTGGCGGTCCGGATCAAAAACAGCCAGCCCACAGCCATCGTTTACCGCACCACCAAGGGTTGGCAATACGGGATTGAAGGCAAAGGCTCCCATGGCGCAGGACATGGTCTTTGCAGCAGCGGGTTTTTCACTGCTGTCCAGCTTTTGATGGAGAGCGCCGGCATAGAACTCCCCCGGTGCGAGGGTGAACAGCGCTGCAAGGCAGGCCAAAAGAGTGACCTTATCGAAGAATGCCTCTGGGAAGCCTTGTCGGCTATCAGGGCCGTGATCGAGCGAAGCCCCGATCTGGTCAAGGCCATGGCAAAGCGGACAGTCCAGGCGCGTGACCGACTGAACCGCAAGAAGCGACAACCCCGAAAGAACGCTCCCCAGGTCGATGCGGTTTACAGGACAGCTGAAAAGGAAGGGCACGAGATCCCTGAAGCCCTCAAGCTCACGCCGGGAAAAACGACAACCCTCAGAGGCGAACTGGGCCGCGTCTTGGAGTACTACAACAAAGCGAGCCAGGGCGCTATTTTCGTCTCCTCTGCGGATTTGCTCGGGTCGACGAGCGTGAACACCGGAGCGAAAGGTTTTCCTGAAGGGTATTTCAACGCTGCGACCAATCCCTTTTCGCGCACCCTTTCTGTCGGCGGTATATGTGAAGATGCCATGGCGGGCATCCTTTCCGGCCTGGCGAGTTTCGGCAGCCACATCGGCGTCGGTTCGTCCTATGCCGCCTTCATTGCTCCTCTCAGTCATATCGCCGCACGCTTGCACGCCATCGGCAATCAGGCCAGGCAGGCGATCGCGAAAGGACCTTATCGACCTATCGTTCTGGTCTGCGCCCACTCAGGAATTAAAACAGGGGAAGACGGTCCCACCCACGCGGATCCTCAGCCTCTCCAGCTGCTGCAAGGGAATTTCCCCAAGGGGACTGCAATCACCTTGACCCCATGGGATCCACAGGAGATGTGGATCGTCACATCCGCCGCACTGGCGAAAAGACCGGCGGTCATTGCTCCCTTTGTGACCAGGCCGAGCGAGAGAGTCCTGGATCGAAAGGCCTTGGGGCTTGCGCCTGCCACGGCGGCTTCCACCGGCGTGTATCTCCTGAAAGCGGCAGAAGGAAAGGGCGACGGCACTCTGGTGCTTCAGGGCAGTGAAGTGGCTTATGCTTTTGTGGAAGAAACCTTGCCCCTTCTGAAACAGAAAGGCATTGATCTCAAGGTGTATTATGTGGCCAGTGCTGAGCTCTTTGACTTGTTGCCGGAGGCTGAACAGGAGCGAGTTTTTCCTGCCCGCCTAGCAGGAGAGGCTCTGGGCATGACGGGATTCACCTTGCCCACCCTGTATCGATGGGTTTGTTCCGAGCGGGGCCGCAGGATGTCCCTCCATCCCTTTAAGAAGGGACACTTCCTGGGCAGCGGCCAGGCCGATATGGTTCTGGCTGAGGCTGAGCTGGACGGTGAGGGCCAGTTCAAGGCCATTGTGGAGTACCTAGGCAGATAAGGAAAAAGGATAAAGGTTAAAGGACAAGATAAAAAAAGCTAAGGATAAGGATTTTCGTTTTTATCCTTTTTCCTTTCTCCTTTAACCTATAACCTTGGGTCTTATCCTGAGTTCTTTATGCGAATGTGACGGTCACCTCTCCTAATGTCGAAAACCTCGCCGTATAGGTGGCGCCCTTTTCAATGGGCAGAATGGGAGTTAGGGTACCGGTCATGATGACTTGCCCTGCTTCAAGCCCTTTGTTGCGGTCCGCCAGCTTCCCCGCAAGCCACGCCACGGCCTTGCCAGGATGCCCCATGGCAAGAGCGCCGGTGCCCTGCGCCAGTTCTTTGCCGGCCTGGGTGAGCACCACTTTTTCGTTCAGAAAATCAAATCCCGCCACCGGACGCCACTGACCGGAGAGAACAATCCGAGCCGAAAACCCATTGTCAGCGAAGAAATCGGGGTAAGGACATCTCCAATCCTTGATCCGGGCATCGCAGATTTCAAAGGAGGCGCTCACCGCTTCCGTAGCTTTGATCACGTCTTCAGCGCTCAAGCCCTTTCCTTTAAGGCCGCTTTTCAGTTTCATGCAGATTTCGCACTCGAGCTTCGGGGCTATGAGTTCGCTCATATTCACTTTCACCCCGTTCTTGAGCACCATTCCATCCAGGAGATAGCCGTAGGTCGAATCCGGCAACCCCATCTTTTCCCGAACCACGAGGTTGGTAAAGCCTATCTTGTAACCGGCAAGTTTTTCTCCAGCCTTCATCCGTTTTTCAATGTTGCGTTCACAGATCCGATAGGCATCGTCCAGCGACAATCCCCCCGCCACCATGTCCGAAACAGGTCCGATGGATTTTCGGTTTTTCTCTGCGTCCACCAAAATCTGCATTTCCTTTTCAAAAGCCATCGCTTCCCTCCCTTTCTTCGTTCCTCACCTGCGTCAATGCGCCCTTGCCGCACAACGACGTTCCGCATCTCGGAACACCTTCTGGCATGATTGATTGTTTCTTGTACAAACAACCTCACACCCTGTCAAACCCAAAATCCAGCGTTGGTGTTTTCCTCCATACAAAGGCTCTTTGCCTTGGAACCATCCCTTGAGTCAGAACTGATAAGTAAGCAGTATGCAGTAGGTAGTAGGCAGAAAAGACAACTGCCTGGCGCCACCTACTGCTTACTGAGACGCGAGCGCTCTAAAGAGACCACACCCCCCGGACCGGGGTCAAAAACATCTATGCAGCCTGCTCGGTCTCCCTTTGCAGCCACTCTTTCACTTCCGGAGTGAGCCCGTAAACGCTCTTCCTGCGAGCTACGGTTTCCTCAAAGCGCTTTCTGAGATGCAGGGGAAGTTCGATCGCCGCCAAATCCACGGCCTCATCGGAGTTGCGCCGCACGAGGTAGATCATCGGGGGCTCGTTCCACGTGTTCACCACAAAGTAGTAAGACACATCCTTTTTGGACTTCACCATTTTCCTTCCGTGAGCCGTGTTGTTCCCCCACTCCAGGTAAAGCGTCACCGCCTCCTCCGGCGTCATGCTCCAGTCAATGGAATTCAAGAGCGCCCGGTCGTTTCGGATATCTTCAAGAGTCATCATGATCATCCCCTGATAATCCAGCATTTTCGGAAAAAATAAACATTCTTGCCGGAGATACAACCCGGAACTCTCCCTCCCTTTTTTCGATCCCTTGCAATTACCGTTCAACTGTGTTACCCCCCTTGAGCCTACGGAGGTGAAACCATGAGCGATGAAAGATCCGACTGCGTCTTTTGCCGTATTGTTTCAGGCGGCGAGCCGGTTCAAGTCATTATCGAGAACGAGTTCTGTCTCTCCATCCTTGATATCAATCCTCTGGCTCAAGGCCATTGTCTGGTCCTCCCGAGGCGCCATGTGCCGTGGTGGCATCAGCTGACCGCAGAAGAGACTGCCGATCTCTTCACTCTGGCTCGAGCTACCGCCAAGCGGATCATGAAGGTCTTCTCTCCCGAGTTTGTCACCCTGTATGCGCGTGGGCGACGTATTCCTCACACCCACCTTTTCCTGATTCCTACGTTCAAAGGAGATCCCACAGACCGTCACTTCAACGCCTTGGAAGGGTTTCAAGAGCAAGCCTCCGCCCTGGCGAGTCTCCGGGATCGCGGAGCCTTGCTTCTGACCGCGGACCTTCTGAGAAAAGGGGCCGGAAGGAGAGGAAGCGAGTCATGAGTGATGGGGAATTCCAAAAGATACAGGAATCCGATGAAAGGATGTACGGCCCAAAAGGAATTCTGGTGTGCGGTTATCCTCCGCAGGAACACCGTTTCTTTACCATGTTCATGGAAAAGGCAGGGTTCAGCGACAGGCCCATCCTTTTTCCCACGATCGAAGACGCAGGGCGAACTCTAAGGGAAGTACTCGGCCTGGCCACAGGATCGGGAATGGGGGAGCCTGCCGACTTGCCAAGGGCGGTCATCATGTCCGGTTTCACCCAGAATGAAGTCCACAGAATCATGTATGCCTATCGGCAGGCCGGCCTTCCGGCCCAGTTGTGGGCCACGTTGACGCCCGTTTCGGAGGACTGGCTCCTGGCTGACCTCCTGAATGAGCTGGTCAAAGAAAGCGAATGCCTTAATGAAAAGAAAAAGTGAAATACTAAGCCCTGTAGTTTATAATTCAGCTTTGTGACTTCTTTGGAGAAGAAGAAAATCCGAAGCACGAAATCCGAAACAATAGGTGCAGATGACCAAAATTCAAATGACCGAAACGAATCCCTCACAGAATGCTCCTGTTTTGGTCATTGAAACCTTCGAATTTTGAATTTGTTTCGTGCTTAGGATTTCGTGCTTAACCACTATGTGTGTAGCGCTGCGATTGGATCATTAAGGCCATTCGATCCCTTTTCATTATTCAAAGTCTATCGTGAGCTCGAACACCCCCTGTTCCAGCCGGGCTTTGACAGGCAGATCCCCTTTCTCGAACACCTTCATCATGGCCTTGTTGGAGGCAAGCACATCCGCCGTGAACCCTTTGATCCCGCGCTCCTTGGCGAGCCGGATGAGCATCTTGTAAAGAAAGCCGGCAATGCCCAAGCCCTGGTATTGCTCATCTACCACAAAAGCGACATCCGCATAGGGTCTATTCTGATCCTTGGCGAACCTTGCCTCTGCGATAAGGCGCTCCTCACCCGGCTCCCCTGCAAGCCCTACAATAGACAGCACCTTGTTGCAATCTACGTTGACATATTCTTGCATTCGCGCATGGGGCATGACTTTGACCGGGCTGAAATAGCGGTAGTACACCGCTTGATCCGAGAATCGATAGAAAAGGCGCCTCATTTGTTCTTCGTCCGAGGGCCGTATGGCTCTGAAAGAGACTTTGACTCCTCCCTTGAAGGTGTGTTTTGCCGTCACGTCCCCGGGATAAAGACGGCTGCAATGCGCAAGGAAGATCTGATCCTGGTAAAGGATCCTCTCTGCTTTGGCCTGCTCCACCAGTTTGGCCCTGTCGTCGGGGTGCGCGATGTCGATCAAGGCTTGAGCCCTCTCGCGGAGTGTCCTCCCCCTGAGGTTGGCCACACCGTACTCGGTCACCACCATGTCGATCGACTCCCGCAGTGTGAGTTGATTCGGGAATTCCTTGATGGACAAACGGACATTGGCCCAGCCCTTGCGGTTCCGGCTGGGCAGGGCAAAGATCGTCCGACCTCCCTCCGAGAGTTCCGCACCGTTCAGGAAGTCCATGGCCTCCCCGGGTCCGGCAGCAACGTTCCCCCGTCCGAAGTGAAGGGCAATCATGCCTGAGAGATCCACCTTTCGTGCCGGCAGAATAGCTGCGAACTTCGGGTTCCTGCCGATCTGGATCGGGTCAAAAACCTTGTCCGTCCCTTGGAACTCCACCAGGGGATTGCGGTGCAGCCACGCCATGAGCTCCTGGGTACCGAAAGCATAAGAGACGAGAGACTTGCCCCGCCATATTGCTTTGCGGCGATTGGTCACGGCCCCGCTCTTCACAAGGTCCATGAGCGGGTCCGTAAAAAAGGGAGAGTGAACGCCCAGGTGTTTTTTGCGGGCCAGGTGCGGGCTCAGCGCCTCGAAGAGAGGGCCTAATGAAAACCCGATGCAGCTCCCGTCTTCGATCAGAGACGCCACATTGGCCGCCAGTTTGTCGAACATGTCATCCACCGTCCACCGGGGAAAATGAAAGGGCGGATCTGTTGAGCGAACAAGAAGGTCAAAGTCCGAGACAGGAACAAAGGTATCACCGAAGGTGACTGGGATCTGGGTGTTGATCTCACCCACTTTCAAGGATGCTTGCTCCATGGCCAGTCGTGCAACATCCACGGCCACACCGAGGCTGCAGTAACCGGCTTCGTTCGGAGGCGTAACCTGGACAATGGCGACGTCAATGGGGATTTGTCTGGACTCGATGAGATGGGGGATGCGGGAGAACCGGCTTGGGATCAGATCCACCAACCCCTCGGTGATCGCCTGGCTGGCCACCCACCCGGAAAAAAAGGTCTTCAACCTGAACTTCTGAGAACGAAGCGCCTTAAGGGAGATGGCATCCCCCAGGCTGACCACCTGAATAAGCTCGAGGTCCGCGATGTTCTGGGCATCGGAAGACATCAGGTGCTTGACCATGGTTCGCGGCTCGGCCACACCCGTGCTGATGAAGATGCTCATTCCCGGTTCGAGCCTGCTCAGGACTTCTTCCGCTGGGACCACCCGATCTTCCCATGAACCGGCTTCTTTCGTCTTCATGCTTCCATCTCTACGGATCGAGGGACAAAGGGACAGAGTGGCAAAGGCACAAAGGGGAAGAAAGGGACAAAGTGCCAAAGGGACAAAGAGGCAAAGGGTAAAGACAAGAAAAGAAGTCTTCTGTTTTGTCCCTCTGTGCCTGTGTGCCTATGTCCCTTGTTTTGCTTTGTCCCTTTCTTCATTTCGCAATCCACCGCTTCCCGGCCCGGAGGGCGAACTGACATTCCAGAACCGGGGGCATCTCCGTTCGGAGTTTGTCAAAATCAATCTCCGGATAGTCTTTTTTCGTCGCCCCGCCTGTCAGGTTGAACCGAATCACCAGGTCCTCGCTGAAACGCCAGAACTGGCTCTGGATCTCCTTCTCTGTTTCGGCCGCGCTCAGGCCCGCGGCTTCGATCTCCACGATTTCCATTTCCCAGGAAGGGAGCGGAACAAAACGGGTCTCCACCCTGTCGCTGAGGACCTCCCCCTCCACGAACCCCTTTTCCTCGTCCATCTCGGCAAAGCTCATTCGCTGGGTGGAACCGGGATAGACAAAACCGATCTGCGGTTTCAAAGGATGGGGGAGGATCTGATAGCGGTGGATGTGCCCCGCCGCAACGTAAGCGAAATCCGTGGGCATCGTGTCTCTGGCAACCGTGTCCGGTCGCCCCAACCTGAAGGTGTAGTCTCCTGGCCCTACCGTCGCTTCGTCGAACGTCTGATGGACGACGAGAAGGTTCAAATCACTTCGGAGATCATCGTACTCCGTGTCATCTAGGGCCTTGAGAAAAGTGCGTTTGGAGTCCTCTCGGATAAAGGGAAAGCCAGCAACTCCCACCGAGTAACCATCCAGGTGCAGAAGCAAGGACTTGGGCCGGTCAAAGACATAGCTCCCCGGCAAGCCGTGAAAGAGGTCGAACGGGAATTCGGATCGCTCGTGATTCCCGGGAATGATGACCACGGGGATGCCGGCTTTGGAAAGCCTTCTGAAAGGCTGAATCAGATCGTCCAGCCTGTCTCTTGGTATGTAGAACTTGTTGAAAAGATCTCCGCTGTGGATGAACAGGTCCGTGTCACTCTCAAGGGCATGGTCTATGACTTTCAGGAAATTCCCGAGAATGGAGTCCGCCCTCCTCTGCCGCCCTCGGCTGTCCGACGCGGCGACCTTGAGCACCTCAAACCCGAGATGAGTGTCTGCAGTGTGAACGAATTTCAAGGAGTCACCAGGTTTTGACTTTCCAGAATAGATTCTTGTTCCTTTGGACACAATACACTTTTTGGAAGGCCTCGTCAGCTTCTTTGCACTTGTTGCAGTAGACGCACCGCAGGATTTCCTGTTCCCGGCCTTCTACGGTCTTCCTGGGCCAGTGCGGATCGCAAAGGGTGGGTCTCGCAATCGCCACCAGGTCCGCCTCCCTGTTCTCCAGCACGCTTTCAGCAACACGCGCATTAGGGATTCGTCCCCATTGATCCTGGCTCCGAGCACGAAGTCCGAGCCCACCGCCTTTCGAGACGCCTCAACGACCTCTTCAGCCAGGTGCAGGCGGTTCTTCAGGGAACCCCCGTACTCGTCCTTTCTCTGGTTGTGGCGGGAGAGAAAGGAAGACAGGGTGTAGGCATGAGCGAAATGGAGTTCCACCGCGTCAAACCCGGCTGTTCTCGCCCTTTCCGCCGCCCTTGCTAAAAGCTCCGGGATTTCCCTGATTTCTTCGACAGACAAATCCTCGACCTTTTGCCTGTAGCCGCTCCGGCTGATTTTCATGAAATGGATGATCTGAGGGGCAATTCCAGCATCCGACTCGCTGTGCACCCGCTCGATCAACTCCCTGAGAGCCGGAACCAAGCGGTCTTCGCTGAGGCGAAGAAGCGGACCGCTCTTCTGCTTCCTCACCGATATGGCCTCCGTGATGATCAAGCCCGTGCCCCCTTTCGCATAAAGGAGGTACCGTTCGATCAACTCTTCCGTGATCTCCCCTTCTTCGGTAGCCAGGCGAGTGACAAGCGCCGGCATGACAATGCGATTCCTGAGACGCAATTTTCCATTGATCGTGAAGGGTTCAAAGAGCTTCATATTGAGTTCACCGTTCACCGTCGTCCGTGCACTGTTCACTGGTGGTTGTTTACTGGTATGTTTTTCACGCGTTATCAGGATCTCTCCCTTCGGTCAAGATGACAAACCTTGGTTGAGACACTACACTAACTCTTGCTCTTCACGACCCGATATATGGCTACCGGTTCTTTGACATTGTGCAACTCATGCCCTCCGATGAAGACGCACTCGAAGTGATTTTGGATCCGCTCGTGTGTCTGCGGCCCCACGTAGAGACGCGACTCTCCTGAGAGAGCGCCGATCCTTGCCGCCAGGACCGTCACCATTCCCGAAGCCGTGTAGGTCCATCGCTCACCGGTAAGACCTCTCATTTTTGTGGACCCGACCCACGCCTCTCCGGAGTTGATCCCCAGGTGAAGCTTCACCATTCCCCACGGGTAGTTAAGCTTCTCGTTCAACTCACCGTTCACTTCAATGATTTCCAGAGCCGCGCTCACGGATTCTCTCGCATGGGTTTCAGAGTCGCCGTCCTTGAATATGACCATCAGCCCATCGCCTGCCACTTCATTGACCTCCCCGCCGTGGCGTCTGATGCACTCCAGGTATTTTGAGAAGTGGCTTTCCACCATATCGTTCACCAGCCGTTGATCATAGGCCGCTGTAATCGACGAAAACCCCTGGATGTCCAGGAAAAGAATGGTCACATCCTCCGGTATCTTTTCGAGCGTGACTTTATCAGGGTCCTGTTCGACCAGCTTAGCGACGGAGATGGGAACGAACTTGGTCAAATGGCTCTTGACCTTTTCAAGCGTCTCAATGTGAATGAGCGTTGCCTTAAGCCGCTCCGAATAGTCCTTGACTTCTTGGTAAAGCTTTGAGTTCTCCAAAGCGATGGCTGCATAGTGGGACATCAAAATGAGCAGTTCCACGTCGTCTTCTGAGAAGATCCCGCTGGGAGACTTGTTTAGCGCCTGAAGAGCCCCGATGCAGTCTCCCCTTCGATTCACCAGGGGCACACACACGATATTGCGGGTGCGGAACCCCGAGAGCTTGTCCACTTCAGAAAAGAAGCGGGGATCCCTGTACGCGTCATTGAGGGTCAGCGCCGTCCTATTCTGAAAGACCCAGCCTGCCGCCCCATAGGTCGAGGGAATCCTGATTTCGTTCCGGCCCATGCCCGTTGCCACCAGGGACCAGAGTTCTTTGCTCTGATCGTCATGTAGGAAAACCGTGGCCCTCTGGCTGCCCATCATCTGGTTGGTCTGTTCCATGATCACCTCGAAGAGGTCGTCGAGATTCATTTCGGAAGTGATCACCTGACCCACGTTGAACAGCCGTTCATGCTTCTGGAGCTTCTCTCTTGTCCCGAAGTCATCCTTTCTTCGACCGACGTTTCTGTCTCTAAGGTATGAGTGTTCGTTCTGATCCATAGTCGCGCTTCGATTCCTCTCCCAGTCCCGTCCTATTTGTTCTCCTCTATCGCATCCAGATGTTGCTGACAGACCTTGTTGGAGGTGGTCACAAAACGATCAAGAGGTGTGAGCTCGCGGCTCACTCTGTCAAGGATCTCCGGGGACATCTTTCCCTCTTGAGCCAGCTGGCGGCCTGCCGCCTCCGCGGCCTCCAGGATGTCATGAACAGGTCTGTTCAGTTCCAGCAACCCCATGAACGTTTCTCCGCAGGGCCTGAGAAGAGCGCCTGCGAATTCTCTTCCAATGGTCCTGCAAAAGGCTTTCATGTGCACGAGAAGGGGATCGAAGTTGTCCGTTTCCCAGAAGCCGCAGTTCGAGACGAGCACGACCTTGCCGGCCTTGCTTCCTTCCCGTCGCGCATGGGCGCAGTGACCGTTGCGAAACTCCACAAAGGGAAGAATGAGAGGGACCAGTCGGTCCATCAGGTTTTTCATGGGCCCGCTCACCCCGTCAAAATAGACGGGCGTCCCGAAAACCCAGACATCCGCTTCACGGAGCTTCGGATATAGGCTCTGCATGTCGTCCTTGTGGATGCAGGTACCCGGTTTTTGAAACCAGCAGTGAAGATCGCCTGAGCAAGGCCTGAGCTTGAGCTTCCGGGTGTAGTAGAGATCTACCTCCGCGCCCCCGCTTTCCAGCCCTTTCAGGAAAGGAGTGAGAATCAGGGACGTGTTGGCTTTTTCAGCTTTTGGGCTGCAATTGAAAGCAAGGATTTTCATCTTTTCTTCCCCCCGGTGCCACGGACAAGCGAACTGTGCTTGTCCGTGCTTCTCTATGCTTATATCAGCCTGTAGGGATAAGCCCTTTTTGTCCACTCGCTGTCCGGATAATCCTTTGCGAGTCTCTCATAGGCCTCCTTGAGAGATTTGGGATTGTTCGCACTCTTGTACCCGCACACCCCTCTGAGGAAGATGGCCTCAGGCGCTGCCGCGCTCTTCGGATAATCCTTCTGCTGGCACCCTATTCAGCCTGGGTTGAAGAAATCCATGAGCACGGGTTTCTTTTCAGCCTTGGCTCTTGACAGAGCCTTGTTCAAATCGCTCTCCCATTGAATAGCATCTCCCATGGCTTGTCTCCTTTCATCCCTCACTTTTTTGAAATTGCTTTTCAAGTCTGTTCTGGGCAATTATGCTTGTCAGTCTAGGATATTCTTTATGCAAACTGAAGCGAAAACAGAGCCCCTTGATCCTCATCGCTGGGTCGTCTTCGGAGTCATTTGTTCGATCTACATCCTCGTCTATTTCCATCGGGTCACCACTTCCGTAATCGCCACGGATTTGCTCGCCGCTTTTCAGACTAACGCAGCCGCCCTCGGATTCATGTCCTCCATGTACTTCTACCTTTACGCTGTTGAACAGCCCTTGGTCGGCTACCTCTCCGACCGTTTGGGGCCGAGACGAGTTGTAGTTTTGTGGTCGCTCATTGCAGCCCTCGGCTGCGTCGTCTTTGGATTGGCCCCTTCCATTGGATGGGCTGCCGTGGGCCGCGCTCTCATTGGGTTCGGCGTTGGCGGGGTCTATGTTCCGGGACTCAAAGCGATCTCTCAGTGGTTCTCGCGAAAGGATCTCGGCACCATGACAGGGATGCTGATCGGCTCAGGAAACCTGGGCGCTATCGCCGCTACCACGCCCCTTGCCTGGATGGCTGCCACCTGGGGCTGGAGATTTAGTTTTTTTGTGATTGGTGGACTGACCGTGGGTCTGGCTCTTATCGGTTTCTTTGTCGTAAAGGACTACGCGGACAGAGACGCTCCCCCTTCAAAGCCTGCTTCCGATGGAAAGCAACTTAAGCCCTCGGCTCTTCACATTGTCACCTCATCCTGGTTCTGGGTCGTTGCAGCCCTTTTTTTCGGAGTGTTTGGCGGAACCGTTTCCCTTCAGGGCCTTTGGGCAACTCCGTTTCTCATGTCGTTGTTCAATCTCGACCGTGACTATGCCAGTATGATCAACGTGGCGCTCCCGATTGGGTACATGCTTGGCGCGCCTTTTTTCGGAAGACTGGGAGACCGGGGGTTTCGAGACAGGGTCCATCTGCTCACTTTTCTTTGTGCTCTGCTCACCTGCACCTGGTTTGCTCTCACCTTCCTACCCCTGCTGCTCGGCCTGGTAGGCGTGACGACCCTGTACGCCGTTGTCGGAGGCCTTGCAGGCGGAGTCGGCACCACTCTATGGGCCATCGCTCAATCAAAAACTCCTGCTACCGTTATGGGCCTCATGTCCGGGCTCATGAATCCTTTCCCTTTGCTGGGAATGGCTGTCATGCAGGGAGTGACAGGCGCTATTGTCAACCGCGCTGGCAAGGTGGGCGACGTCTACACGCCTGAGGGCTACAGAAACGCCTTTTTTGTTCTCCTCCTCATTGCGGCCGCCTGTTTTGTCCTCTGTGTCATGTTCAGAAAGCGTCTTTCCACAAAAAAACAGTAATAGATGTGGCACCGGCAAGCGACTTGGGCTTGTCCGTGTTATCGCTTTTGACAAATCCTCTCAGAGATCTTATTCTTTTGAATATTTTATTTTTCCTTCTCTCTCCCCCCTCCCTGGCGGGAGGGCTATGGGGGAGGGGGGACAGAAGAAAGGATCGGCCATGAAAAAAATCTCCAGGAGAACCTTCATCAAGAGCGCGGCTGTCGTGGGAACCGCTTTTGCCGCTTCTCCCTTGATCTTTGTCCCAGAAGCCCGTGCCTCTTACGCAAAGAAAACGCTGATTCACCCGAACGTGAACAACCTCCGAGTGGTAGGCGTAACGGACCCTTCCATGACCAGAGCCGTCGAGGTTGGAATCGACTGGGTGCAGCAGGAAAAACTGGTCGTTCAGAAACCGGTTTGGGAGAACATCGACCGTTTAGCTTGTGCTCTCACCGATCTCAGGAATCCGGAACAGGCATGGCAAAGCATCTTTATCAAGCCTCCGCGCAAACCATGGTCCGAGGCGGTCGTAGCCATAAAGACGAATCACATCATGGTACAGCACACTCGCAGCGCTGTCATGTCCAAGGTCTGCCATGTCTTCACCGATGTTCTTGGAGTGAAAGGCTCCAACGTCCACATCTACGACGCCTGCCATGGAAGCGACCTGTCACAGGAGACCCCTTTCAGAGGCCTTCCCGAAGGCGTGCGAATTGAGGACAAATGGGGAGGAAGCAACACGAACACCCTTGTCCCCTCTCCCTGGAGAAGCGGGAACGACAAAGCCAAATGCCTCAAGCATCTCGTGGATGGGTCTGTGGATATCCTTGTGAACATCTCCATGTGCAAAGGACACAGCAGAACCTACGGCGGCTTCACCATGACCATGAAGAACCACTTCGGCACCTTTTCTCCGTGGCCCGGACATCAGGATCAGGCGCTGGAGTATCTGCTGGCGCTCAATAAGACCGAAGAGATCCTCGGTCCCATGGACGAACAGACCGGGAAAGTGCTCTATCCTCGCCAGCAGCTCTGTCTCGTTGATGCCCTCTGGGCGAGCAAGCCCGGTCCCGGCGGAAATCCCACGCATCAGCCCAACTTCCTGGCTATGGGCGTGACTTCTCCTATCGTGGATTACGTCCTGGCTACCCGGTTCAGAGGAGAAAAGATGGGCTGGGCGCCGGACATGGAGGCGCTGAGCCATTTTCTCGCCGAGTTCGGTTACACCGAGGCGGATCTCCCGAACGGCGGAAAGATCCTGGAGATCTGATGTCTCAAAACACAAAATCCCCTCCATCTCCCCTTTATCAAAGGGGAGGACAGCCATGGAACTCGAAAAAGCCTTCCCCCTTTCGTAAAGGGAGATACAGGGGGATTTTGCCGCGATGGTTTCCCGCTGTGGCCCTGTGCCTCCTTTTCCTCTCCTGCTCCCTGCCCAGGCTAAACCCTCTCCTCGAAGGCCCCAAGCTCAAGAGCTTTGAGCAGGTCGGCCCTCTCACGATTTACAACAGGGCCAATGTTTTCGATTACATGAATGGGGAGGCTGAAGCCTACCTTCCTCTTGGTTTTCGTCTGCTCTACGTGAACATCTACAGAACCGAAAAAACGGACAGCCGGATGGTTCTGGAAATCTATGACATGAGCACCCCTGAAGGGGCCGGTGCCATTCTGAAAAAGTACTCCACTGAAGGAGGCTCAAGTCGGTCCGGTATCGGGGAAGCTGCGTGGGCGGACAAGGGCATTGTTTTGTTCAGACAGGGGAATTGTTTTGTGCGCATATTCCCTGATCCGTCTCCTGAAAACGAAGTGAGACCCACCATGCAGGACATGCTCGACCTGGCGAAGGAGATAGCTGCAGCAATGTAGAGCGTTTTTCACCACGGTGGCGCACCAGAGGGCACAGAGAAAAGCTTTCGTTTTTCGGGAGATACCGAAAAACGAAAATGTTCTGCTCCAAGAAAATCGTGTAAACAAACCATTGCTTGTTCTGATCCTGTCGGGGGTTTTTTTCGTCTATCGGCAACTCCCGATAGACGAAAAAATTGATCCTCTGTGACCTCCGTGCCTCTGTGGTGAATCCAAAGGATTTTGCTCATGGCCAAAGAAAAACTTTCCATTACCCAGGCCGTTCGCGTGCTCAAGGAGAAGGGAGCCGACTTCACGCTCCGCACTTACACGTACGAGGAGAAGGGAGGCACGCCCGTGGCATCCCGTGAATTGGGAGTGGATGAGCATCAGGTGGTCAAGACTCTCGTCATGGAGGACGACCGCAAGAACCCTTTGCTGATCCTGATGCACGGAGACAATCAGGTCTCTACAAAGAATCTTGCCAGAGCTCTGGGCGCCAAAAGCGTCGAGCCCTGCGATCCTGAAACGGCTCACAGGCACACGGGGTACGTGGTCGGCGGGATCTCTCCCTTTGGCACCAGGAAACCCCTGAAGGTGTACGTTGAGGCTTCGGTTCTCGAACTTCCTAAGATTTATATCAATGCGGGGAAAAGGGGGCTGCTTGCAGAAATGCCACCACAGGAGCTGAAGCGTGTTCTCAATCCAATCTCTGTGAATGTAGCGATATAAGAAAAATACAGAAGACAGCCTAGCCGCTGGCCGCTGGGGCGGCCAGAGTAGTCATCAATGGGCACCCGATATCCCGGTCTTCGGCTGCCAGCTTTCGCAAGGCTTGCGTCTCCATCTGCATCTCGAGGCGCTCCTACCCGACGCCCAGCAACATCGGCATTCATGAGAGACCCCTCATCTGCGCTTATCAAGACCTTCCAGGGCCAGTTCTTCCTCGGCTCTGAAGGGAAATGTCGAAGGCATCAGAAACCCGCCTTCCAAGTGCAGCCGGCCGGATACCCCGAACTTCAGCTTCTCCTTTTTGTGGAGGCCCATAATCCCGCGGAAAAGGTCCACCACAGAGGAGTAAAGGGTCACAGGGACTGTTGTCGTTCCAAAAGCCGGGATTTCCTTGTCCACGTTCGAAACCCCTTTTGCAAAGCTTTTCCCGTTGAGTTCAAGGTCGCAGTCCAGCCCCTTCACCTTGATCGGGACGTCGTTGGTGTTGAAGACGCGGAGTTCGATTTGAAGGACTGTTTCAAGGGCTTTTGACTCCTGGAATTGCACATTGGAAAGATTGACGCAGGGAGGATCGAGGGTCTTGCCCAAGCCGGCGCATCCTGCCAGCAGGAACCAGGAGACTAAAAGACAAATCCTGAGGAGCAGAAAGCATGGGGCTCGGAGCGATGGCATCGTGATCCTCCTTGACGGTGAGGAGCGAGTGTGGGCCTAAAGGTATTCCGAAGGCCCTTTTTTGTCAATTTATTCCAGCCTCTTTCCCGCTTTCTCCCTGCGTTTCATTTTGACACCCCCTCCACTCCGTCTTATATTCCACTTTGGATCATTCGATATTGTCTCGGATTTCGCCTGCCTCGCCGTAGCGCCGGCGTAGGCGGGTGCTTCGGATTTCGGATTTTTGAATTCTTCGCACCATGCGCAGAAACGGCGATTGCTATTATGACCAATAGCGATACACATGGGGATTTCCATTCTTCCAGGTTTGATGGATTTCAGCCGGAATCTGTCAAGGTCCCTGGACTCACCAAGTCCTCTCTTGAGATTCCTTCCCTCGCAAAGAACCTTAGAAAGAGGATCGATAGTCTAAAATACAAGCAGGGAATGCCCTGCCTCTGGGTGGTCTTTCTGGGGGGCACAGGCACAGGCAAGTCCACTCTTTTCAACGCCCTCTGTGGTGCGGCCCTGAGCGAGACCGGAGTGGAAAGGCCCAAAACCTGCGGCCCGATTCTCTACGCGCCTAAGGGATGTCCGGTTGAAAACCGTTTTCCCCTCCCGGGCATGGAACTGTGCAAAGAAACTGGTGAAGGCAGTGGTCTGAAGGCCGCAGCCGGTTCTGCAGGCCGCCTGGTGATCCTCGAGCATGCCCGCAGGGAGTTTTCTCACCTCATCCTGGCCGATACCCCTGACCTCGACAGCGTCGAGCTCGATAACCGCCAAGTCGCAGAGGACTTCTTTCTGTTTTCGGATGCAGTGATCTTTGTGACCAGCCAAGAGAAATATGCAGACGAGGTACCCCACCGCTTTCTTCTGAGAATCCTGAAAGGGCAAAGACCCTTCTTTGTTTTATTCAACAAAGCAGAAGAAGGAGCCATGCCGGAAGACTTCCTTTCTACCATCAATGAAGCAGCGCTTTCGCACGAGAAGGACCGGCTGTGGATCATCCCCTACGTACAAGGCAATCCTGTTCAGGCCATTTCACAACATCCCTCATTCTTGAAATTCAAGTCTCTTGTCGAGCAAGAGCTCGCACCCTCCCTCGTGGAGGCCCTTCGGACTGAACTCCTTTCAAAGAGAGCGCAAGAGACTCAGGCGATGGCTTCCGACCTCCTTCATCGCCTTCAAGAAGAGAAGCGTGAAGCAGAGGCATGGAGGACCGGGCTCCGAGAAGGTTGTGACAAGATCTGCAGCCAATTCATCAGAGAACAAGAGGAGAGCTTTTCGCAAAGAAACCGCGAGTTCATCCAGAGGGAAATTCGAAAGCTCTTCTCAAAATACGACGTGCTCGCCAAACCCCGCCAGGCCATCAGACAAATCCTGCTGACACCTCTGAGATTCATCGGGGTTCTCAAAGAGCAAGATCACAAGGAGGCGCTTCTGAGAGTCCGGCAGAGAATCGACCTCATGCCTGTTCAGACCACCGTCGAACGCTTCAACGGAGACGTGCTCAAGGAACTCTCGCCCAAAGATCAACGCGCCCCTTTGTTCATGAGCATGAGAAGGCCTGGGGTTGCGCTCGCTGCCGAGGAAATCCGCAGTCTCGTGTTCCAGGAACAGGAACGGCTCGAGCGCTGGCTGGAAACCCAGTTCCAGACTCTGGCGCAAGGGATCCCATGGGCCAAAAAGTGGGGGATTTACTCCACTTCGATTCTTTGGGGCATCTTGATCATTGCTCTTGAGATCGTTGTAGGAGGGGGCTTCTCCATTTTGGATGCTGCCCTGAACTCAGCAATTGCCCCTTTCGTGACCAAAGGCGCAGTGGAGCTTTTCGCCTATCACGAAATTCAGAAGGTTGCCAGAGAACTGTCACGGCGCTACCAGGATGGGTTGCTTTCCGTCATGAAGGAGCAGGAGAAGCGATACGAGGCATGTCTTGACTCCCTGCTCACGGCGGAAGAGGTCGTGGAGGACCTGAGTGCTACGAGGAGACTGGACTAACCAATAACAAGGCGGGTCAACCCCGCCCCAACAAACGGTCGAAGAATCATGAATTCACATCACCCCCTTGAAAATACCCCTGAGTTTATTCATCGGAAGCTCGATCAGTTCCGAGTGCTCCTGGGAGGCGATGCTCTTTTGTCGCTCTCTTCGGAACAGCAACGCTCCCTCCGTGAAGGGGCTGAAAACCTCTCACTCAAACTGCGCTCCATGCAGGAAAGCTTTCTGACCATCGGCCTCCTCGGCGGCACCGGTGTGGGCAAGTCGACTGTGATGAATGCTCTCGCAGGATCGGAAATCGCCTCCGCCAGTCACAGAAGACCTCACACGGACCGGGTCTTGATTTACAGCCACGAAGACACCGGCTCTCTGGCCCCGCCACTGGCCGGAGAGGATTTGCCTTGGATGATGGTAGGTCATCGGAGCGAGGCCATACGGCATGTGCTTCTCTGTGACCTTCCGGATTTTGACAGCCTCCTGGGAGAACACCGTGAACGAGTGATCCGATTTCTAGAGCACCTCGATCTGCTGGTCTGGGTCACGTCCCCCGAGAAATACGGGGACGGCCGCTTTTATGAGCTTCTGACCCAGGTGCCGAAGGCAAAGCAGAATTTCCTTTTTGTCCTGAACAAGACGGACCTTCTCTTTCAGAATGAATCCCTTGAACAGGGTTACCAGCAACTGACACGGCTGGCCAGGACTTTCCAGGAGCATCTCCAAAAACAAAGCCTGGACCAGCCACGGCTGTACGTCGTTTCCGCTCGGGAAGCCATTCTTTTTGAGCCGCTCTCCCCGTGGAATCAGTTCCCCTCTTTCAAGCAAGAGGTCTTTCATAGACGGGACACCAAACAGATCTTGGCCATCAAGGCAGCAAACATAGAGGTGGAGGTTCAGAGGCTTTTTTCCGCTCTGGAGGCTGAGGGGCTGAATTTGACACTGTTTCAGCAGGCGCTCGCTCGGTGTGAAAAGGATCTGGAAGATCAGCGCAGCTCATGGGTTCAAACCGGAGAGGAAGCCATCCAGCTCTGGATTTCGAGGCGCATCAAGCCTGCCATGCAGGCTTACAAAAGAGACCCTTTCCATCTTGTGGGACCGGGTTACAGTCTGGCGATTCTCTTGGGCTCCACGCACCGAAAAACCTCTGTGGAAACCCACCGAGAGCTCGAACCTTCTAGACTGCAGCCTCCTGAGGAGACCACCACCAGCTTTCGCAAAAGACTCGAATGGGTGGATGAACACCTCGGGCATTCTGTAATGCGCCAAGGTCTTTCTTCCCCTTTTGTGGAGAAGACGAAGAGAACGATCAACGCGGAGAGGAGATTCGAGTCTCTGGGCGAGAATTTCCTCAGTGCGGTAACACTCCATATCGTCGAACCGCCTCTGCCCGCCTTTCGGCTTTTCAAACTCTTTCAATGGATTTCCTATCTGATACTTCTGGCCGTGCTTCTCATTGCCGTTGGCGGGGAAAAGGCATGGCTCAATGTTCTGGAGGCATTTGGGGTTTCAAGCGTTCTGCAGCTTCTCATCTCCATCATCAACACTCTTTTCAGCGGTAAAGGGCTCGCAGCGCTCGGAAGCTACGTGCTTCTCAACCTCTTCCTTGCCTTTCGTTTCTATCGCCGCTATGGAACTCTCCTCGACAAGTCCTCTCAAAAGGCCCTGGACGCGCTGAGAAAGACTCTCTCAAAAGCTTGGGGCGATTGTCTTGACGGGATCCTTCATGACATGGGGAAGCTCGGAGAAGAGACTCGGGAGAGAAAGAGGGCGATCAACGAGATAAAGAACAGTGACAAGTAACAAGTGACAAGTAACAAGTGACGAGTGACAAGAGAAGAAATGCCTAAAGTGAGCTAAAGTGTCTGAAGTTGGCAAACCGGAAAGCCACCGAAAACACGAACTAACGAAAGCACGAAAAAAGGAGGCTGTGAACTAACCATGCGAGAGAGGACGGTGGCACGGACAAACATCCGCCAGCGGCGGATAAAAGTTTGTCCGTGGCACCATAGATCAGCCGGCATCACTCCAGAACTCCATTCTTCCTTCATTCCCGCTTTCCACCTTTTCTTCCCAGGAAGTTCTGATACTCCACCATCTTGGCAAGCACGTGGACGGCGCTTTCAGGGGTTTCATAAAGGACAGAGCTGTACCGCCTTCCGGCCACCGGTCGCACGGTTCCTCCGCTCGTCTTGGCCAATGAAACGCCGATCACGGGCTTCTCGTATTGCTCCATAAGCTCTGCTGTTCTTGCGATATACTTCTCTTCGTATTCCAGGAGGAGCGTCTCCGTCTGCGCCAAGAAGCCCGGTGGTAGGGTTTTATCAACTTCCTTTGCAGACCGGTTCATGAGGCGCAGATACTCGATCCGTCCCACGATGCCAAGGCTGATCACCGCATCAATGTCATCCGACTTCAGCATCTCTTCCACGGCCACGAGGGGCGCTTCAGGATCACGAGATCCCACAAGATCCACGGGATTTCCTTTGCTCCAGAAGCTCGGGAGATGCCGGTCAATGGCTTTGATGATCTTTTCCGAAAGAGCAGGAACAGCGAGCCCTTTCTCATTACACTCATCGGACGCCACCACTCCCCATCCCCCTCCCAAGGTCACGATGCCTACACGATTTCCTCTGGGCAAAGGCAACGATGAGAAACCCGCGGAAAGATCCAGCAGTTCGGACGGCACCTTGGCTTCCAGAAGACCCGCCTGCCGGCACGCAGCCCTGAAAACCGTAACCTCCCCGCTCATGGAACCGGTGTGAGAAGCTGAAGCCGCCCTCCCCGCCTCGGTCCTGCCTCCCTTGAGAACAATGATGGGTTTTGTCCTGTTGATTTGTTTCACTGTTTCAAAAAAGTGCCGGCCCTCACGCATGCTTTCAAGGTAGAGAATGATGATCCGGCTCTGAATATCATCCGCCACGTATTGAAGATAGTCCGAACAGCTCACCATGGCCTCGTTGCCTGAGCCTGCGAACAGGGACACTCCTACCCCTTGCTCCTCAGCCCAGTGGATGAGCTGGATTCCGAGATTGCCGGACTGCGAAATAAACGCCACGCTTCCTGGCCTCGGTCTTATGTGAGCTCCGGTGGCAAAAAGCCCGGCATGGATGGAGAGAATCCCCATGGTATTAGGTCCGACAAGGACCATGCCCTTTTCCTTGCAAACAGTGACCACCTTGTTTTCGAGAACCCTTCCCTCAGCTCCTGTTTCGCTGAATCCGGAGGTCACGACCACGGCGGTCTTGATCCCTCTTTGGCCGCAATCCCCCAGCACAGAAAGCACGGTGTCAGCCGGTGTCGTGATGATAGCCAGATCCGCAGGCTCCGGAAGATCCTGCACGCGATGATACACGGGGATACCGAAGATCTTCTTTTCCCTGGGATTGACGGGGTAGATCCTTCCCGGAAACCCACCGGCCACAATATTGCTGAAGATCATTTGACCCCACTTCCCAAAGGAAGCGGAGGCACCGATCATGGCGATCGATTTGGGATTGAAGACGTGATCGAGAGTCATGGATATTGGGTTTTGCATCAGGGGCTCGCCTCGCTGGAACGTGTGCGTTTTATCAGACCCCTCTTTGGTAAGTCAAGTCGATCAGGGAACGAAAAAGCTGAGCCAGCATATGAAGGTCAGGCAGGAAGCAAGAGTGTTCATCGTGACCACAGCACTGGCAAGCTCCGTGGACCCCTGCATCTCACTCGCCATGACGTACGTGACGGTGGCGGTG
Source organism: uncultured Desulfobacteraceae bacterium (assembly GCA_964580575.1). GTDB lineage: Bacteria > Desulfobacterota > DSM-4660 > Desulfatiglandales > HGW-15 > CAVPDE01. The sequence continues at coordinate 52,904 of CAZOLJ010000001.1, forward strand.
GGAGAGGCGAGCAGGATCAGGCCTGGAAGAAACTGGGCGGCCGGCACACGGAGCACCCCATAGAGGAGAAGACCGAGGGCAGGCAGGAACAGGAGTTTCAGAATCCCTGCTCCCATGGCAAGCTTCAGATTCGACCGGATCAAGCCGAAAGAGAGGGATCCGCCGATAATGAGCAGGGCCAGCGGAAGGGACATGTCGCTGATGATCTTCAGACCCCGATCCGCAATGGCGGGCACCGGGATCTGGAGAACCGAAAAAAGGATCCCTGCGAGAGCGGAGAGGACCACGGGATTGCCAACGACCTTCTTGATGAAAAACCACGCCTGGTGCTTCCTTTCGGGGCCTTGATAAAACATCTGAAGACCAAGAACGGAAAGGAAATTCTGGAGCAGCATCATGAATCCGGCCAGAATGCTGGCAGCAGTGAGTCCTTCCGCGCCCAGGAGATAATAGGCAACCGCGAGTCCGATGTATCCCAGGTTTCCGTGCTGGGAACTCTGGAGAAAGGTGCCTGAGAAAGAGGGTGGGATTTTGAGAAGCCGCTGCATGCCCAGGCCGATGAGAAAGACCATGAGAATCGGTGCGAGTGTGCCGGCAAGCACAAAGGGAGAAAAATAGGCGGCAAAGGACACTCGCGATATTTCCCGGAAGATCATGGCGGGAATGGCCAGATAAAAGACCAGGCGATTGAGAGGACCTACGATAGGAGAAGGCAACAGCTCTTTGGCGTGAAGGAAATAGCCCAGCAGGATAACCAGGAACACGGGAACTATGGTGTTGACGACATCGAGCATAGTCGCACCCTTATGGATCACCGAGGCTTATCCCACCGAATCCGCCCTGATGTCAAGCGAGCCTTTGCACAAGCGCGCCGCTCATCCGGGCAGAGCGCTGGCAAAAGATCTTGCAGTGATTAAAATTGGTTATGATCAGGAAAAGGTGTTTTCCAGCTCCTGCGAAAGAATCAAGATTGGTCATGATGACCAAAGGACTTCTCAGCCTATTTCTTTTCACCGCCCTGGGGCTGTTCTCTCCTCCTGCAGGCAACGCCGAGTCGCCCCGGTCCGTGCATCATGACCTAAAGATCGTCCTCAACCCAGCTGAAACCAGACTCTCAGGCTTCGACACCGTCACGGTGGATGCCCGCAATGCTTCACGTCTGGCGTTCCTTTTGTCTCAGACAGCCTCCGTGCACAGCGTGAGCATCTCCGGCAATAGCCGTACCTTCTCCTTCAAGACCGGGCAACTCCTGATTCCATTGAAACGCAGCGACAGGAGAAATCCTTTGCTCGTTGAGATTCAATACGGTGCCTCTTTTCATGACCCTGTTCCCGACGCCTTTGTCAACACCGACAACCCCGGTTATGGGGTGACCGGAATCATCTCCCGACGTGGGACTTTTCTTCAAGCCGGTGCAGGCTGGTATCCGGAAATCCCCGGAAGCCGCCCCACCTTTCGCCTCCTGGTGAAGGCGCCTGCAGGCATGCTCGCTGTCACATCAGGGCGATGCCTTGGTCATGAAACCAAAAGCGGAAGAACCTTTTCGGAATGGGAGACCGGATTCCCTTCAGAAGGTCTGTCTCTGTCCGCAGGCCCTTACGCGGTTACGGAAAAGAAAACAGCGGATGTTACGATTGCGACTTATTTCTTCCCTGAAAGCGCCTCTCTTTCAAAGGATTACCTCAGTGCGGCAGTCAAGTCCATTGCGCTCTACAAAGAGCTGATTGGACCTTATCCTTTTCAGCAGTTTTCGATTGTGGAGAATTTCTTTCCCACCGGGTACGGGTTCCCGTCCTACACCTTGCTTGGGAGCACGGTCATCCGCCTGCCTTTCATCCTGGAGACCAGTCTGGGCCACGAGATCGCTCACTGCTGGTGGGGCAACGGCGTTTTGGTCGATCACCGCCAGGGGAACTGGTGTGAGGGTCTTACGACCTACCTCGCCGACTATCTTTATAAAGAAAGAAGCTCTGAAGAAGAGGGCCGTCAATACAGGCTTCAGATCCTGAGAAACTTCGCGACCCTTGTGAACCCGGGGAACGACTTCCCTCTTTCTCAATTCAAGGGCCGACATGATCCTTCGTCCCAGGCCATAGGCTATGGTAAAGCGGCCATGGTTTTCCACATGTTAAGGCGAAGCATTGGCGACAGGGCCTTCTGGGACGGATTGGGAGATGTCTACAGGGCCAAGCTTTTCAAGGAGGCCTCCTGGAAGGATTTCCAGATCGCTTTTGAACGCCGCGCAGGCATCTCTCTTGAGTTCTTTTTTAAGCAGTGGGTTTCCCGCAAAGGAGCCCCCCAACTTAGCTTTCAAAACCCTGTGGTCAAGAAAGACGAGGCGTCGTGGACCATCACCGGATCCATTGTTCAGAAAGAGCCGTCCTATGAGCTTGATCTCCCTATTCGACTTCATGCTCCTTCAAGCGAGCCAGACAACAAGGTTCTTGTGCGCGGAACGGAAACGGCGTTTAAGATTTCCTTGCAAGACCGGCCTTCCCGAATGGTCGTAGACCCGGAATACGATGTAATGAGGATTCTCTACCCTTCCGAGATCCCTCCTTCCGTCAACTCCCTCAAGGGATCCCCTTCGGTTCTCTTGGTTCTGCCAAAAGCCTCCTTCTCCCAGAGCAAAAAGATCGCCGGTTTCCTCGCTGAATCCCTCAGCCTGAAGAAGTTCAGAATCCTCTCTGAGGATGAATTGAAGGAGAGGGACTTGAAAGAGAATGACCTCTTTCTCGTAGGTCTCACCGAGAACGGTTCTCTCCTTTTCAAAAGGCCTGAGGGGCTGGTGCTCCAAGAACGACGTTTCAAGGTGAACGGAAAGGATTACGACAGGCCGTCGGATTCGTTCTTCGGCGTTTTCCGAAGTTCCGCTCATGAAGAAAGGGTTGTGGCCCTTTTCCAGCCGCTGTCCGAAAAGCATGCGGATGAGGTTGCCCGGAAAATCACGCATTACGGCAGATACAGCTATCTCGTGTTCCGGGAAGGTAGGAACGAAGCAAAAGGAACGTGGCCGGTCACGGACTCACCGCTGGTTTGTGAATGGGAAGAGAAGTGAAGGAATGGAGGGATGGAGAATTGGAATACCGGAGTGTTGGAGTACTGGAGTAATGGAACTATGGAGAACTGCAAACGCAAGTCGTCCCGCGCCATCGGGGCTTTGAGAAAAGTCCTATTCCCGTTGGCTGTTCTGTTCTCGCTTGGATGCGTCACGGTCTCGCATGCTGCTGAAATGCGCCTGTTTGATGTGGCGAAGAAGAAGGAACTGAAGCTCTCTGAAGCTCTCCTGAGTCTTCAAGGGAGAAAAGTCGTTCTCGTGGGAGAGCAACATGACCGGAGGGGTCATCATGCGGCCCAGCTTGAGATCATTAAAGCGCTTCACAGGAGCGGCACTCCAGTGGCCGTCGGCCTGGAGATGTTTCGCACCAATAGCCAGGACGCTCTGGATCAGTGGGTCAACGAGCGGATCTCTGAAAAAGAGTTTCAGAAAATCTACTATGACAACTGGGGCTTTCCCTGGGCTCTTTACAGTATGATCTTTGAGTTCGCGAGGGAGGTGAAGATCCCTATGGTGGGACTCAATGTTCCCAGAGCGGTCACCCAGCAGGTCGCCCGAGGCGGGTTCCGATCTCTCTCGGAAGAGCAACGGGCCAATCTTCCTTTCGTGGAATGCCGGGTGGAGCCCGAATACATGGACTTCATCAAGCGGGCTTACGGCGCTCACGGCCACGGGCCGATGAACTTCACCAACTTCTGTGAGGCCCAGCTGGTGTGGGACAAGGCCATGGCTGTTCACGCGCTGGGGTATGTGAAGAAAAGCCCGGACAGAATCATGGTTCTCCTTGCGGGAATCGGTCATGCCTGGAAAAAAGGAATCCCTGAGAGGATCAAGGTGCGCTCTTCGCTCCCTTACGCTGTCCTCCTTCCTGCGATACCGGATCATCTCGACAAGGACACGGTCACCTCCAAGGATGCGGACTATCTGATGTTGAACGTTAGTGACAAGTGACAGGGGAATAGGAGCCAAAGTTGGAGGTGGCACGGACAAACAGGACTTGTCCGTGGGAGATATGATTCCTGACTGACGGCTACACGGACAAACTTTTATCCGCCTTCGGCGGATCGTTTGTCCGTGCCACCACAACCAAGTCTGTTACCTTTTTCTTGTCACTCGTGACTCGTTATTCGGTTTTTCAACTTTAGGCATTTTAGGCACTTCTTCAGGTGGTCAGCTTCCGATAGATCTCCGGGATCTTCACCGGCAGATTGGCGAGGTCGTCAATAAAAACATAGTTGACCGCCCCGTACATGTGGGAAAGGTAGCTGTGCTCGGCCTTGTCAATGGTGATGCAGAAAGGATGAATCCCTTTTCTCTTTGCTTCGATCAGGGCCTGACGGGTGTCTTCAATCCCGTAGTCTCCGTTGTACCCATCGTAATCGTCCGGTTTGCCGTCGCTCAGAGTAATCAGCAAACGGGTTCTGGACTCCACGCCGCTCAGAAGATTGGTCAAGTGCCGAATCGGAGGACCCAACCGCGTATACTCCAGGGCCCTGAGGTTCGCCACACGGCGCTTGACCGTGTCTCCATAAGGCTCATCAAATCCTTTGATGCGGAAAAGCTCGCACCGCCTCCGGGTTCTTCCTGAAAAACCGTAGATCGCGAAACGGTCCTGCAGCACCTGCATCGCTTCGCTCAGGATGAGGAGCGCCGTGCGCTCCATATCGTTGATCCAGCCGCTCGTGGAGCCGCTGAGGTCGATCAGGAACGCCGCGGCAATATCACGATTGTTTCGCCTGAGGCGGACAAAAACTTTCTCCGAAGGGTGGAGGCCTGCCGCCCTGTCGCTAAAGGCTTCCACCGCAGCGTCCAGATCCACATTGTCCCCGTCCTTTTGCCGCCGGAGCAAGGTCTGCCCCATCCTGATGCGCTCAAACTGGCGCTTGATCTGCCTGATCATGCCCCGGTATTGAGCCAGAGTCTTCTCGGCAAACTGGAGACTCCCCGAAGGTGCCGTTGTCTCTCTCAGCACGGCCCAACGCTTTCGGTAGCCCTGCCTGCGGTGATCCCACTCGTCGAGGACATGAATGTTCTCCCCCTGTTCAGGAAGCACATACCCGGTTCCCTGGGCGTGTTCAGGAAGCACGTCCTCGGCGGGTCTGTACAGAGAGCGGAAAAAGTGTCCCGACATGTCGTCACTCATGGCTAGATAGGAGCTGGGGATCGAGCCCAGGTCCTCATAGATCTCCTCGATGAGTCTACGAATCGCTTCAGGAATGGGTGCCGGATTCCCGTCGAGCAGAAGATCGTTTAGCATAAAGCTGGGAAACTCCAGCTGTTGCGGGGTCTTGCTTCCCAGGGGCTCGGGCTCGGTGGCAGGAACTTCAATCCGCACTTCCTGCGGCTCGGGCAGATCACAAACCAGTTTGGCGAGTTCGTTACGGAACTTGAGACGCGTCGACGTTCGTCTTTTCCTTCTGCCCCGCTCCGCTTCGTCGGGCCGGAGTTCGCCAATGTAGAGCGCCTTTTCGAGCCTCTGATAGGGCTCCGGGAGGGGATGAAAAAGAGAGTAGGCTTGTGCCACCACCTCGGCCACCTCCTCCACTCTCTTTCCTGGTTCTCTGCAGGTCACCAGCAGATCGCGAACCCTTTGCGCGGTTTCATGAATGGGAGACTCTGCCCCCCTGCGGTGATCTCCTGAGAGCAGATCCCGGGCAGCGTGCTCCATCACCTGGCTTCGGGGAGCCAGGGATTGAGAACTCTTCTGCCAGCGTCCCAATTCCTTCTTCATGTTACACAGGTCTCGATAGAGACCCGGCAGGTTGTCCTCCAACCATCTCTCGATTCTCAAGGTGTCCCCGAGGAGGAAGAGGTCTCCGGCTAATGTCGGATTCGGGAAAAGATGAAGGAAACAGGCAAGGTCAGAAGGTAAGTTGGGAGGAACGGCCTGGCGATATTCTCCCTTGAGCTGGAGGGCGAGCCCTTTCAATTTGTTCATGTCGAGGAAATAAGTCCCCAGCCTGATCTGAGCAAATTTGTGGGTCACCATGATTTTGTAGAGGGAAAAGTTCAATCCCTCATGGGAATGCAGAAAAATGCGGTCAGGCACATAGATGGTCTCAATATCCGTGTAGTGGACACTCCCCTCCTGAAGCGAGAGATCGTCCCTTCCCAGGGCGTGAAGGTAATGGAGCAGCACGCCGTAAACATCCCGGAAGGCCACGCCTCTTCCCCAGTGTCGCTGGAAAGCAGGGTGGCTGTCCAACCCCAGCACAAAGTCCCTCGCCGACTCCAGACCATGCGAGTCATAGAGGTCGAGCGCAATGCTGACCCATTTCCCCAGATCTTCAACGGGAATGCGCTGCAAAAGCGGCGGGAACTTGAGGAGAAAGTGGAACGTCAGTTCCGGTTGAACATTCGCGAGGGTTCTGGCATGATCAAAAATTGCCCGCCGCAGATCCTCCGTGACCCCGTCCAACACCCGATCCAGGCCCAATTGTTCCAGGTCCTCTTCGTAGTAGATTCGCGAACTGGTGTAGAAAGGAATGGGGAAGAGGGCGAGAATTTCGTTGTTCGGGTTCTTTCTGTTCGTGACGTAGGCCATAACTAGAACAGCGATGAGACCATTTCGCTCATTGAGATTTGCATTTCCTCATCATCCGTCAGGGTGTTGGTTATCGCCGCTCGACAGGCTTCGCGCGACTCAATGCCTAACTGGATCAGCTTCCCCGCGTGAATGAGGAGGCGTGTGCTCGCGCCCTCATCGAGCCCTCTTTCCTTCAGGTTGCGGGTCATGTGGCCGAGCTTAACCAACCGTCTTGCCAGATCCTGATCAACGCCCGATTCCTGGGACACGATCGCCGTCTCCGCGCCATCCTCCGGATACTTGAATTCCAGCGATACGAAACGCTGACGGGTGCTGGGTTTGAGATCCTTCATGATGCTCTGATACCCCGGATTGTAGGAAATGATCAGCATAAACTCCGGAGGAGCAGCCAGAATTTCACCCCTCTTTTCAATGGGCAAAATGCGCCGGTCATCCGCCAGAGGGTGAATCACGACCGTGGTGTCTTTCCGGGCTTCCACGATTTCATCCAGGTAGCACAGGGCCCCTGCTCTCACCGCACGCGTGAGGGAACCGTCCGTCCACACCGTGTCACTCCCCTGAATCAGGTAGCGACCCACAAGGTCACCGGCCGTCAGATCATCGTGGCAGGCCACGATCACCAGGGGTCTTCGCAGTTTCCATGCCATGTATTCCACGAAACGAGTCTTGCCGCATCCTGTGGGCCCTTTGAGGAGCATGGGCAACTGCTTGGCGTAGGCCTGGGAGAAGACTTCCACTTCGTTGGAAGATGAAAGGTAGTAGGGCTCTTTTTCAATACGATACTCTTCAATGGCTTTTGTCGCGCTTTTCATATTTGCCTTAAGGCTCCTGACGGAACTCTTCCGTAATGGATGTTAGGAGCGATCCCTTTTCTGGGTTTTCCTTAACACGCAGTCAACGTCAAGCGTCCTTGATCCCAAAGATCATTGACATTCTAGCTCGAGGCTAATTATAGTCAATCCCGAAAAGGCGAATCGCTCATGAAAATACTCGTCACAGGCGGCTGCGGTTTCATCGGCAGCAATTTTTTGAGACATGTTCTCAAAAGGACAGACCACATCGGGGTGATCAATCTCGACCTGCTCACCTATGCCGGCAATCTCGCCAATCTGGCCGATGTGCAAAAGGATTTTCCCGAAAGGTACCAATTCATTAAAGGCGATGTCTGCGACAAGGAGCTGGTCCGGCGGGTTTTCGAGACTTATCCTATCGACGGGGTGGTGCATTTTGCCGCTGAATCCCATGTGGATCGGAGCATCCTCGGCCCCGAGGCCTTTGTGCGCACCAACGTTTACGGCACCTTCAACCTTCTGGAGACATGCCGCCGATTCTGGCTTTCAAGCCCCGGGCCGTCCGCCCGGGCAAAGCGATTTCTCCACATTTCCACGGACGAGGTTTACGGTTCCCTTGGGAGCACGGGCTATTTCACGGAGCAAACTCCCTATGACCCTTCCAGCCCTTACTCGGCGAGCAAAGCAGCCTCTGATCATCTGGCAAGAGCCTATTTCCGAACTTACAGGCTCCCGACCCTCATCACCAACTGTTCGAACAACTACGGCCCCTTCCAGTTTCCCGAAAAGCTCATCCCTCTGATGATCCACAATGCCATGAAAGGTTTGGAACTTCCCGTGTACGGGGACGGCGGGAACGTGCGTGACTGGCTTCACGTGGAGGACCATTGCTCGGCTCTCCGGCTTGTTCTGGAAAAGGGGAAGCCTGGGGAAAACTACAATATCGGAGGCCGCTGCGAGAAAAAGAACCTCGAACTCGTCCACTTCATCTGTGATTTTCTGGATAAGCGGTTGGGCTTACTCCATGGGCAACCCAGACGAACCCTCATCCGCTTTGTGACCGACAGGCCGGGGCATGACAGACGCTATGCCATGGATGCGTCGAAGATCACAAAGGAGCTGGGATGGAGGCCTTTGGCCGCTTTTGAGGAGGGTCTTCGGCAAACCATTGAATGGTACCTTGCCAATCCCGAATGGGTAAAAGGGATTCTGGATGGATCGTACATGGACTATTACGACAAGCAATATGGAGAACGGCTGCATGGGCATTAACCAGAACGTACGAGGCATTGCGCTGGCAGGGGGACAGGCCACCCGTCTTTATCCTGCGACCAAGGTGATCTCCAAACAGCTGCTCCCGATCTACGACAAGCCCATGATCTACTACCCCCTTTCCGTTCTCATGCTGGCCGGCATCCGGGAGATCATGATCATCTCCACTCCCGCGGATTTGCCGGCTTATGAGCGACTGCTGGGAGATGGTCGCCAGCTGGGCCTGAGTTTTCACTACCGGGAGCAGGCCAAGCCGGAAGGCCTTGCCCAGGCCTTTCTCCTGGCCAAGGACTTCATTGCCGGTCATCCCTCATGCCTCATCCTCGGAGACAACATTTTTTACGGCGACAGTCTCGGAGAAAGCTTCCGGAAACTCAGGAATCTGGAAAAAGGAGCGACCATCTTCGCCTACTGGGTGAAAGATCCGGAAAGATATGGTGTCGTGGTCTTTGATCCCGACGGGGCGCCGAAAGAACTTATGGAGAAACCCTCCTCCCCTGTCTCGAATTGGGCTGTGACGGGCCTCTATTTCTACGACGAGCACGTGGCCGAGTATGCGGCAACATTGAAGCCTTCTGAGAGAGGAGAACTGGAGATAACAGATCTCAACCGCATTTACCTCCAAAAGAACGCTCTCCACGTTGAAAAGCTTGGCCGTGGCATTGCCTGGCTGGACACGGGAACTCACGAATCCTTCCTTCAAGCTACGAACTTCATCCAGATCATCGAGCAACGCCAGGGCCTCAAGATCGCCTGTCTTGAGGAGATCGCCTTTCGCATGGGGTACATCTCCAAACAAATGCTTGAGGAAGTAGCCCAGTCCATGCGAAACAGCACCTACGGCGATTATCTCCTGCGCCTCCTCAAAGAAAGGGAAGGATAGGAAGAAGCTGAATCCCAATGACCGTCTTCCTTTCTTTCAAGCCCTAATATGCCTTCTCGTGTTTGGACTACGTCTGAGGCTTTACCCTCCGGACCGCGAGGCCTTGGGCCCTTTAGCCCAAAGAGGCTTATGACACAAATCCCCACGAGATCGTCCTGGGTGACCCTTTTTGTTCTCGCGTGCATCTTGGTCTTCGGACTCTATTTGAGGATCGGAGCGGCCACGGGGACGGTCGTGATCAACCCCTTGAGGGCTGATGCAGCGGACTACTTCGTGTATTCCTACAATCTTCGCTACAAACACACCTATTCCCGGGAGACGGGCAAGATGGAAGATCTCCACTCACCTGTCCGGCCGGATAGCCTTCGCTCCCCCGGATACCCTTTGTTCCTCGCCTTGTTCATCGACGGCCTCTCCGTGGACTCGTTCGTTCACAAAGTGGTCACTGCCCAAGCGGTCCTGAGTTCCATCGCCATCCTCGTGGCCTTCCTGCTTTTCAGGAGCTTTCTGTCCCATGTTTGGGCTCTAGCCGCTTCTCTGCTCGTTGCCGTAAGCCCTCACCTCATCGTGGCGAACAGCTACATCCTTACCGAAGCCCTCTTCTGTTTCACGCTGACCGTGACGGTCTGGCTGACCGGCTTTCTCCGTTCTAAGCCGTCCTGGTGGCTGACACTTGGTCTAGGACTCCTCATGGGTCTCGCCAGCCTGGTCAGGCCGAGCCTTCAGTTTTTCCCTCTTCTTTTCGCTTTTTTCCTCGTCTTTCAATTCGGTTGGCGCAGAGGGGGCAAACTGGCCGCGACGGCCCTAATAGGGTTCTCATTGTCGCTTTCACCCTGGATCATTCGGAACATGCACATTTTGGGCGTTTCGGGCGACAAAACGCTCATGATCAATTTTCTGCATCACGGCATGTACCCCGACTTCACCTACGACAACGTCAAGGAAAGCAGAGGATTCCCCTATCGCTACGATCCCAGATCCTCTGAGATCAGCCGCGACCTCCCATCTGTTCTGAGGGAAATCTCGAACCGGTTCGAAAAAGATCCCATCACGCATCTTCACTGGTTTCTTGTCGGAAAACCCGTTGCCTTCTGGTCTTGGAACACGGTTCAAGGCGTAGGAGACGCCTTTGTCTATCCTGTGTCCCGGTCCCCCTACTTCCATGCCCCCTTTTTCAAGTGGAGCCACCACCTCATGCACGCCCTGCATTGGCCGCTAGTCATCCTCGCCTTATTCGGCACCCTGGTGGTCTGGTTACCCTTGTCAAGGATAGGCATAGAGGACGGCGCTGTCCTCACTGCAAGGGTTACATCGCTTTTGCTGATTTACTACACGGCGCTCCATGTCATCGGTGCCCCATTTCCCAGGTACTCTATACCCCTTCGCCCCTTTCTTTACGGCCTCGCCTTTTTTCCTCCGTACCTTCTGACCTTCGCCCTGACAGGCCATTTCCGCGATCGAGTCAAGCAATTTCCATCTTCATGATCTACCCGGCTGGGAGATTCGAGTTAAGAGTCGCTTGACAAAAAGTAATATTTCGAGTAATATCTCTACTCATGAAAGAGCAGAGATCTGACAGCCTTTTCTCAGGGCTTATCTCTTCCAAGACCAGGATCAAACTTCTGGTGCGCTTTTTCTTCAATCCTGCAATCAAATCCTATCTCAGGGAGCTGGCAAAAGAATTCAACCTGTCCACCAATGCAGTCCGCGAAGAACTGAACCAACTCACCAAAACCAACCTATTGAAATCAGAAAAAAATGGCCGAAATGTCTACTATACGGCCAACCCGGACCACCCTCTGTTCCCCGAACTGAAATCCATGGTCGGCAAGGTCATGGGACTGGATCAGGTCATTGACGGAATCGTCACACGGCTGGGGGACCTCGACCGCGCCTATCTTGTCGGCGATTATGCCGAGGGCAAAGACACCGGCATCATAGACCTGATTCTGGTGGGAAACATCAATGACCATCACCTGGCTGATCTGAGCAAGAAAACTGAACGTTACACCAAGCGGAAAATCCGTTCACTGGTATTGAGCAACGAAGAGTACCAAGCGTTTCAACCCAAGCTGGACCGCATGCCGACACTGCTGATTTGGAAAAAGCAAGGGTGCTGAACCTATCCTCGGTAGGTTAGACAAGATGAACAGCAAAGGAAAACTCGCAACAAAGATTGCGGGTTTCAATAGACTCGTGAACTCTGAGCACACTCTCTTTCGGTTCAATCTCCTGCGATGGATCGGCGGGATACTCGCGCCCAAATACCGATTCAAATGGCCTCAAATGGGGTGGTGGAATGATCCGGGATTTAACGAATACCTGATCCGATTTAACGAAATCGATGGCATGAATACCGATCGTCGCTGGATGCTGTATCAGCTGATGCGATTGGTCAGAAGTGTGCCAGGAGACACTGCGGAGTGCGGCGTGTTCAATGGTGCGGGGTCCTACATCATTTGTAAAGTCAGTCAAGCCCAGGGGATGCACAAGCGAACCCATCATCTTTTCGATTCTTTTGAAGGTTTATCAAAGCCCGCAGAGCTTGATGGAAAACACTGGAGAGAAGGAGATCTGTCCTGCCGTGTGGAAACCGTGGCTGAAAACCTGTCGGAATTCAGTGCCATCAACATTCATAAAGGCTGGATACCTCGGTGTTTCTCGGGTGTTGAGCGTGGAGACTTCTGCTTCGTTCACATCGACGTCGATTTGTATCAACCTACCTTGGAGAGCATCGAGTTCTTCTATCCCCGGATGAATCAAGGGGGATTGATCCTCTGCGATGATTACGGATTTACCAGTTGTCCAGGAGCGACAAAGGCGATCAACGAGTTCTTGCAAGACAAGGAAGAAAAAATGATTTCCCTGTCAGGAGGTGGCGGTTTTCTTATCAAGGGAACCGAGACATACGGCCCCTTAGCGTTCTGACCGAACGTGACTGTCTCGTCACGCGCCCCGACGGACGGCGATTCCGCTGCGGTTCGTTGCCGAGGATTCGCGTCGAGGTCGACCGGGGTGTCGATTTCGGGGTGATCGCACGGGAAGGGTCCATAGAAATGCCCGGATGCCGTATAGACCTCTTGAACCCTTTTCAGAATGAAGCTCCCCGCAGAGAGCTGCGGGGTATCTTGAGCGGAACGGCGGCAAAGCCTTTGGCAAAGGCCGATCCTCTCTGCAGTCCCGCGACCGCGGGACAGAGTATCCCGCCTGAGGCGGGCCCGCCTGGCGAAGCCGAATGAAACGAGCGTTGAACACAGGGCGGCAGCCTGCTTCAATCCGATGAGAACGCGGCTTTGCAACCGTAGGGAGCTTAAGACTGCAAGATGACGGGCAACAACGTGAATCACTCTCCCCAGACCCTGCGCCAATGCCTTACGGCTCTGTGCCTCTGGCGACCCGGCCGATTGGCCAAAGGTACGCTGGCAATGACCGCAGGAATGGGGCTTCGCACCTTGGTTCAGTCCCTCGTTTTTCTCATCGTAGCCCGTGTGCTCGGCGTTGCTGACTACGGTGCGTACGCTGCGGTCTTGGCATTATCGGCCGCATTCGGATGCTTCAGCGGATGGGGCACTCAGGTTTTGATGGTGCGCGACGTTTCGCGCAATCCCGACAGCTTCGCCGCTGCCTGGGGTCGCACGCTCACTGCCGTTGCCATAAGCTCTCCTGTCCTTTTTGCTCTCTATGTCGTACTTGCTTGGGCCCTCTTGCCTGCCAGCGTATCCCTCGTCGTGATCGTTTTCATAGGCTTGGCTGATCTGGTCTTCGCACCCGTCAATCTGTCGACAATCACGGCGTACCAGGGCCACGATCGTCTGGGCAGTGCCGCCCATCATTCGCTCGTACCTGTCCTGCCAAGGCTTGGGGGTGCGCTTGCGTTGTTCCCGCTACAACTGGTTTTATCCGACGACATGCGCCTGAGCGCCTGGGCCTTTCTGTATGCCGTCGCCGCGTTTGTTTCCGCCGTATACGCGTGGCGGACGGTCTGCAAAGAGCTCGGTCCTGCGGAAAAACCCGATCGGCTTTACGTTTGGAGATCGCTCCGCGAGGGCCTCGTCTTTGCCTTCGGCGGTGCGGCCATCAAGATCTTCGCCGACATCGACAAGATGATGCTCGCACGGTTGGCCACCATGGAGGCGGCGGGCGCCTACTCCGCAGGGTATCGAGTGGCCGACTTGACCTCCGTCCCTTTGCTTTCCTTCCTCAGCGCCGCGATGCCTCGTTTTTTCCGCGCTGGCGAGGGCGGCCTGCGGGGCACCTTGGCTTACGCCCGTCGAGTTCTCTTCATCCCGTTCACGTACAGCCTCCTGGCCGGACTCGGCCTCTTTCTCTGTGCAGGCTTGTTGCCCTCCTTGCTCGGTTCGACCTTTGTCGATGCAGTGCCTGCCCTTCAATGGCTTGCCTGGGTTCCCCTCTTGTCATTGCCTCGACTCCTTTTACAGTCCCTGTTGATCGGCGGAGACCGGCAGAATTATGCGGTCCACATTCTCGCAGGGGGCGGCATGTTGAATATCGCCCTCAACCTCTGGCTGATCCCCTTGTGGGGTTGGCGTGGCGCGGCGGCAGCGACCTATGCGGCAGAGATTGCCATGGCCGTGGCCATGGGGGTCATCGCTTATTGCCCTCAACCGGAGCCCCGTCCGCCCGGATCCGAGAAAGGAACAAGGGATGCCCGTGTCTAAGAGCAATCAGAACGTTTGGTCCTACTACCAAACAAGAGCGCCGGAGACATTTCGGGGTTCGGCGTTCCGCCTTCATTTTCTGACCCGCTACCTCAAGAGCGGACAACGAGTGCTGAACGTGGGCATCGGTGGAGGCCTGTTCGAAGGATTTTGCCGGCATCTGGGTGCCCAGGTGTTCTCCCTGGACCCCGACTGGATGAGCCTGCACACCCTAAGGGATAAGAATGGAGTTCAGTTGACCGCGGGCAAGCTGGAAGATCTCCCCTTCGGGAACGACGCTTTCGACGCCGTGATTGTCTCAGAAGTGCTTGAGCATCTGACGCCGGAGTCAACCCTCAGGGCTCTAAAGGAAATCAAAAGAGCTCTCGTCCCCGGGGGACAGATCATCGGTACCGTGCCGTGTGAAGAATCCCTGGCCGACGGGGTTGTCATGTGCCCTGAATGCGGTGAGGTCTTTCACAAAGTGGGGCACCTCCAATCGTTCAGTACCGCGACGATGTCCGCCCTGTTGCGAACGGTCTTTCCCCGGGCGAACTGCTTCGAGCACGCGTTCATGGCCAAGGCGACCTCGGGCCCCAGGGAGGCGGCGATTGGTCTCATCCGAAACCGCTTGGTGCTTGCCCGCCTCTTGACACGCGAAAAGCACATTGTGTTCCGTGCAATGAAGGAGCCTTCTAACCCCGTCCCTTGCGAAGGATTCCCCAGACCTCGTTCCGGCGCGACCCAACGGCTGGCGCTCTTCCTCCCCTCGCTCGCCGGAGGGGGCGCAGAAAAAAGGATGCTCAACCTGGCAGCGGAATTCGCTCGAAGGGGACACGCCGTGGACCTACTGCTTTCCAAGTCCGAGGGGGCCTACTTGGGCAGCGTCCCGCCGCGTGTCCGTGTCATCGACCTCCATGCCTCGCGCCCTTTGACGGCTATCCCGGCGCTTGCCCGGTACCTGTCTTCCGAAAAGCCGCAGGCCCTGCTGTCCACGATCACCAGCGCGAATCTTGCAGCCGTTTTGGCCTCCCAACTCTCGGCCGTCAAGACCCGTTGTGTGCTGTGCGAGGCGAGCAACCTGAGTATCGAACTCCGCCAATCCCCAGCGCATAATCGCTTTCTGATGCCGCTTCTCCTAAGGCGTTTTTTCCCAAAGGCCCATGCCCTTGTCGCGGTATCCCATGGGGTCGCGGACGACCTGGCCCGGGTGACCGGCATCCCCCATCGGTCGATCCGGGTCATTTACAATCCGGTGGTGTGCGCAGATCTGTTGGTCAAATCGCGAGAGCCGACCGAGCACCCTTGGCTTCAAAACGGCCCTCTTCCGGTGATCGTCGCCATGGGACGGTTGACCCGGCAGAAGGACTTTTCAACCTTGCTCCGGGCCTTTGCTTTGGTGCGGGAACGGCTCCCGTCGAGGTTGATCATCCTTGGGGAAGGTGAAGAGCGGCCGATCCTGCAGAGGTTGTCTCTGAGTCTCTGCATCGATCGCGATGTCGACCTGCCCGGTTTCGTTTTGAACCCCTACCCGTTCCTGTCAAGGGCTTCGCTCTTCGTTTTGTCGTCCCGATGGGAAGGATTGCCTTGGGTCCTGATCGAAGCGCTCGCCTGCGGCACGAAAGTGGTTGCAACGGACTGTCCCAGCGGTCCGAGGGAGATTCTCGACAACGGCGCCTATGGACAGCTTTGCCCCGTGGAAGATGTCTCGGCCATGGCCGCAGCGATGACCAGCGCGCTGACGGGTGCGTTTGTCGCTGCGGATCCGACCCATTGGCTCGAGCAGTTCAGTTTGGAAGCGAACTCTGCGCGTTATTTGGAGATTAGCCTAGGGCGGGAGGCGGACGCCTAGGGCCGAAGCGCGGTGTCCGGCCACAGGGGGACGAGAAAGCATGCTGACGATTGCAGCTTACGGCATCAGGGCGATTCTGGAAGGCGGACTGTCGTTGCTGCCGGGAGGCGTTCGACTCTTCCACAAAGGAACCAGAGGGAGCGATTCTGTACGTTATTGTTATTCGGTATGGTTGCGCCATTTGGTCAAGACGCAGCCATTCAACGACATGGACGGGAGTTGCCCGGGCACCGTTGTCGAGCTTGGTCCAGGGGACTCCCTTGGCACTGGCCTGGCAGCGCTGCTGTGCGGGGCCGAGCGTTACGTCGCCGTAGATGCCGTCGAACACGCCTGCGCGGAGCGCAATCTGAGAATCCTGGAAGCCCTGACGGAGTTGTTCAGCATCGGCGCCTCGATTCCTGACCAGCAGGAATTCCCCGAGGTGAAGCCCTTGCTGGACGATTACGCTTTCCCGGCCTTCGTTCCGCGAACGCTTGAGCCAGAAAGGTGTCGCGCCATTGAAGCGGCCTTCCGCGGCCGTTTAGACGAGAAGTCCCCGGTGACCTATGTGCGACCGAATGAAGCGCGGCAGGCCCTTTCGCCCGGGAGCGTTGACCTCATCTTCTCGCAGGCGGTCTTGGAGCATGTCGACGACCTGAGGACGCTCTACAGGAATTGCTCTGCATGGCTAAGACCGGGTGGGCTGATGTCGCATCAGATTGACTTCAAGTCCCACGGGACGTCGCACGAGTGGAACGGTCACTGGGTCTACCCGGACGCCGTGTGGCGGCTGATCCGCGGAAACAGACCGTACCTGCTCAATCGGGAACCCTGCAGCACCCACCTTCGCTTGCTCACCGAAAATGGCTTCCAAATTGTCTTGGAAGAGCGCTCACGGGTTCCCTCCCGCCTCCAACGCGGCCAACTGGCAACTCGGTTTCGAGAAATGTCTGATCAAGACCTGATCACCGCCGGGGTTTATGTCGTAGGACGGAAGGTCAAACCCCAAACCTGCTTCGTCGAAAGGAGTCAGAGGGGATCATCATGTGTGGGATTGCCGGGATTTTAGGCCCTTCAGCGTCTGAAACGGAAATGGCGATCCGCCTCTCCGCCATGGCCGACGCATTGAAACACCGCGGACCGGATGCCTCCGGCACATGGTCGGATGCCCCGGCCGGGGTTGGGCTCGCCCACCGGCGGCTTTCTATCCTGGACCTCTCAGCTATGGGGAATCAGCCTATGGTCTCGGAAAATGGCCGGCTCGTGATTTCCTACAATGGCGAAGTGTACAATCACCAAGAACTGCGCAAGGAATTGGAAAAGACTCGCACCCTCCCCTGGCGCGGCCGCTCCGATACCGAAGTACTGCTGACCGCGATCGAACGCTGGGGTGTGCGGGCCAGTCTCGAACGGATCAACGGGATGTTCGCCTTTGCCGTTTGGGACAGACAAGAAAGAAAGCTGAGCCTCGCCCGTGATCGGATGGGGGAAAAACCTCTCTACGTCGGCTGGGTCGGCGACAGCGTCGTTTTTGCGTCGGAGCTCAAAGCCTTCCGACGTCTGCCCCAATGGAAGCACACCGTCGATAGGCAAGCTCTGGGGTTGCTGCTCCGTTTCGGCTACATCCCGGCTCCCCTGTCGATTCACGAAGGCATCTTCAAGCTGCCTGCCGCCAGCTTTGTCGAACTCGAGACAGAGCAAGCCGCTGTGCCGTTGAGCCTCCAGGAGTTCGCTTCCCGGGTCAACACTTACTGGAGTCTTTCCCGGGTCGCTCTCCAGGGCCTTCTGCAACCGTTCCCCGGCGATGACGAGGAAGCAGCCGCTGCCCTGCAGAGTCTCCTGGACGATGCGGTACGATTGAGGATGGAAGCCGATGTCCCGGTCGGAGTGCTCCTTTCCGGGGGTTTCGATTCCTCTCTGGTAGCGGCGCTGATGCAGCGGCAATCCTCCCAGCCGATTCGGACCTTTACGATCGGGTTTCAGGAGGATCGCTTCGACGAGGCAGGATACGCACAGCGGATTGCCGACCACATCGGTTCGGAACACACGCCTTTTCGCCTATCGCCTGAGCGTGCGATGGATATGATTCCGTCATTGCCTCAAGTCTACGACGAACCCTTTGCTGACCCTTCTCAGGTCCCGACACTCCTGGCGGCAGCCATCGCCAGGCAACATGTCACGGTCGCCCTGTCGGGTGACGGCGGTGATGAGCTTTTCTTCGGTTATGGACGCTATTTCGACGCGCACCGGATTTGGCGCTACATTGGCGGCTGGCGAACGAGCACAAGAAGGAGGATGGCCTCCCTTCTCAACGGCGCGAGCCGCATGGCAAGGGGGTGGGGGCGTTGGGGTTTTCGCATGAGCAGGCTCCAGCATCGGATCACCTCACAGAGTTTTGACGACTACTACACCAACCTCCTGTCGTTGTCCCTGACCCCGACGGCTCAACGCTGCTGGCCAAAGGGGCTCGCGGGCACTTCTCCCTTTCCGACCATTCCCTATCAACTGGAAAACGCCGCCAGGCGTATGATGTTCACCGACCAGTGCCTTTACCTGCCCGAAGACATTCTAACCAAGGTCGACCGAGCCAGTATGGCAGTGGCGCTGGAAATGAGGCCGCCCTTGCTCGATCACCGTATTGTCGAGTTTTCTTGGCGACTTCCTGAAAGTTTGCGCTTCAATGGCCTTGAAGGCAAAGTGCTGCTCCGGAAACTTCTGCACCGGCTCCTTCCGCAAGACCTCCTAGACAGGCCTAAGCACGGTTTCGATATCCCGGTTGACGCCTGGCTGCGTCAACCGCTGAGGAGCTGGATGCTCGATCTCTTGAACCAGGACGGAATAAAGCGGGGAGGGTATCTGGATCCCAAATCGGTGGCGACCCTTGTGGATGAACATTTGTCGGGTTATGGGGACCACGGTTATGCTCTCTGGCCGGTTTTGATGTTTCAATCCTGGCTCCGTTTCAACGGGTGACCCTTTTATGCGGATTCTGGTTGTGGCCAATCTTCCCCCCTATGTGCTCGGCGGCGCCGAAAACCAAATCGCACGCCTGGTAGCAGCATGGTCCGATCTTGGCCACTACGTCGAAGTGGCTGGACATCGGATTCCCGATGGGGTTCTGCATCTCGGCAACACCGAGATACGCACCCACCATCTTGCGGTCAATGACCGCACGGGACGTATAGGCCGAGCCACAAGCTACTTTCTCTCCCTGGCGTCTCTGCTGCACAAGATCAAGAAGAATCTTGATGTAATCTATTGCCGCGGCCTGGGCGACGGAACCGTCTCGATCTGCCTCCTGAAAGCGATCGGAGAAATCCACCTGCCGCTGCTCGCCTGCCCAATCAACGCCAAGGGCGCCGGAGACAGCCATTTTATTCGGTCGATTCCCGGCTGGCGACTCCTCCTGAAAATGATCAATCGACACTGTGATGCGATCAACGTCATCGCGCCAGCCATCGGGTCTGACTTGGTTGAGTTGGGGATCCGCGGTCCGAAGATCGCACGCATTCCAAACGGAATCACCATCGGCCTTCCAATCCAGAAATCCGCTCCAGCATCGGTCCGTCGCCTCGTGTGGGTCGGACGCTTGACCGCACAAAAGGGGCTCGACGTTTTGCTGGAAGCGTTAGCCAAGGTGGTAGCTGCCGGCAGGGACTTCAGTCTCGAAATCATCGGTACCGGCCCGGATAGGGCATCGCTGCTCGAACAGTCTCGACGACTGGGTCTCGAAAGCAAAGTGCGCTTCACCGGGGCCTTGCCCAAAGAAGCGATTCGCGCCGAGCTCGCAGGCATGGATGTGTTTCTTCTGCCGTCCCGTTATGAGGGAATGTCGAACGCGGCGCTCGAAGCCATGGAGGCCGGGCTGCCGGTCCTCCTGACTCGCTGTGGCGGTATGGACACCTACGTCTCTGAAAGTACCGGCTGGACCTGCGAACCGGAGAGCGTGGACGCCCTGACTGCAGAATTGCTTCGAATGCTTGATGCGCCAGCCGACAGATTGGTGGCCATGGGGAATCAGGCAAGGTTGCTGGTGAAGCGGCATTTTCCGATAGAAAACATCGCCCGGCAGAATGCGGATTTGTTGCAAGAGTTGATAGCGGTATCGCGACCTTGACCCTGCTTGGGCCGCCTTTTTCCCTTGTAGAGACTGTCGGTTAACTAAATTGGAGACGGGATCGACACGAGCATGAACCATCCCTTGCGCATCTTGGTTTTGACGAAACGCCAGTACACAAACCGGGATCTCCTCGATGATCGATTCGGAAGGATCCGTGAACTGCCGCTGCAGCTGGGCTTGAGAGGGCTTCAGGTCGAGGGTTTATGCCTCAGCTACCAGAAAAAGAGGGAAGGGCAGACCTTGGATGGTCCGGTCTTGTGGGAGAGCATGAATGCGGGAGCGCTGAAATTGCCCGGACTCCTTCGGTTCCTCTTCCGCGCCTCTTCGTTGGCCGCCCATGCTGATGTCATCTGGGCCTGCTCAGACTCCTTTTACGGCATCATCGCATACGGGCTGTCTCGGCGGTTTCGTATTCCCCTGGTCTTCGACCTTTACGACAATTTCGAGTATTTCCTGGTCGGCAGGATTCCCCTCATCAGGCACCTCTACCGCCGGGTCGTGAGGAGAAGTAGCGCAGTCACCTGTGTCAGCCAACCGCTCGCACGGCTTGTTCAATCCTACGGTAGAAACGGCCCTCTGCATGTTCTTGAGAACGGCGTTCCAAAGGATCTCTTCAGACCATTGGACAAGGGTCTCTGCAGGAAAGAGCTGAACCTCCCTCAGGATTGTCGAATGGTCGGCACGGCAGGCGCCCTCTTCAGAAACCGTGGGATCATGACGCTGTTTAAGGCATTCGAGAGCCTTGAGTCAAAATACCTGGACCTGCACCTGGCGCTTGCCGGCCCGAGGGACGTCGAGATTCCCTCCCACCCGCGCATCCACGACATAGGGGTCCTGGGCTACGAAGAAATACCCCGTTTCCTCAGCGCACTTGATATCGGTGTCATTTGCAATCGGCCGGACGCCTTCGGGTCTTATTGCTTTCCGCAAAAGGCCAGGGAGATGATGGCTTGCCGAGTCCCTCTCCTTGCCGCCCGCGTAGGAAGCATGGAGGGATTGCTGGCGGATCACCCTTCCTGGCTCTTTGAACCGGAAGATGAAAGCGATCTTGCCCGAGCCATTGAAGATCGCCTGAAGGATCGAGCCACGGAATACGGCAGAATACCCTCTTGGGCGGACCTTGGAGAGGACCTGGAAGCTCTCCTTCTCAAACTTCGCAATGAGAAGACTTCTTCGCCGTGAACACCATTTGATGGCAGTGATAGGGGTCCACCCTTTCCAAAAAGGGCTGCATGAAGTTCGGGAACGGATACAGCCCAAAGGAGCGGCCCACCACATCGGAGAACCCCGCTGTCCGCAAGTACTTCCTTAGGGCTCTGAAGCTGAAAACAACGAGATGCCGGAAAACAGGTGTGTGTGATTCAGGGTCCGGCACCATTTCTTCAGGACTCACCTTGAACAACTCGCTTTCCCTCACCAGAACCATCGAATCGGGGTGCGGCCCTGTGGAAGGCATCTTTCCCAGCAGCAGTAAAGCGATGGTGAAGTAAGTGCTGATGTTCGGGGTGATCAGGATGAGGGTTCCCTTGTCTTTGAGAATCCTGTAGCATTCTTTTAGGAAGTGGCATCCATTTAAGAGATGTTCGAGCACCGACAAGGCAAAAACGCAGGTAAATTTCCCGCTCTCAAACGGAAGGTCATGGTTGAGGTCACCGTGAAGGATATTCAGACCTTTGAGGCGTGCGTGACTCGCCAACTCCGGGTTCCATTCAATCCCGTAATATCTGGCTTTCTCCATTCCCACCAGGTCTGAGAGCTTTTCAAACCAGTGTCCGCCCGCTGCTCCGCAGTCCAGGCAATCCCCCCCGTCTTCAAGGGCCCGCACGATTTCCCCTGAGGCAAAGGCGTAAGCCTCCCTCATGGTTCGCTCGTAGAGATTCTTGAAATAGCGTTCAAGCATTAGGCGGTCTTGATTCTCCCCCTCAGCGCTCCTCCAAGAGTGCGGGCGGTTGGGTCACAGTGTCTGAACCCCGAAGTTCGCGTTCAGGCTGTTTCACCCCAGGATTTGAAGGAGGATCGTTCTTCATTGAGGATTCTCCTTCTAGGCATAATCCAGAATTCGATCCACAATGAGAGCCGAAGGCTGGAGGGAATCCTCCGCGTTTCGTCTCCTCAGGGTGTGAAAGGTTCTCAGGAATTGGTGTATCCGGTCCATGTCGAATTCTGAAAGGAGAGCATTTTCTCCAATTCCCTCGTTCCTTTCCGTTCGGGCCCGCAACACCATGCAGGGCTTGTTCAGATAGTAACACTCCTCCTGGATGCTTCCGCCGTCTGTCATGACATAATCCGCCCCTGCGACAAGACCGATGAATTCAAGATAAGAGAGCAAGGGTGAAAGAGTGACATTGTCTATTCGCAGAATCTCCTCTAAGAGGCCTGTCCGGCGCAACTGGTTGCGCGTTGGCTCATGGAGGACAAACACCATCGCCCGCTCCTGCGCGGCGCTGCGGATGATCTCGACGACCATCTTCAGCCGCGTGTGCGAAAAAAGGGTCTCCACCCTGTGAAGGGTCATGACCGCGTAAGGCCGACGGCAGGGGTTTTCCTCTCTGATCCGGCTGGCGGCATACCGAACCGAGTCAAGCCCTGTGTTCGCTCCAATGAGGACCGCCTTCCTTTCATAGCCCATTTTGAGGAGATTCTGAAACGCGGAATCGGACGGTGCAAACAAAAGGTCACTGGTATGCATCGCTATCCTTCGGATGATCTCCTCGGGAAAGGGATCGAGCAAGTCAAAGCTCCTGAGTCCCGCCTCCACATGGGCCACAAAGAGACCGCACCGCTTCGCGTACAAAAGAGAAATCAGGGTGGTGAGGGTATCCCCGTGTATCAGGCAGATGCCTTTCTCGTTCCCGAAAATCCGTCCGAAGTTTCGCCGAGGGATGAAAAGAATAGACAGAAGATGCCTCATCGACCAGGCAAGCGCTTGGGGCACGGTCTTGATGTTGGAGCGCTCACGGCGCAGCAGTACGTCCGGCTCACCGATGCCGAACTGCCGCAGGAGGTCACCGGTCAGCCCGGCATGCTGCCCTGCATCAATCAGATTGAAAGACTTGCCGCGTTTCTGGAGCTCCTGAAGGATGGGCGACATCTTGATGAACTGCGCTTTTGTGCCGATAAAGACATGAATCATGGTTCTGCGGAGAGCATCAGTCCAAAGATCCTTGCTCGCTTTTTCCGCTCATCCTCTCCGTCGCGCTCCTCCTCCGGAATGGGAAAATCAATTGAGTCTGCTGCCTTCACTTCTTTCAAATCTCATCTGGCAGATTTGCTCCGACACAAGTCCGATCATGAAAATGGTCACTGAAGTTGTAAACAAGAGGGCGCTCATGTTGGTGAATCGGCCCCACCGGACAAAAGTGTAAAGGTAGTAGCAGAGTCCGGTCGCAAAGAGAAAAACGCTGACAGGAAGAAAAATGCGCAAGGGGGAGTAAAGGGCGCAGATCTTGGTGATGATCATGAAAAATCTTATTCCATCCCTGAAGATTCTGATCTTGCTTTTGCCCTCTTTCCTGGCTGCCGCATGGACAGGAGTATACTTCAGGCTCCTTCCACTTCTCAAAACACCAAGCGTCAACGTCGTGGGATAAGAGTAGGTGTTCGGAAGAAGGTAAAGGAAGTCGCGGGCAATCTCGGATTTAATCGCCCTGAACCCGGAAGTGAGGTCTTCCACACGGAATTTTGCCACGTAGGAAGCAAACAGATTGTAGAGAGCGTTGGCCAGACCGCGCCAGCGAGAAGCGTGGTGGCCTCGCGCTCTTGCACCCACCACCATGTCATACTGTGGAAGAAACTCCATCATGCTTTGGATGTCTTTTGGATCGTGCTGCCCGTCCGCGTCCATGAAGACCAGGACATCTCCTGAGGCGATTCTGATGCCGCTCTTGATGGCCGCCCCGTTTCCTATGTTGTAGGGGTGACTGTACACAATGGCGCCGGCCTCTTTGGCCACTTCCGCGGTATGGTCGGTTGACCCATCGTTGACGACAATGATCTCATAGTTGGGATAGAGCTGATTGATCTGCCTTATGATTTGGCCAATACTTTCCCCTTCATTGAAAGCGGGAATGATCACTGAAACGCTCAACTCACCCATGCGCGCCTCTTCCTCGTCTGATCAACACCGAGAATTCTTTTGCCGAGCATCATTATTCTACACAAAGAGACTTCCCTTTTCAATCCAATGATTTCAGCAGACCTAAGACATAGAATCCGTTTCTGTTGAAAAGGATTCGGGTGTACTTGCCGAAGAATTCGTTCAGTTTGTTCTTTTCCATATCAGAAAGACTGGTTTCAGCCCATCTTTTGAAAAAAGGATCGCTAATGAAGAGGTGGGTGACCTTTTCCCTCTCCAGTCCAGCGAGGATATCCGCAGGGGCTTTTGATTCTAGAAAAAGGGTTCCAAGAAGGCCTTCTCCAAGAACATAATTTCTGTCACAATAATAGCCTCGATCGCCCAGAAAGAGCAGCATCACCTTCGCGTCTTGCGGCAAAACCCTGTTGATGAATCGCATCGCCGCATACTCCGGTCGATGCCTTTCGAGATAGGCGTCTCGGCTGACTGCGCCGGAAATGTACCCGAAGGGCTCCACTTCCTTGAACTGAGCCACCACATACCGTCCGTTGTAAGCCGAGGCCGAGGCCAGCGCTGCGAACAGGAGAGCGAAGGCAACGTATTTTCCCAGACGTCCCTCTTGCTTCTCAATCGCCCTGTGAAGCTTCTCAGCCCCCAGCACGGTCAAAACCGCCAACACCGGAATGATCGGTGCAATGTAGCGTATCCTGAGATCACTCGTGAAAAAGGCGATGGCAAAGAACAGGACAACAAAGGCGAGCAGGATCTTCTTTTCTGTTCTGGCCCCCTCTTGCTCCTCTCGCATTCGCCAAAAAGCGAAACCGGGAAAGAGAAGGAGGAAAGGATTCAGCTTTCCGTCAAAGTGTTTCGGGCTTCCGTCCTCTCCTTCAAAAAAGATCCGCAGGGGCACCAGCGCGATCTCCCACCAGGGCTCATGATATACTCCCTCCCGAATGACAAAGACTCCGAGCCCAGGTCTGATGGTATCGGCCCGGCCTCCTGTGGTCTCAGAATCCCCGTTTTTCGGCGGATTGAACGCCCGTTCAAACAGAGGATAGACCGGGTTCTGCTTCCAAGCGTAATTCCTTGCCATCCAGGGCGAAAAAACCAAGAGGGCCACCACAAGGAACAGCAGGCCGTGCGATGCCGAGCGAAAGAAATTTCCCTTAGCCCGGTGTGCGGATAAGACAGGGACAAAGAGGGCGAGCAGAGCTGTGGTCACCAGGGCGTTGTACTTGGTCCCCATCGCGAGCCCTGCCATGACTCCCGAGAAGATCAGAAACCTCCTCTTGAATCCGCTTTCCGCCCACCTCAGTAAAAGGAGCAGTGAGGCAAAGGAAAAGAAGACAACGCCCAGGTCCACATAGGCGGTGATGGAGAGCTTGACAATGACGGGAATGGAAAGGAAAAACACCGCCCCGAACAGCGCATAACCCCGCCCGGTCCTCCTTATCAAATAAGCGAAAAGGAGTCCTGCGGTGAGGAGGGCAAAAGTGAAATGAATGAATTTGGGAACAATGTCATTGCCGAAATAGAGGGGAACGAGGTAGAGCAGGTCCAGGTTCATGGGATAGTAGGAGAAAGGCATGAACGGAAGCTCAATCATCCCTCCGTGTTTGAGATAAAGCTTGGGGACAGCCAGGTGATGAACGAGTTCGTCTTTGCTCACCGGCGGGACAAGAGAAAGAATAACAATGCAAAGAACCATCAGCGCAAAAAGCCCCGCAAGCAATACCGAAACATACCGAGCGCTATGGTTCAATGTGGTTTCTTTCATGTCACCCTTTCCGAACAGCCCTGGAGCTCTCCTCTGCTCCAGCCTTTGCCTCCATACTTCCGAAGATAGAACTGGGAGGTCCGATTCTTTGGGTTGATCTTCAAGGCGGCTTCAAAGTACTGGATCGATTCCTGAACCATCTCAAAATTCGCAAAACCAAAACCGGTCAGCATCAGCGTCTGATCATAACCTTGGACCAACGTGTCCATTTTCCTGACCCAGAGGAGACCCTCCAGAGTCTCACCCCGGCTTTTGTGGTAGAGGGCCCGGCGGTGATAGTACTCTGTGATGAGGATCTTCTCCAACGGGGCAAGAACTCTTCGAATCTCCTCCTCTGTGAAATCCCTCCACTCCATCACCCTCAAAGGAGCGTCCTCCTCTGCAACTTTGAAAACAAGGCCCGCGGGCCGGCAGCGGACAGGCTCTTGGGTTTGAACATAATGGGTGGTATACAGCCTTCCCTCCCTGATCAAAAGAGCCACCTTGTCCTGATCCCCCAGCCCAATCCGAGGATTCAAAAGCACGATATCCGGCCGTTCACCCTCCACCAGATGGTAATAGAGGATGGGAAAAAGATGATTGTCTCCCTCGGCGTAAAGGGTGGCTCCGGCCGGCAAGTGGGACAAGAGCTGCTCCACATAGGGTTTCAGCAACGTGTTGTGTGAACGATCGTTTTTTTCAAAGTTCCAACCGAGAGACAGCGCGGGGATGACCGCCAACACCACCACAAGGAAGGTGAAGACTCTGCGAGAGCAGGAGGTCAGGGTCCAAGCGATGAGCACGGCACAGGCGAAGTAAAGACCGATGTAACCGGGCGCCGAATACCGTTTCAGCAGAAAGAGGTCCAGGTGAGAGCCGTGAAGGCTGAGGAGGAACTCGCTCAGGATGAACAAAGCGACCCCCAGCAGGGCCAGGCGGAATGCCGTCTCCGCACTCGTTTTCCTCAGGAGGGCCATCACGGTCAAGGCGAGGGCAAGGATCGGCAGCAGGGGGGAGGCCTCCGCCAGAAAGGCTTTTGAGTGAAACAGAAGAACTTCCAAGAAATCTCCTGCATCAGCGACATCGGTGTTGATGAAGTAGTTTCTTCTGGAAATATAACTGAGGAACCTGTCGAGCGAATCAGGATTTCCCCAGTTGATGACAGGATCGGTTGTCGCTCGAATCGGGATGTACAGGTAAAGACAAAGTCCCGGCAAAAGGTAAAGGCTCCAGGCCAGGACCTGTTTCAGGGAGACTTGTTTATGGATCAGCAGCGAGAGAAAAGTCCAGGCCACCAATGCGAGAAGCACCAAAGACAAGGTCAGCCAGTAAACCCCAAAGGCAAGAAGCCCTGAAAGGCATGCCCAACCCCTTTCGGGATGAATTTTCGCGACGCGGATGGCAGTGTCTCTCTTTTCCGGGTTCAAGCTGTTCGGGCGTCCTTGGTTCAAACCGCTCCTTGAGAAGACTTACTCTTTTCGATCAGGCCGCAGCCTGTGAGCGACGTTGATGCGGATCAACTCTTTCATGGGACCAGAGCTTTCTTGAACCGGCCTTTGTTATAGCAGTCTCACCACCTTTTTGCACCTCCTCTTCGGCGCAGGGCCTCTTCCAGGACAAAATCCCCGAACGTTGGTCGTAACACACTAAAATCTCAAAGATATTGACTTGATGACGTTTTCATACTATTCGTTTGCTGGGGGGGCAAGAGCCCGTCTGCATCTTGGGTTTACCGACGGGTTCACCTTCTGCCAGGAGGTGCGAGAAAAAAAGGCAACAATGAGACCGGACCGCCTGATCAAT
Organism: uncultured Desulfobacteraceae bacterium; assembly: GCA_964580575.1. Lineage (GTDB taxonomy): Bacteria > Desulfobacterota > DSM-4660 > Desulfatiglandales > HGW-15 > CAVPDE01. The sequence continues at coordinate 80,698 of CAZOLJ010000001.1, forward strand.
CATGTCTGCTTCGCTGTATCGGCCCTCCTGGTGCTTTTCTTTTTCTACCCTGTTCTTTTCTCCAGCGACACGTTCTTCCTTCGGGATATGCACCGGTGGTTTTATCCTGGAAAGCACTTCCTCGCCCAATCCCTGCAGGACCGAATTATCCCCTACTGGTGCCCGAATTACTTCTGCGGCGCTCCGTTCCTCAGCGACCTTCAGTCCGGCGTCTTCTATCCTCCTTGCCTGATCTTCACCCTCTTGCCCTTTCCCTGGTCCTTCAATCTGTACGTCTGCCTGCATTTCTATCTGGGGTTTCTGTTCTGTTACGGTCTTCTGAAGAGCATCGGCCTCTCCTCTAAAACCGCCCTGCTCATCAGCGTCTCCTTTTGTTACGGAAGTTTCGTCATCGCATCGGTCAACACGCTGAATAACTTGTCCGCGTCGATCTGGCTCCCTGCGGTCTTGTGGGCTTTCCATGAAGCCAGAGCGAAAAACAAGCGATCGGCGCATGGATGGACTGTCCTTTCTCTGACGCTGTGCCTTCTGGGCGGCGAGCCCCAGATCTTTCTATTCACCATTGTCCTGCTCGCGCTTTTCGCCTTTTTTCTTCCTCGCAACGAACAGAGGTTCGATTGGAGCTTCGGCATCATGAACCTTGGCATGATCGTTCTGTTTGTCCTGGCTGCTCTCCTGGTGGCCGCGGCGCAGCTGGGCCCCGCTTTTGCGGACTACAGGCTTTCCGTCCGCGCTGAAGGATTCACGTTCCAGGAGGCAGCTAGGTTTTCTCTACAGCCGTCCATGCTGCAGCACCTGCTCCTGCCTCTGGTCTTCCCGCCGCAGTTTGAAACAGAATCACCAAACCATTCTCGATGATCCGTCCACTCAGGTCATTGCCGGGGGAAGCATCCCGAAGACATCTCACGCCGGCTTCTTCAAAGAGGTCGACTCCCTTCGTTATGAAAAGGACGGCCGGATCCGGATCAGGGTCACCTCTCACCGGCCGGGCGTCCTAGTGCTTTCAGAATCGTCCTATCCCGGCTGGCAGGTGATCGCAGATGGACAAAAGAAGGAATGCCTGTCGCTCAATCTGCTGTTTCAGGGGGTAGAGCTCCCGTCCGGGCAGAGAACCTTTTCTGGAGGCGCCTTATGAAACTCTCTGTGATCATTCCCTGCTACAATGAGAGAAATCTTGTTTCCGAGCTGGTCTCTCTCGTCAGGAGGTCTCCGGTGGAAGACAAGGAGATCATCGTGGTGGATGACGGATCGAGTGACGGAACCACGGAGCTGATCAAGGCCGGTCTTGAGAAGGAAGTGGATAAAGTCGTCTACCACCGGGTGAATCAGGGCAAAGGAGCTGCGATTCGGTCGGGGCTGGACCAGGCCACCGGCGAGATGGTCATCATTCAGGATGCGGACCTGGAGTACGATCCCCATGAATACCCCAGGCTCATCGCCCAAAGCACCGTGTTTTGGGAAAAGGACCCTTACCTTCAGAACCGGCTGTTTTCATTTTTGTTTTTGCCTTCAGCCTCGCTCTGTTCCTGCAGTGGAACTTCGGCCCTTCCCTCGCCAGAAGCGGCCTCACCGTGTTGCTTCTCCGGAGCATTCCCCGCTTTTTCGCTCATGCCCACTTTGCTGCGACCGACATGCCGATGACCGCTTTTCTGATGCTCTTTGTCTTGGCCGCAAGCAAAGGCATGGATCAAGGGAGCCCCTGGCTTGCAGGAATGCTTCTCGGGTTTCTCGTCAGCATCAAGGTGACCTCTGTGCTTCTTGCTGTTCCCCTTCTCACGTTTTTTCTCATCCCGCACAGGACCCAGGCCCAAAAGGCGCTGCGCACGGTTTCGCTCATGGCACTGACCGCAGGCCTCACCTTTTATGTGCTCAATCCGGACTGGTGGTTCTCACCCCTGGCCAGAAGCGTGGAGTTCGTCACCCAGACCGTGACCCGGAACCACTGGGCCCCTTTGTCCGTGTATTTCGGAGGAACCATCTATTTCTACCGAGGGCCTTTCACCTACCCCTTTGTCATGTTCTTCATCACCACACCCCTGCTCCATGTCTTTTTTCTTCTGGTCGGCCTTGAATGCCTTTTCCATGACAAACCGGCCAGGACCGATGTGGGATTTCGTCGTGCGCTCGCCTGGGAGATCCCCTGCCACCCTTGCGCTGCGGCTGGGCCTTGCAGGAGGCTCTCTGGCCCTTTTTGCCCTGGACATCCGTAACCCTGCAAGACAGCCTCCTTATGAGCTCTCCTACTATAACCGCTCAGTGGGGGGATTGGCTGGTGCGCACCAAAGGGGTTACGAAACAACCTACTGGTGGGAGATCCTCAATGACTCTGCTCTGAAGGAATTGGATTCTCTGACACGGGGTTCAAGAGTCTATTTTCCTGTACCACCTGCGGATTTTTTTCATGCATATGACCAAGGCAGGGAAAACCAGGTTCATTCCCGCTCTTGAACCCTTGGGTGCGGAGTTCATACTCATCTTCGGGAGGCCCTACGTGAAGTTTTGGGAGGAGCGAACTTCTTCTGTTTTAAGGCAAGACGGAAAGACGGCAGTTCCTGTCTGGGGCATTACGGTCGATTCCGTGCCTCTATTGCGGTTGTATCAAATCAGAGGAGCAGGCGGCTCTTCAGTATCAAGCAAAAACCATCCCTAGAATCCACAACGCGAAGAATAAGATCGCCAGCCCGACCCAGAGAACCGCCCGGTGCATCATCCCACCGGATCGTTCCTCTTTCCCCAGAACCCATCGGGCAAAGCCCAGCACCGATCCTATCCATCCAAGGAAACTGAGGACCACGACCACGCTCCACCCCACATCAGGCTGAGGGTCCTTCATTGCAGGAACCGGTTCTCCCTTGACCCGAAGGGCGGAGAGGGTTTGGATCTTGCTCTCAGCGCGTTGGATCCAATCCTTGCCGGGTCTGAAAAGATGGCTCGCTCCGTAGAATCCGTTCCTGATGGATTCGTAGGCGATCAGGGCCAGCCGGGGGTCCTTTTCCTGTTCAGCACGCTCACCGATCTCCCAGAGTCGTTTCGCGGACCTCTCCACGTAAGGGTTGAGCGGGGCGTACCAGTGAAGGGAACGATCAAAATAAGTAATGGCTCTGATGGTCTGATTCTCCTTCAGAAGCGTTTCTGCGGTTTTGTAGTCCTGCATGGATCCATAGAAGACCCTGCCCCATAGGACAAAGAGGAGCAAAACAGCGACCGCCGCGGCCTTGAGAATCACACTTGAAACCAGGTGCCTACGCGGCGTGGAGTTGCTTTGCATAACGGAAAACCGTGAAGATTATATAAATTTATTGCTATTTTTAGCAAAATTCTATATAAATAGCTATAAAAATCTAAAAAGAAGTTCTAACAAGTATGGGAGATTTTCGGGATTTTGCCGGCAAGAGCATTCTGATCACGGGAGGGTTGGGGTTCATCGGAAGCAATCTGGCCAGGACCCTGGCTGACCAAGGGGCTCGGGTGACGGTTGTGGATAGCCTTATCCCCGAGTACGGGGGAAATCTCTTCAATCTGAAGGGCTGTGAAGGACGTATCCGGACCAATATCGCGGACATTCGAGATGAATTCAGCATGGCCTACCTGGTCCAGGATCAGGACTATTTGTTCAACCTCGCCGGACAGACAAGCCATCTGGACTCCATGAAAAATCCCTTTGTGGATCTCGACATCAATTGCCGATCCCAACTGTTCATTCTTGAAGCGTGTCGGAAACACAACCCTGCCATCAGGATCGTTTACGCCAGCACCCGGCAGATCTACGGCAGGCCGGATTTTCTCCCGGTTCACGAGGGCCATATCCTCCATCCTACGGATGTGAACGGCATCAACAAAATGGCGGGGGAATGGTACCATATCCTTTACAGCAACGTTTATGGCATTCGAACCTGTGCCCTGCGACTCACCAACACCTATGGGCCGCGAATGCGAGTCAAAGATGCCCGTCAGACCTTCCTGGGGATATGGATCAAGAACCTTGTGGAAGGCAAGCGGATTGAAGTGTGGGGCGACGGTCTCCAGGTAAGAGATTTCAACTACGTTGACGATGTAACCGAGGCCATGCTCATGGCCGCGCTGTCCGAGCGGAGCAACGGCCAGATTTATAATCTCGGCAGTCCGGAGCGTGTCAACTTAAAGGACCTGGCGGCGCTTATGATTAAGGTACATGGGAGAGGAGAGTATGCGGTCGTTCCTTTTCCTGAAGACCGCAAGCCCATTGACATCGGGGACTATTACGCCGATTACACCAAGATACGCGACGCGCTCAATTGGAATCCTCGGCATGGCCTGGAACAGGGTCTCACCACAACGCTTCAATACTATTACCAATTCATTCATGAATACTTATGATCCCTCAGACAAGTCCTCTCGCAAACTATTTGTCCAACCGATCCGCTCTTGATGAAGTCCTTCATCGGGTGCTCAGTTCAGGCCGCTACATCCTGGGCGACGAGACCGCCGCCTTCGAAAGGCAATTCGCCGATTATATCGGTGTTCCCTATGCGGTGGGCGTGGGAAACGGAACAGAGGCCCTGCACCTCGCCCTGCGAGGCCTGGGGATTGGTCCCGGACATGAGGTGATCACCGTTTCCCACACGGCGGTGGCCACCGTGGCGGCCGTGGAAATGTGCGGAGCCGCCCCTGTCCTGGTGGATATTCATCCGGCCTCCTACACCATGGACGCGGCATTGCTTGAGAAAGCGAAATCAGACCGCACCAAAGCGATTGTGCCTGTCCATCTCTATGGTCAGCCGTGTGATCTGGAAGCCATCACCCGATTTGCCAGGAAGCACGGGCTCTTCGTGATCGAGGATTGTGCGCAGTCCCACGGCGCCCTTTACCGGGGCCAGAAAACCGGTTCATGGGGGCATGCCGCGGCGTTCAGCTTCTATCCGACCAAGAACCTGGGATGTCTTGGAGATGGGGGAGCGATCACCACCCGTGACCCTTCCCTTTTTGAAAAACTGGTGACCCTCCGCCAGTACGGGTGGGACGACAGCCGCATCAGCCGAGTCCCCGGATGGAACACCAGGCTCGATGAACTGCAGGCGGCTGTGCTCCGCGTGAAGCTGGCTCACCTGGAAGAGACCAACCAGAGGCGAATCCGGATTGCCCGAATGTATGATGAGCGGCTCAGCCCCATTTCGGAACTCACTTTGCCCTCCCCAACCCCCGGGACCATCCACGTGTATCACCAGTATGTCGTCCGCTGCACGGACCCATCCGTTCGAAACCGTTTGATGGCGCATCTTTCGGAGCGCGAAATCCAGACCGCTGTTCACTATCCTGTTCCGGTTCACTTGCAGCCGGCCTATGCCAATCGTCTTCCCGGATCCCTCTCCCTGCCGGTCACAGAGGAAGTGTGCCCGAGGATTCTCTCCCTTCCCCTGTTTCCCGAACTGACGGATGAAGAGGTCGGCGGGGTAGCCAAGACGATTGAGACTTTCTTTTCCAGGAGCGTGTGACCCGTGCTCTCCCGGATACCCCTCCAGCTCTTGGAACGCTACAAACCCCTTTCGGCCTGGGAGTCTTTCTATCTGAGGACACGGTGGCGTCTGTGCCCCTTCGAGACTGTCGAGTCCCATGTCCCCAGAAAAGGGAGAATTCTCGACTTCGGGTGCGGATACGGCATGCTCTCCAATTTTCTTGCTCTGAAAAGCCCGGGTCGCCAAGTGCTCGGAATTGATCTGAACGAAGCCAGGATCGAGGTCGCGAAGCGATCTTCGAAAGGCCATCCCGAGGTCTCTTTTCAGCTCGGCGATGTCCGGGACTTCCAAGGGATCCCCTTTGATGCAGTGGTCATGACCGATGTCCTTCACCACATTGACGAGGACAATGTCCGAGTCCTGCTCCGAATCATCCGCTCCTGCTTGAGCGATCACGGCACCCTGGTGGTCCTGGATGTGGACCGATCTCCACGGAGAAAATTTTACACCACCTACCTCATCGACCGCCTGCTGAACCTGACCCGGTCGCTCCATTACCGATCCCGGGATCTTCTGATGCTCCTGCTAAGCCGGTCCGGCTTTCGGGTTCACCAGATCGTCCCTGCAGACCGGGGATTGCCGCTCTCGGACGTGATTTACCTTTGCAGGAAAGAGAAGATCGAGGGAGGGGAAACTGTTTTGGAAAAGAGAATGCGCAAAGGCTGTGGATCCTAGGGAATACGACATCATGTACCGGGCCGAACAATCCCACTGGTGGTACCAGGGGATGGCTGCCATCACCAAGAGTATTCTGGAAAATTTTTACGCGCCCGGCTCGGGTCTGGCCATCCTGGATGCAGGGTGCGGCACCGGCGCAGGACTCCTTTTCCTTTCTCAGTATGGATCGGTCACGGGGCTGGACATCTCCCCTTATGCTCTTCGTTTCTGCTCCGACCGCGGATGCACCCAGGTCACAGGGGCCTCTGTCATGGCCCTGCCGTTCCGGGCAGAGGCCTTTGATCTTGTGACCTCCTTTGACATCCTGTATTTTGAAGGCATTCATGACGAAACGGCCCTGCGCGAGGCCGCGAGGGTTCTTCGTCCTGGCGGGAGATTGCACATACGGGTTCCCGCGTTTGACTGGCTGCGAGGAACGCATGACGCCAGGGTCTCCACGGCCCATCGTTACACGTCCAAGGAGCTGGCGGGCAAACTGGTAAAGAGCGGTTTCGAGATCGAGCTGCTGAGCTATGCCAACATGCTTCTCTTTCCCCTGGCCGTGCTCAAACGGTTCACTGAAAGGTGGCGGCCTACCCCTCAGCGGGACTCCGATATTGCGGTGAACGTGGGGGCCTTTTCAGGCCTTCTCAGGGGCTGCCTTGCTCTCGAGTCACGCTGGATCCGTCACCGCCGTTTCCCTTTCGGGCTTTCTGTGGTGGCCATGGCGAAGAAAAGACAGTAATTCCGGAGGTCTTCGTAGACGCACATGAAAAAACTGGAGAGCATCTCGGCCTTTTTCCCCGCCTACAATGATGCGGCCACGATTTCGAGCATGGTGATCGCTACCCTGCTGACCCTTCCGAAGGTGACCGATGACTACGAAGTCATCGTGGTGAATGACGGCAGCCCGGATCACACGGGAGAAATGCTCAAAGAACTGGCCAGGGTCTACCCCCAGGTTCGGATCATCACCCATGAGAAGAACAAGGGGTACGGAGGAGCTCTGAGGAGCGGCTTTGCTTCAGCCACTAAGACGTGGATCTTTTACACGGACGGGGACGCGCAGTACGATCCCCGCGAACTGACGAGGCTGGCCGAGGCGGTCACACAGGACTGCGATGTGGTCAACGGGTTCAAGATCGCCCGTTCCGACCCCTTGCACCGCATCCTGATCGGACGGCTCTACCACACAATCGTACGGCTTCTCTTCGGATTCCGCCTGCGTGATGTGGATTGCGACTTCCGCCTCATGCGCCGGGCCGTTTTCGACAAGGTCACCCTCACCTCCTCCTCCGGCACCATCTGTCTGGAGATGGTGAAAAAGCTCCAGGATCATGGATTTCGATTCAAGGAAGTCCCTGTTCACCATTACCATCGCGCCCACGGCAAGTCCCAGTTCTTCAATTTCCCGCGCCTCATCAAAACCGCGAAACAGCTCATGGAACTTTGGTGGGATTTGGTTGTTAAGAAAGTCCATCTTAAGAATTCGTGAGGACCCTTGGCGGCGTATCCTGAGACCGGATATCCCACGAACTTTTTTCAGGGAAATCCCTCCTTTACCCGGCGGGACCTGCTGGCTGTCTTTTTCCTCCTCGCCTTCTGCTGCACTCTTTTCAGGGACACCCTCGCCGGCCACAAGCTCATCGGCATTGACTTCATCGAATTCTATCTCCCCATGAAAAAGTTTCTCTATGACGAACTCCGCCTCCATCAGACGATCCCTTACTGGAATCCCTTCATCTTCGGCGGCATGCCCTACCTGGCCCACTTTGAGTCGACCGTTTTCTACCCCTTGGGGTTCCTTTTTTGGCTCTTGCCTCCTGAGAAAGCTTATGGGTACACCATGGCCCTCCACCTCTTTCTCGGTGGGTTTTTCATGTACCTCCTCATGAGATCTTTCTCCGCCGGCCGAATCGGAGCTTTCGTCTCTTCAGCGGTCTTCACCTGCAATGGGTATGTGATGGCCATTCTCTACCTGGGACACATGAGTCCCATACAGAGCACCGTCTGGCTGCCCCTAATCCTCTACTTCCTCAACCGATCCCTCTCCTCAAGGGAATTTCTGTTCAGCGCGTCGGTGGCGGGTGTGCTCTGGGGAGTGCAGATCCTGGCAGGCGCTCCCCAGGATGCCTTCTACACCTTTCTGGCCTCGATCCTGTTCCTCATCTGTTCGGTGTCCTCAAGTCGCCCGGCCAGGAAATCCCTTCTCAAAGTCGCTTCCATCGCGCTTCTTCTGTTTTCCTTTGGCAGCGGCCTTTCCGCCGTTCAGATTCTCCCTGCTTTTGAGCTCATCAAGGAATCCGTGCGTGCCTCACTGGCCACCTACGGGATGGGGACCATGGGTTCCTACCCTCTTCAGGGGGTGATCACCCTGCTTCTGCCTCAGTTTTTCGGAAGTTATGCGGACGGGACCGTGTGGGTCGGCAACGTTCCCTGGAGCATTCCCCAGCAGACCTTGTACACGGGCATCCTGCCCTTGGTACTTCTCGGCTTTGTGTCCCTGAGGAGCAACGGTTCGAGCCGATTCGTCATCTTCGGAGGGCTGACCGCAGTCCTGTCCCTGGTGCTGGCCTTCGGCCATCACACCCCCCTTTACAAACTGGTCTATCTCCTCCCCGGATTTGACCGGTTCAGGGCACCCTCCAAGATCATGGTTTTCTGGGGGTTTTCTGTCGCGCTCCTCGCCGGACTCGGCATGGACGGGCTCCTCCGCTATGTGAAGGAGAAACACACTCGCCGATTAGTCCTTCTCCTTTCCCTGGTGATTTCTCTGATCGTCCTGGATCTCATCTTCCGTGCCGACCGGTCCTTGATCCTTCGCTTCTTCTCTCCTTTTGTTCTCCCCAGCGCGATCCCCGGCAAAATGGCCGAGGCAACGGGAATCGTGACCTCCGAATTCCATCGACTCACGCTCCTCAGTTCATTCATCCTTTTGCTGGTCCTGCTGATGCGCCGGAATCTCTTGCCTGTCTCTGTTGGCGCCGCAAGTCTGTGCGCTCTGCTGCTCATGGATTTGGGCTATGTCCACGGCAAAGCGGTGCGTCATGACAACGCGATCTATCAGACCATGGACAGAATCAAGCAAAGCTTGGACGCCAGTCTGGGGCAGGACAAAACCCCCTATCGGGTCGGCAGCTTCAAAAACCGCCTCGGGGCCAATCTGGAGATGGTCTTGGGCTATCAGACGGTAGGCGGCTTCACCGCTCTTTTCCCGAGTCGATACTACGAGTACATGAACTCGTACTCTGAAAACCGGTTGCCCGAAGGGTGGGTCAATCTCTTCTACGGCACGGCCCGGAATGCTGTTCTCATGGACTTGCTGAACGTCAAGTACGAGATTTCACACGCGACCCACAGCTATGCCTTGCGCGAATCCTTTCTCCCACGGGCCTTCATGGTGACGAATTATCAAATCCTGGACCGGGACGACATTCTGGACTTCATGACCGGACCGTCTTTCGATCCCCGAACAACCCTTGTTTTTGAAAAGCACGGCTTGACGGAAAGCCCGCCTCGTTACCCTGCGCGCCAAGGCGATGCTTCGGGCGTCTTTGATCTGACGCTCTACCGGCCGGATGCGATGGTGATCGAAACCCGGACAAACGAACCAGGGTATCTGTTCGTGAGTGAAATTTTTTACCCCGGCTGGAAAGCCTTGGTCGATGGACACCCGCAGCGCATCCTGCGGGGCAACTATCTCTTCCGCGTCATTGAACTTCCGGCGGGGAAGCACAGAGTGGAGCTGTCCTTTGATTCCTTCCCCATAAGACTGGGAATGGCCGTCTCTTCCTTGGCGATGTTTCTGTTTCTGAGTTTTCCTTTTTGTCATCTCTTCTTCAAAGGTTCTTTTGGAAGGCTCTCCCGGAAGGACCGAAAGGGTTCCCCATGACGTCTTGGACTGCGACTGGAAGACACCGATCCCCCTCCGCCCATCCGAAGGAGCCTCCCGTCCTTCTCTTCGATAAGAAGGGGTTTGATACGAGAGGAAAACCTTGAAGCCCTTGATCACCTGGCTAACGTTATCTACCGTGAAGAAGAACCTGCTCCTGTTGGGCATTCTGTTGGCGTTCATCCTGTTTCTCTTCAGGGATATCCTTCTCAATAGACATTTCTTATTTGGTTCGGATTTTGTCGCCTTCTACCTGGGGATGAAGCAGTTTCTGTTCACCGAGATCCACACCCACCACTCCCTCCCTTTTTGGAATCCTTACATCTACTCGGGAATGCCTTACTGGGCCCATTTTGAATCCACCATTTTTTACCCTTTGGGCTTTCTCTTCTGGCTCATCTCTCCTGAGCGGGCATTCGGGTTTACAGTGCTCTTTCATCTGCTGCTTGGTTGTGTGCTCATGCACCTCCTGTCGAAATCCTTTTTCTCCAGCCCATGGGCTGGCTTTGTGGCGTCCGCCGTTTTCGTTCTGAACAATTTCCTGATGGCCACCCTCTATGACGGCCAAATGCACAGAATATTCTGTTACGTTTGGATTCCCCTCATCCTCTATCTTCTGAACAAAGCCTTGAACTCTCCGTCCCTTTGGTTTTACGGTTCCCTCGCCGGCGCCGCGTGGGGCGCACAGATCTTGGCTGGAGCTCCCCAGGATGCCTTTTACACCTTTCTGGCGGCATCCCTTTTTCTGGCCTGGAACTTGAAGCATCCTTTGAAGAGCGCCCGCCACAATCCAAGAGTGTTCCTCCTTCTTGTCCTGTTATTCTGCTTGGGTTCCGGCCTTGCCGCTATTCAACTTCTTCCTGCCTTCGAGTTCATGGGCCAATCGGTTCGGGCCAGTCTTGGTCGGTACGACCTCATCACGCAAGGCTCCTATCCTCCTGAGGCGCTGATCACCGCGTTCCTGCCTCGCTTCTTTGGGAATTACGTCAACGCGGAATACTGGGTCTCAGGAGTGCCTTGGAGCATTCCATTTTACAACCTCTATGTTGGCATCCTTCCCCTTTTCCTCCTCCTCTTTCTCACACGCGACCATTTGGGCCACGGCAGGATTCTTGGGTTTTCCGTGAGCCTTGCCCTGATTGCGCTTGTTCTGGCCCTGGGATCCCATACGCCGGTGTACCAGTGGGTCTCGATACTTCCAGGCTTTGACAAGATACGGGCCCCCGCGAAAATCATTATGCTCTGGGCTTTTGCCATGGCGCTCCTCGCCGGCAAAGGGATGGACGACCTCCTCCGCATGGGAGAGAAGTCCCTCCGCAGAAGAGGTTGTATGGCTCTCTGTTGCAGCCTTTTGCTCGCAGGATTGAACCTCTTTTTCCTGTTCGACCCCTCTCTCGTTCTGCGCATCTTTTCACCCTTCATTCTTGCTGAGGCGATTCCAAGCATGATGTCCCACGCGCGGGACATCATCCTGAGCGAATTTCACCGCATGGTTCTCATTAGTCTTTTTCTTGTCCTTCTCTTCTTCGTGCTGATCCGTCTACGCCGCCACCGGAGTCAAGGTTTTATTCTCTTCTTGATGAGCGGCATTCTTGTCCTGGACTTGGGGCATATGAACTGGGGAGCTGTCCGATACAAGGATGAGGTGTATGACTGGACCCTTCAAGCCAAGACAGGCTTGGACAGCACCATCGGAAAGGACAGAGAACTATACCGAGTGGGAAGCTTTGAGTTCGGTATGGGACCCAACATCGAGATGGTGATGGGGTACCAGACCGTGGGAGGCTACACACCGTTTTTCCTTCAGCGGTATTACGAATACATCAATTTCTACACCGAGGGGCATCTTCCGGAAGCCTGGGTTTATTTCTTCTACGGTCGCCACCCGAAAACAAGGCTCATGGATCTCCTCAATCTCAAGTACGAGATCCTCTACGATCAAGGAAGTTACACGATCCGGAGCACCGGTTTGCCTCGGGCCTTCCTTGTTCCAGGCCATGACGTCGTTGAAAGATCAGAGGTCCTTTCTCGGCTGACGCACCCTGACTTTGACCCGAAGAAAACGGTTTTATTCGAAAAAGAGGATGAACCCCTTGGCCTTCGCCCGCAGGCCTCTTCGGAACCCGGTCCTCCGGGCCTTGCCCGAATCCTGTCCTATCGCCCGGACCGCTTGGTCATGGAGACCGACTCGCCCGCTTTCAGATATCTCTTCCTGAGTGAGATTCTCTACCCCGGATGGAAAGCCTTCATCGACGGACAACCGACAAGAATCCTGAGGGGGAATTACCTTTTCAGGGTTCTAGAACTCCCTGAAGGACGGCATCAGGTCCACCTGGAATTCGATCCCTGGACCATAAAAGCAGGAACAGGGATAACCCTTTTGACGGCCGCCATGATCTTGGCAATGCCGATCTTCCGGAGATTGAAAAAGAAGGCTCTATGCTCATGAGGATCCATCGTTTCTGATCGATGAGCCTTTTTTGCACCCCACCGGATCGTGGAATCCCTTTCCTTGTGTGTCGCGTCTGCGTCTTCGGAGCAACAAAAGCACACCCGCGGCGCTGATCAATGTGAGGAGGGAAATCATGCCTCCCACCCGGAAAGGCCAAGAGACGAAACAGAGCGTGACCTCGTGCTCTCCTTTTTCAAGAGGAATCACACGGAACAGGTAATTGCCGCACAGGATGTCCTCTTCGCGGTCGTCCACCTTCGCCGTCCAGCCCGGATAGAAGATCTCGCTCAAGACAAGATAGCCGGCCCAATTGGATCGGGTCTTCAGAGTGATCCTGTCACTTGCGTAACCTGTAATGGTGAATGAAGCGACAGGAGCTTCCGGGCCCAAAGAGCCGGGAGGCTGATACGCCACGTCTGTTTTCTCAAGGACAACGTGGTGCTTCGGGTCATACGAATCGCTTTTCATGTAAGCGAGGATTTCCTCCCGAGGTTTTACGACAACTCCATTCACGAAATTAGCATAGGGAACTTCAGGGTCGACGGACCGGACTCGTCCCTCGGCAACCACCTGTCTCACATTGAGCAGCTTCAACAGTTTCGCCTCCGGATCGTGGATACCGGAGAGGTTCACCACATGCTGGTTGGGCGGATATCCCTGGCTCGACAGCACGTAGTCCGCGTACCGTTTCAGCATGAGCGGGTCATAACCGAGAACAGAAGGATAGCGGTACTGCAACCCATCATTGGTTTTGAAATGAGGATCCATGGTCACGACCCTGCCTTGGACCGGCGTCCTGGACAGCAGAGAAAGAATGGCCCTCTTATCAGGGGGCGTGCCGAGAGGCTGCGTTTTGACGAACTGGATGCCAAAGGGCAGCAGATCCACCACGACCAAGGCCAGACCGATCAGAGGGATCGTTCGTGATCCCGGAGGGATTTTTCTTGAAACAACCAGGAATGCCGAAGCGGCACAGAACAGCAGCCCGGCTGTGTGGATGGAAGAACCCACCCTTCCGTAAAGACCATCGAGGTTCGCATGGGTGACAGGACCTTCTGCAAGGCTCCGGAAAAGGTTGAGGAAGAAGCGAAAGGGGTCGACATGGAGCCCGATGACAAAGACCGCGAGGAGTGCCCCCACGAGCGCCATGAAGGGGATGAATCCCCGATTCCATTTCCAGGAGCCCCTTTGGAGTTGATCCAGTCCTATGCCCGACACTACGGCTATGCCGAAGATGTACAAAAAGATGATCTGCGCCGGGAGGCGAAAACTGCTGAAACCGGGCAGGCGATAAATCCAAGGATACAAAGGATTGTACTTGCCCAGAGCCATCACAAGGGCCACGCCGATCAGGAGGAGAAAAAAAGCGCGCACCCTTCGGAGAGACGGCTCCCCGGTCCGCACAAAGGCAAGCCACAGGGGGAGGATTCCCACATAGCCGCAGCTCTCCCAGAAATGCCAGGCGTCCCTGCTTTTCCAGTAGGTCTGGTCCACGGCATTGCCGAAAATATCCGGAATGAGAAAGGCCAACAACTCCTTCGGATCAAGGGATTCGTAGGTGGCCATGGCATAATCCAAACCCTCCCCCCGAGTGGACAGTCTCGAGAATTCCAGTGTGGGTGCGACCTGAACGGCGGCAAGCCCGAACCCGACGAGCAGCGCGGCGACCGCCCCAAACGCCATCCTCGACACGTCTCCCCAGTGGTGCGCTTTCAGAGAGAGGACTCCGTGGAAACAGAGAAAACCCAGGCCTCCCAGGATCGTATAGAATGAAATCTGCGGAAACCCGCCCAGGATCTGAATCCCTTGGACGAGTCCGGCTGCGAAGGCAAAGAGCAGACGTCGTGTGTGGACAAAGAGGTAGAGATAACGAAAAACAAGGGGGATCCAGATGTAGTTCTGAATGAATGTCAGGTGGCCTGCGTAAAGGTGCCCCATGAAGAAGCCGCTGAAGGTGAAAACAAAGGATGACAGGAGGCTTCCCCCTTTTGAAATCGAGAGGGTCCGCATGAAGGAGTACATGAAGACGCTCGCCAAGAGGCAGTGCAAGACCACCGTATAGCCATAGGCCTGGTTCGAAGGCATGAGGTAGAAGAGGAAACCCAGCGGATAGAACAGGGAGGCCTGGATGTTTCCGATCAACGGCGTCCCTGAAAACTGGTAAGGATTCCAAAAAGGGATAGCCCCATGGTCGATAAGATGCTCTCGAATAAACTCCTTCAAAGGATAAAAATACAAGGCGAAATCCCCGCCATAAAGCGCCTCCTGCGTCAAAGGCAGTCGCCCGAAAACAATCAGGGTGCAGAGGAAAACAAAGGCGAGCGGAACATGTTCTTGAATCGTTTGCTTGCAGCGGCTCATGCATCTTTCCGTTCTCGGTAAGGCTTTCGAAGCAGCACCAGCAAGGATACGCCGTAGGGATAACGAAGGATTCTTAATCCGAGAATCTCCAGCTTGTACAGCGCCGACAGGGACCGGTTCAGCCCTTCCGGGAGGTCGATGAAGAAATCCGATTGGCCTTTCCCCTTCTCGGAAAAAAGAGATCTCACTTTCCTCACCGCAAGGATGGGCAGAGAGAGCATGAAATTGTAGTAAGAGGCTTTAAGCACCTGCGCCTTCATCCCGCTTAACTGGCCGAGCAA
Source organism: uncultured Desulfobacteraceae bacterium (assembly GCA_964580575.1). Lineage (GTDB taxonomy): Bacteria > Desulfobacterota > DSM-4660 > Desulfatiglandales > HGW-15 > CAVPDE01. The sequence continues at coordinate 95,833 of CAZOLJ010000001.1, forward strand.
GCGGGTTCGAGTGTACCGGCGCCTGTGGTGAAGCACCGAGTCATGGGGGCTCCACAGGCGATTGAATGCCGGCACGGTCACCAGGACATAGCCTCCCTCTTTGCAGACCCGGATCATTTCCGTGAGAAGCGCCCTGTCATGATCGAGGTGCTCCAGAACGTCCAGGCAAGTCACCAGAGTAAAGCTGCCGTCCTTGAACGGAAGAACCTGCTCCGCATCGGAGCACACAATGCGGTTCAGGCTCCTTTTCTTCAGAAATTGAATCGCCTCCTGCGACATTTCCATTCCAAAGGCTTGTCCGAACTCTTCCAGTGTTTTGAGGATAATCCCTGTGCCTGACCCTATGTCCAGGATGCGCGCTCCTGTGCCACGATTCGAGAGAAGGGGTTTGACCTGTTCTCGCACGAGGAATTGCTTGCCCACGAACCACCAGTAGGCCTGTTCCAGGCGATACATCACTCCATACTCACTGCGCTCCATCGTTCTCCCCTGCTTTGCCCTGCCCGGTCATGCCCCACACCTGCCCCGGGGATTTCGTCTTCCCAGCCTTGCGCGCGCCTCACGAAGGCGTATCTCCGAGCAAACCCTTATCCTTCAGAAATCTCCTGATCTCCGGTTGATTCTTCTTCAGGGAGAGGGACCTTTGAAAAACACGGGAGGCTTCTTCCCTGTGCCCCGCCTCAAACAAGGCAAAAGCCAAATTGTTCTGAAACCCGTACCGCTCGGGTTTGAGGTCCACGGCCTTGCGAAATGCCGTCACCGCATCCTCGTATTTCCCGATCTTGTGGTAGTAGTATCCCCAGTTGTTGTGAACTCCGCTCAAATCCTCGTGGTAAAGAAGCGCTCTCTCCAGGGACAAGTTAGCCTCTTCAAAGAACCCATGATCGGTGAGGAAAACCGCCATCTCCGAATGAATCACGTTGTTGTTGTACCCCATGTCCCGCGCACGTTTCATATGGGTCAGCCCTGCGGAGGTCTGTCCGGAAAGGATCAAGGTCTTGCCTCGGTCGAAAAAGTAATAGGCACAGATCTCGCGATTCATGAAGTCCTTTTCAAAGGGCTCATAAACGCTTTCCATGGCATAGGTCGCCCACACCTTGTGGAGGTCTCTCGCCTCCACGTTTTCGCCCTCTTTCACCACCCGGGAGAGGATTCCCTTTTGAATGAGTCGGTACAAGTCCGGCAGGTCTACGGCATAGGGCCCAAAAACCGCGTAGTAGACAGGCCTCCCCCTGCTTTCCACAATAATCCCTTTTTCCAGGGCATTCCTCTTCTCTTCCCACGTCAGGGTGCGCGGGGGGACCCCCTTGCCGGCCTGAGGCATCTTGAAAATGAGGTTGAGTCGATCGTAGACAACCGCATCTTCCCGCATTCGCTCCACCAGGCGCGTGTAGATCACGGGAAAGAGATGGTTATCCCCGTTGATGAACAGAACAGGATCCCGTTCAGTGCTTCTGAAAATGTTGATGGCATGTTCGTAGGCGGTGTAATTCCGGCTCTGATCCGATACCCCAAAATTCAAAATCAGAAACATCCCAGGCACCACCCCACACCCCACCTTCACCCCCCTCATCACCCCCGCACTCGCAACCCCCTCCGCCCTCTTCACCAAATCCGCAACCCCAACCCCAATCCCAATCGCCAACACCACACACACCGACAAATTAAACGGCGTAATCTCCAGAGAAATCGTGTTCAAAAACACCGTGTAAAATAAATCCAGCACCACCACCCAAACAAAAAACACCCTCCACCGAACCAAACGAATCCGCCACCACCCCCACACCCCCACCAGCCCCATCACCCCAAATTGCTCCCAGATAAACCCCAGCGACTCCTTCAGCCGCTCCGCATACCCCCACACCCCCAAATTGAACACATACCCCCCACGGTGAGACCTCCCGCTCACATGCGCCCAAAACCGGTCCCAACTGTCCGGATCCCCCCAGTGGATCGCCGCCCCAGCCCACGTCCGAATCGGCAAATACAGGTAAACCAAAAGAGGCAACACCAAAAACAGCGACAGCACCACAAACCGCTTCCCATCCAAAAGCACCTTCCGATCCCCAGACAGAATCAAGTAAAACACCCCAGGCGCCAGCATCACCGTCTGCAGGTGATTCCCAAAACTCAACCCCGTCACCAACGCAAAAACCACAAGAAGAAAAAACTCCCGCCTCTCCTCCCATCCCCACAACACCCGCATCATCAGCGCCACAAAAAAAACATGCAGCGTGTACACCTCCGCAGCCACCGTCTGCCACCAAAACACCGGAATAAACGCCAATACCCCCCCGCCAACCCACGCCCCCAACTTCGAACCCGTCATCCGCTCAATCAACGAGTAAACCGCCCACACCCCCAACACCCCAAACACCGCCGCCATGAGATTCATCCGGAATCCCACACTCCCAAAGGGAATCAAACAAAACACCTTCCCCAAAAGCGCATACAAGGGATACCCACTCCCGTGCGGCACCCCAAGACAAAACGCCGCCCCGCTCAACTCCCCACTGTCCCCCAAATACACCGTCGGACACATCGTCAGGAGATAAACGGTCAAGGCGGGGGTGATGAGAATGGGAACAGCAGGCAAATTTGCACCAGTGAATCTCATTGTTCTGGAATGAACGACCTCACGGCTAGCTGAGGGAATCAGGAAACTGTCGTAATGTCACACCCGCGGCGGCGGGTGTCCAGGAACCCTTAGAAAGACTGGATTCCCGCCTTCTCAGAGACAACCTTGCAGCACCCTGCTGTGAACTAGGTTCATAGGTATTCGCGTATCCGCCAAAGGATGTGAGCGTTCTGTCTTCGCTCTTTGCTCTGCGCTCAGTCCTCGACTGCCGCACTGTCGCTGGGGTTCTTCCCTGGCTCCTGTTGCGGAAGGCCGTATCCCTTTCTCACAATGAAAAGGGGGCGCTGTTTCACCTCATCGTAGATCCTCGCAAGATACTCGCCCAGCAGCCCGATAGCGATCAGCTGGACGCCCCCCAGGAAGAGGACCAGAGTCACAAGGGTCGTGAACCCGGTCTGAGCGATTTCAATACCGAGAAGCCTTCGCAGGATGAAAAAACAAGCCAGAGCAAAGCCGATGGTACTGATGAAGATGCCCATGGCGGTCATCATTTTCAGAGGTTTGTAGGAGAAGCTGAAGATGGCATCCAAGGCGTATTTGATCAGGCGTTTGAAAGACTGCTTCGGTTCCCCCCCGGCCCTCTCCTGCCGATCATAAGTGACAATGTCCTGCTCGAAACCGACCCAGCTTCTGAGGCCCGGGAAAAATCGGTTTTTTTCCGTGAGTTTCTTGAGCTCGTTCAAGGCTTGCTTGCCGACTAGACCGAAGATCCCTGTTTGTGCCGGGATCGGAAAGTCACTGACCCACTTGAAGAGAGCGTGAAACGCATCAAACCCCAGCCTCCGAAGGCCGCTTTCCTTCCTGCTCCGTCGCTGGGCTCGTACGATTTGAGCACCCCGTCGCCAGGCCTCAAGGAGATCAGGGATCACTTCAGGGGGATCCTGAAGATCCCCATCCATAAAGACCACGACGTCTGCCGAGGTTTGCAGCAAGCCTGCGGTGATCGCCGCCTGATGACCGAAGTTCCGGGACAGGTCCAAAACCGTAAACCGTGGATCGACCCGGTGCTGCTCCAGCATGATGGACAGAGAGCGGTCTGCGCTCCCATCGTTCACATAGAGGACCCGCCAGTCGCATCCCTCGATCCGGCTGCAAACGTCGCGAAGACGTCGCTGCAGTTCCCCCAGGTTCTCTTCTTCATTGTAGATCGGGATGACGATGTCGAGCTTCAAGGCGAACCCCTCTTCTCAGTTTCTGCTTTTGAAGGCCACATATTTGCTGCCCAGGAAGTTAAGAACGGTTGCAGCCGCGATCCCCATGAAACTGGCCAGAATATACCATGGTTTCACCCCCATGCCGGCATAGGCGATCAAGAGATGCATGACTCCGATGCGGACGGCCAAACCGCCGATGCAAATGGAAACGAAAAAAATATAACTGCGCGCAATGGGCGCTGACCTCCCGGAGCGAAAGGCCCAGATTCTGTTGAACAGATAGTTCCATGATACGGCAGCCGCAAAAGCGAAGACGGCTGCAAATCGCGGGTCCAGGAAAGCATAATCCACCAAGGAAACGAGCACGGCGGTGTCGACGACAAGGCCGGTCAAACCCACGAGACAGAATTTGAAGAACTCCAGAAAGAGGGGATATCGGTGAGCATAAAGCCGCCCCAGGTGGCGAAGGTAATCGATTTGGGCTTTGAGACCCAGCTTGCTTTGCCCCTCCACCCGGTCTGCAAACACGATGGGAATCTCCATCACCCTCGATCGTGTTTTCACGACCACTTCGAGAACGATCTTCCATCCCAGTGGGTCGAGCGACGCCCTATCCAGAACTCCCCTGCGCACAGCCATGAACCCGCTCGTGGGATCTGAGAGCGTGGTGAGCCCTTTGGCAAGAAGCCCGGCCCCTTTGCTGACGATTCTTCTGACCAGAGGCCAGTTCTGAGCGCCTCCGCCCGCCACATAGCGGCTGCCGACAGTGGCATCACATTTCCCTTCAAGGATAGGCCGGACCATGTCCGGAATTCTCTCGACCGGATGGCTCAAATCCGCATCCATGACCACGCAGACTTCGCCCCGCGCCAAACCAAAACCTTCGATGACGGCCCTCGAAAGACCCCGATCCCTTTTTCGCACGTGGACCTTGACCGGGTAGGAATCCGCAAGACTCAAAGCCACGCTTGCGGTTCCGTCCGGCGAGTCATCGTCAACGACGATCACCTCCCCTTCAATCGACTCATCTCGAAAGACCTTGGAGATGGCGGGAATGATGCGCCTGATGTTTCGAGCCTCATTGTATGTGGGCAAGATGACGGAAATCATTTTTCCACTCCAGAGATTAATTTTACTCAATCTTGCTATCTTTATCCAATAATTTTTTCAGGTAAATAAACTGCTTTTCGAAGACATCCGCTCTCTTGGCCATCACTTGATAGAGGACAGGGATGATGAGGTCTGCGGACAACAGGACGTCACCGGCGCTCCCTTTTGTCATGATGAGGTCCATGGTCTGACGGAACAAGTTTTCGTCGCGACCTATCCTCTCAGAGAGAATCTCCCCTGCCTGCAAGGTCATCTCCTCCAGACCTGCTGCATGATACACCTCAAGGAGGTGAAGATGGGGAGTGACATCCCTGGGGTTCGCAGCTGCAGAGTTCTTCAGGTGCATCTCAGCCCGATCCAGTTGTTTCTTCTGCTTGTAAATCATCCCCAGATAGAGGTGCGCGGAGCCTTTGATCGCCTCGGCCTCTGAAGCTTTCACGAAGTGGCGTTCCGCCCGGTCCGTCTCTCTCTGTCTCATGCGGTGCAGACCCATGTTGAAATTCACGTAGGGATTCTCCGAATCCATCCTGTACGCTCGTTCCAGATAGGCTAATGCGGTCTCCGCATCTCCTTCCGCGCCATAGAGAACCGCAAGGTCAGCCAAAGCCTGGGGCAGATTGGCGTCCATCTGGAGAGCCTGTTCATAAAGAGCTTTTGCCTTGTGAAAATCGCCCAGTTGATAGTATACCCGCCCTAGGTGGTAATAAGTGACGACCTTTTCTGTTTTTCGATTCACTCCCTTGCTCTCCAGCGCCTTTTCAAATTCCCCGATCGCTTCCTTAAGCCTGCCCTGCTTTTGATAAGCCACTCCGAGATTGTGATGAGGGCGGAATTGATCCGGGGCTTTGAGGGAGGCGTCGGACCAGAGAGAGGCCTCCGTTTTCCACGCAAAATTTCGGAGATACGTCGCGTGACCCAGTCCAAAAACGAGCAAAACGACGAAAGCGGCCAGGATACTTCTCATGCCTGCTGCGTTCCCATATCTCCCGATGAGAAGACAAATTCCCATGGCGAGGGGAAGGAAGACGACCATGGAGGGGATGTAGTTCCTGTGTTCGAACACCAACTCCAGGGGAAACATGCTTGATTCCAGCAGGTGATTCACCAGGAAGAAGAGAATACAAAAGGACAGGATTCGGTACCTTCTGCTGAAGAAGATTGCAAAAACAACCGCCCCGACAAGGGAGAGGATCGCGAAAAGCGTGCTCACCGGGCTGAAAAGAGATGTGGAAATGTCAAAGGAATGAGCAATGCTCAGCCGACCCGGAAGAGGGTAGAAAATCAGAGAGAGATAAAACAGGACGACCCGTGGCTGCGTCAGAAGTCTCTGGGACAGGGTAAATGGTCGTTCTTCGTAATCATTCAGGAAGGACAAAAAACTTCCCCTCCTGTAGTAGACATACAGAACGCTCAGAGTCAGCATCAGTGCAAGCGCCGTCAGAACATAGGTCTTGTTTCTCGTGATCCAGGAAACGATGTCGGCTTGAACAAGAATGCCTTCATACAAGAGGATACTGAATGGGAGAAGGGCCGCGTTCTCTTTTGATCCAAAGGCCAGGACAAAGGCCGTGAAGCAGAGGGCTCCATATAGAAACCGCCTCTTTCCATCCTGGGCAGTCCGCCCCTTGGCATAGAAAAACATGCTCATGATGTAGTACAACCCGGCCAAGGAGGTCATCCGCTGCACCACATAGGTCACGGATTGTGTCTGGATAGGGTTGATCGCCCAAAGTACGGCGGAGAGGAGTGCGATCGAATAGGCGCTCGCGGCGTATTTTTCATGAAAGGAAGGAAGGTGGAGGGTCTGGTACAGGAACAGGAAAAGGAAAACAGAACAAAGCCAGTGAATAAGCAGGTTGACCAGGTGAAAGGAGAAGGGATCCGTCCCTGAGATAAAGAAGTTCAAAGCAAAGGTGAGGCCGGCGAGAGGTCGGTAAAGCCTGTCCGGATAGTTAAGGTCTGAGTGGAGTGACTTCGAGATGCCCGACCACGTCAAGTCTTTCAAGTGGATGTACGGATTCTGAATGATGCTGTGGAAATCGTCAAGGTGCCACCCACAATCCAGAGAGTTGGAGTAAACCAGAAGGAGAATAAAGGCCAGGGCAGCAGAGGAGAAAAAAAAATGAACCGGCCCGAGGGCCAGTTCACTTTCTTGGGTTGGTTCAATACTCATCAGTTGCTGGTTATGCTGCCACCCGGACCTGTGATTGTATAGGTCTTGTTTCCGGATTCGTGAAACGCGGTCATGGTGTACTGCGAAGAACCGGCAGTACCAGCTACAGTCACTTTCTGCGAAGTGTAAAAACCATAGGTGGCTCCATAAAGGTTTGTCGCCGGATTGTTAACATAATGCTGATTGTCCACATAATAAGCTTCCTGAGCAGTCGCCGCATTCCTGAGGTCAGCTTCCGCAGCGGCGTTGTAGGACCTGGTCCTGTAAGCCGAGAACTGCGGGATGGCGATGGCCGCCAGGATACCGATGATCGCGATAACAATCATCAACTCAATCAGTGTGAAACCTTCATTATTCCTCATCATTTTCGTAAGCATTTTCTTATCCTCCTTGACTTTGACTATATATTCTTGGTTCTAAACCTTGATTATCCTGACACCTTGATTCCTTTGGAAACCTTCTACCTTTGTTTCACCTCCTCCCCCTCTACCGGTTTTATCCTAGGGCTTGCGAGCGTTTTGCTATTTGCCATGAGTAATATACAAGTCCTGTGCCATTTGGAGGAGTTGGGAGCACCAAAAAATAAATTCAAACTTTTCAATAAGTTAATGCGTTATTTCTGAATGAGTTTGAAGACCGCCGCCTCTTAGGCCTTTCAGCATTATACGAAATGACACATTTTGGAGGGGAATTGCCGCTTTTTGTCAGGGATTTTGGTAAGGGAAGACATGATCGAGCAGGCTGATCAAAAACACCCAGATGCAAGGCAGCCGAGATCCCGAAGAGTGAGCCCCGCAGGAGGCTGCGGGACGCAACGATGAGGGATGAGGATAACGCCGCAAATGGGCGTTTTTCATCAGCCTGTTAATCCGGAGAAGTGGACAGCCCCAGCTTGTCCAGGCGGTATCGAAAGGACCGCATCGTGATCCCCAAGAGAGTGGCCGCCCTTTGTTTGGACCCATGGGCCATTTCCAGCCCCCTGAGAATGTAATCCCTTTCGATCTCGGCCAAAATCTGATCCAGGTTGATGCCCTCCGGAGTGAGATCCCTGCGCCGGCGGCCTTCCCTGTTCCGCTCTCGCTGAAAATTGGAGAGGGTCAGGCTCTCAGGAAGCACGATGTTGGATGTTTCAAGAGCCACGCTCCGTTCAATGATGTTTTCCAGCTCTCTCACATTGCCCGGAAAACTGTACTGCTTCAGGATGTCCATGGCATAAGCGGAGATCTTCTTCACATTCTTGCCAAAATCCCGTGAGTACTTCTCCAGGAAATGCTGGGACAGCAGGGCCAGATCCCCTTCCCTTTCCCTCAAAGGGGGCATGGCGATGTGGATGACGTTCAATCTGAAAAAAAGGTCTTCCCTGAACCGACCATGGATCACTTCATTTTCAAGCTCCTTGTTGGTCGCGGAAATCAAACGCACATCCACGCTTTTTTCTTCGGTCCCGCCCACTGCCGTGAAGGTGCGCTCCTGAATGACCCTCAAGAGCTTAACCTGGATCGCGGGCGTTAGCTCCCCGACTTCATCCAGGAACACGGTTCCGCCGTCCGCCACTTCAAAGAGACCTTCCTTGTCCGCGGCCGCTCCTGTAAAGGCGCCTTTCTTGTAGCCGAAGAGTTCGCTTTCTATGAGGTTGTCGGGAATCCCGGCGCAGTTGATCACCACGAAGTTCTTGTCGCTTCTCGGGCTCTGACGATGAATCGCCCTGGCCACCAGCTCTTTTCCTGTCCCGCTCTCACCGGAGATAAAGACATTCGATTTGGTCGGACCCACCCGCTCGACGAGATCGTAGATCCTCTTGATCTGCGGACTTTCACCCACCAGACACCCGAAGTGCCGGATGCTCCTGGATTCGCTTTCCCCCTCGACACCCGTGGACGGCTTCCTGGATTCCAGGGCGTCCTGGACGATTTTCTTGAAGTCCTGCACCTTGAAAGGCTTGGGGATATAGTCGTAAGCCCCTTCCTTCATAGCCTCCACAGCCGTTTCCGCAGTGGCAAAGGCGGAAATCATGATCACGATGCTCTCAGGGCTCAGCTCTTTGGCCTTCTTCAGAACATCGATCCCGTCGATGTCCAGCATCCGGATATCCGTAATGATGAGATCAAAGGTGCTGTTTTCCAGAACTTTGAAAGCCTCTTGCCCGCTCGCCGCCAGGCTCACCCGATACCCTTCCTTGGTGAGCAGGATCTCGAGGAATTCCCTCATGCTTCTCTCGTCATCCACGACCAGGATGCTATAGATTTCTTTCCCAGACAATTCGACCTCCTACCATGGTCATGACATTGATTCCCTTCATCCCCCAGCCTATGAAAGGTGAGTTCTTGCTCTTGGATCTCAAGTCTTCGGCTTTCAGGACGTAGGAATACTCCGGATCGAGCATGGCAAGGTCTGCCACGGCTCCTTCTCTCAGAACTCCTCCTGCAACCCCCAAAAGGGTGGCGGGGAGATAGGACAGCTTACGCACCGCGTCAGGCCAAGTCAGGAGCCCCTGCTGGATGAGGCGAAGGGTGAGAGGGACCGCTGTCTCCAGGCCGACGATGCCGAAGGGGGCTTTTTCAAAGGCTACGTTCTTTTCCGCCTGGCTGTGCGGCGCATGATCCGTGGCAATCACGTCAATGACCCCTTCAGCAAGCCCTTTCTTGATCGCCTCCACATCCTCAGGCTCTCTCAAGGGTGGATTCATTTTGGCGTACGTATTATACTCCACCACGGCCCGATGATCTAAGGAAAAATAGTGGGGGGCGGTTTCCGCGGTCACCGGAACTCCTTCCTGCTTGGCTCTCCGGATCAATTCCACGGAACCGGCCGTGCTGACATGAGCAATGTGCACCGGACAGCCCGTTTCCCGGGCCAGGGAAATCTCCCTCCGGACCATCCCCTCTTCGCTCGCCGCCGGGATGCCCTTCAGCCCAAGGCGTGAACACACGGAGCCCTCATGCATCACCCCGCCGGCGGACAGGCTCAAGTCCTCGCAATGGGAAATCACCGCAAGGCCGGAGGATCTTCCCAGTTCCATGGCTTGCCGCATGAGTTCGCGCTTTTTCACCGGCTGACCGTCGTCCGAAACGCCGACCGCCCCGGCTCTTCGCAGTTCACCGAAATCCGTGAGAGCTTCTCCCTGCTGCCCCCGGGTGATCGCCGCGATCGGATAGACCCGGCAGAGGTTCGCCTCTCTGGCGCGACGGAGAATGAACTCCGTGACCGTTCCCCCATCGTTGACGGGCTTGGTATTCGGCATGCACGCAAGAGCGGAGAATCCTCCGGCAACACCCGAGAGGCTTCCGGTGACAATGGTCTCTTTGTGCTCGTAGCCGGGTTCCCTCAGGTGAACGTGCATATCCACCAGGCCGGGCACCACCAGGCGGTTCCGTGCATCGATTTTCCTGAGCAGAGGTCCTGCTTCAGCAAAGACGCCGGGAGGGAGGATCTTCACAATCCTCTCCTTTTCGATCAGGAGATCCTGCTCCTCCACTCGGTTAAGGGCAGGATCAACCAGTTTCCCCCCTTGAATCAAAATCGCCACGGCCCAAACCCTCGCCCGAACCGGATAAACTTTATTACCACAGAGCCCTTAAAGGGAACAGCAGAAAATCGGAAGAACAAAAAACCTCCTTGTCGATCACTTGGCAAGGAGGTTTGTTCCTTCAACACAGTCTATGTCTCACCGTGGGCTCATGCCGTTTCCTTCTCCGCACTTTCCGGCTTCTTCGTCTCGGTTTTCTCCGCCGGTTGTTTTTTTCTTTGGGCTTCGCCTCTTTCTTTTTCTTTGCGCCAGTCTTGTCTGCGGTGCCGGTCTTTCCTTATTTCTTTCCTTTCTTCTTTTCCTCTTCCTTGAGCAGGAGCTGGATGATCGAAATCAGGGCGCCGTCGCCTTTGCGGTTCTCCTTTTTGACGATCCGGACATACCCTCCCTGCCTGTCCATGAACCGATCCTTGAGCTCGTCGAAGAGCTTGTGGACCACAGCCTTTTCCCGGATCGTCGCCATCGCCTGCCTCCGGGCATGAAGATCTCCACGTTTGGCCAGAGTGATCATTTTTTCCGCCACCTGCCTCAATTCCTTTGCGCGGGCGTCCGTCGTCTCCAGTTGCTCATGCTTGAACAAAGAAGTGACCATGTTCCGAACCATCGCCAAACGATGACTGGGCGCGCGCCCCAGATTTCTACCTGCTTTTAAATGTCTCATGGATCTAAGCCTTTTCTTCCTTCCCGGGCTCGGCCGCCAAGTCCGGTTTTTTCGGTAAAGGGAAATTGTCGAGTTTCATCCCCAAGGAGAGCCCCATTTCCTCAAGGATGCCCTTGATTTCGTTAAGGGATTTTCTGCCGAAGTTCTTGGTCTTGAGCATCTCGGCTTCCGTTTTCTGCACCAGCTCCCCGATGTAGGTAATGCTTGCGTTTTTTAGGCAGTTGGCTGAACGCACCGAGAGTTCAAGCTCGGACACGGGTCTGAAGAGGTTCGCATTGAGCTTCTCTTCGTCCTCCTGCTGCTCCGTTTCCAGCGGCTCAGGCTCTTCCTGGAAGTGGATAAAGGGCTGCGTCTGCTCTTTCAGGATTTTCGCCGCATAGGCGACCGCGTCTTCCGGAGAGACACTTCCGTCTGTCCAGACCTCCAAGGTCAGCTTGTCGTAATCCGTGATCTGCCCCACCCGTGCGTTGGTGACCACATAGTTCACCTTTTGAATGGGCGAAAAGATGGCATCCACGGGAATCTCTCCGATGCCCTGCTCCACGCTCTTGACCGTCTCCGTGGAAAGATACCCCTTTCCCATCCTCACTACCATCTCCATGCCCAGCCGGGCTTCCTTGTTGAGAGTGGCGATGTGCTGCTCGGGATTCAGGATCTCCACCTCTCCTTCGGTCTCGATGTCCTTCGCTGTGACCGCCCCTTCTCCCTCTTTGGACAACCGGATCACCGCTTCTTCGGACTCGATCAACCTCAGCTTGACCTGCTTCAGGTTGAGAATGATGTCCGTCACGTCTTCTCTGACCCCCGGGATGGTGGAAAACTCGTGGACCACGTCATCGAATTTCACGGACACCACCGCGGCCCCCTGCAGGGAAGAAAGAAGGATTCGCCTCAATGCATTTCCGATGGTAATGCCGAAACCTCTCTCGAGGGGTTCACACATAAACTTGCCGTAGGAATGGGTACGACTGTCCTCCTCAATCAAGATGCTCTTCGGCTTGATCAGCTCTCGCCAATTCCTTGCTTTTAGATCTGTCAAAAAAGACCTCCGATTAAGTGATTGATCTGCCTTCTTGCTTGGCCCCGCAGGGCCAACGTCCCTCCGGTCGGTTTCCTATGACAGAAACAGGTCCAATGACATCGTTCCAAGAGCGCCCTTCCTCATAGGCTGCCCGCCTACTTGGAATAGAGTTCCACAATCAGGCTTTCCTGGATGGGCATGGTCAATTCCGCGCGGTTTGGAACGGCTTTTAGAATTCCCCTGAATTTTTCCTTCTCCACCTCCATCCAGTTGGGAATCCCTCTTCGGGCAACCGTCTCCATCGCTTCCAGAACGACCGGGATTTTCCTCTTGGCATCTCGGACTTCGACCGCATCGCCCACCCGCACCTGATAGGAAGGGATATTCACTTTCTTGCCGTTCACCACCACGGTGTTGTGTCGGACCAACTGGCGCGCCTGGGTCCTCGAGGAGGCAAACCCCATGCGATAAACCACATTGTCCAGCCGGCACTCCAGCAGGACCAGCAGATTGGTGCCGGTGATCCCCTTTTGTTTCTCCGCGAGGAAGTAGTATCTCCTGAACTGTTTTTCCAGGAGGCCGTAGATCCTTTTCACCTTTTGTTTTTCTCTCAACTGCAACTGATAGTCCGAGAACTTGCCGCCCCGCCTCTGTCCGTGCTGGCCCGGTGCATAAGGCCTGCGTTCAAAGGCGCACTTCTCCCCGTAGCAGCGGTCTCCTTTCAGAAACAGCTTAAGGTTTTCTCTTCGACACAACCGACATGAAGCCCCAGTTTCTCTCGCCAATCCAGATCCTCCTCTTTACAATGACCGTTGACCGTTCACACTCTTCGCCTCTTCGGCGGACGGCAGCCGTTGTGGGGAATGGGGGTCACATCCCGGATGACGCTCACGCTGAACCCCTCCACCTGGAGGGCTCGGAGTGCCGCTTCCCGTCCGACGCCCGGACCTTTGATCCTCACCTCGGCCGTTCTCATCCCCTGGTCCATCGCTTGCTTGAGCGCGTCCTGAGCCGCCATTTGCGCGGCAAAGGGAGTGCTCTTCCTGGATCCTTTGAACCCCATCCGGCCGGAACTGGAAGAGGCGAGGACATTACCGTCGTTATCGGTCACCGTGACGATGGTATTATTGAAGGTAGACTGGATATGAATAATCCCTGTCGGAACGCTTCTCTTTTCTTTCTTGGCCCTGCTTCCCTTGGCTGCTTTCTTCACCATGGTTTGTCCCTATTTTTTCTTTTTCCCCATCACCGCCCTGCGCGGGCCTTTTCGGGTTCGTGCATTGGTGTGTGTTCTTTGGCCCCTGACGGGCAACCCTTTCCTGTGCCTCAGACCCCGGTAGGTCCCAAGATCCATGAGTCTTTTGATGTTCATGGAAAGATCCCGCCGCAGATCTCCCTCCACCTTGTACTGTTCATCAATGATTTTCCGGAGAGCCGCAACTTGACCTTCGGTCAGGTCATCCGACTTGGCGTTCCAGTCCACCCCGGCCTCTGCGAGAATCTTCTGGGCGCTGCTTCTGCCGAGCCCATAGATATAGGTCAAGGCGATTTCCATTCTCTTGTTTCGCGGTAAATCCACGCCTGCTATTCTAGCCAATTTTATCTCCCTCTATTCGGTTACGGTTCCTGACTCTGCCCTGAGCGTCGCGCAACGCAAGAGCCGCTCTCGGCCCGGGGAGACCCCGATTCGCGATTCAGGAAAGCCGGGCGCCGGCTTTCCGCCTCATCCCTGCCTCTGTTTGTGTCTGGGATTGACACAGATGACGCGAACGACTCCCTTGCGTTTGATGATCTTGCACTTGTTGCAGATTCTTTTTACAGATGCTCTAACTTTCATGCTCTACTTTCCTCGGTACACGATCCTCCCCCGGCTCAGGTCGTAGGGGGAGAGTTCCACGGAAACTTTGTCTCCGGGCAGGATCTTGATGAAATGCATTCGCATTTTGCCGGAAATGTGAGCCAGCACCCGGTGCCCATTGTCCAATTCAACCCTGAACATGGCGTTCGGCAAGGTCTCCACGACCGTTCCTTCAACGGCAATCACTTCTTCTTTGGCCACGGTCCCTCTTTCCTCGAAGATCCTTTTCCGGACGGCAAAGCCTATCTTGCCTTCACCAGTCCCTTTCTCATGAATCCTTCGTAGTGTCTGGTCAGCATGTGGGCTTCGATCTGATTCGACGTATCCATCGCCACCCCCACCACAATGAGGAGCGCGGTTCCACCAAAATAAAAAGGAACATGGAGCTGATAAATAAGGATCTGGGGCAGAACGCACACCGCAGAGACATAAAGCGCACCGGAAAAGGTGACTCGTGTGAGCACCCGGTCGATATAGTCCGCCGTGTTCTTCCCCGGCCGGATCCCCGGAATAAAGCCCCCATACTTTTTCATGTTGTCCGCCACATCCACCGGGTTGAAGTGAACGGCGGTGTAAAAGTAACAGAAAAAAATCACAAAGGCGACAAAGATGAGCTCATAGGCAACGTGCCCGGGGGAAAGGACATTGACCACGGTCTGAAGCCAGGGAAATTCCTTCACGTTCAGAAAGTTCGCAATCGTCGCCGGGAACATGATGATGGAAGAGGCAAAAATGGGCGGAATGACGCCGGCCGTGTTGATCTTGAGGGGAAGATGCGTGGTCTGACCTCCGTACATCCTGCGCCCCACAACCCGCTTGGCGTACTGGACAGGGATCCGTCGCTGTCCCCTTTCCACAAGGACAATAAAGCCCACCACGGCAATCATGAAAGCCAGCAGGATCAGAATCCCAAAGGGGCCCAGCTGTCCGGGCGCGCCCATGGTCTGGATCACCCCCAGAATGGCTTCGGGCAACCGCGCCACAATGCCGGCAAAAATAATGAGAGAAATGCCGTTGCCGATGCCCCGCTCTGTGATCTGTTCCCCAAGCCACATGAGGAACGCGGTGCCGGCGGTAAGCGTTACCGCTGCAAGAAGCCTGAACCCCCAGCCGCCCACGGGAACCACAGGGTTTTGTCCCACCACCATGCTTTCGATTCCAATGGCAATGCCGAATCCCTGGATCATGCTGAGGATCACAGTGCCGTAACGCGTGTACTGGATGATTTTCTTCCGGCCCTGCTCTCCCTCCTTCTTCAGCTTTTCAAGGTGGGGCACCACGACGGTCAAAAGCTCCAGAATGATGGAGGCACTGATGTAGGGCATGATCCCCAGCGCCACCACGGACATCTGCCCCAAGGCTCCGCCTGAGAACATGTCGATCAAACCGAAAAGCGTATCCCCTCTCGATTTGAAAAAGGAGGAGAGCGCCGCCGCATCAATGCCCGGTGTGGGGATGTGGCTCACCACCCGGTAAACAGCCAGCATCAGGAGGGTGAACAGGATCCTCTTCTTGAGCTCGGGAATCTTTGTAATGTTTTGTAAACCGCCAATCATCGATTTGCTTCCTTGTCTCCCTTGAACCGTCTCTCCGGGGCGTAACCCGCGAGACGGCTAGGGAAGTTCCACCTTTCCGCCTGCGGATTCGATTTTTTCTTTCGCCGTCTTGCTGACCTGGTCCACCTTCACCGTGAGAGGGCGATCAAGATCTCCTTTTCCGAGGACTTTCACTCCCCCTTCCGCTTTTCGGACCAACCCCGCGCTCTTGAGCGCTTCCAGATCCACCACGGCGCTCGATTCGAATCGATTCAGGTCCTTCAAGTTGACCACGGCCACCTCTTTCCTGAAGATGTTGGTGAATCCTCTTTTCGGAAGCCTTCTTTGAAGAGGCATTTGACCGCCCTCAAAGCCTGGAACGATCGTGCCGCCGGACCGGGCTTTTTGTCCCTTGTGCCCCCTGCAGGAGGTTCTGCCGTGGCCGGATCCGACGCCTCTACCCACTCTTTTCCGGTTCTTCCTCGACCCCTCCTGGGGGGATAGATCATGAATTCTCATCGCCCATATCCTCTTGCCGGTTAAGCCTCCACTTTGACCATGAAGGAAACCTTGTTGATCATCCCGCGGATGGCGGGAGTATTGTTCAAGACCACGGTCTTATGGAGCCTGGTCAGACCGAGCCCCTTCAACGTCTCCCGGATCTTCTTGTTTCGTCCTATGCCACTCTTCAGTAAGGTGACTCTCACGGTATCCATCATCACCCTTCGCCTCTCATTGCTTCAGTTCTTCCGCTGTTTTGCCCCTGCGCCGCGCAATGCCTTCTGCGCTTCGCAGCGACGTCAATCCTTTCAAAGTCGCTCGCACCAGGTTGTGAGGATTGTGAGACCCCAGGCACTTGGTGAGGATGTTCTGAACCCCCACGGCCTCCAGAACCGCTCGGACCGCGCCGCCGGCAATGACGCCTGTCCCGGCTCCGGCCGGCTTCAGCAGCACGCTTCCCGCTCCCCACTTGCCGATGATTTCATGGGGAATGGTATCCTGAATCACGGGGACGGGCTTCATGCCTTTTCTCGCTTTTTCGACCCCTTTGCGGATCGCTTCGGGGACTTCATTCGCCTTTCCCAGGCCGAACCCCACCATGCCTTTTCCGTCTCCCACGACCACAATCGCGCTGAAACTGAACCGCCGGCCGCCCTTGACCACTTTGGCGACCCGGTTGATGTACACGACCTTTTCGATCAGCTGGACTTCATCTTCTTCGCTGTACAATGGACATCTCCCTCACGTGTTGATATGGATGAAACAATAGGTCTCTACGCCGATGGAATCAGAACTCCAAACCATGCTGACGCGCCGCCTCGGCAAGGGTCTTGACCCGGCCGTGGTAAAGGAAACCGTTGCGGTCAAAAACCACCTGCTTGATTCCTTTCCCTGCAGCACGCTTGGCGATGAATTCTCCCACCAGGGCCGCCCCTGCCTTGTTGCCGCCCTTTCCCTTGATCACGGGCTGAAGCTCTTTGGAAACGGAAGACGCGTCCACGAGGGTCTGCGCCGCCGTGTCGTCAATGATCTGGGCATAGATGTGCTTGGCCGTCCTGAACACGGACAGCCGGGGTCTCTGCAAGGTTCCCTTCACCTTGGTGCGGACCCTTTTCTTTCTCTTCAATCGTGCCTCGGCTCTGCTCTCATACCTCATAAGGCTCACCCTATCTGTGCTTCACGTGGTCTCAATCTTACTTGGCCCCGGTTTTTCCGGCCTTCCTGCGAATCACTTCGTCCGCGTATTTGATTCCCTTCCCCTTGTAGGGTTCCGGCTTCTTGAACCCGCGAATGGTGGCCGCGGTCCTGCCGAGGAGCTCTTTGTCAATGCCCCTAAGGGTGATCCTCGTTTTTTCGATCTTTGCATCGATCCCGGCAGGGAGTTCAAAAAGGACCGGGTGAGAATATCCCAGGTGAAACGTGGCCGTTCTCCCCGCCAGTTCCGCACGGTACCCCACGCCCACGATGTCCAGAACCTTTTCAAACTGTCGGCTGACCCCTGTGACCATGTTGGCGATCAGGGCGCGATACAGCCCGTGCAGCGCCCTGGTTTTCTGGTCCGAGTCCTGAACGGAGACAAGGATCTGATTGTCCGCCTTGCTCACGGAGACCGCAGGATGGATCGTTCGTCGAAGCTCTCCGTGCGGCCCCTTGACCACCAGAAGAGCCCCTTGGACATCGATCTGCACCTTGGCCGGAAGAGGAATCGGTTTTTTTCCTATGCGTGACATGGACATCCTCCAGAAACAAAAAAATGCATTCTCATCAACGGACTCGCCCTGCGCCTACCAGACGGAACAAAGGATCTCCCCGCCGACTCCCAGCTTCCTCGCCTGCTTGTCGGTCATCACGCCTTGGGACGTGGAAAGGACGTTGACTCCAAATCCATTGAGAACCATGGGCACCTTGTCCTTTTTGGCAAAGACCCGGCAACTGGACCGGCTCACCCTTTTCAAGCCGCCGATCACAGGTTCCCCGTTCTCGTCATATTTCAAGAAAATCCGAATGAGACCCTGCTTCTTATCCGCAATCACCTTATAATTTTTGATGAAGCCTTCGCTTTTCAAGATCTTGGCGATGTTGATTTTCAGCTTAGAACTCGGCACATCGACGGTGTCGAAATTGGCGATGATGCCGTTTCTCATCCGGGTCAGCATGTCGGCTATGGGATCGGTCATACTCATGCGCAAAACTCCTTAAGCTCCTGAAGCCCTATTACCAGCTGGATTTGACTACGCCCGGGATCTCTCCCCGGAGGGCCATGCCCCGAAAACAAATCCGGCAGATACCGAACTTTCTCAAGTAGGCCCTGGGTCTGCCGCAGATGGGGCACCGATTGTATTCCCGACTCGAAAATTTCTTCTTCCTTTGAGCCTTGACGATAAGCGACGTCTTCGCCAATTTGTCCTCCTAATTCCAACCCTTCTACATGATAGACATGATCAATTCCTGGTAGCTATCCCTTGGGTCCCACTTCCCTCCACCCCCACCTTGCCTCCCCCATCGAGGGGGAGGAACCCATGAGTCATCCTTCGGACTTCCCCCTCCCCTGGTGGGAGGGGTTAGGGGAGGGGGAGGTACTCTCCTAGCGCCTGAAAGGCATCCCCAGCATCTTGAGCAACACAAACGATTCTTCGTCGTTTCCCCCCGTGGTCACGATGGACACATTGAGTCCTCTGATTTTTTCGATCTTGTCGTACTCGATCTCGGGGAAAATGATCTGCTCCCGGATGCCCACGGTGCAGTTCCCGCGGCCGTCGAAAATCTTCTCCGGCACGCCCCTGAAGTCCCTGAGTCTCGGCAGGGCGATGTTGAAAAACTTGTCGAGAAAATCATACATTCGCTCGCGCCGCAACGTCACGGTGCAGCCGATGGGCATGCCTTCCCGAAGCTTGAAGCTTGCAATGGACTTCTTGGCCTTCGTGATCACCGCTTTCTGCCCAGCAATGAGCGTCAGCTCTTCGGCGCTCTTGTCGAGAGCTTTGACATTAAAGATCGCCTCTCCCACGCCCATGTTCAGGACGACTTTCTTGAGTTTCGGCACGGCCATAATGCTCCTGTAGCCGAACTCCTTGATCATGGCCGGCACCACTTCCTTTTCGTATTTCTCTCTAAGCCGTTGCAACTTCGACTCCTTATCGTATAGAACGCTACGCCTCTGTCTCAGGGAGGCCCCGGGCCCGGGCGAGCAACGATTCAATCCCCTAATCGATCAACTCACCGCATTTCTTGCAGACCCGGACCTTGGATCCATCCTCCAGAAGTCGCCTTCCGATCCTCGTCGGTTCCGCACACTTGTTGCACACGAGCATCAGGTTGGACAGTTGGATCGGCGATTCCTTCTCCACGATGCCGCCCTGAGCGGCTTGCCTTCCGGCTCGAGTGTGCCGCTTGACCATGTTGAGTTTTTCAACGATCACCTGGCCCTTCTCGGCGTTCACCTTCAAGACCGTCCCGATTTTCCCTTTTTCTTTCCCGGTTTGAACGATCACCTTGTCGCTTTTCTTGATCAGAGGATGCTTTTTATGCACGTCCGACACTCCTGTCCACAGCCTTCTAAAGGACCTCCGGCGCCAGAGAAACAATCTTCATGAAGTTCTTGGCCCTCAGTTCCCTTGCCACAGGTCCGAAAATCCTTGTGCCGATGGGTTCATTCTGCTGGGTGATCAGCACGGCCGAATTGTCATCAAACTTGATGTAGGACCCGTCCACCCGTGCGACCTCCTTCTTGGTCCTCACGATGACGGCTTTCATGACATCCCCTTTTTTCACCTTGGAGTTCGG
Organism: uncultured Desulfobacteraceae bacterium; assembly: GCA_964580575.1. Taxonomy (GTDB): domain Bacteria; phylum Desulfobacterota; class DSM-4660; order Desulfatiglandales; family HGW-15; genus CAVPDE01. The sequence continues at coordinate 115,793 of CAZOLJ010000001.1, forward strand.
CATGGCCTCCTTGATTGAGACCACGATGACATCTCCCACCGTCGCATACCTTCGCTTCGACCCCCCGAGCACCTTGATACAGAGCAAGAGCTTGGCTCCGGAGTTGTCCGCCACTTTGAGTTTTGTTTCCGTCTGTATCATGACTGAGACTCCAAACCCTCCACGGCCTCCGGCACGACCATCTCGGCCCGGCCCTTTTCCAGGATGTCCAGGACCTGCCACCGCTTGGTCTTGCTGATCGGCCTGGACTCGATAATCCTGACCTTGTCCCCTACCTGGCAGAGGTTTTTCGGATCATGAGCGACGTACGTCTTTCTGGCGGTCAGGTACTTCTGGTAGGTTCCGTGCCGTTTCAGCCGGCTCACCGAGATGACCGTCGTCTTGTCCATGCGGTGCCCAATCACCACCCCGACCAGTTTCTTTCTTGATCCACGCTCCTTCATCCTTGCGCCCTCGCTCCCTTTGCCCCGCCCGCGATCTCAAGGGATCTCAGAATCGTCTTGACCCGAGCCAAGTCCTTTTTCGCTTTGACGATCCCGGCGGTATTGGCCAGCTGACCCGCGGCCTTTTGAAGCTTCAGATTGAACACTGCCTGCCGGAGTTCCCTCTCCTTCAGGGTCAACTCCTCGGTTGTCTGGTCTCGCAGTTCCTTTGCTTTCACAGATGCATTCTCCTGCTCACGAATCGAGTCCCGAAGGGGAGCTTGTGACCGGCCAGACGAAACGCTTCCGCTGCGACACTTTCTCCTACGCCTTCCAGTTCATAAAGGACCCGGCCGGGCTTCACCACCGCCACCCAGCCCTCGGGCGCCCCTTTTCCCTTTCCCATCCTGGTTTCAGCAGGCTTCTTTGTGAAGGGTTTGTCCGGGAACACTCGTATCCAAATTTTTCCGCCCCTCTTGACATGCCGGGTGATCGCGATACGTCCCGCCTCGATCTGCTGGGCGGTCATCTTTCCGCACTCTGTGGCCTGGAGGCCGAAATCCCCGAACTCCAGGGTGCCTCCCTTGAACATCGCCTTCCCGGTCATGCGACCTTTCTGCCTTTTCCGATACTTGACTTTCTTTGGGCTCAGCATGACAATCCTTAACCTTTTTTCTCCGGTAGAATCTCGCCCTTGAAAATAGCCACCTTGACACCGATCGCCCCGTAGGTGGTAAAGGCTTCTGCAAATCCGTAATCAATGTCCGCCCGGATGGTCTGGAACGGAACCCGTCCCTTTCGGTACCACTCCCGTCGGGCCATCTCAGCCCCGCCCAGCCGGCCGCTGCAGGCGATTTTGATCCCCAGGGCCCCGAAGCGCAGGGCGGAACTCACGCTCTTCTTCATGGCCCGCCGAAAGGACACGCGGCGCACCAGCTGCAGGGCCACGTTTTCCGCCACGAGCTGGGCGTCGACCTCGGGCTTTCGCACTTCCTGAATATCAAGGATCATTTCCCGCTTGACCTTTTTCTCAAGATCCCGCTTCAGATTCTCGATCTCCGAGCCTTTCTTGCCGATGACCAGACCGGGTCTTGCCGTGTGGATCTTGATGCGGGCTTTGTTGGCGGCCCGCTCGATCTCGATTTTGGCGACGCCTGCCTGGGAAAGTCTCTTTCTCAGAAATTTCCGGATCTCGTGATCCTCAAAAACAAAACGGGCATAGTCCTTCCCCGAAAACCATCTGGAATCCCAGGTTCTGTTAATGCCCAGTCTAAAACCGATTGGATTGACCTTCTGTCCCAACAGCCACCTCCTCCATTCCTCTCCGGGGGTTAACCGGTAAACTGATTGTTACTTTTCGTCCAGAATCACCGTCAAATGGCTGGTCCTGCGTCTGATCCTGGAGGCACGACCCATGGCCCGAGGTCGAAACCGCTTGAGGATCGGGCCCTCGTCCGCAAAGATCCGCTTGACAAAAAGCGTGTCCACGTCGATCTCCGAATGGGCTTCCGCATTCGCCACCGCGGAGTGGATCAGCTTCTTCAGGATTTGAGCGCCTTTCTGAGGGGAAAACGTCAAAATCTGAATGGCCTCACCCGCCTTTTTCCCTCTCACCTCGTTCATGAGCCATCGGACTCTCTGAGGGGATATCCGCACAAACCTTGCCTTCGCGCTTGCTTCCATTACTTCTTCGCACCTTTCAGTTTGGTCTTTTTGTCTCCGGCATGGCTGTGGAAGGTTCGCGTGGGAGAAAACTCTCCCAGCTTGTGCCCCACCATGTCCTCTGTGACGAACACGGGAAGAAACTTCCTCCCGTTGTGAACCGCAAAGGTCATGCCGACGAACTGAGGAAGAATCGTCGATCTTCTTGACCAGGTCTTGATGATTTTCCGGCTCTCCGTCTCCAGCGCCGTCTCTGCTTTCTTCAAGAGATGCGCATCAACAAAAGGCCCTTTCTTAAGCGATCGAGGCAACGCTCTCCCTCCTCTTTGGCGAAATTACTTTCTTCTCTTAATGATCAGTTTGTCGCTGCCCTTGGAGCCGCGGGTTTTGTATCCCTTGGTGGGCACTCCCCAGGGCGTCACCGGGTGGCGACCGCCCGAAGACTTGCCTTCCCCGCCCCCATGGGGATGATCCACGGGGTTCATGGCCACCCCTCGGACATGGGGCCTACGACCCATCCATCGTTTTCGCCCGGCCTTGCCGATGCGGATGTTCTCGTGCTCGATGTTGCCCACCTGGCCGATGGTCGCCTTGCAGTCCAGGAACACCATGCGCACTTCACCTGAAGGCAGCTTGAGCTGAGCGTGTTTGCCTTCCTTGGCCATGAGCTGGGCATAGCACCCGGCTCCCCGGGCCATCTGGCCCCCGTGCCCCTTGCTCAGCTCGATGTTGTGGACAAACGTTCCCAAAGGGATGTCCTTGAGCGGCAAGGCATTGCCGGGCCGGATCTCCACACCGGAGCCCGACATCACGCGGTCCCCGGCCTGAAGTCCCTGAGGCGCCAGGATGTAACGCTTTTCACCGTCCACATAGTGAAGCAGGGCAATGTGGGCGGAGCGGTTCGGGTCGTACTCGATGCCAGCCACTTTAGCCGGAATGCCGTCTTTTTCCCGTTTGAAATCCAGAATCCTGTAATGACGCTTGTGCCCTCCCCCCCGGTATCGGCAGGTGACCCGGCCGAGCGCATTCCTTCCCCCCGTTTTCCTGAGCGGGACCAGAAGGCTCTTTTCCGGCTCCTTGCGAGTGACGTCTTCCATGGTGGAATAGGTCATGAGTCGTCTGCCGGGAGAGGTCGGTTTATAGCTTTTGATGGTCATGGTCTTTTCTTAAACACCCCCGAGGACTGAGATCCCATATCGACGCCTAAGTCCATCGAGTCATCAATCCGATGACGTATCGATTCCCTCAGGACTTAGTGCTGAGGGAGCCATTGCTCAGGCTTGCTCTCATTTGGATACGACACCGTAATTGCGACTCGAAGCATTAGGCGCCCTCGAAAAATTCAATCCGCTTGCCGGGCGCCAGCCGAACGATCGCTTTCTTCCAGTCCGATCGGCGACCCACGCTTTTTCCCATTCGCCGCGCTTTTCCCATCACGTTCAAGGTCTTGACTTCAATCACTTCGGTTTTGAAAAGGGTCTCCACAGCACGCCGGATTTCCACTTTGTTCGCCCTCCGGTCGACCTCGAGACAGAACTGGTTGCCGCTCTCCTTCAGGAGATTGGCCTTTTCCGTGATGAGCGGTTTCTTGATCACTCGATAGATATCCATCAGGAAATCAAAGCCTCCTCTATCTTGGGGATGGCCGACTGCACCAGAAAGAGATGGTCGTGGTTGAGCACATCGTACACATTGAGCCCTTCGCAACGCATCACTTTCACTCCTTGAACATTGCGCGAGGAGCGCTCCAGTCCCTCGTTCTTGTCCGAGGTGACGATCAGGGCTTTCCTCACCTCAAACCCCTTCATCACCTGCACGAACTGCTTGGTCTTGGCTTGGGCCAGGTTGAACTCGTTCACCACGAGGAGCCGCTCGTGCTTGAACTTGTCGCTCAGGGCCATTCGCAGGGCCAGCTTCCCGAGCTTTTTGGGGATTTTCTGGTCATACTGGCGGGGCTTGGGACCAAAGGCCACGCCGCCCCCTTTGCGCGTCGGGGAGCCCGCGTCGCCCACTCTCGCCCGGCCTGTCCCCTTCTGGCGCCAGAGCTTCTTTCCCGAGCGGTTGACTTCCGAACGTCCCTTAGTGGACGCTGTTCCGGACCTTCGACGAAGCAACTGGCTGACCACCACCTGATGAAGAATGTGCTTCTTCACCGGCACCAGAAAAACATCATCCCTCAGCTCGATTTGAGCCGTCTTCTCTTTCTGCAGGTTGTAGACATCGATCACGGCCATGGGTCTGCCCCTCGCCTCTCTTTCATCTTTCGCAACAGTTTAGCTTTTTGAAATAGTCACAGGAAATGGCCATCCATTTCAAAAAGCTAAGCGGTTATCATTTTTCCAATTTCGTCACTTCGATGACGGTGTTTCGGCTTCCCGGCACCGCTCCCACGAGAGTGATGACATTCATTTCGGGCCGCACGTCCAGCACTTTCAGGTTGCGAACGGTGAGATTGCGGAATCCCATTCGACCGGGGAGCTTCCGTCCTTTCACGACCCGACCGGGGGTCGTGTTGGTCCCGATGGAGCCCGGAACCCGGTGAGCCCGGCATCCATGGGTGTCTTTGCCGCCGGAAAAACCCCAGCGCTTCACCACCCCGGCAAATCCCCGTCCCTTGCTCCTGCCCCTGACCGCCACTTTCTCGCCGATGGCGAAGAGGTCGGCACCCAGTTCCTGGCCGAGTTCGAACTGGTCCGGGCTTTCCACGCGGATCTCCTTGAGGTACCGGAACAGCTTGTCTCCCGCCGCCTTGAAATGCCCCTTCATCGGTTTGTTGACGCGCTTTTCCACGCGGGGCTCAAACCCGACCTGAATCGCGTTGTACCCGTCCTTGTCCGCGGTTTTTTTCTGGATCACCACACAGGGTCCCAGCTTCAAAATGGTGACCGGGATGCTCTTTCCCTCTTCCAGGAAGTAGCGGGTCATGCCCATTTTCGTTCCAAAAAGCGTCTTGACCATAAGAACCTGCTCCGTGCCCCACCTTACAGTTTGATTTCCACATCCACGCCGGCGGCAAGATCCAGCTTCATGAGCGCGTCCACCGTCTGCTGGGTGGGCTCAAGGATATCCAGAAGGCGCTTGTGCGTCCGGATCTCAAATTGCTCTCTGGACTTCTTGTCCACGTGAGGGGACCTCAACACGCAATACTTGTTGATCTCCGTGGGCAGGGGGATGGGTCCTGCCACCTTGGCCCCCGTCTCTCTCGCGGTTTCCACGATTTCCATGGCAGACTGGTCCAGCAGCTTGTAATCGTAAGCCTTCAGCCTTATTCGGATTTTTTGATTCGCAATCACCATCGTCGTCTCCGTTCTTTGAACCCTTTACTCAATGATGTCGCTGATGACCCCGGCTCCCACCGTGCGACCCCCCTCCCGAATCGCAAATCGCAACT
>CAZOLJ010000002.1:0-102845 GCA_964580575.1 uncultured Desulfobacteraceae bacterium
CACGGCTGGAAGGGGTGAACAAGCAGTTCGGGACCAAGGTGATTATCAGTGAAACGTCCTTCCATCATGCCGCGGACAGGATCGAGGCCCGCGAGCTGGACCTGATTGCCGTCAAAGGAAAGGAAAAACCCATCCGGATCTATGAGCTTCTTGGGGAGAAGGGGAGGTTGACGGGAGAGCAGAAGCAATGGAAACTCCTGTACGAGGAGGCTCTCCGAAGCTACCGGGCAAAAGATTTTGCCCGAGCTCGGCGATTGTTCGCTCAAGTGCTCGAGACAAACCCCGGGGATCAGGCTGCGTCTGTTCTCTTGAACAGATGCGAAGATCTGCAGAACAACGCGCCTGCTGCAGGCTGGGACGGGGTGTTTAGGCTCAAACAGAAGTGAATGTTCCTTCTGGATTGCAGGCTTTGATCCTGGTATAATGCTGCCGCTTCAGGGTAAGGAGGAATTTGGGATGGAGGGGCTTAACTTGTAAAGGGGGTGTCCTATGAAAAAAGCCATGCTTCTCGTTTTGTTTCTGGTGCCGGCACTTTGTCTTGCAGGGGAGACGGTGAAGGTGAAGGTGCAGAAGACGAGCCTTTTTGAGCAGCCTAACTTCCTCTCCAAAACCGTTGCCACGCTTCAGTTCGGGGACCAGCTGGAAATGGAGGAGGTTGTCAAAAACTGGGCCAAGGTCAAGTTTGGCCAGCAAAAAGGGTATGTCCATCAAAGCGCTTTGACCTCCACGAAGGTGGACCTGAAGACCCTGTTGTTCAGCAGCCCTTCCTCTTCCGGGACAAGCCAGGACGAGGTGGCTCTGGCAGGCAAGGGGTTCACGCCAGAGGTGGAAAAGAACTACGGGAAAGCCCATCCGGAGATGAACTATGCCGTGGTCGATGAAATCGAACGCTACAGTGTGGATCCTAATTCGCTGCTCACCTTTATCCAGCGAGGTGGGCTGAAGGTGTCGGAGGGCCAGAGATGAAAACAATACTCCTACTGCTCTTGGTGCCGATGTTCGTGGGGTGTGCGACGGCTACTCAAGTCGCGACGAGCGTGGCGGTCTCGGCAGGTTACATCACTGAAGGGCAGAAGCAAGCCCTGGACAAGACCGCGGTCAAAGTTGAGAAGGCCGCTCGGCCAGTGTCTGAGACGGAAGAGTACTACATTGGCAGAGGCGTGGCTGCGACGATTCTCACCAGGTACAGCCTCTATCGCAATTCGACCGTGACGGCCTACGTGAATTACGTGGGCAGCACGGTGGTCATGGGTTCCCCAAGGCCTTATACCTATGGTGGTTACCGTTTTGCTGTGCTCGATACTGATGAAATCAACGCCTTTGCTTGCCCGGGAGGGACCATTTTCGTCACCAAAGGGATGCTCAAGATGGTGAGTAACGAAGACCAGCTGGCAGCGGTTCTTTCTCACGAGGTAGGACACGTGGCCGAGAAGCACGGTCTTCAGGCCATCAGCAGCGCCAGGTGGACGGAGGTTGTCACCACCCTCGCCCTGGAGACGGCAAAGGCCTATACGGCTGCTGAAATGGCGAGTTTGGTGGACCTGTTCCAGGGTACGGTGGACGATGTATTTAAGACCCTTGTGGTGAATGGATACGGCAGGGAGCAGGAGTTGCAAGCGGATATGCTCGCCATCGGGTGCATGAAGGCATGCGGGTATGACGGCCGCCAGTTCATCAGCCTGCTGGACCGTCTTGAGCAAACCAGCAAGCAAACATCGGAAGGGATTTTTTCCACCCACCCGGGTATTGCGGAGCGCATTCAGGCCGCGAAAGGTCCTGGGGCCGCGGCAGCTCAGCCCCTGGCTCCCGAAGAGAGAACCCTCCGTTTCAAGAAAGCGGCTGTTTCCTGGTAGGTCAAAAGCATGACGGAAGAGGCAGGCACCCGGATCATTACCTGTTCGCAATGCGGGGTGAAGAATCGTGTTCCCTTGGAGAAACTGGGAGCCAGGGCGAAGTGCGGGAAATGCGGGGCTCCTTTTTCTGTTGAAGAAAAGCCCCCACAGAATGCATACAAGTTCCGCTGCATGGAGTGCGGCGCGCGGAACAGGATTCCCGGCGATCGGGTTGAGTCGCACCCTGTTTGCGGGAAATGCAAAAAACCGTTGGCAACGGAGGAGCTTTTTTTCCCTCAACCCCTCATCATCACGGACGGGGATTTTGAGACCAAGGTCTTAAAGTCTCCGCTGCCGGCTCTGGTTTTTGCCTGGGCGCCCTGGTGCCCCACGTGCAAGAAGTTCATCGCTGTAATCGATGACTTTGCCAGAGACTCGTTGGGGAAAGTTCGGGTGGGCAAAGTGAACGTGGATCAGATCTCTATCGCTATCGGGTCCTGGGCAACGGACAGAAGCGTGTTATCTCGGATGACATTGCCTGTGTTGATGGCATCGAGTGTCGCAGACTCTATCACAATCCCGAGATCAGCACCATTTATGGCATTGCGCTCAACGATGTTGTGGTCCGACCCTCCATCAGGGTCCCTCCATGAGATGGCGTTGACTCCTAAGCATGTCGCATGGAGGTAGATGGAGTTGTCCTCAAAGTTGTTGTGGGTTCCTTCGAATCTGATGCCCGAGGCGCAGTCTGCCCCGTATGCTATTTCGAAACCCTGAACGGTCACGTGATCAGCATCGACTTGAAAGCCTGCCGTATCAGGGGGCACTACGACCACACCTTTCCCCTGCGCGATGATCTGCAGATTATTCTTGGTGATGGACACCGATTCGGTGTAAGTGCTAGGATACACAAGGATCCTGCCGCCTTGCGTTGCAGCGTCGACGGCATCCCTAAGAAAGACCTGAGAAAGATCCTCCGTCGTATCAAGTCGCTCGCAGGGGATCCACGCCCTCCAGGGGGCGAAAAACTTACTGGCCAGAATCGTTACCGAGTGAGGCAAGGGCGGTATCGCATCGTCTACGCGGTCCAAGAGGAAGAACACACAGCGATCGTGATGAAAGTTGGACGCAGAAAGGACGTCTAAGGGGACAAGACATGGGTGAGCGGCCTGTATACGAGATTATCGGCGGAGAAGAGGACGTGAGAGACATCGCGAAACGGTTCTTGATGCTCTGCATGCTGCAGGAATTTGGGGATCCGTCCCTCGGCGGGCCGAAAGTCTATATTGGACCAAAGTCCAATATCTTTTCCCTTTTGGATGAAGGCATATTTATCGGGGAGGGATAAAGGAATCGGTGAAGAAAGTGTCGCAGGGAACCCTTGTCAGGAAAGCGAAGCAACGGGTGATTTATTCTTGTGTGCTAGCCCTTGCCTCGTTTTTGCGTCTTTTGCCGAGGGGCGCTGCTCTTTCGATGATGAGAGGCGCGGGATGGGCTGCGTTTTATCTTCTGAAATCGAAACGGCTGCGGGCGTTAAGGCACCTGACCGCGGCTTTCGGCCATGAAAAGTCGGCATCCGACATCCATCGGATAGCCAGACAGGCCTTCTCGAATTTTGGTGCCTTTTCTGCTGATGCGATTCTCATTCCGCGCCTTATGGAGAACGGAATCGAGGAATTGATTACGGCGGAAGGCCTCGAACACCTGGACAGCTTGTCAAGAAACAACGAAGGCGCCATCTTGCTGACCGCCCACTTCGGCAACTGGGAACTCCTCGCAGCATGGGTTGCCAAATGCGGATATAAATTAAAGGTTATTGCATCGCCCCATAATAATCCATGGGTCAACCGGATGATTGCTGATGCGCGCAACGGTGCGAGGTATCAAAGTATCGAGCGCGGCAACCAGACGCGGGAAATCTTGAGGGCCCTTGCCGACGGGTATTCCATCGGCGTGCTGATCGATGAGGACACTAAAGTAGATAGTGTGTTCGTGAGGTTTTTCAACCAATGGGCCCACACTCCAGTGGGTCCGGTTCGACTGGCTTTGAAGTACGGTTTGAAGATTATCCCCGTTTTCATCCACCTCAGGAGGGATGATACCTATCACGTTGAAGTGAAGGAGCCACTGCCACTCGTCATTACGGGGGACAAGAGGCGCGATCTGATCGTGAACACTCAGACGTGCTCTGACGCATGCGAAGCGATCATTCGCGAGCATCCGGAACAGTGGCTCTGGATGATGAGGCGCTGGAATAGACAGCCTAAAAGGGAGTCCCTGCAGGTCGGTGACGGAATTTCGAAGGCTGCCGGGGCCGGTCGCTCCATCAACCGAAGGTGAAGCGAGTTGATATAGACTTAATACCGCTGACGATTAGCTGTTATTAAGAAAAAGCTCGTGAGAGGCACTTCCCCAATGACAGAGACACCCCTTAACATAGCCTATGTTCCGGGGCCAGTTGAGCGCTTTGGAAGAAAGCTCAAAGTCGAGTACCTCGGAATGGCGTCTGTTTATTCGATCATTGCGCTTTTGTATTTTGGTGATTTTGTTTTTTGGTATGAAACCATTCTGACTACTTTAGGGGCCTTCTTCTTGTTTCTAGGGCTTAAGAAGAAAACAGAAGATCATCTTGTGGGTTCCCTTGTTCTCTTTGCAGCGGTGAGCGTTGCACAAGTTCCGGTTGTTGTTTCCAAATGGGTTGTCCCTTACCTGCTTTTCGGATTGACGGTGTTCGTCATGGAAGGGTATCGCGAGAGGCGGCCGACGCGAATCTATGCTCTGCCGGCGGTGTTCTTGGGTTGGTCCCTGGCGGATTCCTCCTGGTGGTTAGGCGTGGTATTCTCCGCCATGTATCTTGCCTTTCCCCGAGCTGAAAAACCGCAGCTACGGCGGCATCTTTCTTATATGCTCATTGCAGGATTCCTGCTGGGCTTTTCTGGCCATGCCTTGGTCGATCGGTCGATCCTCTCCGCCTTACAGTTTTACCCAGACGGGCACGTCTCTCTCGAGCGCACCGAACGGGAGATCCTGGCGGCCATCGGGATTCCGACCCTTTTGTGTCTTGCCCTGTACTGGAAGAAGCTCATAGCGCCTCACCGTTGGAACACACTGATTTTTGCCTTGCTGGCCCTACGGGATGGCCGGTTCGCTGCTCTCTTTGCTATGGTGGCGGCAGTCCTTCTCTGTGCGACTGTGTTCAGGGACAGTGTGGATTCTCCTGCCATGAGGCCCTTTTTCAAGCATCTTGAGTGGCACTATTTCTGGTGCGTCTTCGCCATTGCCGTTTGGGCGCATCTGAGCCGCTGGGGGATCGAAGTTTTGTCGATGTGAAGATATCCAGGACGCCTCCCAACCCCCATCTCGCGTTGATGAGCTCCATACGCTATACGCTTGTCAGGAATGCTGCCAACCTGCTGCGGTGATAAAGTTGCCGTCTTTCGGTTTGTCAGAACCCCTATGTGGTTTCCTCCAGAAGTGTCTCGATCTCCTCAACAACGCAAGTAGCCGAGCGCACTTACGGGACTGAAGCATTTTGAATTTGATAAATCGCCCGTTTAATGGCTAAATATCGGCCCATGAGGAGCCAAGACATGGGTGAGCGGTCCGTATACAAGATCGTCGGGGGAGAAGAGGACGTGAGGGGCATCGCGAAGCGCGTGGCGCAAATCACGGTGTCCGCCATCAAGCAGATGCCTGTTCTGGCAAGCAAGGTGGAAGGCTGCATCTCGCTGGGTCAAGGCATCCCTTCCTTTGCGACACCCCTCTTCATTCGTGAAGCGGTGATCGAGGCGCTGCGTCAGAATGACGCCATCGGGAAATACTCTCTTCAGCCGGGACTGCCTGCACTCAAGGAGGCCATTGCCCGGCGTTTCCTACAGACCAAAGGAATTGCGGTCAACCCCGAAAAGGAGCTTTTCATCAGCTGCGGGGCCATGGAAGCCATAGCGGGTGGGATTGCAACCCTCATCGAGCGCGGAGATGAGGTGCTCATCCCTTCTCCCAACTATTCTTCCCACATCGAGCAAGTTCTCTTTGCAGAAGGCATTCCTGTTTTTGTGCCCCTCATGGAAGAGGAAGGCTGGAAGCTGGATATCGAAGGGTTCAGAAAGGCGGTCACAAAAAAGACAAAGGCCATCGTGGTGTGCCATCCCATGAATCCTACGGGTGCCGTTTTTTCCGAGAAAGAGTTGAGGGCCCTGGCGGAGATCGCCCTGGAAAAGGACCTTTTTGTGGTGACGGATGAGGCTTACGATTTCTTGGTGTACGACGATACCCCACACTTCAGCCTGGCATCCATTCCAGAGCTGAAGAAAAACCTCGTGGCCTGCTACAGTTTTTCCAAGATGTACTGCATGACCGGATGGAGAGTAGGGTACATGGTCGCGAGCGACCGCATTGTGAACCAGGTCCTCAAAGTCCACGATGCTTTTGCCATCTGCGCGCCGACCATCTCCCAGTATGCAGCGCTGGCGGCCCTCCGGGCAACAAACGGCAAGGACGGCGAGGGGGACAAGTTCATCCGTGAAGTCGTCTCAGCGCTTGCTTCAAGAAGAGAGATCACCTGTTCGCGCCTCGACAGGCTTTCTCACCTCTTCACCTATGAAAAACCAAGAGGCGCTTACTACGTGTTCCCGAGAATAGGGCTGCCCGGGTTGAGTTCTGTGGACCTCAGCCTCAAGCTCCTTTACGAAGCAAAGGTGATCACTGTGCCGGGAAGCGGTTTCGGCCCCACCGGGGAAGGCCACATCCGGCTTTCTTTTGGTGCGACCGAAAAAGAACTTGAGAAAGCATTTGATCGAATCGAGGAATGGGGGATACAATATAGATAGTATCCATCCAGAAATCGTGGAGTTCTGGACGGAGCGACCGTTAAAGAGACCAAAGGAGAGTTCTATGGGCAAGAAGACAATCGTGATGCTTGCAACGGCAATCGCCGTAGTCTTCCTCTACGTCATCCCCTTTGCATTTGCAGAGGACAAAGAAATCACCCGCCAGACCCTGCGAGGCATCAAGGAAGTCAATGTGGTTATCGAGTCCATTGAGCCCGAAATACAGAGTTTGGGTCTCACTCAGGCTCAAGTCAAGGCGGATGTGCAAGAGAAACTTCGCGAAGCGAACATCGCCATTGCCCCGGATATTGAACGCGGCCGTCCCGCAGTATATCTCTATGTCCAGGTGATGAGGCCTGAAAAAATCAACCGGCTGTTTTACAGCATCTCCCTGTCGCTGCTTCAGAACGTGGTCCTGGAAAGAGATCACGAGGTGAAGACCAACACAGATACCTGGGTGGCTCGGATACTCGGTATGAGTTCCGGCACTGAGGCGATCCGTTCCGATATCCGGTCCCTTCTGGACCAGTTTATCGATGACTACCACCAAGCGAATCAAAAGTAGCGCCCCAATCCTCAGGTTCACCACAGAGGCAGAGAGGGCGCAGAGGGGTATTGTTATTTTTCGTCTGTCGGGAGATACCGATGGACGAAAATAGCCCTGGCCGCCTCTGGCGGCGCCGAAGGCGGGTAAACCTCCCAATGGCGGACTTTGGCAGAATTATTATTCACAAATGCCTTCGAAAGGGCTTGGAGAGTTAAGGGTATTTTCCGGAGACATCCAACGTGCAGTAGTAAAAGGAGAGGATCTTTCTGTTTGTCGGTACCTCCCGACAAACAGAAAAATTCCTCTGTGCCCTCTACAGACTCTGTGGTGAAATCCGGTTTTGGAAGGGCACAGCCGCGTATCCGCGCTATCCTTGATTCAGGACGGCGGCAATGCGGTCACGCATTTCCCGGCTCTGATCATCGGCTGCGAACAAATCAATCTCCGCCGGCGACGAGGCGCCCAGACCGATCTGAGCGGCTCTGGCAATCTGCTCCTGCTCGAAGATCTTCGGTTTCATGATTTGATCGTTGCTCCCCAAGACCTTCAGGATCGCCACTCCGACCGCATCTACGGCTACCCGATCCGTGGACGCAAGAAAGACGTTCGCTTTGGCCCGTTTGCCGGTCATGGGGCCTCCATCCACAAAGGAATCGATTCCATCCAGAACGACTAACGCAGGCTTGAAGGGATCGTTGATCTCAGCGATGAGTTTCCGCTGGTGGGGCGAGCCGTGGAGTTCTCTCATGTATCCGAACCCGTTCCTGGTCGTTGGAACCACCCCGACGTGAAGCTTCAAGGACATGGTGAAGACTCCGCCGTACTGATGAGTCTTCAGACAGCAGGTGGAAAGGAGACACTCGCTTTCCAGAATGGGCCTCGCCACGCGGAAACCGTCCTGCCAGTGGCTGTCTTTGGGTTTCACGTGAACCCAATCCTTTTCGCTGAGATCATCGAAATCGATGATTCGGACGTTCAGTTTTTCCATAAGCGGGATGATCCCCTTTTGGTCCATCACCTCTTTTGTGAGCGGGTAGCTCCTTTCACCGAGGCTCACGGACTTGGCGCCCATGCTCCACACCTCTTCTACAACGCTGACGAGGGTGTCGTTGTGAGTCGAACCCGGAACAAGGTCCGCGGTGTTGAAATTGGGCTTGATCAGCACGTCCTTGTTCTTCACGGGATTGATGTTGAGCGCTTTGATGGACGCTGACACGCCGGTTTTCCGGTTTTCCGTTCTCACAAGGGACACACGACTCTTTTGCATTGCCATGGACACCCCTCCTAGACCCAAATAAAGGGAGCCGCTCGCCAAAGCGGCATATTTCAAGAAGTCTCTCCTGTTGACCCCCTGAGGCGAGTCAACCCTTCCAATATTCAGTTTCGTCTTCATGAATGAATGATAGCCACTCTCTTTTGTATGTCCAGAGTAAGCAGTAGGCAGTAGGCAGTATGCAGCAATTTCCAATACATCCACTGAAGCCTGCCCTTCATTGTTTTTTCTGCTTACTCCCTACAGCTTACTTCCCACTTGAATTAGGTGGGTGTTAAGAAATCAGGCCCCCTCGTTCAAGCCTGAACCTTGCGAAAAATTTTTTTCAGGGTTCTACCCTGTTTACGGACGGCCAGGAGGATGGTATACGAAGGCTGCACATAAGCACAACCGTTAAAAGGAGGAGTGACATGGAACTGGAAATGGAGACTCTCGAGATCCCGGAGGGGTGCAATGTCATTTTAGGACAAAGCCACTTCATCAAGACCGTGGAGGACCTCTACGAAATCATGGTGGCCGCAGTGCCGGGAGGCAAGTTCGGTATCGGCTTCTGCGAGGCCTCGGGGCACTGTCTGGTGCGCGGTGAAGGGAATGACGACCCGCTCAAGGATTTGGCGATGAAGACGGCCTACAGGATCGCCGCAGGACACACCTTTATCATCTTCATCAAGGAGGCTTTCCCTATCAACATGCTCAATGCGGTGAAGATGTGTCAGGAAGTGTGCAATGTCTTCTGCGCGACGGCCAACCCGGTTCAAGTGATTTTGGCCCAATCCGAACAGGGGAGAGGCGTGCTCGGCGTGATTGACGGCTCATCACCCAAGGGCATGGAAAAAGAAGACGGCGTGGCCTGGAGAAAAGACCTTCTCAGGAAATTCGGGTACAAACTGTAAAGTCAATTATGCAAGGCGGATCCTATCCTGGACCTTCGCGCAGCTTCCGATGATGGGAGTCTTCCGGATCCCTTATGGAGATCATGACGCTTTGTTTCAGGATATGGTAACCCGCCTCGATTTCCAGCCTCGCCGGCGCAATGATGTAACCGAAGGGATTACCCGTTTTCTTGTTTTGTATCCTGTAGACTTGAATCAATGCGCCCACCTTGTCTAAATACTCGTGGGGCTCTCTTAAACCCATGGTCTCCCTTTTGCCCAATCCCGCATTGACGATGATGGGAGTCGCTTCCGCAGGATCATCTAAGAGGTAAGCAGCGGCATTGGCATCGCTTACCCATTTCGTGACTTCGAACGTGGCTTGGGGCAGATCCTTTGGATCCATGAGCTCTCTCGAAACATTTCGAAGCGATGTGAAGAGGTACACGGCAACGACGATGGCGAGAATGATGGACGCAGCAAGAATCATGGTTTTCTTGGGCTCCTCTTTCGAAACGGTGTGGGGGCCATAGGGTCATGACCACTGGGCAGTGATGACGTCTAAAAAGTATAAGGCCGAGAGGAATTTCATGTCAACGAGCGAATGCCTATTGAGCCCGGAGTACCGCTATGGGTCTGGAATTCCGGTTTTGGTTGCAGACAACAGCTGCGATAGAGTAACATTTTGAATGGTTTGTGAAAGGAGTCGTCAGCGATGAATGGGTTTATGAGTTATGATCCTCCGCCATACCGGCCGCCCAGTGAGGCGAGCAGCCTTCTTCTGAGGGTGACCCGAGGCTGCCCGTGGAACCAGTGTACGTTTTGCTCCATGTACAAGGATCTGCAGTTTGAAAAGCGACCGGTGGAGGAAGTCCTTCAGGACATCGACACGCTGCGTGAGTTCTCGAGGGGAGGGGTTCCCACCATTTTTATCGGGGATTCGAACAGTCTTGTCCTGGATACCAAGGCCCTCGTCGAGATTCTGCAATACCTCAACAAGACCTTTCCTTCTGCCCAAAGGGTGACGAGTTATGCCAGGGCTCGGACGCTGAGCAAAAAACCCATGGAAGAGCTCAAAGCCATCCGGCAGGCGGGACTCACTCGGCTTCATATAGGATTGGAAACGGGTGACCCTGAATTGCTGGATGAGATGAAGAAAGGCGCCACTCCGGAACAAATGGTGGAAGGCGCGCTGCGGGCGAAGGAGGCCGGCTTTGAAGTAAGCCTCTATGTGCTGGCCGGCATCGGCGGAGAGAGGAAGTGGAAGCAGCATGCGGAAGGCACGGCGAAGGTGCTGAACCAAATCAGTCCTCACTTCATCAGGATTCGGACCTATGTGCCGACCCCTTTCTCTCCTCTTTGGGAAAAAGTCCAGGACGGATCCTTTGAACTGGCTTCTGCAGAGGCGATCCTGATGGAGCAGCGCCGGCTGGTCGAACTGCTGCATGTCACATCGGAGTACTTGAGTGACCACATTTCCAACTATGTGCCGGTTTATGGACGGCTTCCTGAAGATCAGGCCGCCATGCTCCAGACCGTAGACCGGGCTCTGGCCATCCTCAGAAAGGACGACCGGTACCGGCGATCCCTGGAGAGCAAAAGACATCTGACCAGCCTGTAAGAATCAGGATGAGGAAACCGAGATGATTTCTAAGAACCCAAGAATCGGTTTTATCGGTTTCGGCGAGGTGGCCTATCACTTTTCAAAAGGCCTCAAAGAAGACGGGATTCAAGAGATCTTCGCCTTTGACAAGAACGCGAAGGACACCGCCAAGGGGGAGATCGTGCGGCGGCGGGCCCGGGACGCGGGCGTTCAATTGGTCCCATGCCTTCGACAGCTCGTGGGCAAAAAGGTATCCGGGCTTTGTGCCTGGAACTCGCGTTGAACGCATGAAAAGTCGGAATCGATCCCCAGTGGCTCGCTCCTCTCGTGGTCAAGCCGGTGGAGTCCATTCCGAAAGAGGAAGAGATGGCTTTCTGGATCATCCGGGGGATCTTGCATGCCGAGAGGAAAGCGGCGGAACTGGAAAGCATCATCCAAGCGGTGAGAGAATGGGGCGTCAAGCCGATCATGCTTGAGGCAACGCGCAAACGTCTGAAGACCGTTTCCGACTACGGGCTCAAGAGCACTCTGGAGATTTGCCAGAACCGGCTTCAGTGACTGACCCTGTGTCAACGCAAACATTGACAGCCCATCACACTTTTAATATAGAGAATGCGGTGTTTGGCGTTCCCACCCGATCTCTAAGTGCCACTCTTTACCCCAAGGGGAAAATCTGCAAGGAGGAAAAAATGAAAACAGTGCGACGAATGGCTTGGATCAGTTTGATTCTGGCGGCTGTCATGCTTTCAGCCGGATCGGTCTGCGCCCAGGAGATCACCATTGCCTTGGGCTCGGAACCGACGACCCTGGACCCACAGCTCCGCGAGGATGGGGGAGAGCGTGCGGTCAACGACAATGTGTACGAGACCCTCATGGCGCGGACGCCCGACGGGAAACTGAAGCCGGGCCTGGCGGCCTCCGAGCCCAAACTGGTGGATCCGAAAACCTGGGAGGTGAAGCTGCGTCCGGGAATCAAATTTCACAATGGAGAGCCCTTCAACGCGGATGCCGTGGTGTACAGCGTCAAGCGAATCATCGACAAGAAATTCAACTCCGAGCAGATCTCCTTTTTCTCAACGATCGTGGATGCAAAGAAAGTAGACGACCTGACCGTGCAGATCATCACGGACGGCCCGGACCCCATCCTGCTCTCACGGCTTTACTGGATGAAGATGGTCCCGCCGGGCTACTCCAAGGATGCCAAGTTCGCGGAAGCGCCTGTCGGCACCGGACCTTACAAGTTTGTGCGGTGGAACCGCGGCCAGAATCTTGTGCTCGAGGCGAACCCCGCCTACTGGGGCGAGGCGCCGGCCATCAAGAAAGTGACTTACCGCTTTGTTTCCGATGCAGGGACAAGGCTGGCCGGCCTGATGGCAGGGGAGTTCGACATCATCACGAATTTGCTGCCCGAGTTCACGAAGAAAGTGCCCCAGGCGATCCACATTCTGGGTCTGGAGCATCCCATCATCATTCTCAATGCGGACGCAGGGCCGACCAAGGATGCGCGTGTCCGCAAGGCGTTGAACCTCGCCGTGGACAAGAAAGCCCTTGCCGAGGGCCTTTTCGAAGGTTTTGCCCAGGTTGCCCAGGGTCAGCTCCTAAGCCCTTCCTTCTTCGGTTTCAACAAAGACGTGGGCCCCTACCCCTATGACCCGAACCAGGCCAAGGCGCTTCTGAAGGAAGCCGGGGCCGCGGGCGCCACCATCGAGATCATCGGCACTGCGGGCCGGTGGCTGAAGGACCGGGAAATGGTGGAGGCCGTGGCCGGGTACTGGGAGGCGGTGGGCCTGAAGCCCAAGGTACGCATCTTCGAGTTCAACGAGTATTTGAACCGGCTCTTTGACCGCAAAACGCGGGCCGATGCCATCTTTGTGGTGAGCTCCAACGAACTCATGGACGCGGACAAGAGTTTCTCGGCCTATTACAAGGCAGGGGGAATCGGTTCCTCCAACACCGACAAGGATCTGGCCGGCTTGATCGACTCGGCCCGGACCGAGACAGACCCGGCCAAGCGCGCGGCCCTCTATCAGAAGGCGGTCAAGCACACCTATGACCAGGCTTATTTCGTGTGGCTCCTCAACATCGAGGACGTTTACGGGGTGAGCAAGCGGCTCAGCTGGCCAGGCCGGGTGGACGCCAAGATGCTCGTGAGCGAAATGCGCACGAAGTAGGTGGGATGGGCAGGTATTTTCTCAAACGATTGTGGCACGGCGCCATCGTGATCTTCGGTGTCACCGTCCTCGTCTTTGTGGTGACCCGGCTGGTGGGCGACCCTGTCAAGGTGATGCTCCCTCTGGAGGCCACGGCAGAACAGCGCGCGGCCTTTGAGAGGGAACTCGGCCTGGACCAGCCCATCTACGTGCAGTTTGTGGATTTCATGAAGGGGCTTTCCCGCATGGACTTCGGCAAGTCCCTGTGGCAGCACCGTCCGGCCATGCAAATCGTCTTTGAGAAGCTGCCGCTGACCCTGGAACTGGCCCTTCTAGGCATCGGCCTGGCCTTTGTCCTCGCCATCCCTCTGGGCATTATCTCCGCTCTGAGACCCGGTGGGGTTTCAGACCGAAGCACGGTTTTCGTGAGCCTCATGGGACTTTCCGTTCCCCAGTTCTGGATGGGGCTCCTTCTGATCATCGTGTTCGCGGTCCAGTTCAAGTGGCTTCCCACCTCGGGAATCGACACGCCGGCCCACATTATCCTGCCCACGATCACCATGGCTCTTCCGGCCCTGGCCCGGCTGGTCATGATCGTCCGGTCCTCCATGATCGACGAATTGAACCAGCAGTATGTCAAAACCTGCTTTGCCAAGGGCTTGCCCTTTTACCGGGTGGTGGGGGTTCACGCCCTCAGGAACGCGGCCCTGCCGGTGGTCACCCTGACCGGCTGGGAACTCATCCGGGCCGTGGCCGGGTATTCGGTGGTGGTCGAAACGGTCTTCGCCTGGCCCGGACTCGGGCTGACGGCCATTCAGGCCATTGAGCGGGAGGATCTGATTCTTCTTCAGGCCATCGTGTTCACCGTGGCCATCCTGGTGGTGCTGATCAACATCCTGATGGATGTGGCTTACAAGATCATTGACCCGCGGTTGAAGTTGGGCTGACATGGATGCCAAACAAGGAGCCATAGAAAGCGGAGTGGATCGTCGAGGCGGCAGGCTGAAAAACCTGTTTCTGGAGCTGTGGCGGGACAAGACGGGTTTCATCGGTATGGCCATGATTGCCGCTCTTCTTTTCATGGCCGTGGCCGCTCCCCTGATCGCGCCGCACAGCCCCACGGCCCAGGATTTACGCGCCCGCCTCAAGCCGCCCGTGTGGGATGAAAACGGCAGCTGGAATCACGTCCTGGGCACCGACAACCTGGGAAGGGATGTGCTTTCCCGCGTGATTCACGGCTCACGGGTGTCCCTCATGGTCGGCGCTTCCGTCGTGCTGATTGCGGGCGCTTTCGGAACCATGCTGGGCCTTATCGCAGGCTATCGCGGAGGCCGCACGGACAACTTCATCATGCGCTGGATCGACACCCAGGTGGCGTTCCCAGGTCTCCTCATCGCCCTCATCATCCTGGCCGTCATCGGCCCTAGCATGATCACCGTCATCCTCGTGCTTTCCTTCAACGGGTGGATGGTTTACGGCCGCATGACCCGGGGTGCGGTTCTGTCGGTGCGCCAGACCGCCTACGTGGAAGCGGCCGAGATTGTGGGATGCAGCGGGCCCCGTGTGGTTTTGCGGCATATCCTCCCCAATCTCACGTCCCCGCTCCTCACCCTGGCCATCCTAGAGTTCGCGCGCATCGTGCTGGCAGAGGCGGCGCTCTCCTTCCTGGGGATGGGTATCCAGCCGCCGGCTACCTCGTGGGGCTTGGACGTGGCTTCCGGCAAGAACTACCTGTTTCGGGCCTGGTGGTTGGTCACCTTCCCGGGGATTGCCATATCCCTCACCGTGCTCGCCATCAACCTGGTGGCAAGTTGGTTGCGTCTTGTCTCGGATCCGCAGGAACGCGAAAAACAGTTCGCCCGCCAGATGCGCGCCCGCCGAAAGCGGGCGGCTGTTGTGGAGGCGGCTGCTCAATGATCATCGCTAACAACCATCCTTTACTTGAAATCGAAAACCTCGTGGTCCATTTCACCACCCGGAGCGGCATTGTGCAGGGCGTTCGAGGGGTGAACCTCCATGTCGGCCACGGTGAGACCCTGGGGATCGTGGGCGAATCGGGTTCCGGGAAAAGCGTCACGGTCCAGGCGGTCATGGGGCTCATCACCACGCCCGGAGAAATTGTATCCGGCAGCATCCGCTGGAAGGGGAAATCTCTTCTCGGAGCCGGCGGGCGGGGCTATCTGGAAAAGGTGCGGGGCAGGGAAATCACCATGATCTTCCAGGACCCCATGACGTCCCTCAACCCCCTGTTCACCGTGGGTACACAGATCACCGAGGTGTTGCGTCACCACCTGGGGATGGGAAAAAGGCAGGCTCTCCGCCGGGCCGTCGAGTTGCTGGAGCTGGTGGACATCAACGCCCCGGAACGGCGGCTGCAGCAGTTCCCCCACGAGCTCTCCGGAGGCATGCGGCAGAGGGTGATGATCGCCATTGCGCTCGCGTGCGAACCGGAACTCCTTATCGCGGATGAACCAACGACCGCCTTGGATGTGACCATCCAGGCCATGATCCTTGAGCTTCTCGCGGAACTTCAGGAGCGGCTAAGGCTTTCCGTGATCATGATCACTCATGACCTGGGGGTCATCGCCCAGATGAGCCACAGGGTGGCGGTCATGTATGCCGGAAAAATCGTGGAGGTGGGTCTCGCGGAGGACATCTTCGAGAGGCCCGTGCACCCCTACACCCAGGGGCTTCTGAGGGCGACTCCGCGGCCGGATGAGGTCATTGAGCGAATGATCGCCATCGAAGGGGTGCCGCCGAATCTGATATCGCCGCCGCCGGGCTGTGCCTTCGCATCCCGGTGCGAGCAGGCAGGAGAGTCTTGCGGCCTTTCACCGTCGCTGACGGCTTACGAGGAGAACCGCATGGTATCCTGCTGGGGTGCGGGGAAGAAGTAAGCAGTAAACAGTAAGCAGTAAGCAGTGAAGAACAAGAAGAAGTGCCTAAAGTGGGAAAACCAGTGACAAGAGACGAGTGACGAGTGACAAGCGAAGAGAGATGAGAGGATTGACTCGTCACTTGTTACTCGTCACTCGTTACTAGATTTACAACGGACCACTGACAGCATGCAAGAGCAAACATCCCATGTAAAGCCGATGGCCCGTGAAACACCCGATCCCCTGGTGCGCGTGGAGAACCTCACCGTCCGCTTCAATGCAGGCCGGACCGGGTTCTGGGGCCAGCGTTTTCTGACGGTGCATGCCGTGGAGAATGTGTCCTTTCACATCCGGCCGGGAGAGACCCTGGGATTGGTTGGGGAGTCGGGTTCAGGCAAGAGCACGACAGGCCGTGCGATTCTGCGGCGCGTCCCGGTGGCCGCAGGCCGCATCGTGTTTAGAGGGGAAGACATCACGCAAGCGAGGGACGAAGAGTTGCGTCCCCTTCGACGCCACATGCAACTCGTTTTTCAGGATCCTTATGCGAGCTTGAATCCCCGAATGAGAATCGTCGACATCGTGGCGGAACCCCTGGTCGTCCACGGCCTGGTGAAGAGCTCAAGAGATGCGGAAGAAAAGGTCAGAGAGTTGCTGGATCGGGTGGGACTTCCTCCGGATGCAGGGAGCCGCTACCCTCATGCCTTCAGCGGCGGCCAGCGCCAGCGGGTCGGTATTGCCCGGGCTCTGGCTCTCAGCCCGGAGTTCATCGTGGCCGACGAGCCTGTGTCGGCCCTTGACGTCTCGATCCGCGCCCAGATCGTGAACCTGTTGCAGGATCTGCAGCGGGACCTTGGCATTGCCTATCTTTTCATTGCCCACGATCTTGCGGTGGTGCGGCACATCTCCCACCGCATCGCCATTATGTACGCCGGTGTGCTCATGGAAATCGCCGGCCGCGATGATCTCTACGAAAAGCCGACTCACCCTTACACCCAGGCGCTGCTTTCGGCCGTTCCTGTGCCTGATCCCAAAGTCCAGCGAGCCCGCAAACGGATCATCCATTCGGGCGAGGCTCCGAATCCTCTGGACCCGCTGCCGGGTTGCCGTTTCCAGAACCGTTGCCCGCAGCGCACCGGGGACTGTTCCGCACAGGCCCCGCTCCTCACAGAGCGAAGTCCGGGCCACTGGGTGGCCTGCTGGAATAGATAGGAAGAAATCTCACCACAGAGGCACTGAGGACACAGAGGGGATTTTTCGCCTTTCGGGAGATGCCGAAAGGCGAAAAGGACCTCCGTCAGCGTCAGAACAGATTATGACCTCTCCATGAGATTTTCCCAGGGCAGAATATTTTTGTTTGTCCCGCCGTCCGACGGCGGGACAAACAAAAAGGCTTCTCCGAGTCCTCTGAGTCTCTGTGGTGAGTCTTACTTCCCGGAGAAGAGGTCGATCAACCCTGCCTTGTGGACGCGCTTGCGGATAAGTTTGGTGTCCGTGGAGTAGAGATTTCGAGCCTTCATGCGTTCGAAGTAAACCGAACCGGAGAAAGTGTATTTCAGCCCCAGGCCTTCCTCGGTCTTCATCTGCTGCCGCACGTAGGCGATGGCATCGCCGATGGCCAAGGTGTCAGGCAGCACCATGGGCTTCTCCTTCCTGATCCATCGTACCGCGTTGTATCCTGCAAGAGTTCCGGTGCAGATGGCTTCGGTGTGTCCCACAAGCAGCCCCGCCTTTTCACCGCCGCAGAAGAGGTTGCGGACTCCTTCCACGGCCAGGGCGTCATCCCTGGGCGCCATGCCGATGTACCGAATGGAGTTTCCTTGGCCTCCGGCATAAGGGTCTTCGTAGCGCGCGTTTTCGAACCCCGGAATCTCGCGAAGCAGATCCAAAGGGAAAAAAGGCGTCATCAGCTTGGCGTGACCGGTGTCGAGGAGCACGAGGTTTTCTTCGAACTCAGGAATCGCATACTGCTGGCAGCACTTGAGGGAAAGTTTTCCTTTCAGGATTTTCGCGACAGGAAGAGGAACCACCGCCACACCGGTTTTCTTGAGCATGCTAACGATCTCCGGCGCCAGAGATTCCTTGAGCAACTTGCATGAGCCGCTCATGGCGCCGACCTGGTTTCCCTTGCGGCCGATCATTTCCTTGACGCCCGCTTTGGCCGTCAGACTCACGCGGCCTCCAAAGGAATGGCAACGGAGGATGCACATGACGCACCCATTGCCGTACTTGTTGCAGTTTGCCGGAGGACCGGCCGTGCCTGTGGCATCGACAAAGGCGTCCCCGCTGACCTGAACGGACTCCTCGTCCCGCTTCCCGGTGATGGACTTGATTCGGCCGTCCCCCCTGTCCACGTCGGCAATCCGCGTTCTGGCCAGGATCTCGATGCCTTTGGACTGAAGGAGTTTCCTGACGCTGGGCTCCATCTTGGCCACGTTGTACAGGGAGGCATGCCGATGGCCCGGAAATTCGATGTTCCGGTGCAAAGCGTTCCGGTCGGTCAGGTCGAAGAGTTCTCCTCCGCCCAGAGCGATCAGTTCCTCGGCTGCCGTGAACCGCCCGTTGTTTCTCATGATGCCGCCCACAAGGCCGGTTCCAAGAAGCATGTCGGTGCGCTCGATCAGTACGACTTCAGCCCCCTGTTTTACGGCTGAGAGCGCAGCCCCGCATCCGGCCCATCCACCACCCACCACGACGACTTTCATTCCAGTTCTCCTAAGCTGAACACAGTGACAAACCTCAACCGCCCCACCCCCACCTATCCTCCCCCGTCAAGGGGGAGGGAAGTTTTATCATCCCGAATAGTTCCCCTCCCTTGGCGGGAGGGGTAAGGGGAGGGGGAACCTGAAGGACTCTCTCAACACAGTGCTGAGAGGGGACTCTCGCTGCACTCCGACATTATTCCCCCCTTTCTCTGGTTGCAATCATAATTTCATCTCTCAGGCGTGTGACGAAACGAAAACGTGCCTGCCCGCGTTTATCTCGGCATGGGCGTCGCATCGTGGGCTTGCATAACCTGTTTTGGCGGCTTATAAAGGGTCAATTGCCCCCCGGTGATTAGAGAGAAGACCTTGCCTTCACGTGGAGGCTTCCGTTGGGTTCTTTCACCGAGATGGAGGCACAAAGATGCAAAGGCACAAAGGCACAAAGTAAGAAAAGGAGAAAGGCGCAAAAGAGCAGAGGGACGTAGGGTATCAGGAGAAGGGCTTTTCTGCTTTGTGCCTTTGCATCTTTGTCCCTTTGTCACTCTTTGCTTTCAGCAAGGGATCTTTATGAAAACCTGGCACACTCAATCCTTGAGCGAGATCTTCCAATCCTTGTCCTCCTCCCAGAACGGACTCAGCACGGCTGAAGCCAAAGCCCGACTTGAGACGCACGGCCCCAACGAGCTGCAGGAGCGCAAGGGGAAAAGCGCCTTGGTGATGATGGGCGAGCAATTCTCTCAAACCATGGTGCTGATTCTTATTGCGGCAGCGCTGATCTCCGCTTTTTTGGGTAAGGGGACAGAGACCGCAGCGATCCTGGCGATCGTCGTGCTGTTTGCGGTGCTGGGCTTTGTTCAGGAATACCGGGCCGAGCGAGCCATGGCTGCGCTCAAGCAGCTGGCCGTGCCTGTGGTGCGGGTGCGACGCGAGGGGGCCGTGAATGAAATGTCAGCACGGGACCTTGTCCCAGGGGACATGGTTCTGCTGGAATCTGGAAATGCGGTGCCCGCGGATGCCCGCCTGGTGGAGAGTGCCAGCCTGCGCATCCAGGAGGCGGCCCTGACCGGGGAGTCGGAGGCGGTGGAAAAGCACATCGATCCGATCCCTGAACCCGAGCTTCCCCTCGGGGACCGGCGCAACATGGCTTATTTCGGCACGTCCGTCACCTACGGGCGGGGCAGTGCCGTGGTGGTGGCCACCGGCATGAGCACGGAACTGGGCAAGATCGCGTCGCTGATCCAGGAAGTGGCCCCTGAGCAGACCCCTCTCCAGAAGCGGCTCGACCAGGTCGGCAAAACCCTGGCCATTGCAGGAGTCGTCGCCGGTCTGCTGGTGTTGCTCACCGGGGTGCTCTTCGGGGAACCCTTGAGCGAGATGTTTCTCACAGCGGTGAGCGTGGCCGTGGCCGTGGTTCCCGAAGGGCTGCCGGCCGTGGTCACCATCACGCTCGCTCTCGGCGCCCAGAGAATGCTGCGGAGGAACGCGTTGGTCCGGAAGCTGCATGCCGTGGAGACGTTGGGATCCGTCACCGTGATCTGTTCGGACAAGACCGGAACGCTCACGGAAAACCGGATGACCGTGTCCGTGGTGGATGCGGCCGGAGAGCGTCTCAACATCACGGAGACCATGCGCCGGCATCAACCGTCTGTCACCGAGGAGGAATGCCGGCTCATTGAACTGGAGTCGCTGCCCAAGCCTCTGAGCCTCGTGCTTGCGGCGGGGGCGCTCTGCAATGATGCCGTGCTCAAGCCTGACGCCCGTGCCGGCTGTTTCCACGCCCTGGGCGACCCCACCGAGGGCGCCTTGGTGGTCGCTGCGGCCCAAGCCTGGATGTTCAAGGATGCCTTGCAGGCTGCTTTGCCCCGCATTGCCGAACTCCCCTTTGATTCAGAACGCAAGCGAATGACCACAGTCCACCGGGTGGCAGACAGGAACTCCCTCCCGGAACGGTTGCAGGCGCTCCCGGAACTCCATCACGTGGCTTTCACCAAGGGTGCGGTGGACAGTCTTCTGGACGTGACGGTGGCGGTCTGGACAAACGATCAATCCGAGCCGTTGAGCCCCGAGTGGCGCTCCCGGATTCAATCCGTGAACGACGAACTGGCCAAGGACGGGATGCGTGTGCTCGGAATCTCGATGAAGGTGCTGGATTCGCCGCCGGCGAATCGTCCTCAGGACCTTGAGAAAGATCTCACCTTCATCGGACTGGTGGGCCTCATGGATCCGCCCAGGGCCGCGGTGCGGCCTGCAGTGGAAACCTGCAAGAGGGCAGGCATCCGTCCTGTGATGATCACCGGAGACCACCCCCTGACCGCCGCCGCCATTGCCCGAGATCTGGAGATGGCGGACAATCCTGAGGCGGTGACCGGGGAGGCGCTCAACCGCATGACCGACGGGGCTCTGGAAGAGGCCGTGGATCGGGTTTCCGTCTATGCCCGCGTCTCTCCTGAAGACAAGCTCCGGATCGTGACCGCCCTTCAGCACCGGGGTCAGGTGGTGGCCATGACCGGCGACGGGGTCAATGACTCGCCGGCCCTGAAAAAGGCGGACATCGGCGTGGCCATGGGCATCACGGGGACGGATGTGGCCAAAGAGGCGGCGGACATGGTTCTTCTGGATGACAATTTCGCCACCATTGTCGCCGCGGTGGAGGAGGGACGGGTGATTTATGACAACCTGCTCCGGTTCATCACCTTCTCCCTTGGAGGGAACCTGGGCAAGGTCCTGGTCATGCTCTGTGCGCCGCTCCTGGGGATCAATGTGGCTCTCCGGCCTCTTCAGCTTCTGTGGCTCAATCTGCTCACGGACGGCCTGATGGGGCTGGGCTTGGGCGTGGAGCCTGCCGAAGCGGACGCTATGAATCGTCCGCCGCGCAGGCCCGGGAGTCCTGTGCTGGACCATCCCTTGCGCATTCAGATCGCCTGGGTGGGCGGGCTGATCGGGGTTCTCGCTTTGGGCATCGGGGTCCTGTATTTTGACCCGGCGAACCCGCTGGACGCCACCTGGCAGACCATGATCTTCATGACCCTCGGGTTCACTCAGATCGGAAATGCTCTCGCTCTTAGGGCCACGGGAAGATCGGCGCTCTCTGTCGGGTCCAACCCTTCCATGTTCCTCTTGACCTTGGTGACCATAGGGCTGCAGTTGGCCGTGATCTACCTGCCTTTCATGAAGGGCTTTTTCGGGCTGGTGCCGCTGAGCCTCCAGGACCTGGGCATTTCTTTCGGACTGGGCGTCCTGGTTTTCGTGATCGTTCGAATCGAAAGAGCCCGGATCAGAAAAACGTAACAGTTTAGCTCTTTGCAATGGATGGCCTTTACTCATTACCATTCCAAAGAACTAAAGTGTTACGAAAATTCACGTTTATAAAAATGCAGGATTTCGATAAGGTGAGACCAAGAGAATCAAGAGCCTTTCCCCGGGAGTCAGGGACAATCCGTCTCTGCGGGGAACCCCAATCACTCTTCACAAGGAGGTGTCGTCATGCGTTCTCTCTTCACTAAGTTGTGCGTCGTGTTGATGGTCAGCGCCCTTCTTTGCATTGTGGCAGCGGGTGTCGCGCCGGCCCAGGAAATCAAGGGGCCCATCAAGATCGTTGTTCCCTATCCGGCAGGAGGCGGTTCCGATGTGGCCGCCCGGCTGATTGCAGACAAAATGAAGGACCTTCTGGGGCAGACGGTGATCGTGGAAAACAAGCCCGGCGCCGGGGGCCGTATCGGCACCGAGTACGTCAAGACCCAGCCCGCGGACGGTTCCACCATGCTGGTGGTGAATCCGGCCCTGTTTGTCGTGGCACCGGTGGTTTTCTCGAAACTCGCCTATGACCCGGACGCTGACTTTGCGCCCGTGTCGTTGATCACCACCTACCAATTCTGTCTCTCGGTGCCTGCGACCTCTCCCATTAAGGATGTCAAAGGCTTGATCGAGTGGATGAAGAAGAACCCCAACCAGGCGAACTTTGGATCCCCTGCTGCCGGAAGCCTGCCTCACTTTTTCGGCCTCATGATCAGCAAAGTCGCGGGAGTGGAAATGGTCCATTCCTCCTACAACGGCTCGGCGCCGCTGGTGACTGCCCTGATCGGCAACCAGATCCCGATGGGGGTCGACGCTTACGATGCGCAGTCCTCCTATCACCCGGACAAGATCCGGATCCTGGCCACAGCAGGGACCTCCCGCAAAAACCCCGAGATTCCGACTTTCATCGAACTGGGATACAAGGACATCGAAGGCATAGGCTGGAACGGTATCGTGGTCCCGGCCAAGACTCCAAAGCCGGTCATTCAGAAACTGAGTGATGCCATTGTCAAGGCCGTCAAAATGCCTGATGTGAAGGAGAAGATCGAGAAGCTGGGCAATGATGCGGTGGGCACGACTCCTGAGGCCTTTGCGGGTATCCTGAAGAAGGACCGCGAGAGGTGGACGCCGATTATCAAGGCTTCCGGCTTCAAAGCGGAATAATGCTCCATCGCGGGGCAATCGGTTCAGAGCGCGACGGAGTATGGGATCGGGGAAGGGCTGCGCCCTTCCCCGATCTTAGCAGGACGGGAGAAGTCTCGCCATGCGCATTTCTCACCCCAAGGATTTCCTGACAGGCATCATGTTCCTGCTCTTCGGCGCTGCAACCATGGTGCTGTCAAGAGGATTGACCATCGGAAGCGCAGCAAAGATGGGGCCGGGATACTTTCCCTTCGCGCTCGGTCTGCTCCTGGCCGCCCTGGGAGCAGTGCTAGTGTGGAGAAGCCTGCTCCGAGCCAAAGACCGTGAGTCCTGGCCCTCCTTGCAGCTCAAACCGCTGGCTATTGTTCTTCTGTCGGTGTTTCTGTTCAGCCAGATCCTCAGGCCCTTTGGACTTCTCCTTTCGACGGCTCTCCTGGTGGTCATGGCCAGCAAAGCGAGCCACGAGTTCCGATGGCGGGAAGCCCTGGCGAACGCCGCGGTCCTTGTTGTCATCGTGTTGGCAGTCTTTGTCTATTTCCTCAAGTTTCAAATTCCTGTCTGGCCGGCCCTTGGGGCTGGATGGTAACAGTTTAGCTTTTTGAAATGGATGGCTGAGGCCATGGGGAACTCTCTCAAGACAGAACAACGAAGAAGCCACAGCGCAGTGTCCAGCTTTAGGCCATGGGTGAGGCGGGCGGAAGGCTACCGGAGAACTCGCCAAGTGAGACCCTGCTGGCAGGTGCCGGTGAAACCTCGCCGCCCGCCTTCGCTGCTGCTTATCTGCATAATCTTTCCTGCATACTCTTCGTTTTCTGTTTTGAGAGAGTTCCCCATGGCCTTTTTCTGTGACTATTTCAAAAAGCTACACTGTTGCGCCGGATGACCATGGCGCCGAAGGGAAAGAAGCCTTATGGAACTGCTGTCTAATCTTGCCCTCGGTTTCCAGACCGCGGTCACGCCCATGAACCTCGTCTACTGTTTCGTGGGTGCCCTGATCGGCACCCTGATCGGCGTGCTCCCGGGCATAGGGCCGGTCCAGACTATCGCCATTCTTCTGCCGACCACGTTCGCCCTGCCGCCGGTGGCGGCGCTCATCATGCTGGCAGGAATCTACTATGGCGCTCAATACGGCGGTTCAACCACCTCCATCCTGGTCAATGTGCCGGGGGAAGCCTCTTCTGTGGTCACTTGCCTTGACGGGCACCAGATGGCCCGCCGGGGCAGAGCGGGTGCAGCGCTCACCGTCTCGGCCCTAGGTTCCTTCGTAGCGGGAACCTTCGCCACCCTGGTCCTAGCGGTTCTGGCCTTGCCTCTCTCCGAGCTGGCGTTCAGATTTGGACCCGAGGAGTACTTCTCGCTCATGGCCTTCGGCCTCATCGGGTCGGTCGTGATGGCCTCGGGTTCCATGCTCAAGGCGGTGGGCATGATCGTGCTCGGGCTGCTGCTGGGAATGATCGGCACCGACGTGACGAGCGGGGTCCAGCGGTTTACCTTCGGCGTCCCCGAACTGGCGGACGGCATCGGATTTGTTTGCCTGGCCATGGGGCTTTTTGCAATCTGCGACATCGTCAACACCCTTGAGAAACGTGAGAAGAGGGATATCCTGAAGAGCAAGCTCACCGGCTTCATGCTGAGCAGGGAGGATATTAAGGCCAGCGCGCCTGCGGTTGTGCGTGGCACCCTTTGCGGGTCGCTGCTCGGAATCCTTCCTGGAGGAGGGGCGATCCTTTCTTCCTTCACGGCTTATATGCTCGAGAAGAAAATCGCGCGAGACCCTGAGAGCTTCGGCAAAGGAAACATCAAAGGAGTGGCGGCTCCGGAATCAGCCAACAATGCGGCTGCCCAGACGTCTTTCGTGCCGCTTCTCACGCTCGGGATACCACCCAACGTGGTGCTGGCAATGATGGCCGGGGCCATGATGATTCACGGTATCCAGCCGGGCCCCAGGGTCGTTAGCGCCAATCCCGCCCTGTTCTGGGGAGTCATTGTCTCCATGTGGCTGGGCAATGTGATCCTGGTGCTCTTGAATCTTCCCCTCGTAGGAATCTGGGTAAGGCTGCTCTCGGTACCCTATCGGTTGCTGTATCCAGCCATTCTGCTTTTCTGCTGCATCGGACTGTACAGCGTGAACAACAACACCTTTGACATCGGACTGACTGCACTGTGCGGCTTGCTCGGTTACATCTTCTACAAGCTGGAGTGCGAACCGGCTCCGCTGATTCTGGGTTTCATCCTGGGGCCGATGATGGAGGAAAACTTGAGGCGAGCCATGCTGCTTTCCAGGGGCGATGCTTCCGTTTTTTTCACACGCCCTCTGTCTCTCGCTTTCATAATCATGGCGGTGGCGATGCTGATCGTGGTGGCCCTTCCCTCGATCCGGGGGAAGAGAGAGCAGGCGTTTAAAGAAGGGTGAAACAGAGACGGACTAATGTTCACCGCAGAGAATGGGAGAAGAAACCTCGGTTTGATTTTGTACCCTGATGAAGGTACAAAGGTACAAAGGCACATAGGCACAAAGTAAAAAAGGGACAAAGACACAAAGGAGCAGAGGGACATAGGGATTCAGGACAAGGATTTTTCTGCTTTGTGCCTTTGTCACTCTGTCCCTTTGTCCCTGAAGATGTCGGTTTCAGCCGAAAACGATTGACTCTGTGTAGAGAAGGAAACCTTAGGAGGTAAAAGCAATGACCTATCCCAGTATCTTCCCGACTGGAGCGACACTCTATGACCCCAAGAGATGCTGGAACGGCTACACCATCTTTCAGGCCAAGGAGGTGGGGGCGCTCCTCATCGACATGAACGGTGGGGAGGTTCAACTTTGGAAGGAGTTTCACGGCATGCCGAACAGGATTCTCCCGGGCGGCTATCTGATCGGCAGCACCGGGGAGCGCAACACGGCGTACGGGATGCAGGACAGCGTGGATCTGGTCCAGGTGGACTGGGACGGCAAGGTCGTCTGGAGGTTCAACGAGTATGAGTACATAGAGGATCCGGGTGAAGAACCCCAGTGGATGGCGAGACAGCATCACGATTACCAGAGAGAGGGCAACCCGGTAGGCTACTATGTGCCCAGCATGGATCCCCTCGTGGATCGCGGCAATACGGTGATTCTCTCTCACAAGAACCTGAAGAATCCCAAGATAGCGGACAAGCTTCTCCTCGATGACACGATCATCGAGGTGACCTGGGAGGGTGAGATTGTCTGGGAGTGGATGTGCAGTGATCACTTCGAGGAAATGGGGTTCAGGGAAGACGCCAAGAATATCCTTTGCCGCAATCCCAACTACAGGCCTTCGGGCGGGGGCATGGGTGACTGGATGCACATCAATTCCCTCTCCTTGCTCGGACCCAACCGATGGTTTGACGCAGGAGATCGCCGGTTCCACCCGGACAACATGATCTGGTGCGCCAGGGAGACAAACATCACGGCCATTATCGACAAGAAGACAGGGAAGATCGTGTGGAAGCTCGGGCCCAACTACGACGAGACCAGGGAGCTGAGGGATCTGGGCTGGATCATCGGCCAGCATCACGCCCACATGATTCCCAGGGGCCTTCCCGGTGAAGGAAACATCATGATCTTCGACAACGGGGGATGGGCAGGCTATGGCTCCCCAAACCCCGGCTCGCCTGCCGGCTTTCGGAGCGCCTTGAGGGATTACTCGCGGGTGCTTGAACTCGATCCCACAACGCTCAAGGTGGTATGGCAGTACTCACCCGCAGAAGCCGGGCTCGCCGTTCCCGTGGATGCAAACCGGTTTTACAGTCCCTTTATCAGCTCGGCGCAGCGCCTGGCCAACGGCAACACGCTGATCACCGAGGGGTCAGGGGGCCGGATCATCGAGGTCACGGCCGATCACGACATCGTCTGGGAATACATCAGCCCCTACTGGGGGAAGATGATGAAGATCAACCTGATCTACCGGGCCTACCGGGTGCCCTATGACTGGGTTCCGCAGGTGGAAAATCCCGTTGAGAAACCCATCGAGCGAATCGATGTGACGAGATTCAGAGTTCCGGGCGCAAGCCAGCGCGGTCCGAGAAAAGTTGTCCATGTGGAAGGTGTGCTGCCCTACCGACCGGATGCGGCCCTCTGTGTATTGACTGATCGGGATAAGGACTAAGGGCTCGAATTCTCCTAGGGCGACAGGGCTCTCAGCTCCCCCTCCCCTTTATCCCCTCCCGCAAGGGGAGGGGAGAGGAGTTGTTCGACAGCCTCCGACAGGGATTTTTCACCAGCCAAAAGAAAAACCGAAACCCCAGCCCGGCCGATAAACCGGAGCATAGCCATAGGTCGCCGCATAGGGGGCACAGTATCCCCTGTAAACCGGGGGAGCGTAGACCCTGTAAGGATAAGCAGGGCCATAACCCCAGCCGTAACGAGGGGCAACAGAGTATCGGTACACATGGCGCTCAACATGAACCTGTTTCGGATGGTAATACGCTTTGTAGGAATGACCCCTATGGCGATACTTACCGTCTGCAAAGGCGGTGTTTGCCGCCAAGAGCAGGGACAACCCTATCATCACAACGATCAATGTTCTCATGGCTTTCATGTTCGTTCTCCTTCCTGAACATGGCTTCAATTCGCCTTTTCTGCCCAGTGAGACGCGCCATGATCAGAATGGTTTACATCCCTCAGCTTTTGGATTGATTTCTGATGGTGCGGGAGATAGGCTAAAGTCCAGGGAGGCGAGAAGGGCTCACCCCGTGGAGTGTATTCAGAAATCAGTTCATGCGTTATACGTCAGACCTGGGTTTCCCGAAGCTTCTGGCGATCACCACGGGGTTGTTCGTCATTGATTTGTTTTTCCCTGACGGGGAGACTGTTGTTGATGAAATTCTGCTGGGGCTGATCTCGCTGCTTCTCGCATCTCTGAAGAAGGGGCGCAGCGGAATTTTTCAAAAGGATGAATCGAGGTCAAGTTAAGGCCCGCTGGAACATCAAGAGGACCGAGAGTTCATGAAGCCAGCTACCAGAAAGAAACTTGCCACAGCCCTGGGGGTTCTCGTCCTGTCAGTCTTAATCGCCGGTTTCCTTATCCCAAAGCTCCTCGACCCTGACCGCTGGCACATCCGTATTGTCTCAGAGCTGGAAAAGGCACTGGGCGGAAAGGTCAGTATCGACGACATTTCCTGGGGTTTCCTGAAAGGGCTCTGGCTGGAAGTCGATGGAGTGGAGATCACCGGAGCCTCGGCCTTTCCTCTGGACATCAAACTCTCCCGCCTTTATGCCGACGTCTCGGTTCTCCCATTGCTCAAAAGGCGGATTGTCCTGAACCGTCTGGTCCTGGAAAGCCCTGATGCTCAATTGCGGCTTCAGCCCGGTCCCCAAGAAGCAATCCGCGAACCAAAGGCTCCATTTCCAGGAGCAAAGCCGGCAGGGATCCCTCTGCCCATTGAAATCGAAGAGGTACTGGTTACGAACGGCAGAGTCCGGATGGAAGACAGCGTGACACTCCCCGGCAAGCCGGTGGCGCGCGATTTTGGTGACATGGAGATAAAGGCTTCCAACCTGGCTCCGGGCCGGGTAGTGTCCTTTGACATTTCGATGAAAGACAGAGACGTGCAGGGCCTTGGGGCGTTAAAAGCTCAAGGATCCTTTGCCGGGCTCACGGATGCTCTCACCCTTCAAAATCCCAAGCTCACCGTTCATGCAACCCTCTCTGCCGTTCAGACGAATGCTCTTAAGCCTTATCTCGGCAACGCTCCCTGGGTTCAGCAGCTGAGCGGAACCCTGTCCATGGCAGTGAACTACGAAGGGGACATGGGAAGCCTTCAGCGCGCAGAGGGAAGCATAGACCTCAGCCAGGTGGCCTTCTCTTACCCCTCGTTGTGGGAAGGGAGCCTTCCGGGAGCTGAAACAAAGATCACCTATCGGGCGGACCTTCAGTCCGATGATCTCACAGTGGAGAGCCTTGAGGTAAAGGTCGGCAAGTTTTCTTTCCGGGCCAAGGGCGGTGTGGCAGGTTTGAAAACACGGCCGATGATCAAGAACGTGACATTTTCCGCTGAGGTGCCTCTGCTGGACTCGGTTCCCCTGTTTCCATGGAAGGTTCTGGGTGACAGCGCCGCCTTTGTCCGTTCGATTTTTGAGGGCGGAGGAAAAGTCGAGATCGAGCAGGCGGTGCTTCCACCTATTGACCTTGCGGCGCCCCCGGCCACTGCGGTGGCTTTACTGAATGGGATTGAATCGACCTCGCGGATATCGGGCGTGTCCGTTGAGCTGTCACCCGGTATACCGAGAATAAAAAACATCGATATCCATGTGCGGCTGGCGCAGGGCACTGCCCAGGTGCAGGTGCTGAGGGCTCAGTTTCCCACAGTGGACTTGCCGAACATTTCAGGAAAAGTTGCAAAGCTGTTTGAAGCCCCGCTGATTGACGTCACGGTAAAAGGGCCTGTGCGGGTGAGCAACCGACCTCCTGAAGACCTTGCAGCTTTTTTGCGCCGTTGTGAGCTGGAAGAGGTGAACGGTTCTGCTGATCTTGATGCAGCGGTGGTGGTTGATACGTCTCAGCCGGCGAATGTTCAGATCCGCGGTAATATCGGGATTCAGGGGGTTCAGGCAAAAACCACCTTCAGCCCTGTGCGGCTCGAAGGACTGAATGCGGATCTGGCGATAGCGCCTGACGCCGCAAACATTACCCATCTGTCCACCGCCGTGTCAGTACCGGCCGGGCCGTCTGCTCCTGGAGGACGATTCGATCTCAAATTGGAGGCCCGTGTCGATGAATGGTCGCGTCGGCCAGCGGTAACCCTTCAACGCATGAAGACGTCACCGGTAGCCCTGCCGGTCGTGGCATCGCTGATGCCCTGGGAGAAACTTGGCGAATCCGCCGAACCGGTTAAGCAAGTTTTTCTCAATGGGGGCACGGTGACGATCGAGGAGGCGGCCCTTCCCAAAGTGGAGCTCTTGAATCTGCCCAAGAGCCCGGCCGAACTGCTTCCAAAGGCCAAGGCAGCCGCCGGTTTTGCGGGCCTTGTGGTAAAGCCCGACCCCGATCTTCCCGGCTTCGAGGATATCGGAGGCCGGGTAAACCTTGAAAACGGTGTGATGACGGCGGCGGGCGTTCGGGGGAGGATGGGGCCACTTTCGCTGCCGGATCTGAACATCCGTGTGAGCCGCTTGGACAGCCGTCCCAAGGTGACTGTGGCCGCAAAGGGGCCGGTGCAGCTTGCAGCAACGAGTGACCAAAGGATTGAAGACCTCTTGAAGCGATACGGCCTGATATCTCTTGTCGTGTCGGCTAACATGGACATGCGCGGTGATTTCGACGAGAACCTGCATGACAGCTGGGTCGTTGACGGGTCTCTGGTCCTCAAAGGTGTCCGGGCGGAAACCTTTCCTGAAGGCGTGGTCATGGACAATCTTCAGGGTCGTGTGAGCGTGAACCACAAGAAGGCGACCAACATCACAGCAGAGAATGTCAGAGGACGAATCAATCAAGCGCCGGTTCAGCTCTCGGGCAAAATCATGGGGGTGGGAACCCCGAACCTCGTCATCGATGTAACGGCCAATGCCAAACACCTGAACCTGGCTCATCTGCGTGAGCTGTCTCCGAGCCTGAGGAAGTTGAGACTGGCCGGGACGGTTGACATGGATTTAGACATCTACATCCCTTATGCGGCTGCAAAGCAAAGCCGGCTCAACGGAATGCTGGCAACCCGAAACCTCAGTTTTCAGTTGGCCCATTTTACCATGGAGAAGGGAGATACCGAATTCAACCTGACGGGCAACTCCGCGTTCATCAAGAGGGCGCAGGCACTGGTCAATGGTACGTTGCTGGCGGTCACAGGGCAGATCGCAAATCCTGTGGAACCGAGCCTCAAGCTCCTTGTGACTTCACCTGACTTGAACCTGGATCGTCTTCTACCACCGTCAGTCGGGGAAGAGCCCGGAGAGAAACCATCGCAGGGAAAAGGCGGCCATGGCGCAGAGAAGACCATGAAAACGCAATGGTCTCGGGCGGCACTCAAAACGACAGCGCAAGTTCGGGTTGCGGCGGATGTAGGCCGGTACAGGGGGACAGAATTCCAGAACCTCAAATTGGATGCCACCTATGATCGGGGAGTGATCAAACAAGGTGATCTGAGTTTCGGCATGGAAGGAGGTCACGCCGCCATGACAGGCTCCGGCGACATCCGGGAGCCAGAGCACGTCACCTTCAATGTAAGCCCTAACATAACGTCCATAAGGCTGGAAAGCCTGGCGGCCTTTCTCGGCGTTCACGAGGTTTCAGTGAGCGGCCCAATATCGTTGACCGGCAGGCTGCAGGGCAAGACAGGAAACTCCGATGCTCTTCTTGCCAGCCTGAGTGGCGACATGGAGGCTCAGATAGGCCCCGGCAGAATCGCCCGCATCGGCAGAGGCGGCGCTTTTCTTGCAAGAATCCTTTCATTAGCCAGCATCAGAGGCATTCTCACAGGGAGCGTGTTCACGAATTTTGAGGCGAACGGATTACCTTACCAGAGTATAAGCGGACAGGTCACTTTCAACAACGGGAACATGGATCTGACCAATTTTCGATTTGTGAGCTACGCCGTGAACCTAAACGCTCAGGGTCGCATCAACCTCCTTGAAGGGCAAATGGACGTAGGGGCAAGATTGAGGCCTCTCGGCGCGGTGTCAACCGCCATGGGGTTTGTCCCGTTCGTGGGACGGGTTGCAGCAGGCCTTACGGAAATCCACTTCAACCTGAGCGGACCAGTGGACGATCCGCGAGTGTCCCTTACCCCGGGCCAAGGCATAGCGGATTCGATCCAGGATCAGGCAAGAGGGGTGGGCTCGATGTTCAGAGGGGCTGCCGACCTTTTTCGCAGAGACGAGAACAAATAGATCAGGAAGTGAGAAGAAGAGGGTGATTGAACGTTGAGCATTGAACAAAGAACATTTAGGCCAAACAACTGGTCTCATTCTGGTGTCGGTGATGAGAGAAAAGTTTGGAGAAGGAAATAGGCTTGGCCTCGCCTAGCCTACCAAAGGATTCCTGACTTTCAACCTCGGAAATCGGCTGAAGTCCCTGTCGCCTGACCACAGTTCGGTCACTCCATGTTGCTGGCACAGTGCAGCGATCCTGGCGTCGTGCACCTGTGGGCCGGACACCCGTCCGGTCTGCAGGATGTTTCGCAGCATCACCCAGTAGTCCTCTAATTCCGAAAGCACAACAAGACTTGGCGATTCCAGCCATGCCTCAACTTGGTCGATGGCCTTTGCGAGAGGGGTCGGAGGAGTGTAGATGCGGGGATGCGTTACGATGGCCAGGAATTCATGAATGCACGGCCACGGAATTGCCCATGGCGCCCGACCTTCAGCCAGCTGAACCAGGTGCTCAAATGCAGGTGAGTGCCACGGCGAATCTTCACGGTGCGCATAAACCAAAAGGTTGCTGTCGACAGCGATCATCCGCCCCGACCCTCATAGCTCAGCTCGCGGATCTGTTCCCAGGAAGCGTTGGCAATGTGAGGCTGAATCCCTTTGCCTTTGAACGTCGCCTTCCTGAGCCGGAAGCCGTTACGCCGCTTGTGCTGAGAAACGATCCGGCGAAGACCCTCTTCGATCAGCGCCTTCAGGGTGGTCTTCTCCCGGTTGGCTACCTTGCGGGCTTCTTCAATAAGACTGTCGGGTATCTGTACGGTCGTTTTCATATGGGTAACCATATCATCCCGGTTTCAAATGTCAAGTGCCGTAACACTTTAGCTGTTTGAAATTGTCACAGAAAAAGGCCATAGGGGGTCCCTCCAAAAACAGAAAACGAAGAGGGATCGGGAAAGACTTCGCAGGCAAGGGGCAGCGAAGGCGGGCGGCGAGGGGTCACTGGCACCTGCCCGGAAGAGTTTACCTGGTGAGTTTCCCGGTAGCCCTCCGCCCGCCTCACCCATGGCCCAAAGCCAGCGACGGTGGTGTGGCTTCTTCGTTGTTCTGTTTTTAGAGGGACCCCCATGGCCTCAGCCATCCATTTCAAACAGCTAAAGTGTTACCAAGTGCCTATTTCCTGCCACAATGAGTTGAACAGGAGAAAGGAAGAACTTCTGGAAGGGTTATGGGGACCGCCTTGCGCGCGGGTATAAGTTACTTATATTGGGCTGTAAGTTGTGAAACGCACGCACGGTTGGACAGCCCAAAGGGTGTGGGGTTGGGCCTTGGCACAGCGAAAATTAGAGAACAAAGGAGAATAGAAATGAAAAACAAGGTATTTGGCAAAATGATATTATTGGTGGCAGCCTTTGGGCTTGCCTTTGGGTTCCAATTCTCCAGCATCACCCCCGCTTTTGCGGATAATGCGTCGGATGCTAAGCAGCTCGTGGAAAAGTCGAAGATGACCTTTGACCGATTTGTAGGGATGAATGAGATGGGGACCTTCCGCGACTTACTGAAGAAAGCGAAAGGCGTTTTTATCTCCCCCCAGGTGCTGGAAGGGGCCTTTATTTTCGGGTTGTCGGGCGGCAGCGGAGTGCTTGTGGCTCGCGACCCCGGAACAGGGAGCTGGAGCGGGCCTGCTTTCTACACGGTCGGTGAAGCAAGCTTTGGCTTGCAGGCTGGAGGCAAAGCGTCAGAAGTGATCATGCTCGCCATGACCGAGCGCGGGGTCAACGCGCTTCTCTCTCCCAGCGTGAAGCTGGGAGCGGACGTGGGAGTGGCGGCAGGGCCTGTGGGAGCAGGGGCCAGCGCAGCTACAGCCAACATCAGCGCGGACATTCTCACGTTCGCCCTTTCAAAGGGACTGTACGCCGGCATCTCGTTGGAGGGGGCCGTCGTCGCTGTTCGAAACGAGTGGAACGGGGCTTATTACAGCAAGCCGGGAGTGACCCCGACTGACATTTTGATTCGCAGGAATGTGAGCAATCCTGGGTCGGCCAAGCTGATTGCGGCTGTTTCAAAAGCTGCAGGTGCCACGAAACAGGCTGAAGAAAAGAAAGCGGCCCCTCCTGAAGGTGGTGGCAAGTATTATGAGGTCAGGTCCGGGGATTCTTTGTACGAGATTGCAAAGAAACACGGCACTACAGTGGATGAGCTTGTTAAACTCAACAACCTCAAGGACAAGAACCATATTCACCCGGGCCAGAAACTTCTTCTTCCCGGAAAATAGCAGGTAGACTCTGAGCAACTCCCGACTTCCCCTCCCTTAAAGCCCGTCCTCCGTTGCACAGCTACTGCGGAGGATGGAGGAGGGGTATGGGGGAGGGAGTTGATAGGAGGATCTAGCATGAGGAAGAAAACAGCATATGTAATCGCGTTGTTCATGGCCTTGGTCTTTGGTCATGAAGCTTTCGGGCAGACCCAGCTTCATATTCAAAACATACAATCCCAAATTGTGGGATCGCCGGACAGTGCGGGGAACGTCCAGTTCAGTGTCACGGCGACGGCCTTGAATCCGACGATGTATGGAACTGAGTTTTCCGTGCCGGTCCAGGGTTTGAACAGCAGCGGTTCCCCTGTGACGACTGTGACTCTGTGGGGCCGCATCGGAGGCCGTGAGACGGGGCCTCTCACCGGACAGGGTTCGCTGCCGGAGGCAACCTATGGCTCGATCGTGAATTGGACGCAGGCGATGTAGGCGAAACGTAAGTAAGGAGGTGCAGAGAAATGAAAACAGTCACTACACTCATCGCAATAGCCCTTGCAGCATGGTTCGTTGGAGGCGGATGCGCCAGCGCGCCGGGGGTTCCCCAGGGATCAGTTTTGACGGGGGAGTACCAAGGCCGCTTCAACAGCCAATATTCCTGGGGGAACATCAAAGTCAGGGTGTACGATGCTCCTGATGGGTCCAAGCCGGTATTTGGCGAACTCCAGCCGGAGTCAGGCACGCTGATGGGTGTTTTCCGCGGCCAAATGAAGGGCTCCAGGCTGGAGGCAGAGTTCTTTGAGGCCAACGGCACAGTCACCGGAGAACTGTCTGCGGACGGTAAAACGATGTCGGGAACGTTCAGTTTCCCCAATGTCCTCGGTCCGCCGGCCACATGGAACGCACAGAAGAAGTGACGGACCTATGGCGTAAGCAGACCCGGTTTCGCTCTTTTCCCAGGCGAAGATCCTCTCCCAGTCTTTCTTCATGCTGAGCAGGGGACATCTGTTGTTCTTCGCCTCGGATCACTTCATGCTCTTAAGCAAATCCGTCAGCGCCTGGTCAAAGGCATCGACCCGGATCAAGCCTAGGCGGGGAAACTCGATGTCGAGAATGACGTAAACCGTGAGCGCTATGACCAGGGCGAACCCGAAAACGTGGAGCCATTTCCGGTCCTTACCTCCCGCCATCGCGTAGCCGGCAAGGAGCGCGCTGGCCAGGGCCACCAGGAAGAGCATTCCGAAAATGATGAACGGCGGATGCAGTTGGAGTGCCATGGTCCTTGTAGTGGTGATGTCGATCATCTGATTCAAAGCAGGCAGGAGCAGCATCGGCGCTGTTGGGGAGGCCCCTTGCGCCTGGGAGGCGGCAACGGCCTGGCTCCAGATCTTTTCCTGCAGTTTCTTGACATTGGACAATTGCGTGTTTGCCGCCTGAGCGTCCGGAAGCTTCCGAAAGACCTCCAGCCTGTACGCCACATACTTTCTGAACTCCTCCCGCAAGGTCGGCTGTGCGCCGGCAGGCAGCAGGTCGAGACGCAAATAGGCTGTTCCGATCGCATTGGCCTCTTCGACGATCAGGTTCCGCCGGTTGTCGAACCGGGACACAGCGCCAGAGAAGGTGAATGCGATCAGGAGCCCGAGCAGGGCAAAAACCGCTGCCTCGATGGTTCCGGTTCCGGCGCGTGCGCCCTTGGGGTCGCTCGCCAGATGATTGGCTCCGATCCGGCGGCCCACAGTCAGCAGAATCAGCATGCCGACAAACAAAGCGAAAGAAAACAATGCGCTTGCGACCATTCGGTCCATGGTGAGCTCCGTTTGAGGTGAAGTGAGGGGATCAGGGCTGCCCTTTGGTAAGTGCAAGTCTAGAGAATCCAGCCTTTGCGTGTCAACCCCTAACCGATCAGGCTTAAAACCTCTTCATTTGAAAAGGGGACGGTGCATGATCCACCCGGAACATCTGGATCACTATTCCGAAGAAGGCCATGATTCTCGGCATGTCAAAATATCACTTCAAATCTGCTCGTGAATCAAGCCACCAGCACTTTTCGGTAAAGTGGCATTCAGGAGACCGAGTCGGGACGGCCTTTTCTTCGTAAGATAGAATCAGGCGGTTAAGCGCATAGAATTGACTTGCAGGTCTTTTTGACATAAAAACTCCTGCATAAGAGTGGGGGATAAGCAATGAGTACACTCCAGGAGACCGAGAAACTCCTCTCTCAGATGACACGGGGAGAAAAGGCGCAGGTACTCCAATGGGTGGTGCGTGACCTAGGCGAAGCTTTTCCGGGGATCGAGAGTCAGCCTGGTGTTTCAGGCGGGGAAGCGTGCATCGTTCGCACCCGTATCCCGGTCTGGGTACTGGTGCGGGCCAGACAACTGGGAACACCGGAAGCAGAGTTGCTCCGAAGTTATCCAAGTCTGCGCGCAGAGGACCTGGCCAACGCGTGGGCCTATTACCGCGGACACCGCGATGAAATTGACCAGCAAATCCGCGAGAATGAAGAGGCCTAAAGGAATGGCGCGCCTTTATGCGAACGAGAACCTCCCACTCCCGACTGTTGAAGAATTGAGGCGTCTGGGACACGACACGCTGACCTCTCATGAGGCTGGTAAGTCTGGACAGGCAATGCCTGATGAAGACGTTCTGAGATTCGCCAGCCACGAGAACAGAATGTTGTTGACGCTCAACCGGAAGCTCTTTATCCGCCTTCACGCGGAAAGCCCTGACCACGCAGGCCTTATCGTATGCGCGTTTGATACCGACTTCAGCGCCTTGGCCCATCGCATCCATGCGGCCATCGGGTCGGCAGCCAACCTTTCAGGTCAACTTATCCGAGTTAATCGCCCTCCGACCTAATGCAGGCCTTTGGCCTCACCCAGAGAGTGCCAGAGCCCCGAATAGAGTGGCATGGTAGGGTCCAGCCTACGCGTTGAGCTGAACTGCAAGGATGCTGAGGAATGACCATTATCTAATACAAACGCAATAAGTCCTTTGCCGCTGAACGGCACCCCCTCCCCCTCTCCCCCAGCTTGGGGGAGAGGTTTACCCGCCTCTGGCGGGTGACCTCCCCCATCAAGGGGAAGGAGATATTTCTACAGTTTTGGCAAACTGGTAATGAAGTGCCCCCTTTGAGGGGGCAACCTGAGGCCACCCGCTCCGAGGGTGGAGCCTCACTCTACGGCCGCTACAACCTGGGCAACCTGTACACTGCGCTCAACGAACCGCAGGAGGCTGTCCGGAACTACGAGGCTGCTCTCAAAATCGATGATCTCTTTTACCCGGCCAAAGTCAACCTGGCCATGCTGTACAATTCGAGGGGTGAAAACGAAAAAGCGGAGAAACTGTTCCGCGAAGTGGTGGCCAAGCACCCCGAGCTCTATGATGTTGCCTACTCTCTCGGCCTTCTTCTCCAGGCTCTAAAGCGTGACCCGCAGGCAGAAGCCTCTCTCCAGAAAGCCCTGGCTCTGGAGCCTGCCAACATGGACTACCTCTATGCCCTGGCTGACTTCTACCTCAAAGGTCACCGTTTCACAGACGCCCGAAAGGTGGCTGAAAGAATGGTTGCGGAACACCCCAATCAGAGGATGGGCCGCGAGATTCTGGAGCTCATCGAGCGACGCCTGAGAAACCAGTAAACAGTGATCAGTGGCGAGTGAACGGTGAGCATTTTTCGCTGGATAGTGGTCAGTAAGCAAGGGAGTTGGCGCGGACAAGGCTCTACTTGTCCGTGAAGCAGGAGAGCGTTCAGGCCAGGGCAAAGATAACCCGACATGGCCTTAAGTTCTGTTTACGTTCATGCGCAATTGACAGGGTTTACTGAAACGGATGTTATTCCGGTTTGGTTGAACTAAATAGGAGGAGCATCCGCGGGTACACGAGGGAATCGATATCTTGCCTTGGCGTCATTTCCTGAAGATGCTCTGGAACGGGGAAGTGATCTCCTAGGCGCAGTGACGAGAGGCTTGTGCCGGCCCAAAAATTAGCGAGAACTGATTTACAAATGGACGTCCCTTTCTTATGTGTGGGTTGGGATCAGCAACAACGGTCGTGCGGATGAACTCGATTTGGCGGTACGCGACGGCAGAATGCAACGTGGAGAAGCATGACATCTCGGGACTGAGACCATTTCGTTGATAATAATATACAAATTTGTATATTAGATAGCGGATTCCTGAAACCAGAGGCGATCCTTATCTGCCCCAGAGGCGCCGGGTGGAAGAAGGCGGTGGGTCAAACATGTTCCAGGAAAAACGAGCCAGACAATCTGAACTGCTCCAATTGCTGCTGTTGGATAATCTCTATGCGCAATAATGATCCGCGCATTGGACTCGGATTTAGCACGGTTC
The DNA here is from genome assembly GCA_964580575.1 of uncultured Desulfobacteraceae bacterium. GTDB lineage: Bacteria > Desulfobacterota > DSM-4660 > Desulfatiglandales > HGW-15 > CAVPDE01. The sequence goes on from CAZOLJ010000002.1 coordinate 38,537, forward strand.
ATCCCCCAGAATGTCGTTTCGGTGTACCGGAAGGATAGCTTTCGCCCTGTCATCAATACGGTCGGAGATTTGACCCGTGAGATCTGGGATCAAGGCATGAGGGAGTATTATGAAACCGATGGTCGATGAAAGATCTACTCTGAAGCGCCTGAAACTCATGCCTGTCCTTTTTCGGAAACAGGATGCGGAGAAGGTAACCCCTCATGCTGCGATCTTCTTATCCCGGGCTCTAAAAAAAGGGGCTGGTGCATCGACTCAATCGCGGGAATTACATCAACTCTTTCTTGCGCGGCTTTCCCCGCGTGGAAGAAGTAGCCTGCTTTATGCGGCCGCCGGCGTATGTTACCGGCGAATGGGCCTTGAACTACCACGGCATCACCCTGCAATCTCCCGTCGTCTGCACTGTAGCCACCTTGGGATCCGCTGTGGGCAGACAGCATAGCATTGAGTATCAGGGCGTTGCGATTGAGTTTTCGAGAATCTCCCCTGCCCTTTTTTTTGGGTTTAGCCGGATCGATCATTTCTATATGGCCACGCCGGAAAAAGCGATCCTGGATACCTTTTACTTAAGGAAAGCCCTTCCGACTCCGGATGAGTTGGAAGTGGGCGGCATTGACCTCGACGCTTTGAAAGAAATGGCCGGGAAATTTCCCCAAACCGTATTGAAAGGGATCGCCAGAGGCGGACTGCCTTTTGATCTGCAGGCGCGCAACAAAAGAACAACGAAGGCGATCAAGAACTTGAGGGCGGGCAAAGGGAAAAGATTCTCGACTTCAAGGGAGCTGTTCAAAGACTTGGGAATCTGAGGCTGTGTGTTTCATCGGACGTGATACCCAAAAGGGACAGCCATTCCCTCTTGCCGAAATAGAGGCTTTCTGCCGAGGTATCGGCATCTCTCCTTAGGTCCCATTCACCTAAAATTGCTGCCCTCTTTGGAAAAGCGCTTTACTGTTAACACATTAGGCATAAGGGGCCAGCCAACAATCCTGCTGGCATGGTTCTCGCTTGTTAGCAAGAGGGTTCCTAAGAAGGGTCGCATTATTGGACCAAAGTCCAATAGACGATTTCCTCTGCTTAGGTAGAATAAATTATATTCTTGAGTTCAATATCGTTCTACGATCCCTCATGAGACCTTGAAAAATGGTAGAGCCCGAACAGACGAAACCCACGACCGTCGGCCTGAGCGCCACAACGCCTGCGGCGGATACGCTTCTCCTCAAACTCTCGGGGGATTGGAAGATCACCGAGACGCTCCCCTCCACATCTGATGTGGAGAAGTCGATTGACTCAGCCAAGGGTATGCGTCGCCTCACCTTTGACACCAAAGATCTCGGCGGCTGGGACAGCGGCCTTCTCACCTTTCTCATCAAAATCTTCGAAACATGCTCCAAAGCCAAGATCGAGGTTGTAAAGGAAGGGCTGCCTGAAGGGGTCCGGAGGCTGATCGACCTGGCCACGGCGGTTCCTGAAAGAGCAGGGGCGAGGAAAGAGGCCAAGAAAGAGGCGTTTTTCTCCATGGTGGGGGGAAAGGCCGTTGACTTCTACCGTTCCTTCCTGGATATCCTTGGGTTCCTCGGGGAGTCGTCCGTTGCGTTCACAAGGCTCCTGAGAGGCAAAGCCTCTTTTCGGCGCTCAGACCTGACCTTGCTGCTTCAGGAATGCGGAGCGCAGGCTCTTCCCATTGTCTCGCTCATCAGCCTTTTGGTGGGCCTGATTCTGGCGTTTGTGGGGGCAATCCAGCTCAAGCTTTTCGGGGCTCAGGTGTACGTGGCGGACATTGTGGCCATAGCCATGGTGCGGGTGATGGGAGCGATCATGACCGGGATCATCATGGCAGGGAGGACCGGGGCGGCCTTTGCGGCGCAGATCGGGACCATGCAGGTGAACGAGGAGATTGATGCGCTGGAGACCATGGGGATCAGTCCTGTGGAGTTTCTGGTGCTTCCGAGGATGATTGCGCTGATCATCATGATGCCCTTGCTGTGCCTGTATGCGGATCTCATGGGAATCCTGGGAGGGTTGATCGTTGGGGTAGGAATGCTGGACATCAACCCCATTGAGTATTTGAACCGGACCCAGGAGACTCTCACCTTGACCACCTTGTGGATCGGGTTGTTCCACAGTGCGGTGTTCGGGGTGCTGGTGGCGCTGGCCGGATGTCTTCGGGGCATGCAGTGCGGGAGGAGCGCTTCGGATGTGGGGTATGCGGCGACCTCGGCGGTGGTGACGAGCATTGTGTCGATCATCGTGGCCACGGCGATCATCACGTTTATGTGTGAGGTGTTGAAGCTGTAGTTTTAGAGTTTTTTTATGAATGATAATCAGCCCGCCATTGTCGTGAAGGACCTGGACATGGGGTACGGTGACTTTGTGCTCATGCGGAACCTCAATTTTACGGTGAACCGGGGAGACGTGTTCATCATCATGGGGGGGAGTGGGTGCGGGAAGAGCACGCTCCTGAAGATCCTGGTGGGTCTCAAGACCCCATCCAAGGGCCAGGTGTTTTACGGGGACAAGGACTTCTGGGGTGGGGACCCGGGGACGAGGGAAAAGATCCAGAGGCGGTTTGGGATTTTGTATCAGAGCGGGGCGTTGTGGAGTTCCATGACCTTGGCGGAGAACATAGCGCTTCCGCTGGAGCAGTACACGGACCTGAGCCCGAGCCAGATCCGGGAGGTGGTGTCCTTGAAGCTTGCGCTGGTGGGGCTGGCTGGGTTTGAGGATTTCTATCCTTCTGAGATCAGCGGGGGGATGAAGAAGAGGGCAGGGCTGGCGAGGGCGATGGCCATGGACCCGGATATCCTGTTTTTCGACGAACCTTCGGCAGGACTGGACCCGATAAGCTCTCGCCTGCTGGATGACCTGATCCTGGAGCTGAGGGAAAGCCTGAAGACCACCATCGTCGTGGTGACGCACGAGCTGGCGAGCATCTTCGCGATCGGGAACAACTCGGTGTACCTGGATGTGGACGAGAGGACCATGAGCGCGAGCGGGGATCCCAGGAAGCTTCGGGACAATTCCCCGAATCCGAGGGTTCACAAGTTTTTGACAAGAGGAGAAGAATAAGGGCAAATTCGAAAATTGCGAATTAAGGAATTGAGGAATTGCGAATTGAGGGATTGTCAAATCTCCAAATTCCTGAATCCCGCAATTCCAGAATTCCATAATTTCTTTGATCACGGACCAATTAATGAGAAGCAAGTACCCTGTGTCTCGACAATACTCGTTGCGGAGAATGCTATGAGTAAACCGGTAAGTAGGACAATGATTGGGTTGTTTGTCGTGGGGGCCATTGCCCTGATTGTTGTAGCAATCGGGGTCCTGGGGTCAGGTAAGTTTTTCACGCAGAAGTTCACCTACTTTATGGTTTTCGAAGGGTCGGTGAAAGGGCTGAACGTCGGGGCTCCGATGGTGTTTCGGGGAGTCAAGCTAGGAGCGGTGAGCAGCATTCGAATGTACTTTGATTTCGCAACCAAAGTCCCGATCGTTCTGGTTTACGTGGAATCCGAAAGAGGGCATGTCATACCCCACAATATAGATGAGGCGACGGCTGAGCGGCTCATAAAGCAAGGGGGGCAGTATGCCTTTATGAAAGAACTCATCGCTCGGGGGCTCCGTGCTCAGCTGGAAATGCAGAGCATTGTGACAGGTCAGCTCCAAATCTCTCTTGATCTTTTTCCTGACAAACCGGCTGTGTATACCGGGATTGATAAAACGGTGATGGAAATCCCAACCATCCCCACGCCTCTCCAGCAACTGGCCAAGAAGCTCGAAAGCCTACCCATTGAAGACATCATGAACAATGTAAACTCGGCAGCGGAAGGGATTGCGAAGCTTGCCAATTCGCCGGACCTCAAGGAAAGCATCGCGAACCTCAATATCGCGTTGAAAGACGTTCAAGCTCTGGTGCGCAATGTGAATGACCAGGTCAAGCCCTTGAGCACGGGACTGTCGGAGACGATCCGAGACATCAGAAAGCTCATTAACAATGCGGACTCTCAGGTGTCATCCGTTGGGACGAATCTGAACGGGGCCATCGGCGACGGCCGAAAGCTGATTCGAAACGCTGACGGCAGTGTGGACTCTATCAAGGTCAACCTCGACGGTACTCTCAATGCAGCGACTTCGGCGATCGAAGAGGCGAGAAAATTGATTCAAGATCTGGAGACTTCAGCCAGAGAGGACTCAACGCTCATGTACCGGCTGAACGAAACCTTGCGCGAAGTGGGAAAAGCGGCCCGGTCCCTGAGCACCCTGGCCGATTATCTTGAAAGACATCCTGAAGCCCTTCTCGGCGGCAAAGGGGATGGTGGAGGAAAGTGAGATGAGAACGCAACACCGAGTAGCAGAAAGTAAATTCGAAGCACGAAGCTCGAACTTAATGCAAACGTATTCAATTCGTTGCCATTCTGCCCCCTCACCCCGCCCTCTCCCCCAAGTTGGGGGAGAGGGGAAGGGTGAGGGGGCAGTTCCGAATGCAAAAGGAATTGATGCGTTTGTATCAGTGCAGAGGTCTTTGGTCCACCTCGTGGTCGTGCTTGTAGCATTCGCAGTATGCCTTTCAGCCTGTGCAGGGAAGAGCGGATCTTCGCAGTTCTATGTCCTCAGCTCTTTGCCGCAGCCTAGCCTGAGTGCCGCAGAGGGCGCTGTGATCGGGGTCTTCCCTGTTTCCATGCCTGATTATCTGGACCGGCCCCAGATCGTGACCCGGGTGAGCGACAACGAAATCAAGCTGGATGAGTTCAGCCGCTGGGCAGAGCCCCTTAAGGACAGCTTCACTCGGGCTCTCGTTCAGAACTTATCCACCCTTCTGAACACGGCGAAGGTGATCAAGACGACGCAGAGCACAGGCTCTTTAATGTCTTTGCAGGTTGCGGTCGAAGTGGTCCAGTTTGACGGAACCCTTGGCGGCGACGTAGTCCTGATCGCTAAGTGGGGTCTCTTTGACGCAGACGGCAAGAAGCTCTTGCTCGGAAAAGGGTCCTCGTTCAAGGAACCCACGGGAGCAGCGACCTACGAAGCACTGGTTGTGGCTCAGAGCAAGGCTGTTGCGGCACTCAGCCGCGAAATCGCCGAAGCGATCAGAACCAAAAGATGAGAGGTTCCCGGCCGGGTACGGTTTTCATTCGCCTTCGCCAGGATATTCTGCAGCCTATTTCGGAGAGCATCCACTTTCCCCAAATGCTTTCGGCCCGATAAAGTGGCGAAAGGCGAGCTTCGGCGCAATTCCGCTCAAGACACCCCGCAGCAAGCTGCTGGGTGCTTCATCTTACCGGTTCAATCCGATCCCGGAGTTTTGTCACCCAGGCGGTCGTGGTTTTTTCAGCGGTGATGAGCGGGATATCTCTGGACAGGCACAAGCTTATGTAAACCGCATCGTAGGCGGTTGCTCCATACTGCAAGGCTGTATGCAAGACAACTTTTTCGTCCGGATCACCTCTTTCCAACGGTGCGTCTATGTGAAGTTCGTAAATTTCTCTTGCTAGGTCTTCCGGCAATTCACGACGCTGAACCAGGGTCCGCAGGACGTTCGCGAATTCCCAGTAATGAAGCGATGGGACGACAAGAACGACTTTTCCAGCCAAGAGTCGTTCCTGCCACGCTCTGGCTGACGTCGAGAAAACCTCTTCCAGGTACCACGCCACGGCAACGCTGGTGTCCAAGACGTAAGCATTCACCGGGAGTCACGGTCCTTTCGGAGAATGTCGCGGCTGTCACTTCGCAGCCTGAGCGCTTTGGTTCTGTGGCGAAGACTGTCGAGACGCTCCTTATAAGTCGACCGCCGTCGTTCCTCTGCCTTCATGGCCACAAATGCAGCCAGTGCTTCCTCAACGAGCGCACGCTTGGTCTTTGCTTTTGAGTGCTTTTGTGCCTCTGCAAGCAAATCGTCGCTTAACTCAATGTTCGTTCTCATATATCCAAAAATACACCTAGTGTATTCAATGTGTCAAGACTGAAAAACCTCCTTTTGGAGATGGGTCGAAGATGAATTCCCGAAGAACACAGCCTGGATAATGGACAACCAAATCCGAAGCTCGAGATCCGAAGATCGAAACGTCTTGATTCAATTAGATAAACGGATTCTGAGTGCGCCGATGCTTAGATCTTCGTATCATTCCCGGCAAGAGGATCTCGAACATCGAGGAAAGGGAACTTGAGGAAATCCCGGTCATGGGTGTAGAGGGTTTTTACCCCATGGGAGCGAAGCAAAGCCGCCAGATGGGCATCTGGCACCAGATTCCCTCGGGTGGGAACCTCTGAGGTGATGGCGCGGTAGACGGCCCAGAATCCTTCGTCTTCGGACAAAAGCCGTGCATGAGGGAGGCTGCGAAGGCTTTCGATGTTAGCCATAGCCTCATCGGGGGATAAGGGATGATCGAAGACGGCAGGGTGCGTCGCAATTCGCAAGTAGCTCATCACCGTCGGCCAACCAACGTAGAAGACTTCTCGTTGAGCAATGCAGGATTCGATAAATGCCTTGGCACGCTCAAAGTGAGGGCTGCCTGTGTCTGATGCATAAAGCAGAATGTTGACGTCAATGGCGAAACTCATCGTGGCTTGGAACTCTTGTATCGGGGCGATTCACTTTCCATGACGGCATACAACGCCTCGTGATCCGCTAAGTCAACGCGGGCGCCCATTTTTTTTGAGATCCATCTGGGTGGCTTGGCTGGAGCCTTGCTCGATTTGCGGTCAGCGAGGGCCTGGGCCAACAGGTCTGAAATGATCCGGCCGAGGGATCTTCCCTCTTGTTGCCGGATCTTCTTAAGATCCTTCATAACGGAAGTTTCTATGTCGACTGTAGTGCGCATGATGCATTGATGATCATATAAACCGCATCAGATGTCAAGGGCTTTTTCGGGTACTCCAAACTCCCTTTTTGTTTTTCGAAGCCTCTCAGATAAAAAAGAATCCAGACGCCCTGTCTCAACGGTCTTTTCGAAGAAGGTGCCCTTGTGGCCATTCTGCTAGTTCAGGGACGCCGCAGGAGACTTGCGGAAGAGTCGCTACGGGAGAAAATGGACGAGCTTGAACATTTCTTCGACGTTACCCTGGATTTGTTGTGCGTGGCCAACACGGACGGCTACTTCGTGCGGCTCGGACGGCTGGTTCCCGGGCGGCCGGGAAAGAAACGTCACCCTGGGCATCAACTGGTATATCAACCGGAGATTCGGCCTGATGGCGGGGTATCTTTGGGTCTTTTGCGATGAGAACGCAAACGACGACGGGATGGTCATCGGCGGCGATCGGCCCCGGATTTTCCAGATGCGGTTCCAGATGCGCTTCTGAATATTTCTCTCTTGCGCAGCACGTGGCTTGTGGAGGGGCGGGGCATCAGCATTTTGCTTGTCTCGCCGTACAATTGCCTGTAAATTTGCGGACAACAACGTGGACCCCCACGGGCAGGTGCTCCTGGTTTCCTGCGGAGGCGGGTGAAGGATAAATAGAACAAGATCTGTAGGAAAACAGAAAGTGAAAGCCGAGAAGGAGTTCGAACATGAAAGCAGGAATCAAACCCCTCACAAGACGCAAGACATGGAAGGCTCTTAAAGCCCACTATAGGGACGTCCGGGAGCTGCATCTGCGGGATCTCTTCGCACAGGACTCCGAGCGCGGCGAGCGGATGGCGGTCGAAGCTGCAGGAATCTATCTGGATTACTCGAAAAATCGGGTCACCGACGAAACCGTCAAGCTCCTGATGCAACTGGCCGAGGAATCCGGATTGCGAGAAAAGATCGCAGCCATGTTCAGCGGGGAGAAGATCAACGTCACGGAAAAGCGAGCCGTCCTGCACGTGGCCCTGCGAGCGCCGAGAGGGGCATCCATCTTCGTAGACGGAGAGAACATAGTGCCCCAGGTCCACGCCGTGCTCGACAAGATGGCGGACTTCTCCAAGCGCATCCGGAGCGGTGGCTGGAAAGGCCACACGGGCAAGCGCCTTCGTAATGTTGTCAACATCGGCATCGGCGGCTCCGACCTTGGTCCGGTCATGGCCTACGAGGCGCTGAAACACTACAGCGACCGCACCATGACTTTCCGGTTCGTCTCCAACATCGACGCTACAGACTTTGCGGAGGCGGTGCAGGACCTGGACCCGGCTGAGACTCTCTTCATCGTCTCTTCGAAGACCTTCACCACCCTGGAGACGATGACCAATGCCCAAACAGCTCGCGAGTGGTTGCTCAAGGGACTTGGCGGCGACGTCAAAGCAGTGGCCAAGCACTTTGTCGCGATTTCCACGAACACCGCCAAGGTGTCCGAGTTCGGCATTGACACGGCCAACATGTTCGAGTTCTGGGACTGGGTCGGCGGCCGCTACTCCATGGACTCGGCCATCGGCCTGTCCACCATGCTGGCCCTCGGACCGGATCACTTCCGGGCCCTGCTCCGGGGTTTCCACGAGATGGATGAGCACTTCCGCACAGCGCCCTTCGAACGCAACCTGCCGGTGCTCATGGCCCTCCTGGCCGTGTGGTACAACAATTTCTTCGGAGCACAGAGCGTGGCGGTCTTGCCTTACGAACAGTACCTGAAGCGATTCCCTGCATATCTCCAACAGTTGACCATGGAGAGCAACGGCAAGCACGTCACCCTGGACGGGACCGAGGTGGACTACCAAACAAGCCCGATTTACTGGGGGGAGCCGGGAACCAATGGCCAGCACTCCTTTTACCAGTTGATCCATCAGGGAACCAAGCTCATCCCCTGTGATTTCATCGCGTTTGTGGAGCCTCTGAACCCGATCGGCCGGCACCATGATCTGCTTCTGGCGAACGTCTTTGCACAAAGTGAGGCTCTGGCCTTCGGCAAGGCGGCCGAGGAGGTGAGAGAGGAAGGGACGGCGGAGTGGCTTGTTCCACACCGCGTTTTCCAGGGCAACCGGCCGACCAACACCCTGCTTGCTGACCGGCTTACGCCGGAAACCCTCGGCAAGCTTGTGGCTCTCTACGAGCACGCTGTTTTCACCCAAGGGGCGATCTGGAACATCGACTCGTTCGACCAGTGGGGCGTGGAGCTTGGCAAGGCGCTGGCCCAGCGGATTGTACCTGAGCTGGAGAACAAGAAAGAGCCGTCTCTCGGCCATGACAGTTCAACGAACAATCTGATCAGGAGATATCGAAAAGGAAAAAATTAGGTCCCACCTCAGACGTGGCCCGGCAATCTAAAATCCCCCTTAGACGGGGGGAGGGCGAGGGTGGGGGTGGAAAAGGGAACAACATTTCTAAGCTTTTTCATTTCCCCCTCCCCTTTATCCCCTCCGCAAGGGGAGGGGAGCCTTTGATAGCGGGGCCTGGGGGGATTTTGAAAGGAGCGCTTATGCAAATCGGGATGGTCGGTCTTGGAAGAATGGGCGGAAACATGGTGCGCAGGCTGATGCGTGCAGGTCATGAATTCATTGTTTACTCTGCGACGGCCAAGACAAGGGAAACCTTTGCCAAGGAGACAGGCGCTTTTGCCGCCTCCTCGATCGACGAGCTTGTGGCCAAGCTCAAGCCGCCGCGCGTGGTTTGGATCATGGTGCCGGCGGCCGTGACGGATGAGACGTTGAATCAGGTAGTCGACCGACTGCAAAAGGGGGACATCGTCATCGATGGTGGCAATTCCTACTACATCGATGACATCCGTCGGGCCAGAGAGCTGGCTCCCAAGGGGATTCACTACGTCGATTGTGGGACAAGCGGTGGGGTCTGGGGGCTCGATCGTGGGTATTGTCTCATGATCGGCGGGCCCAAAGAGGCGGTTAAGTACCTAGATCCGATTTTCAAAGCTCTTTCTCCCGGGCGAGGCTCGATTCCCCGAACTCCGGGCCGGGAAAAAGCCGGCGGCACGGCGGAGGAGGGGTATCTTCACTGCGGGCCGGCCGGCGCAGGCCACTTTGTGAAGATGGTGCACAACGGAATCGAATACGGCATCATGGCAGCCTATGCCGAGGGGCTCAACATCTTGCACCACGCTAATGTGGGCAAGCAAGACCATGCGATCGATGCAGAGACCACGCCGCTCCGAAACCCCGAAGAGTATCAATACGACATGAACTTGCCCGACATCGCAGAACTATGGCGCCGCGGCAGTGTGATCGCTTCGTGGCTGCTGGATCTGACGGCGGCCGCTCTGATACAGGATCCGGCTCTCTCCGGATTCGCGGGCCGGGTTTCGGACTCAGGCGAAGGGCGCTGGACCTCCAAGGCGGCGATCGATGAGGCTGTTCCAGCGCCGGTCCTCACGACGGCGCTCTATGAGCGATTCAGCTCGCGGGGCGAAGGGGACTTTGCCGATAAGATCTTGTCCGCCATGCGCTACCAGTTCGGAGGACACGTGGAGAAAGAGGCAAAGAAGTAAGAAATTCGAAATCCGAAGCACGAAACCCGAAACAACACTCAATGATCAGAATTCAAATGACCAAAAGCAAGGCCCTGGACTTCTGTTTTGAACATTGAAGTATTTGAACTTTGAGTTTGTTTCGAGTTTCGGATTTCGTGCTTCGAATTTGGCGAACCAAAGGGTCCGCTTTGGGAGCGATCGTTGGAGATTAGAGTATTGGCGGATGCTGATGCGGTTGCCCGGGACGCTGCCGTTTTCATCGCCGGGGAGGCTCGGGCTGCCGTGGCCGACCGTGGCCGGTTCATTATCGCGGTGAGCGGCGGTCGCGCACCATGGCAAATGCTGCGCCACCTAGCAGACGAGGAGTTACCCTGGAAGGGCGTGCACGTCGTGCAGGTGGACGAACGTGTGGCTCCTGCAGGCGACCCTGACCGGAACCTGACGCACTTAGCCGAGAGCTTGCTCGAACGTGCGCCGCTGCCGCCCGAACGAATCCACGCCATGCCGGTGGATGAGAAAGACCTGGAGGCCGCGGCCAGGCGCTACGCTCTGACTCTCCGGGAGATCGCCGGCTCGCCGCCGGTGCTGGACCTCGTCCACCTGGGTCTCGGTACCGACGGCCACACCGCCTCTCTGGTGCCGGGAGATCCGGCTCTTGATGTCACGGACGAGGATGTTGCGTCCACCGGGCCGTACCAGGGGAGGCGGCGTATGACCTTGACCTATCCCATCCTCAATCGTTCCCGACGTATCCTTTGGATAGTGACGGGGAGTGAGAAAGCGGACATGCTGGTGAGGCTGAGGAATGGTGATCCATCGATTCCTGCCGGCAGTGTGCGCCGGGATCATGCCCTGGTGCTCGCCGACCGAGCGGCGGCTGAAAGATCCTGAAAGCCTTCTGAGCGGCAAAGGTCCGAATCGCGAAAGTCGGGAAAGGAAGGTGGCTCCATCATACTGGGCAAGAAGGTGCGCAGTAAATCCAAGCGAAGCCTCTGAAGGAGAAGGCTGGATGTTAAGCTTTAATGGTCGAAGATCGACATTCGGGACAGCATGTAGGATGCGTTCAACAGCATCCCCCGCAGGCAAGCTCACGGTCCACCGCCTCGCGACATGCTTCAAGTTGCGGGAAGGTGTGTACAGTCTCACGGCGCCACCTCGCTCTCGCCGAATGGCGACCGCGCCCAGTGGCTGAGCCAGTTGGACGAGCTGCAGTTCTGGCGTATCTGTGGGCGGGAGAAACATCAGCCCGGCAAAGCTATCGTCTTTCCATGCAAGGAGCGCACGACTCCCCTCCGCTGCCTTCCGAGCCAGTTCGCGAGCCTCGATGGACAAAGGAAGAAGGGAGGAGAAGTTCGTGTCTTCGGGGGCGATTATTGCCCCATAAGGCGGGATCAAACCCTCGTGCACGAACGGCTCCAAAGCAACCAATAGCTCGCTTAAGATATGCTCACGAATCTTCTTCGAGCGTGCCCAGCCCGGAAACAAATGCTGGTCGCTCACCCCAGCGAGGTTAAGTTCCTTTCGCAGCAAATCGAGTCGGTTCTTGTCTGTGTTGTCCAGCGTCACTGCAGCCTGACCTCCTGATGCACCTGACAAGACTTCATTCCAGAATTGCCCTCATGAATGCGTCCGCGGGGTCCGAGTAAAAGACGATTTTCACCTTCGTCGCCATGTCGTCCGGGAGGTCCAGAAGCTGCCTTCGCGATGAAATCGGCATGAGAAGGTGGTCATTGACCCATGCGAGCAGAGCCTCGAAACCGACGGCATAACCCGGTCGTGGTATATCGCTGGACGGATCGGGGTGCTCCTTGATAGTGCGGGTCTTGTTGTCGCCCTGGCAGACTATAACGCGCGGCCCTTTACGAGCCAATCGGTCAAACCTGCGAAGATCAGAGGCAAAGTATTCACGCGAAATAGATAAATCCACTGGACTACGATGCGATCAGACGATTTTCCTTACGGGACTACAATCGAGGAAAGACTATCCCGACAAACTTCGCAGAGTCAAATTCTTCGATGAAGAGAAGCACAGAAGTTTTTCCTTCCTTACGAATAATTTTATCGTGCCCGCCTTAGAGAACTTCAGAACCTACTTCGGGGAAAATACTCTCCTTTCAAATATCACAGGAGATCAGGAAAGAAGAAGGCTTGACATCGGAATATGTGTTCACCTATGCTAGGCGCGCTATTGACCGAGTGGGCAGGGCTTTCAGAGGAGCCCCTTCCACAGAAGTCATCCCTCTTGTAACATATTGAAATCATTCCTATGCCCCCGTAGCTCAGGTGGATAGAGCACCAGATTCCTAATCTGGGTGCCGCGTGTTCGAGTCACGCCGGGGGCACTTTTCTTTCCCACATAATTTTTGGGTTGACATTCGATAAAATGCTGCGTAATTATAAATGTTTCCGATTGGGAGGATGAGTGCAATGTACGCAGTGATCGAAACAGGCGGCAAGCAGTACCGGGTGACCCAGGGCCAGGATTTGAAAGTGGAAAAGATCCCGGGCCTGGCGGGAGAAGAGGTGGTTTTCGACAAGGTGCTCGTGGTGGCGGACGGCGAAAACGTGACCATCGGCAAACCTTACGTGGAGAATGCCAAGGTGCTTGCAAAGCTCGCTCGGCAGGCCAAGGACCGGAAGGTCCCTGTGTTCAAGTACAAAAGAAGAAAGGGCTTTCGCCGTAACAAGGGGCACCGGCAGGATTTTTCGCTGGTGAAGATCGAAGCCATCCAGGCTTGATCTCCAGACACGGCTAAGCGAACGAATTCGACACGCTGAGAATTCTTGAAGAAGAGGAACAGAGAGTATGGCACACAAAAAGGCAGGCGGCAGCGCCAAGAACGGTAGAGATAGTGCCGGTCAACGATACGGAGTGAAGAAATACTCGGGCCAGAAGGTTCGGGCAGGCAACATCCTGGTTCGGCAAATGGGAACCAAGGTCCACCCGGGCGTGAACGTGGGGGTCGGCAAAGACTTCACCCTTTTCGCCAAGATCGACGGCATCGTCACCTATGAAAGAATGGACCGGTCCCGAAAACAGGTCAGTGTCTACGCGGCTTAGACTTCATCCGCACCCCTTCCTCATTCGAGCCAATCTATGGGTTTTATTGACGAGGTTCTGATCACCGTCCGCTCAGGGGACGGGGGAAAGGGCTGCGTCAGCTTCAGGCGCGAGAAATTCATCCCCAGAGGGGGACCGGACGGAGGAGACGGCGGCAAGGGAGGAAGCGTCTTCTTCCGGGCCACCGAACGACTGGCCACCCTTCTCGATTTCAAATACCGCAGACTATTCAAAGCGCGAAACGGCGAACCCGGAAGGGGCAGGAGCCAGACCGGCAAAAACGGCAAGGACATTGTCATCGAGGTCCCGCCCGGCACCCTTCTTTACGCCGAAGAGACAGGCCGGGAGATCGCTGATCTCGTGCGTGACGGGCAGGAGGTCCTGATCCTAGAAGGAGGCCAGGGAGGCAAGGGAAACCAGCACTTTGCCACGTCCACCAACCGGGCCCCTCGCATGGCGCAACCAGGGATTCCGGGCGAGGAGAAAAGGCTGAGGCTTTCCCTCAAGTCCCTTGCGGACATCGGTCTCATTGGACTGCCCAATGCCGGCAAATCCACGCTCCTGTCCCGGCTCACCACAGCGACGCCCAAGATCGCCGATTACCCCTTCACGACCCTCATCCCCAACCTGGGCGTGATGACCCTGGGCGAAGACAAGAAGCTCACAGTGGCCGACATCCCCGGCCTTGTGGAAGGGGCCAGTGAAGGCAAAGGGCTGGGGCACCGCTTTCTCAAGCACATCGAGAGGACCAGGTTGCTTCTTCACGTGATGGACCTCACCTATTCTCCGGCTCAAGCTCTCCTGGAGGATTTTTTTGTGGTGAGAAAGGAGCTGGAGGATTACCATGTGAACGTGGCTGCAAAAGACCAGATGGTGGTCCTCAACAAAATAGACCTTTACTCCACTCCACACCGGGATGTAAGAGAAGTGAAAAAGGCTCTGAAGGCCCTGGGGCTCGAATCCTATCCTGTTTCGGCGCTGACCGGAGAGGGGCTGGAGGAACTCAAGATCGCTTTGTTCAGGAAGTTTTACGATGGTCCATCTAGAAAACGATGAAGCCATGGGAGTTTCAAGGAAGAAACTTCTTCGGCGTGTGAAAAGGGTGGTCGTGAAGGTCGGAAGTGCCGTGCTCGCAGGCAGGGACGGCCTGAGCCGCAAGGTTCTTTGCGACTTGAGCGATGACATTTTTGGTCTGTGGCAAAGAGGGATCGAGGTGGTTCTCGTCTCGTCCGGGGCCATTGCCTCGGGCATGAAAAAAATCGGCCTGGCCAGGAGGCCTGATTCCATTTCCCATAAGCAGGCGGTTGCGGCTGTGGGCCAATGCAGCCTCATGCTGGCCTGGGAAAAAGCGTTCGGCCGCCACGGGCAGAAGGTGGCGCAGATCCTGATCACCCGGGACGACTTCAACCACCGGGGCCGTTACCTCAATGCGAGGAACACGATTTTCACCCTCCTTTCCTGGAAAATCATACCCATCATCAATGAGAACGACACGGTGGTGGTGGAAGAAATCAAGTTCGGGGACAATGACAGCTTGAGCGCCATGGTGACCGACCTGCTGGACGCAGACGTGCTCGTCATGCTCACCAATGAGGACGGACTCTACGACAAAGACCCCCGAACGAACGAGGATGCAAAGCTGATCAGGGTCGTGGGGCGGGTGAGCCGGGAGACCCTGAGATATGCCGCTTCAAGACCGGGAAACCTGGGCACAGGCGGGATGCAGAGCAAGGTCAGGGCAGGCCAAAAAGCTTCTCTTGGCGGAATTCCTGTGGTGATCGCCAACGGCACCAGGCCGGGTGTTCTCGGAGAGATCTTCAAAGGAAAAGACATCGGGACGGTCTTCCTTCCTCAGGATGTGAACCTGTGCAGCCGGAAGCGCTGGATCGCCTTTACCAAGGCTCCCAAAGGGGAGCTGGTGGTGGATCGCGGCGCGGAAAAGGCGCTGCTGGGAGGCGGCAAGAGCCTGCTTCCCTCAGGCATCCGGGAGGTGAGGGGACACTTCGGCCACGGCGACTCGGTGGTCGTTGTGAACGAGTGGAGCGAGGAACTGGGTGTGGGAATGGTCAACTATGACTCGGGCGACATCCGGAAGATCATGGGCCTGAAAACAACGGAGATTGAATCCGTCCTGGGCTTCCGGCATGACGACGAGGTGATCCACCGGGACAACCTGGTCATGACCCGGAACCTGGAACAGGGAGAGGCGGTATGTCTTTAGAAAACATGATCAAAGACATGACCAAGGCGGGGAAAGAGGCCTCGCGGGAGCTTCGCAGAGTGTCAAGGGCCGGGAAAGATGATGCTCTCCGGCTCATGGCCGAAAAGCTGATGCAAAGGGAAAAGGCGATCCTGCAGGAGAACGAGAAAGACCTTGCTCTCGCCAAGGAGCAGGGCATGAGCCCCGCCCTGCTGGACCGGTTGGCTCTCGATGCAAAGACCTTGCAGTCCATGGCTGAGGCGCTCGGCGAAGTGGCGGCGCTTCCGGACCCTGTGGGCGAAGTGACGGGCATGTGGAAAAGACCCAACGGGCTGCAGGTGGGCCGTGTCCGGATCCCCCTCGGCGTCATCGGTTTCATCTATGAATCCCGGCCCAATGTCACGGTCGATGCGGCAAGCCTCTGTCTCAAGGCCGGGAACGCGGTCATCCTCAAGGGAGGGGCCGAGGCTATTCGTTCGAACCTGATCCTCGGGCATATCCTGGGCGAGGCGCTCAAAGAGACGGGACTCCCGGCTGCGGCGATCCAGGTGATCCCCACCACAGAAAGGGAAGCGACCCGCATTCTTCTCCAGCAGGAACAAGAGGTGGATGTCATTATCCCGCGCGGGGGCGAGGGCCTGATCCGCTTTGTCACAGACCACTCGCGAATCCCGGTGCTCCGTCACTACAAAGGGGTCTGCCATGTGTATGTGGATGAGTTCGCAGACCTGGCCATGGCTGCCGAGATTTGTTTCAACGCCAAAGTGCAGCGTCCGGCCGTGTGCAATTCCATGGAAACCATGCTGGTCCACGAGAGCGTGGCGGAGGCGTTTTTTCCGGCTATGCTCAAGCGGTTCCGCGATGCAGGGGTGGAAATCCGCGGGTGTCTGAAAACCCTGGCCCTCATGCCCGAAACCAAGCCGGCCGAACCTTCGGACTGGCCTGCGGAGTTCCTGGATCTGATCCTGGCGGTCAGGGTGGTCAAAGGTCTGGAGGAGGCGCTGGATCACATCGAGACTTACAGCTCCAACCACACGGAAGCGATCGTCACAAACAACTATGACCGGGCTCAGAGGTTCCTTGGAGAGGTGAACTCCTCGGTGGTGCTGGTCAATGCTTCCACCCGGTTCAACGACGGGAATCAACTCGGTCTCGGATCGGAGATTGGAATCAACACGTCCAAACTCCATGCCTTCGGCCCCATGGGCCTGGCAGAGCTAACCACTCAAAAGTTTATCGTCTATGGCAGCGGGCAAATCAGGACCTAGACTGGGGATCCTGGGCGGGACCTTTGATCCCATTCACTACGGCCACCTGCGTCTGGCCGAGGAGGTCGGGGAGAGCCTGAACCTCGAACACGTCTATCTCATCCCTGCAGCCCTCCCGCCCCACAAAGGGCAAAGGAGAGTGTCCCCCTTTCAGCACCGGCTCGAAATGACGAGGATTGCCTCCGCGGAATCTCCTCTTCTCAAAGTCCTGGACCTCGAGGCGAGGCGTGAAGGCTTTTCCTACTCCATTGAAACTTTGAAGATCTTTCACGGTATGGTTCAGCCGGATCTGGACCTTCACTTTGTGCTGGGCATGGACGCTTTCCTTGAGATCGAAACGTGGAAAGATTTCAGAAACCTTTTCAACTATGCCCATTTCGTGGTCATCCAGAGGCCGGGCTTTCCGTCGGACATCCTGGAGTCGTTCCTTCCCACCCTTGGAGTGGCCTTTGCGAAAAAGGATCCGGGGAATGGGTTTGTGGCGCCCTCGGGATACGAGGTGATCTCCATGGAAGCCACTTTGATGGACATTTCCTCCACAAAGATCAGAGCGAAGGTTGCAAAAGAAAAATCCATTCGGTTTCTTGTCCCGGAGGCGGTGAGGACTTACATTAACAATAGCAATTTGTACAGGTCCCATGAAAGCGCTTGAGAAAGCCCGATTGTGCCGGGAAATCATCCAGGAAAGAAAAGCAGTGGATCCCGTCCTGATGGAAGTGGGTCGGCTTACGTCCTTTACAGATTATTTTCTGGTGGCGAGCGGCGCCTCGAGCCGGCAGGTTCAGGCGATCAGCCAGCACATGGCGCGAAGGATGAGGGAAGAAGGGTTCAAGCCCATTGGGATAGAAGGAGAACAGGAAGGCCACTGGGTCCTCATGGACTACGGCGACGTGGTCGTTCACATCTTCTATCAACCGGTGAGAGAGTTTTACGACCTGGAGGGCCTCTGGACAGAAGCCACGCGGGTAGAGCCTGATGAGAAGAAGAACAAAAAAAATTAGAGCCATCCTGACGCCCATCCTCATTTTCTTTTTCCTCCTGTCCTCAGGGAGCCCCCCGGCCTTTGCTCTTTCCACAGAAGAAGAGAGAGTGGCGGGTGAGGAATTTCGTGCCAGCGTGCGCAGGCAGCTCGACATGGTGGACGACGGCTTTGCGGAAGACTATATCAATGACTTGGGCCAGTACATCACGCGCGCTCTTGAGACCAAGGCTTTCCCCTTTCAATTTTATCTCGTGAAGGACAATACTCCCAATGCCTTTGCAGGCCCCGGAGGCCACATTTTTTTCTTCAGCGGTCTCATCAACATGATGGATGACGTGGATGAACTGGCTGCGGTGATGTCTCACGAGATTGGCCATGTGTCGGCAAGACATCTGTCCAACCGCATCGAGCAAAACAAAACCATGGCCATCGCGGTTCTTGCGGGCATGCTGGCCGGCGCTCTGATGGGAGGGAAGGCAGGCGGGGCTATCGCCACGGGCACCATGGCCGCCGGTCTCCAGAAGCAGTTGGCCTACAGCCGCGAGGATGAAAGGCAGGCTGACAACCTGGGATTCAAGTACATGGAGGAGTCGCGTTTCAATCCTGCGGGAATGATCACGATTATGAAGAGGCTCGAGAGAATGTCTCCTGGCGGAACCGATGCCATTCCGGCTTACCTGCTGACCCATCCCGGCGGACCTGAAAGGGTGGCGACCTCGGAGGCCCTGATGTCCCAGTTCGTCCCAAAGGCGGATAGTGCGGAATCCATCCATTTCCGGAATCTCTTTCCCTACTTCAAGGCGGTCCTCCTTGCCAAATCTATGGATTTTCAAGGGGCAAACCGTTATTTCGGCAAAGAAAGAGAAGCGAATCCCGAATCCCCCGTGGTCCAGTTCGGACTGGGAGTTGTGCAAAAAGAAAGAATGGATTACCCGAGGGCCATAGAGCATTTTGAGAAGGCCCTCAAAGGAGCACCCGGTCTCACCCCGATTCTCCTTCACCTGGCGGAGACCTACCAACTCCAGGGGCAGGATCGCAAAGCGATCGAATTGGTTGAACGGGTCTTTAGGACGGATGAGCGCAACAAGGCCGCCATGTACATCACCGCCACGTCGTACCAGAACCTGGAGGACTACTCAAAGGCGACCGTCTTCTACGAGAGATTGGTTTCTATGAGACCGGTCAAAGACGAGGTTTTCTACAACCTCGGGGTTTGCTACGGAAGGCAGGAAAAGCTCGCGGTGGCACACTACAACACCGGGCTTTACTTTCAGAGGATTTTCGATTTTCAGAAAGCCAGGTACCATTTCCTCAAAGCCGATCAACTGGCCGGAAACGACCAAGGGCTGAAAAACAGAATTTATGAAGCGGCGAAAACCCTCCCGAAGGAAAGTATATTCTCCGGTCCCGGTCAGGAATCAAGAAGCCGCAAATAGCCCGCTGGCCAGGGGGATCTCAGGATTTTGGCGCTGGGGTCTTCAACTGGTCCTTGGCTTTGGAATGCCCGGCTTCAGCCGCTTTTTTGAAGTCCTCCATGGCCTTGGGTTTGCTCCCTTTGGCGAGAAAAGCGAGGCCGCGGTTGTACAGGAGGTCAGGATCTCCGGGTTCTATTTTCAGCCCTGCATCAAAGTCGGTCAGAGCAAGATCGATCCTTCCCATCTGCAACTGAGCGCTGCCGCGGTTGCAGAGCGCATCCGCTGCATTGGCGTCCAGTTTCATCACCTCTGAAAAATCCTTGATGGCCTCTTCATGCTTCTTCATCTTGGTGTACAGGAGCCCTCTGTTGTAATAGGCATCCTTATTTTTCCTGTCGAGCTCGATGGCCTTTGAGTAATCTTTTTCAGCGAGTGGAAGGTCCCCCTTGTACTCATACAGCCAGCCGCGGTTGAAGTAAGCATCAGCATTCTTGTCGTTCACCGAGATGAGGCTGTTGATCTTTTTCAGCTCAAATTCGAAATTAAGGGAGTCTGCCTTTTTCGCGGGTGCAGCGGGGGCGGCGCTCTTCTCGGGCTCTTGGGCAGGCGCCTGCGGGCCGGAGGGTTTGGGTATGGGCGCCTTGTAGGTTTCGCCCTGGCCCCACGCGAGCGATAGAAAACCAGAGAGGACAAAGAGCGCGATCATCAGAGAGGTCATCATCTCCCAGGAATGCTTTGAAAACCAAACAGAACATCGGCAGTTTCCCCCAACCATGGCTTTCCTCCTTTAACGATTGCTCCTGTACGTTTCAAAAACCCGTGGATGAACCGGCCCCCTTCCGGTTTCACCCGGCATGTACCGCCTTCTGTCCAATCCCAAGGCTTGTGCAAAACAGGGTTATTATACGCTCAAAAAAGGCGCAAATTCAAGAGGCTCCTTAGGGTTTGGATTTCTGACTTAACCGGGAAGGGCATCGTCTTTTGGGCGCCAGCAAAATGTTTGACAGCGCCGGAGAGGTGTGTTACCTTGCCGGACAAAATGAATGAGAATTCATTCATTGCTGAAATCAATAGTATTTTTAGTGAGTAAGACAGAAAAAGGAATCCGAGAATCCTGTATTTCACGGAGAATCATCAACGTTTTAGGAGGTGCGAGGCATGGAGATCATTGTGTGTGTAAAAAGGGTTCCCATGACCCAGGAGGTTGATCTGGAGATCAACTCCCAGAAGACTGACGTTCGCAAGGACATGCTCGCTTACGTCATCAACGAATGGGACAACTACGCGATTGAGGAGGCCATACAGATCAAGGAAAAACTGGGCGGAACGGTCACTGCGGTGACCCTCGGAAACGAGGATGATGAAGAAGTCCTGCGGCGAAGTTTGGCCATGGGTGCGGACAAGGCCTTCCGGATCGATCCGGGAAACCTGGTGATGGACGCCTTTGTCATCTCCAAAATCCTGGCGCAATTTATCAAGGGCCAGCCCCACGATCTCGTTTTCACCGGAGTCCAAAGGGATGACCTGAACGAGGGGGCCGTGGGCACCATGCTGGCGGAGCACCTGGGCTTGCCTCACGCCGAAGTGGTGAGGAAGGTGGAAGTGGCAGGCAGCGAAGCGACCATTCGGGTGGAGCTGGAAGGCGGCACGGATGAAGTCTCGAAGATCCAAGTGCCGGCCTTGCTGAGCATCCAGACCGGAATCAACGAGCCGCGCTATGTTTCCATTATGGGCATCCGCAAGGCGGCCAAGAAGGAACTGAACGTAGCCGGTGTGGATACGCTCGGTCTTGCGGCGGCTGACCTTCAGGCCAGGACCACGGTGGAAGAAATCTTCCTGCCGCCGGAGACCGAAGGGGCCCAATTCATCGAGGGCGATCCCGGCACAGTTGCGGACGAAATTCTCCGAATCCTCAAAGAAAAGGGGGTGAGCATATAATGGGCGAGATCTTTGTTGTTGCGGAACACAGGAAAGGAGAGGTGCGAGAGGTCACCTACCAGATGCTCTGGAAAGCCAACGACCTCTGCCAGAAGCTTTCTCAAACCCTGACGGTCGTCCTGATCGGAGCCAAGGACGAGCCTTTCCTCAATGACCTTCAGGAAAGGGCGGACAAAGTCATTGCCGTGGAGGGTCTTGCGAATTTCAACGGCGATCTCTACAAGGAGATCCTTTTCAGGCTGATCCAGGAACACAAACCCCTGCTCACCCTGGTGGCCCACACCCCTTGGGGAATGGACTTTGCGCCCTCCCTCTCGGTGAAGCTGGGGTACCCTATCGCAACCGACTGCGTCGATGTGCTCGTGGACAACGGAAAACCCAAGGTCGTGCGGCAGATCTACAACGGGAAACTCTTCTCCAGGGTAGCTTTCCAGGAGGCGCCGGGTTACCTGATCACCATCCGGAGCGGTGCTTTTCCGGCGGAGAAAGCGGGGGATCACAAGGGAGGAATCGTGCGAATGCCGGTGCCTGCGGACCTGCCCCAGGCGGTGAAACAGTTTGTTGCTTTCGAAGACGCGGGCGCAGGGGCAGTGGACATCACTCAAGCCGAACTCCTTGTGTCGATCGGCCGCGGCGTCGGGGAAGCCGACAAGGTGCCCATGGTCAAAGAGCTGGCGGACAAGATGAAAGGGGTTCTCTCCTGCTCCAGACCGGTGGTGGACAAGAACTGGTTGCCCAAGTTCCACCAGGTCGGCACCTCCGGGAAATCCGTGAAGCCCAAAGTGTACCTTGCTTTCGGGATCAGCGGAGCTTTTCAGCACGTGGCTGGCATCACGGGCGCAGGCTGTGTCATTGCCGTCAACAAGGACAAGAAGGCGCCGATTTTCCGGGTAGCGGATTACGGCGTGGTGGAAGATCTCTTTAAGATTGTGGATGCCCTCAAGGCGAAACTCGCTTAACCGTGGAGAGTTGTGGAGGCAGGAATGGATTTTACTCTCAGCAAAGAACAGCGGGACATTCAGAAGGCGGCCAGGGAATTCGCCGTGGGCGAATTTCTCCCTGAGAAAGCCCAGGAGTTTGACAGGAACGAAACCTTTGATCTGAGTATCTGGCGCAAGGCTTGCGAACTCGGATTTGTGGGCGTGTTCATCGACGAGAAATACGGCGGGGCTGGGCTCGGGTTCCTGGAGCACTGCCTGATCACGGAGGAGTTTTGGGCCGTGGACGCGGGCATGGGGAATGCGGTGATCACGGCGACCTTCGGCTCTGAACTGCTCAAGCTCTTCGGGACAGAGGAACAAAAGCAGAAGTACCTTCCCCCTCTGGTGCAGGGAGAGGCGATCATGGGGTGCGCGATCACCGAGCCTGATGCGGGCTCCGACGTGACCGGGGCGATCACCAGCGCAGTAAAGGACAAGGACGAGTGGGTGATCAACGGGTCCAAGATGTTCATCACCAATGGAACCATCGCGAAGTACATGAATGTTTTTTGCCTCACGGATCCGGACCACAAGGACAGGCACCAGAGACACTCCTTCTTTATTGTGGAGACGGACCGGAAAGGGTTTCAGGCCAACAAGCTCCATGGCAAACTGGGCATCCGGGCCAATGACACGGCGGAGGTCTCTTTTTCGAACGTGCGAATCCCTGCCTCCAACCTGGTGGGCCAGCTCGGTTATGGGTTCAGGCACCTGATGGCTTTCTTCAATCTGACCCGGCTCCACATCTGCGCCATGGCGGTAGGCATTGCCCGGGCGGCCCTTGAAGAAGCGAGCAACCACATCAAGAAGCGGAGACAGTTCGGGGTGCCTCTGGCGTCGTTCCAAGGACTGCAATTCAAGATCGCCGAGATGGCGACCATGATCCGGGCCGCCAGGAACCTCTATTACGAAGCGGTGTGGCTCACGGACCACGGCAAGATGGATCATGCGGTCACGGCCATGGCCAAATGGTTTTCGGGGATGGTGGCCGTGAAGTGCGCGGACGAGGCCCTGCAGATGCACGGCGGCTACGGCTACATTGATGAGTACAAGGTGCAGAGGATTTACCGGGACGCCAAGATCGTGGAGATCTACGAGGGCACCAAGGAGATCGAGAAAACCATCGTAGCGAAAAATATTCTTAGGATTTAGTGTCGCTAAGCTCCAGTAGGGAGTAGGCAGAAAGCAGCAGCCTCATCAGCCTACCCCTTACGGCATACTGCTTGATTGTGGCTTTGTGCCCAAAATCGTGCTATAGGCTTGAAATGGGTGGGCCGGTGGTTTTCCATCGGCCCGCTTTGTTCCGGGAAAGAGGAATGAAGGTGGTGATCAGCGGGAGGGGGCGTAATCGTGCTGGATAGAAAGATCGCCCATGTGAATCTGAGCGATGGCTCCTATGAGATCAAGAAGATCCCGATGGAGTGGAGGAGAAAGTTCCTGGGCGGAAGGGGAATCAACATGCATCTCCTTTCGAAATCCTACCCATCGATCCCTGACCCTTTTTCACCGCAGAACCCTCTCCTTTTCGGAGCCGGCCTCCTCACCGGGATTCCGGGGTTCGGGTCAAGAATGAACATCACCTCCCGGTCCCCTGAGTCAGGCCACCTCGGGGATTCCAACATGGGCGGTGAGTTTGGTGCGGAGATGGTCAAGGCAGGGCTGAGCCACCTCCTGATCACGGGGAAAAGCAAAAAGCCCGTGTACCTCTTCATCAGGGACGGGAGGATCGATTTCTGCGACGCCCGCAAGCTCAAGGGGCTCGACACGATAGAGACGCAAAAGCGGATTCGTGCTCAAAGGAGGGATCCCAAGGTGCAGGTGGCCTGCATCGGATTGGCAGGCGAGAACCTGGTCCGTTTCTCCGCCATCCGCTCCGGCATGAAGAGCGCTGCAGGCCGAACCGGGATGGGCGCGGTCATGGGGTCAAAGAATCTCAAGGCCGTGGCCGTGCGGGGGAACCTGGACATCGGAATCTCGGAGCCGGAGGCCTATCGCAAGTATTATCTCAAGACCCTGGCCGAACTCATGAAAACCAAGTGGATCCAGGCCTTGGGGAAGCAGGGGACTCCCGTGCTCTTCCGTTACTCCAATGCTCTGGGTTTCCTGAGCGTGCGCAACAACCAGGAGGTGACCATCGGCGACCAGGGGCCTCTTTTGGAAGCCGAAGCGCTCGAGCCCTACTCCACCGGCATGATGGCGTGCTTCGGATGTCCTGTTCACTGTCGCCACCGGTTCTCCATGGAAGAGGGAAAGCATCCGGGAACGAGAGGGGAGGGACCTGAGTACGCCTCCATCGGTTCTCTGGGTACAAAGCTGGGCCATCTGGATCTTGAAAACATCATCTATGCGACGCAACTCTGCAACCTCCATGGACTGGATACCATTTCCACCGGCTCCTACGTGGCCTGGGCCATGGAGCTGTATCAGCGGGGCATCATCGACAAGAGAACGACGAAAATTCCTTTGAAGTGGGGGGACGGGGAGATCATCGTCGAACTTCTCGACCAGATCGCTCAGCGGAGAGGCTTCGGAGATATCCTGGCGGAAGGCTCTTTTGCGCGAGAAATCCTTGGGGATGCCTCCCACCCCTATCTTCTGGAAGTCAAAGACTTCCCCATTGAAATGACGGATGAGAGGCTTCCCAAAAGCTTCGCTCTGGGCATGGCCACTTCCACAAGAGGGGCTTGTCACATGAGAAGCCGTCCCTCGATTGACGCCGTGGGCCTGCCGGAATCGGTTCTGGAGAAAATGTACGGCGGCCCTGTGAGCGAGCGCCTTTCTTCCTACTTGGGCAAGGCGAGAATGGTCTGGTGGCATGAACTCATGAACGCCGTGTCCGACTCTCTCGGGATCTGCCGTTTTCAAAGCGTGTTTTCGAGCCCTCACGGATTGGGCTACCCCCATTTCTCACGTCTCATCGATCTCGCGGCAGGCCTTCACCTCACTCCCGCGGGGATCAAGAGAACAGGCGAACGGATCTACACACTGGAAAGGCTCATGCTCGCAGGGGAAGGAATTTCCAGGAGCGAAGACACCCTTCCCAAGAGGTATTTTGAAGAGCCCATTCCCGAGGGGCCTTCCAAAGGGGAAGTGGTGTGCAGAGAGGAGTTCAGCAGGATGCTCGACGAGTACTACAGGCTCCACGGTTGGGATGAAGAGGGCATCCCGTCCAAAAGGACGCTCAAGAGACTGGGGCTTTCCAATGAGAATTGAGGTGAACGAGAAGAAGTGCAGCGGGTGCCGGCTCTGCGAAACCCTGTGCTCCCTTTTTCATGGAGGAGCTGTGAATGCGGAGAAGTCCGCCATTCGCATCGAGAAGGACGATCTTGACACCAGCATGAATTCGCCTTTTGTCTGCCGCCAGTGCAAGACCATGGCATGCCTTGAAGGAGAGAAGGTCACCCCGGAGACGGAGAGAAAGAAGTTCGTTTGGGCCGCGCAAAGATCGGGCAAGTGCCCTTTCCACGCGTTGAATCCTTTCAAAGGGAAGTCCTACCATTGTGATCTCTGCGGGGGAAACCCTCAGTGCATCAAGGTCTGCACCACAGGCGCGCTCGTGATGGGCAGGCGCTAACGGGTTGGCATGAGGAGGCCTGAGGCGCCTGCCGAGAAAAGGGAAAATGATAAACCGGGTTGACCATGGGAACTCCAGGATGGGCACTGACGAATTCGGAGCCGACCTTCCGATGACAGCGGAAGAATACTTCGTCAAGGCCGTGTATTCCTCAGTGGATGAAACGGTGGCAGGCGTGCTGGATCGGCTGCGCAGTGAAACGGGCATCGTTCCGAGCTGCAAATTGGGATGTTGCCACTGTTGCCGCTATCGTATCGTCATGAACATTGCGGAGACCCGCACCCTGGCCCAATACATCAAGCGGGAATTCGCCCCGGAACAGAGGAAGGACCTTCGGGGGCGAACGCAGCGATGGCATGAATGGGACGATTCCTTGCGGGGCAGGCGCACGCCGGCCGACAGGGCCAGGCCGAAAGATCCTTCTCCTTATGACCCATGCTGCCCCCTGCTGATCAACGGCGCATGCAGTGCCTATAGGGTGCGGCCTGTCGTGTGTCGGACCCATTTTGTCTCTTCCCATCCCTTATTCTGCCAAGCGGCTAACGATCCGGAATCCACAGAAGAGTCTCCGCTGGTGATCGATCTTGTTCTGACGGCGACCAACCCCTTTTCAATGGCCATAAAGGATCATATCGAAAAGGCGGGCTTAGATTACTCCCGGTCGATGACGCTTCTTCCGCACGGGCTGGCGAGTGAGATGGGTTGGGATTTCGACGTATCGCCTTGATCATGCTTTCAGCGTCCGTCGCCACGGCAGGTGTGACTGTTCCATGTAGTCCCTTTTAAACGTTACTGATTTCTTGATGAGGAAAAGATGGGGAAACGAGTGTTTGTTGGTGATAAGAAGGCAAGAACTTTCGATGGTGAAAAGACGACAAAAGTTTTTGATGGGGAAAGGACGGCAAAACTGGGGACTGAAAAGAAGCCCGCCGTTGTCCATGTTCAGACAGAAGAAAGATTGAAAGAAGTAAGCTCAATCTTTGAAGAGAAGGGGTGGCACTCTATCATTGGATTGGAGCCGGATAAACCGGAGGACCTCACCGAGTTAGAAATATTGCTGAACCCACGCAAACCAATGATCGCCGAAGACAAGGTTGGACGCAATGAACCCTGTCCCTGTGGCAGCGGGAAGAAATACAAGAAATGCTGTGGTCTATAAGGCCGTATCCCATCCGGGACCTTGGGGGGGAGGGGGGTTACGCCGCAGCGCAGGTGCCACGGGTTCCTGCCCGTGGGGCTCCGCTTGATGCTCCGCAGGGCTTGTGGGAGGTTGCTCCTTGCTCCATATCTTTGTAGATGCCGATGCTTGTCCTGTGAAAGAGGAGATTTATCGAGTGGCAAAGCGCTACGACCTCGGCGTCACCCTGGTGGCGGGGTCGTGGATGCGGATCCCGGAAGAGGAGAACCTATCCCTGAAGGTTGTCGGCGAAGGCATGGACGCGGCAGACGACTGGATCGTCGAGCACGTGGAGGCCGATGATATCGTGATCACTGCGGACGTGCCGCTCGCGGCCCGATGCCTTGAGAAAGAGGCCTACGCGCTGGGCCCTGCGGGTAAACCGTTCACCCAAGAGAACATTGGCTCGGTGCTGGCCACTCGCGACCTGCTCTCCGCGTTACGCGATTGCGGGGAGCTCACGGGTGGACCTCCGCCGTTTGCCAAACGCGATCGCTCCCGCTTTCTCCATCAGCTCGACGAAGCGGTAGGCGCTATCCGGCGCAAAGGACCATGAACCCTGCCCTCCGCCACGGTCGCTTGAGTACTCAGGCGCAAAAAGTATCTAGAGAGCTGCCAACAGCCGATTCAAGGACTCTTTCGCGTCGCCGAAAAGAGTGATCGTCCTAGCCATCTCATAGAGGGGATTGTTCACGCCGGAATATCCGGGTTTTTCGTCCATGTTGCAGACGACCACGACTTTGGCTTCATGGGCCATGAGGATAGGCATCCCCGAGATGGGAGTGCCTTCTTGTGCGATAGCCGCAGGATTGACGACGTCGCAAGCACCGACAACAAGCACCAGATCCGTGCCGGGGAATTCCGGGTTGATCGCCTCCATCTCCACCAGTTTCTCATAGTCCACATCCGCTTCAGCGAGCAGGACATTCATGTGCCCCGGCATCCTCCCGGCGACAGGATGAATCGCGAATTTCACGCTCTTTCCAAGTTCTTCAAGTCGAGAGGCCAACCGGACCACCTGGAATTGAGCCTGGGCCAGAGCCATCCCGTAGCCCGGTATAATGACGATTTTCTCGGCAATCCTTGCGGCTGAAAGAGCATACTCGAATCCCTCCCCTCCGTCGCCGGTATCGGACAGGATGGGTTTTTCCTTGATGTTCAGGACCTCTCTTGGCCCAGTCCTCTGCTTCGACACGCTCCCCATAAAGACCTTGGTCAGCCCTCTGTTCATGGCTGCGCACATCACGTGGGTCAGGATCGATCCGGAGGCGGCCACAGTGGCTCCGCAGGCGATGAGCAGGCGATTTTGAAGGGCGATACCGCAAAAGGCGGCTGCCAGGCCTGCCGTGGCATTCAGGAAGGAAATCAGGACCGGCATATCCGCCCCACCGATTCGGATCGAGAAAAGAATACCAAGCACGACGGACAAGCCGATCAAGGTCAGAAAGCAGAAAGTAGAGGCCTGAGAATCCGCCTGCCCGGCGATCCCCGCGACAAGGAGAACGGCGAGACTGCATCCGGCAAGAAGCTGCGAATGGAGGCGAAGCACAACCGGCTGCTGTTTCATCAGGCCTGCGAGCTTGCCTCCGGCAATCATGCTTCCGCTGAACGTGGCTGTCCCGATGATCAACCCCAAGAGCCCCGAGACCTCGCCGAGCGTGGTCCCTGCTCCTCCTGTCCCGCGTGTCAACTCCAGAAAAGCGATCAAGCAGGCGGCAATTCCCCCTGCACCGTGCTGGAAGGCGACCATGGCGGGAATCTGGATCATCTGGATTCGCGCGGCCACGGCCCAGCCCAAAGCGCCACCTAAAAGGAGAGCCGCGAGCACCAGGCCGGGCTCCACACTCCCATGACGTCCAATGACCAAACCAAAGGCGCAGAGGAGAGCGAAAGCGGCAGTGAAATTCCCTCTGCGCGCCCCTGGCGGGTTTCGGAATTGAAAGAATCCCAGAAGGAGAAGAAGAATGATCAGGAAATCGGTTCCAAGGATCAGTCCGGTTTCCATGGCCTCATCGCCTCAACTCAAAGGGCGCCTTGCCTTTTTTGAAAAGCTTCAGCATGCGATCGGTAATCATGAACCCCCCAAACAGGTTGAAGGCCGCTGCGACAAGAGCGGCAAAAACCAACAGCTTCTCAACGCCGGTCGTTTCCGAAGAAAACAGGACCAGGCCCCCGAGGATGATGACCGCAGAAATCGCATTGGTCATGGACATCAGAGGAGTGTGCAGCAGGGGGGGAACCCTGGATATCACGGCATATCCAAAGACAAAAGTCAGAACAAACACTGAAATCATAACCAGCAGGTCACCCATGGATCTCTCCTTTCCCAACCTCTTTCGCTGTGGAGGGAGGGAGGGTCCCTAAGGAAGCTCCCATGGCCTTGAGCGCCCCCTCAAAAAAGATCCTTCTCTCATGGGTCACCAGGGACCGCTGCACGATGTCATCCTCAAGATCCGGCCGGTCCAACCCTTTCTTGAAGAGGTTCTCGACGTAGTAGTACATATTGTTGGCATAGAGCCAACTGGCAGGAACGGCCATTTGCCCGGGGATATTGGCAATCCCGCAAATGGATACCCCCTTCTTCTCGGCAAAACAGCCGAGTTTCGTCAACTCGCAATTGCCGCCCTGGTCAATGGACACGTCGACGATCACTGAACCCGGATTCATGGCCTCAACCATCTGTTGAGTGATCAAGACAGGAGCGATCTCACCGGGCACCAGAGCGCTCAGAATAAGGACGTCGGCCTCCTTCACGAGCGGGTCCAGTGCTTCTCGCTCCTTCTTCAGCCAGCTCTCCGGCAAGGCCTTGGCGTAGCCTCCGTCTCCCAGGGCGAGCTCGGGAGGCACCTCGAACCCTGCGACCTTGGCTCCGAGGCTGGCGGCCTCTTTTCTGGCTTCATCGCGGATATCCACGACCTTAACGACCGCGCCCAGCCTCTTGGCGGTGGCGGCTGCCTGTAGACCGACGACCCCGGCTCCAACAATCAAGAAGGCCGCAGGTTTCACCATACCGATGGCCGTGCCGATCATGGGGACGAACTTCGACAAATGGTTGGCCGCGATGAGGACCGATCGGTAGCCCGTCACCGTGCTCATGGAGGTCAGCGCATCCATCCGCTGCGCTCGGGAGATCCTCGGGATGCCGTCCATGGTGAAGGAGGTGATATTGCGTTCCTGCAGCATGAGGACCAGGGGGTGGTTTGCGGGAGCTGCGGGATGGAGAAAGGTGATCAAGAGGCTTCCTTCCCGAAGCATTTCAGCCTCATGCTTTTGGGTGGCTGCATTGAAGACCGGTTGCTTCACCTTGAGAATCACGTCAGAGGCAGCGAACAGCTCCTCCGCGCTTGGAACGACCGCTGCCCCCGCCTTTCGATAGTCATCGTCGCTGACATAGATCCCTTCTCCAGCAGCGGCCTGGATCGTCACGGTAAAACCCATCTTCACATATTTCTTCACTGTTTCAGGTGTTGCCGCGACTCTCTTTTCCTCTACCAGGATCTCTTTGGGAATGCCTATTCTCGACATGGGCGACCTCCTTGTTCAACCCTTCCGAAAAATTGACGGCGCACTTAGTGGACGAAGGTGCCATGGACCCTTCTCGTTGCGATTCCTCGGTCATGCTTGGGCAGCAGAAGGGGTCTTGCGGTTCGCCAGTTTCTTGAAAAAGCGTTCGGTTCTTTCCCTGAGCAGCGGGGATTGAGTGTCCCCCATGAGGGATTCCATCTTCTCCAAGACTCTGGATCGGGCCGTGATCTCGTTTTTGGTGCGAATCCTCCTGTCCTTGATCATGAGATCCGCCAGTACATCCACGGCCATCGTTCTTGCTTCGATGTACACCTCTTCGTTCAAGACAATGTTCAGCGCCTCCTTGAGCAACTCCTCTGTGGGCTGCTTGACCTTTCGGATAGCTCCGAGCGCAGCCTCTCTGAGGCGCCAATTGTGAGGATATCTCAGGATTCGAACAAGACCTGCTTGATGCTCGTCCAATGAATCCGAATCTCTGAGCCGCTCAAGCTTCTCAAGAACATC
Organism: uncultured Desulfobacteraceae bacterium; assembly: GCA_964580575.1. Classification (GTDB taxonomy): domain Bacteria; phylum Desulfobacterota; class DSM-4660; order Desulfatiglandales; family HGW-15; genus CAVPDE01. The sequence continues at coordinate 69,484 of CAZOLJ010000002.1, forward strand.
CCCCCATTCCATGAGATTCCCAAAAATGTCCGACTGCATCTCATCCCTCCTTATCCCGATTTCTGTGGCTTCTTGAACCCTGCCGTCTTTCTTAATGTAGCCGCAAATGGCGGGCGGTCTACCGTCCCAAAAGGCATTCGCCGACCAAAGATTTTTCCTGTGTGCGCTGCACGCCGGGCTGTCTTATCCTCCCGCATATTTCCTTCGTGAGTTCCTGCAAGGTGTGTGTTTTGAAAATGTGAAAGTTGGCGGGAAGCCTGTTCTTTTTTTCCCCCAGTGCCGAGATCCAGCTTGCCCAAACGATGACCGTCGTATCGAGAAGGTATCTTCGGAAACTTAAACAGAGATCAATGCCCCTGCCCCCTCCGAAGAACTCGTCAATCACGAGAAGATCCGGACGATCTCTTTGGATGGTCTGGCTGAGCATCCAGGGATCGGAAATTGTTCGGATGGAATATCCTTCCTCGAAGAGCTCTTCGCTGAGGAGCATTGAAATGGCTTGGTCGTCGATTGCGATAAGGATGGTGTGCATGGCTCTTCCGCATGGATTGGCCGGACGGCAAAATCCAATCGCCGGCGTGAAATGATGTTAGATAGAATTATCAGTCCGGAGGAGGAGAATGTAAACGGCAAGAAAATAACAGGCTAATCGCAGGTCAAAACTGAGGTTACTTCATGGACAGAAGGAAGGATCTGAGGTTTGTTTTTTTCTCTTTCAACTTGAGTTTCTTTCTCAAGTTCATCCTGTGGAACTCCACGGCTCGCGGTGAGCTGTGGAGGAGATCGGCGATCTCCTTTGTGGTTCTTCCCTGACGAACCAGGTCAGCCACCCTGAGCTCCATGGGTGTGACGTTCAGGCACAGGTTGGTCAGTTTCTGTTGGAAACCTGACGCGAACTCTTTCAAGTGAGTTTCAAGGATGTCCGCGAGCTCCTTTTGGCCCTCATCCAATCCCCTGGTCTTCAGTTTCTTCAGGTAGGGGAGGATCCGATTTTTTATGTTTTTTGCAACACGATCCTCGAGTTCAGCGCGATCTTCCTCTCTTTTTCGGAGAAGGACCCGCAGAGCGGTGTTGATCTCCTGGAGTTCCTGATTCATCAAAGCAAGATCCTTTTCCCTTTCCCGCAGTTCTTCTTCCGCCTTCATCTTCTCGATCACACGACCTAGACGTTCAGCAACCTCATCGAGGAGGTTCCTCTCTTCCCGAAGAAAAGGCCCTTCATGGCTCTTAGGGGTATTCTCAAGATAGACGACATCCACTCTGCCGACGGCGTTCCCCCGGACTTTGATGGATTGCGATTGGATCCAAAGCGTCTCGCGGAACTCCCTTGATGTCACGATCAGAGTATCGAAGAGGATTCTGGCACAGGCGATGTCAGGATATTGCCATGCGGATGGGAGGGCATCGGCTGCACCCTGAAGAATCTCAGGGATTGAAATCCCGGGTTTTTCTATAAATCTGGAAATGCCGTAGAGACAGTCCAGTTCTTTGACGCGCTCTTGAAGCTCGCGGGTTTTTTCCTGGAGGATGATTTCCGTCCCGTGCATTTTCCCGGTGTTCCTTTTGAGTTGCTCAGTCCTATTCCGAGAATTCTTGTGGATCAGTTTAATCATATGCCGGTCGCTCCAGGATGGCGTAAACACCTTCCCCTTCTTCTATAGCACGGGTCAATGACCCACTGCGTATTCTGGTCTCAAGGACTCTGATCATGGCTTGAAGACTTTGAGTTGCGAAGGGGCACCCCCTTCTATAAAGATTAGGGCTCGAATCGTTCTTTCCTTATTGTTTTGATCTGCATGGCGACCGTTAGGTTCTTTCGCGAGTTCATTCCGAAAAAAGGGTGATTCTCCACCTTCATGGCGTTTTTGGTTTCCGAATAGAATGCTCCTTTTGCCATGCCATGATGAGTAAAGCTCTCTTTCTTTTTCACGTTTAGCCCATTCAAAGACTTCACTTGTTTTGTACCTCCAGTCAAAAAGAGCACCTCGCGACGGAAACACATGTTCGTGCATAAGCATGGAATGCATGTTTTGTAATAAAGTCAATCTCATTTTGAAAATATTTGGTTGGACCAATCTGAAGGCGTGCTTGACAGGGGAAGCGAGGACCTCCTATACTTTTAGGTACTGAGTCATGTGCTGGGCGGCCTGAAACCCTTAAAGGAGGTGCAAAGGTGACCTTACTGATCATTCTGGCGATTGTGGTTGTTCTGGGCTTTTTTGTGGTCAGCGTTTACAACGGGCTGGTAAAGGCTCGGAACGAGGTGAAGAACGCGTGGAGCTCCATCGACGTTCAGCTCAAGCGGAGGCACGACCTGATTCCCAACCTGGTGGAAACGGTCAAGGGGTACGCAGCCCATGAGCGCGGGACTCTGGAGGCAGTGGTCAAGGCCCGGCAGCAGGCCGTTTCTTTTACAGGGAGCGTGGAGGAACGGGCCAAGGTAGAGAACATGCTCACCCAGTCCCTCCGGTCCCTCTTCGCCGTGGCCGAGGCCTACCCGGACCTCAAGGCGAATCAGAACTTCTTGAAACTGCAGGAGGAGGTCGCCGGGACCGAGAACAAAATCGGTTTCGCCCGCCAGTACTACAACGATGCGACCATGCGGTACAAGAATCGCATCGAGATGTTTCCCAGCAACGTGATTGCAGGGATGTTCAATTTCCAGCCTGAGCCTTTCTTCCAGCTGGAAGAGCCCGGGGAAAGGGCCGTTCCTCAGGTCAAGTTCTGATCAACCCCACCGTCTCTGTGGCAAATGGAGGTAGCATCTTATGATGGAGGTCATTCACAATATCGGCTGGGCCATTGTCTTCTCGGTGGTGGGCGGGCTAGTGGGCATGTTGCTCGTGCTCCTCGCCTCGGTCATCGTGCCCAGGCTCATTGACCGCTTCACCCCGCACATCGACGAACAAAAGGAAATCATTCGCGGAAACAGCGCTGTGGCCGAGTACTACGGCAGACTGGTGAGCGCTGCCATCCTCGGGGTGAGCATTGTGGTGGCTGCAGCGGTACTGGGAGGCGTCATCGCCGCCTTGCATTGACGGGCTGCTGAATGGAGGTGTTGACGGGATCCTTGAAATCCCCCCTCCCCTTGCCCCTCCCGCCAAGGGAGGGGAATGGCTTAGAACGCCAAGGATGCCCTCCCCCTTGATGGGGGAGGTCAGGTGGGGGTGATAGGGCAGGGTTTGCTGAGGATCTGTTTTAGTTAGGATGTTTCGGAGCTGATGAAGAACTCCGGTGCGCCACCAAGGGTCCGATGATGAAGAAACTTGTCCTGCTCTTTTCAGTGATCGCCATCCTATTGCTCCCTACCCTTTCCTGGGCCAGGGCCGGGGGAGGGTGCTTTCTTCCTGAAAGTCAGATCCTCAAGGCTGACGGGACAGAGATGCCCATCAGCTCAGTGCAGCGCGGAGACAAGGTGCTGGCCTTCACCTCGGAAGGAAAAACCGTCCAGGCCGAAGTTCGGAGTCTTGTCCGCACCGAAGCGGACCAATACGTGATCCTTGAAACCGATCGTGCGACCTTGCGGGTCACGGAAGATCATCCCTTCTATGTCGGCGCGGGCACCTTCAAGACCCTCGATGTTCTCAAGCCAGGCGACACGGTCATGGCATGGGACGGCCGGTCCCTGACAGAGCAAAAGATCGTTTCCCTCCAGAAGGTGCAGGAACGGGTCCAGGTCTTTAATCTTCAGACGGATCGTCCTAACACCTTTTTTGCCGGTCATATCGCCGTACACAACAAAGGAGGGGGAGGAGGGGGCGGTGGAAGGGGTGGGGGCAGCTCCAGGAGTTCCAGTTCAAGCAGGAGCAGCAGCAGGAGCGGGTCAGGCTCTGGCGGAAATGATCCCGGAGCGGTCTTTGTCATTTTTTTCCTGCTCATTTTCATCGTTGTCATTGTGCATGTCCTGCGTTCGCAGAAGGGCAGGAAAAGCGAGAACCTCGATTTTGTGTACGACCGCCGGGAGATCAGCCTCAAGGCTGAGAAGACTGAAAAGCTGCTCGCCTTCATCAGTCAGCAGGATCAGGCGCTTTCGCCGGAAGCCCTGAGGACTCTAGCACAGTCCACGTTCCTCAAACTTCAGGAATGCTGGCAGGCCAGGGATTACACTCCTGTCAAGGCGCTTCTGATGCCGGCTCTTTTTGCTCAGCAGCAGGGCCAGGTGCTAGGCATGGTCCGGAACCACGAGATCAACCGTCTGGAAGAGTTGAAGGTAGAGAAGGTGGATCTGGTGCATGTCCGCTACACAGAGAAAAAAGATCAACGCGAGTTCACGGCTCTGATCACCGCTTCCGCCAGGGACACCTACGTGGATGACCGGACAGGCGAGTTTCTGCGCGGCGATGACAAACCGGCGCGTTTTCAGGAATTCTGGACATTCCAGGTCATCGACGGCCAGTGGCTCCTGAGGGAGATCGAACAGGCTGGGGAGTCGGATATCCTCAAGGATGAGAACTTTGCGGAGATGCTGACGGACGAGACCGTTCAGGGAATATACCAGGAAGCGGCCAAAGAAGGAGTGGCCGGGCCATGGCTTGCGAAGGGGGAGGAAAAGAAAGCGACCCGCATCGAGCGGCTCCTCAACTTCCTGGTGCAGACGGACAAGGTCTGGAACCGGCAACAGATGATCGACCGGGCCAGGCAGGTGTTCCTGAGTGTTTACCTCGCCAGGGAATCAGGAGATTCTGCTCAGGTGCCGGAGCCGGAGCTCTTCCCCGAGGTGGCACAGAACCTGCGCCAGCAGATCCGGCAGTGGCAATCCGACGGACTCAAGGTGGAGTACCGAAACCTCTGTGTGCGGAAAGCCGAACTCATCCTGGTACGCAACTTCACGGATTCATCCAAAGACGAATTCACGGTGAGGATCGATGCCCATGCGCAGAAGATGGTGCGCCGCGGGGATCGGGTGTTCAGCGAGCAAAAGTATGTGACTCCCTTTGAGGAGTACTGGATCTTCGGTCGCCTGGATGACCGGTGGAAGCTGAAGGAGGTGCTGCCGCCCGGCCGGGGAAAGAAGATGGTCGCCGAAGAGAACGTGGACGAAGAGAGCAGCGCCGGTCAAATCGAGTGGTATTACCGCCAGTCCCGTGCGACCTAGCAGGCTGCTGAAAAACGCCCATCTGCGGCGTTACCCTCATTCCTCATCGTTGCGGCGTACTTGTAGGTACGCCTCACTCTTCGGCCCGCCGGAGGCGGATAAAAATTGTCGGGTGCCTTGCATCTGTCCGTTTTTGAGCAGCCTGCTGGAATGGAAAAAACCTAGCCATGAACGTCTGCAAGGAACTGATCACGCACGAGGTGTTCCCTGCCCTCGGCTTTCCAGACGCCCCAAGAAGGCTTCTCAAGCTGCCTTTTCAGCAGAGGTTGGGTTCATCCTTTAGGTCTAAACCTAAAACGGCCGTTGACAGCCCCCCTGACGCGTATATACTTTTCTGTGTATACAAACACCGGAGGTCCCCGAAGGGCTCTAGAAGGGCGTTTTTGCCCGAAGAAAGGAGGCTTTTATGGCGACTGCCCGAGTTTTTAAGTCGGGAAACAGTCAAGCCGTCAGGTTACCGAAGGAATTCTCTGTGAGGAGCAAGAGGATTGAGATCTTTCGCCGTGGCGACGAGATTGTGCTTCGAGAGCCGGCAAAAGGATTGTCGCGGGCCTTTGAGCTGTTGACCGAACTACCTGATGATTTTTTTGCTGATGGCCGCAAGGATGGACCTCCACAACATCGGGAGGAATGGTGATGCCCATCCGTTACTTGCTTGACACCAACCTCTGCATTTATATCCAGCGGCAGAGGCCGGGGGAGGTGCTGGCGCGGTTTCAGAAGCTCAAGCCAGGGGATTGTGCCGCGATTTCGGTTATCACCTGGGGGGAGAGTTGCTTTATGGCGCCGAAAAAAGCCAGCAGCGAAAAAAGGCGCTGGAGGTGATCGAGGAGTTCAAGGGCCTTGTTCCAGTTTTGCCGATGCCGGCGAATGCCGGGATAGCCTATGGAACCTTGCGAGCGAGGTTCTGAATGAATGGAAGCAGTTGAACATCAGGGGGAGGGAGCTGATAGTCGGCCAGTTCATCAGGCTTCACCCATCGGAGCTCATCACAACCCAAGGGAGTCGGCGCCCCTTTCAGCCAGTGACACTGAAACAGGTGAAGGGTGATGGACTTGGTCTCATAGTCGTGATCGATTTGAATCAGGTGCTCTACCGCCTTCACCTCCATGGCCAGTTCTTCCCGGAATTCGCGTTCAAGACAGGCTTCCAGGCTCTCTCCGGGTTCCTGCTTGCCTCCCGGGAACTCCCAGTACCCGGCAAGGTGGCTGCCCGCAGGCCGCCTTGCGATCAGGATATTTCCGTCCTTCCAGACCAAACCCGCAGTCACATGAAAATGGGGTATAGATCCTCGCATCGTGGTCCTAGTCGATCGGTGTGTCGCGCAGCCTATCAAGGCGGAAACAGCTGGTGCAAGGTACAAGGTGCACGGTGCACGGACAGAGGATAATCACTAACGGAGTTCCTTGAGTCGGAGTCTGAGATAGGCTTCCTCGGCTTCCTGATGACCCGGGGAAATCTCCACGATCTTCCTATAGGTCTCCATCGCCTCTTTCGCGTTGCCCTGGCTTTCCTGGAGACGAGCAAGCTGGAGGAGGAGATTCACATCCTTGGGCTTGAGCGCTGCCAGCTGGCTGAGCTGCACGGCAGCCTCGTCTTCCCTGCCGAGTTTCAATAGAGCAAAGACCAGGTACTGTCTCAGTTCGACATTCTCCGGCCGGGCCTGAACACCGGTTTCCATGATCTCAGCCATCTGTTTGAAATCGTTCCGGCCATTGAGATACTCAAAAACAAAGGGGTAAGGGGCCGGGTCGCCGGCATTCAGAGAAAGCAGGGCCTTGGCGGTGGCAAAGGCGGAGTCTTCTTTTTTCACTTTCCTGTAAAGATCAAAGTGGAAGCGGAGGGTCTCAGCATCCTTTGGATGATTTTTCGAGTACTTTTCAAAGTGGGAAAGGCTCTTTGCCCAGTCTCCTGCCTCGTACTCGATGACCGCGAGGTTGTAGAGGACGACTTCGTTGTCGGGAAGAAGGACATTAGCCCTCTCATAGAGATCCTTCAGCATTTTCTTGTCCCCTCTCTTGTCCGCGATCTGTATAAGCAGCATCAGGGCTCTGAGGGAATCGGGCTTTCGCCTGAGCACCTCGTCGAGATAGGCTTGTGCCTCATCGAGGGCGCCTTTGTTCAAGAGGCTCTCCGCGAGGTTCAGACGGCTCTCCAAATCTTCAGGCTGAAGCGCCACCGCTTGGGCCAGGAACTGATTGGCCTTTTCTTTGTCCCCTGCTTTTTCATAGAGGGTGGCGAGGTTGTAATAAAGGTTCACGTCTTTCTTGTCCAGTTCCGCGGCTTTCAGATAGGAGGCGATGGCCTTGTCCTGATCGGTGGTCTCCGTATAAAGGAACCCGAGAGTCTTGTACACGGCCAGCTTGTCTTTCGGATCGAGCCGGGGCAGAGCCGTCTCGTATTCCCGGATGGCGTCCGGGAGTTTCTTGGCCTTTTCAAGAGTTCTTGCAAGCCGCAGCCGGAGTTCCGCATCGTCAGGGGTCTTCCGGAGCAAACGTCTCAAAACGGACACGGCTCCGTCCGAGTCCTTCATGCTCTCGTAGACCTCGTAAAGCTCGAAGAACTTCTGTTCTTCGGGTTTCTCCTTGACCATCTCTTCGAGGAGTTCCGCGGCCTGAGGCCATTTCGTGACCGCTCGGTACTCCTGGATCAGGCGCTCCCTAATCTTGTTGTCCTGGGGAGTCAAGTGCCGTGCCTCTTCAAGAAGAGCGATCCGTTTCTCAGGGTCGATGGTCCTTTCGGCTTTGTCGATCCAGTCTTCCACATACGGTTCAATCACCAGGTCCACATACCCCAACTCCCTGTTTTTCTCCTTCACCCAAACCCTGACGCTGTGCTTCTGAAGCAAGGTTTCCTTTGGGAAGAGGCTTGCCAGCTGAATTTTGTCATAGGTCAAGGCTTCGACATCCATGCCGACGGCTGAAAGCCGGACCCCGACGTTGAAGGGGATATTGGTGGACACCGCAAGAATTCTGACCTGATCCTGGGGATGGAACTGAAGGGTGTCGCCCTTGAGCAGTCTCAAGCGGTCGGCGTTCTTTTCCAAGAGGATGAAGTTGAACTGAGGCGAGGCGTTGTAAAGGCCGGGCCAGATCCACCAGACAAAGCAAAAAGCGCCCACCACCAGAAGCAGGGTGACCATGAAGGCTTTCCTGTTCCGCTGAGGGCGCTTGCTTTTTCGTCTCTCCAATTCCTAACCTTGGGGCCGGGTGTTCTTGCCGGACTGGGTGATCTTGCCTTCCCAGAGCAGCAAGATGGGACTGGCCACAAAAATGGAAGAATAAGTCCCGGTGATAATCCCTATGAGCAAGGCGAATGCAAAATCGTGAATCACGGGGCCGCCGAAGATGAGCAGAACGATCAGGACAATAAGCGTCGTGGTGCCGGTGAGGATGGTTCTGCTCAGGGTCTCGTTGATGCTGAGGTTGATGATGTCTTTGAAGGTCATTTTTCGGAAACGGCCCAGGGTCTCCCGGATCCGGTCGTACACTACGATTTTGTCGTTGATCGAGTACCCGACAATGGTCAGGAGAGCGGCAACGATAGAAAGAGACACTTCGCGGTCCGTCAGGGCAAAGGCTCCCAATGTGATCAGCACATCAAACAGGAGGGAGACAATAGCAGCCATGGCAAATCTCAGGGTCAGGAACCAGCACAGGGCAACCGTGACGAAGAGGGCGATGAAGATCAACCAGATGACACCGACTCCGAAGATCGCCGTGAAGGTGGTGGCCGCAATGAGGCAGCCGGCCATAACGATCGCCATGAGCCACTTCTGCTCGAAGCGGCCGGAGATGTACACCGCCATGATGAGCAAGGCATAGAAGATGGCGTAAAGGGCTTTTTTCCTCAACTCCTCTCCCACCTGAGGCCCCACCATCTCGACCTGCCGGATGTCGATCTTCTCTCCGAGTTTTTCGCTCAATGCTTTCTGCGATTTCTCTCCCAGGCCCGCGACCTGGATATCCGGGTTCGTGGTCCGGATCAAATACTCAAAGGCACCGGCTTCTCCGAATTCCTGAATGATGCTCTCCTCGAGCTCTGTCCCTGCCAGGGCTTCTCTGATTTCAGCGGGACTGTGTTTTTTCTCCAGTTTGACCTGGACCACGACCCCTCCTGTGAAATCCACACCGTAGTTCGGTCCGCCTCTCACGACGAGAAGGAGGAGGGTCACCAGGATGCACAATCCTGAAAGGGTGTGAGCGAAATATCTTTTCCCCAAGAAATCGATGTTCAGTTTGGACTTGATAATCTCCATTCTATCACTCCGTATCCGGTCAAACCATTCCTAAACAGAAATCCTCACGCTATCCTTAAGGAGCGGCCCGCTCAAATGCTGATCGTCTTGAGTCTCTTGTGGGCATAGAGGTAATCAAAAACAATTCTCGCCATAAACACAGCCGTGAACACGTTGGACACCAGCCCGATCATCAGGGTCACAGCGAACCCTCTTATGGGCCCGGTTCCGAATTGGAGCAACACCAGGGCGGCGATCATGGTGGTAATGTTGGAGTCCAGAATCGTCACCACGGCTCTTGAAAACCCCGCTTCCATCGCGGCCCGCGCAGGCTTCCCCATTCTCAGTTCTTCCCGGATGCGCTCGAAGATGAGCACATTGGCATCCACCGACATGGCAATGGACAAGATGACCCCTGCAATGCCTGGGAGAGTCAAGGTGGCGCCGAAAAGGGCCAGTCCACCCAAAATGAAGGGAATGTTCAAAAGCAGGACGACGCCGGCGATGATCCCCGAAAGCCGGTAGTAGATGGCCACCAGGACGATAATGATGCTGAGTCCGATGACCATGGACCTGAAGCCCTGGGTAATCGAATCTTTTCCTAGGGAGGGCCCGACGGTTCTCTCCTCAAGGATAACCACGGGAGCAGGAAGGGCACCGGCCCTCAAAACAATGGCCAGATCCTTGGCGTCTTCCATGGTGAAAGCACCTGTGATCTGGGCTTTTCCGCCGGAAATCTTGTCCCTGATCACAGGAGCCGAGTAGACCTTGTCGTCCAGAACAATCGCCAGCCTCTTGCCCACGTTATCCCCGGTAATCCGTTCAAAAACCCTTGCCCCCCTGGAATCAAAGGAAAGGGAAACATAAGGCTCGCCCATCTGTTCGAGCTGGACCCGGGCATCGGTAATGGATTCTCCCGTAAGGGGGGATCTCTTCTTCAGAAGATAGGGGACATTCGTTTTTCGGCCTGTCTTCCGATCCACGGCGGTTTCCTGAAGGATTTCGCTTCCGGCAGGCACATTCCCCTTGAGCGCGTCCTCAAGGCTGTTCTCCTCATCGACGAGCTTGAATTCCAAGCGCGCAGTCTTGCCGATGAGATCAATGGCTCTCTTGGGATCCTTGACACCCGGAAGCTGGATGAGGATCCGGTGGCCGGTTTGAGGACGGATGTCCGGCTCCGTGACTCCGAACTGATCGACCCGGTTCCGGATGGTCTCAAGGGCCTGATCGGCCGCCATCTTATAGATCTGGGTCCTTTCCTCTTCGAGCAAGGAAAGAAAATAGGTCTTACCTTTTTCGTCCCTCACGCCGGTTTCCAGTCTGAAGCTCGGGTAGTTTGTTCCTAGAAGCGTTTCAAGATCCTTTGCTTCCTGATCCGGAGCAACCGTCAGATCGATTCCCTCGATCCCTCGTCGTTTCAAGTCAACAACCCTGATTTTGGTTTTCCGCAGCTCCGGCTTGAGGTCTTCCACAACCCTTTCCAGATAGCTTTCAACCGCTTTCTTCACCTGCACTTCAAGGATCAGGTGCACTCCCCCTTGGAGATCAAGACCCAGATGGATCTTGTCCTTGGGCAGAACCCCAGACCACCAGGCCGGAAGCTCCTGGGTCATGGAAGGAACCATGAACACAAATGCAACAACGATCAGTGCTGCGGCTATGCCCGCGCGCAAGCCAAGTCTTTTCATTACGGTCTGCTCCTTCAGCGTTATTCCTGCGTAGGCACGGATTCGTCTCTTTTGAGAATCCCTGCAACGGATCCTCGCGACACCTTCACCCTGATTTTGGGGGCGATCTCCATGGTCACCACATCATCGGCGACCCCGGTGATCAGTCCATGAAGCCCTCCGGAGGTGACAATTCGGTCCCCTTTCCTGAGGGAGGACAGCAGCGCCTTGTGCTGTTTCGCCTTTTTCTGCTGGGGCCTGATGAGCAAAAAATAAAAGATCGCAAACATCAGGATCAGAGGAATAAAGGCGCTCATTCCCCCTGCGTCACCGCCGCCGCCGGTTCCCATGGCATATGCTAAAGAATCCATCCCCAACCCTCCTCTTCATTTTCAAATCGGTCTTTCCAGAAAGAATCTTGTCCTTATACCATTGTGATTCGAGCAAAACAACCAAAGAATTATTCGTTGATGAACTCGTGAAAAGTCGAAAAACGCTCTTTTCCGTCATTGCCGCGGAAGCGGGAATCCGTGCGCCTGGAAAGGTCCTCTGGACTCCCGCTCCTGCCCGCCTCTGGCGGGTTCACGGGAGTGACGACGTTGATGATTTTTTGCCGAATGCATCATTCGCGGGTTCGCTCGACAAAACCTTCGCAAAAGTCCCTGAAGCGATCCTCCTGAATCGCTTGCCGGACGCCGGTCATGAAGCCCATGTAGTAGTGCAGATTGTGAATCGTGTTCAGCCGGTAAGCCAGAAGTTCCTTGGCCATGAACAGGTGTCTCAGATAGGCCCTCGAAAAGTGGGTGCAGGTGTAGCAGGAGCAGCCCTCCTCCACCGGCCGATCGTCTTCCGCGTAGCAGGCGTTCTTGATGGCCAAGGGACCGTGTTTCGTGAAAAGCGCGCCGTTCCTTGCGTTACGAGTGGGCAGGACGCAGTCGAACATGTCGATCCCGGCCGCGACCCCGTCCAGAATATCTTCGGGTTTGCCGACACCCATGAGATAGCGCGGTTTGTCGGCAGGGAGGAAAGGCACGGTTTGCTGAACGACCCGTCGACGGGTCGCCCGGTCCTCCCCCACCGAGAGGCCGCCCAGCGCATAGCCGTCAAAACCCATGGCCACAAGCTCCCTGGCGCTCCGCTCTCTCAATTCCGGGACCATTCCTCCCTGGACAATCCCGAAAAGCGCCTGAGAAACGCCGCGAGTACATTGGAGGCACATGGCGGCCCATTGACTCGTGAGCCGGACCGAATTTCGTACATAGTCGTAATCCGCAGGATAAGGTGCGCATTCATCAAAGGCCATGATCACGTCCGCGCCCAGAGCCTTCTGGATCTCCATAGCCTCGCGGGGACCGATGAAGTGGGTGGAACCGTCCACATGGGACTGGAACGTCACCCCTTCTTCAGAGATCTTTCTCAGATTGGAAAGACTGTAGACCTGATAGCCGCCGCTGTCTGTGAGGATGGCTCCTTCCCAGCTCATGAAGCGGTGAAGGCCCCCTTGCCGCTCAATCAAACCGTGACCAGGGCGCAGATAGAGATGATAGGTGTTGGCCAGCAGGATGCCGACCCCGGACTGCTCCAGGTCCTGCGGAGAAAGGGATTTGACGGATCCCTGGGTTCCGACAGGCATGAACACAGGGGTCTCGAACCGACCGTGAGCCGTGGTGATTTCACCTCGTCTCGCTCTGCTGGAGGCATATTGATGGGTGACCTTGAATTCCAATCCGCTACCTTCTAAACATTCTTGGTTTCATAGAAAGTCGTCCGGAATGACGCAGCAGGGCGTTTTTCAGCGACCGGCTATTGGATCAGCATGGCATCCCCATAACTGTAAAATCGGTATGCCTTCGAAACAGCCTTCTGGTAGGCTTTTCTGATCAGGTCCAGCCCTGCGAAGGCAGACACGAGAAAAAGCAGGGAAGAGCGGGGCAGGTGAAAGTTGGTGATCAGGGCATCCACGACCCTAAAGGAAAACCCCGGTGTAATGAGCAGATCGGTCTTCCCTCGACCGCTCTTCATCTCTCCCTTGGACCCAGCCGCACTTTCGAGAGTCCTCACGACGGTGGTTCCCACGGCGACCACACGCCTGCCTTCCCTCTTCGCACGCTCTATGGCGTGGGCAGTCTCCGGTGGAAGGTCGTATTCTTCATACCCCAGCTGGTGTTCCCGAATATCCCTGGTTCTGACGGGGCGAAAAGTTCCGTGTCCAACGTGAAGAGTCAAAGGGACCAAGGAAATGCCTGCTTGTTCCAGCCTTGCCAGCAAGTCTGTGGTGAAATGCAGACTGGCCGTGGGCGCGGCCACAGCGCCCCTTCTCTCGGCAAACACGGTCTGATACCGTTCCCGGTCCAACTCAGAGAGTCGATCCTTTTCCTTTCGTCTGATGTATGGGGGAAGAGGCATCATCCCCCTGTCTTCGAGAAGCGAATCAATGGACGGAGGTCCTTGAAAGGTGATTTGGATCAAGCCGTCTTCTCCCAGGTTTTCAGCGACCCCGGAGAGATTGTTTTCAAAGAACAGGCGACTTCCCTTCGTGGGCCGCTTGGATGATCGGAGGAGGCACCAGCGCGTCTCCGGCTTACGGGCCTCCTCGTTGCCATGCTCCAGAACCAGTATCTCAATACGGCCGCCGCTTTCTTTGCGACCGAAGAGCCTGGCCGGAACCACTCTGGTGTTGTTGACCACCAGGAGGTCGCCGGGCAAGAGCAGGTCAGGAAGGTCAAAAAAGTGCCGGTCGTTGAGAGACTCGGTGGAACGGTCCGCAACCATGAGGCGAGACTTATCCCGGTCCGTGAGAGGGACCTGAGCGATCAGTTCGTCAGGCAGGCTGTAATCATAGTCTTCAATGTCGAACATCGATGCAAAACACCGAGAAAAAACACCTATAGGATATAAGGAACAATGTCAAACGATTTCGTCGGTCCGTTTTTACCTTGATATATGCCCTGATAAAAGCTAAATTTTGATGATTTTTGTGAAACAGGAACTTCAAAGAATGAACCGGCTCACCATTGAGCTTTCCGCTCTCGCCCACAATCTCGATCAGGTCAAAGCGATTGTGGGTGAAAACACCAGGGTCATGGGGGTGGTCAAGGCCGATGCCTATGGGCATGGTCTTGTTGCTGTGGCCAAGACCCTGGAGAAAAAAAAGGTTCACTGCCTGGGGGTCGCCCATCTCCAGGAAGCCCTGGAGTTGAGAAATCGCGGGGTGTCGCTCTCCATCGTGATTCTGTGCGGAATTCGGACGGCAGAAGAAGCGGAAGCGGTGGTTCACTACGAGCTGATTCCGACCCTCTTTGATCCCGCTGTGGCGGAAAGGCTTGCGGCGGAGGCTGCAAGGAAGAAGACGATTGCGAGGGCTTACATCAAGGTGGACACGGGCATGGGACGTCTGGGTCTGCTCTCTTCGGAACTGGGGGCATTCCTGAATCAGGTGACCCGGTTCAAGGCAATCCGAATAGAAGGCCTGACCTCCCATCTTTCTTCGGCGGACGATGCTGAGCCGGAGTTTACGGAGTGTCAAATCCGCGGCTTCAGGAAGGCGATTGAGACAGGCCGAGCCATGGGGCTCGATCTCACGCTCAACAACCTGGCGAACAGCGCGGGGTTGATGAGATTCAAGGCCGCGCATTTCGACATGGTGAGACCGGGCATCATGCTCTACGGCGGCCTCCCATCCCCTGACTTCATTCCTTCGGTGCCGCTCCAGCCGGTCATGCGCTTCAGCGGAGAGGTCATCCAGGTGAGAGACTTTCCGGACCACACTCCGGTGAGCTACGGCCGGACCTATTACACGCAGGGGCCCAGGAGGATTGCGGTTCTTTCAGCGGGCTATGGAGAGGGGTTGCCCAGAACTCTGTCCAACAGGGGCAAGGTGTTGGTCCGTGGGAAAAAGGTGTCTGTCACCGGAAGGGTGTGCATGAATATGACCATGGTGGATGTGACAGGATTGGGGGAGGTGAGGGCCGGCGATGAAGCGGTCTTCCTGGGAACTCAGCAAGGAGAGCAGATCACCGCCGATGATCTGGCCTCATGGGCGGGAACAATTTCCTACGATATCCTGTGTTCAGCGGGTCAGCGAAACCCGAAGGAATACGTTCGATGAAAAGAAAGGTGGACAGGCTCCTCAAAGAGGCTCTCAAGAAATGCTTCGAGGCCGGAAAACTGAAAGAAACCTCTTTGCCCGAATATGTGATCGAAATCCCGAACAACTCGGCCCATGGCGATTTTGCCACCAATCTGCCCCTGGTGCTGGCCTCCTCACAGAGAAAGCGGCCCAGAGATCTGGCGACCGTGGTCGTGGACCACCTGGAGGACGCAGATCAGCTGATCGAAAAAGTGGAGATTGCCGGACCCGGTTTCATCAATTTCACGATCGCCCCGCGTCAGTGGCAAAGGCTCCTGGGGGATATCCTGGCTCTGGGGGCCGAATACGGCCGAAGCGCCGCGGGCGCGGGCCAGAAGGTCCTGGTCGAGTTCGTGAGCGCCAATCCCACCGGGCCCTTGCACCTGGGGCACGGCCGGGGAGCCGCCCTGGGCGACACGCTTTGCAGAATCCTGGAGTTCACAGGCCACGAGGTCGTGCGGGAGTTCTACATCAATGACGCAGGCCAACAGGTTCGCCTTCTCGGAGAGTCGGTGTACAGCCGCTGGAAGCAGAAGTCTGATCCTGGACATCCGTTTCCTGAAAACGGTTATCACGCCGAGTACATTGGGGACCTGGCCGGCGAGATCACCGGCCATGTGGATCTGGGAGCCCTAAACCCCGACGAGGCCATAGCCCGCTGCGCTGAATTCGCCAAAGGCCGCTTGCTCGATGAAATCAAAAAAGACTTGGCGGATTTCCGCGTGGCCTTTGACCTCTGGTCCAGCGAGAGCGACCTCTACGCCTCCGGGCTCATCGACAAGACCTTGGAGTCGTTGCGGGAGAAGGGGGAACTCTATGAGGAGGAGGGAGCCTTGTGGATCAAGACCTCCGCCTTCGGGGATGACAAAGACCGGGTGATCCGAAAGAGTGACGGCCAGTACACCTACTTTGCCCCGGACATCGCCTATCACATCGAAAAGTGGAAACGAGGGTTCACCAAGGCCATCAACATCTGGGGAGCGGACCACCACGGGTATGTTCTGCGAATGAAGGCAGCTCTGAAAACGAACGGGATCCGGGACGAGTGGCTCTCCGTGCTCCTCCTCCAGCTCGTGAAACTGTGGAGAGGCGGCGAAGAGGTGAAGATGTCCAAGAGGGCAGGGCTTTACGTGACCCTGAAAGAGCTGGTGGAGGAGGTCGGTGTGGATTCGGCACGATTCGTGTTCCTGACCAAGAATCACGATTCCCCTCTGGATTTCGACATTGACCTGGTGAAGAAACAAGATGCGGACAATCCCGTGTACTACGTCCAGTACGCCCACGCAAGGATCTCCAGCGTTTTCAGGAAGGCGGCCTCTGAAAGCCTTTCCCTGCCGGGTGCGCCTGAGTCGGTTCTGGAGCGGCTTGCGCTGGATGAGGAGATGGCGCTGATCCGGCTCATGGCCGATTTCCCCAATCTCCTTGAAGACATCAGCCGGACCCTGGAGCCGCACCGTCTCACTTACTATCTGGCGGAGCTGGCATCGCTTTTTCACAAATATTTCAATCTGGGGAGCAAGGAGTCGGAGAAACGGATTGTGGGTGAAGATCAAGCCATGAGCCGGGCCAGGCTGTGCCTGATCGAAGGCCTTCGAATTGTGCTTTCGAACGGGCTGCGTCTTCTCGGCATTCACGCGCCCCAGAGAATGTGAGTTCGGGAATGAGCAACAAAACCAATCCATCGAAAAAGACCAAATACCAGATCGAGCTGTCCTCCATGTCTCTGGTCTTCTGGGCGGTATGTATCCTCTTTTTCATGGGCTGGATCTTTGTGCTGGGAGTCCTGGTCGGACGGGGCTTTCTTCCCGCCAACACGGCCATCGTCGACCTGAAAGCTCAGGTGATCAAACTGCAGGAGATGGTGGCGCGCACCAAGCGGGCGGATCAAAAACCTCAGGCCAAGGAGCATATCGATCCCGAGCTGAGATTCTATGATAAGCTGGAGAGCAAGAAGGAAGACGAGAGAAAGCCCTTCCCGGAGTTGCCTCCTGAGCCCCCTAAGAGCGAAAAAGCGGCCAAGCCTGCTGACACGGCCCTAGGGGACGTGAAAGCGGACATTGCCAAGAAGGACTCCTCGGTGAAGAAACAGGACATGGCCAAGAGTTCAGACCCTTTTCGATACGTCATCCAGATCGCAGCCCTGGATGAAAAAGCCAACGCAGAGGATATGGTCAGGAAGCTCTCCGGCCGCGGTGTGGAGGCTTACGTCCAGGAGACGGTCGTCAAAGGCAAACTCTTCTACCGAGTGAGATGCGGGAAATTTGCGACCAAAGAGGAGGCCAACGATTACGCTCAGAACCTTCCCAAAGAAGCGGGAACGACCTGGCGGGTCTTCAAGGTCGAGTGACAGGATGATCAGAAAAGCGGTTATTGAGGACATTAAAACGATTCACAAACTGCTCAGCCATTACGGGGATCAAGGGTTGCTGCTGGCGAGACCCCTGAGCGAACTGTATGATCACCTGCGGGATTTTTTTGTGCTGGTCAGTGATGACCAGGAGCGGAAAATCATCGGAACCTGTGCTCTGGGCATTTGCTGGGAAGACCTGGCAGAGATCCGCTCTCTTGCGGTTCTGGAGGAGCGGCAGGGGAACAAGCACGCGACAAGGCTTGTGAAAGCCTGTCTCGGGGAAGCAAGATCCTTCGGCATCAGGCGGGTGTTTGTGCTGACTTATGTGGATGGGTTTTTTGCCAAGCTGGGTTTCAGGACGGTGGAGAAATCCCAACTGCCCCACAAAGTCTGGTCCGACTGCTTGAAGTGCTCCAAATTTCCGGAGTGTGACGAAACGGCCATGGTCTTGGACCTGTGAAGATTCACCACAGAGGCACTGAGGGCACAGAGAACCAATCTTTCGTTTGCCGTGAGACAGCGGCAAACGAAAGGGTGGCCTCAGGAAAACCTGGGATTGAACTATTGATGTATGGTGCTTGATTGAAGGGGAATTGCGGTGATTGAGCTTTTGGATTTCCTCTACTGTCTTCTGTATTGGTGTATTCTCCAGTAATGGAGGTATGAAGTCATGTTTGGGATAGGAATGCCGGAGCTGATTGTCATCATGGTGATCGCTCTGATTGTTTTCGGCCCCAAGAAACTGCCGGAGCTCGCCAAGAGCCTGGCCAGGGGCATGGCGGAACTGAAAAAAGCCACGGAAGACGTCAAGCAAAGCCTGGAGGAGGATGAAACCCTCAAGGGCGCAAAACAGGACCTGGCCGACTCGATCAGCGGCATTCAAAAACAGGTAGAACAGGAAGGATCAGAAGCGATCAAAGCCGAAGAAAGAAAAGAGGGTGAAATGCCGGCAAGCTCCGAGCCGCCCCAAATGGATGAGGCTGGCGCAACGGGAGCGATCCCCTCTGAGGAGGCGAAGAAAGATGGAGAGCGATGAAAAGTCGCCTCTCCTGAGCCGCCTTGGGGAGATCAGAAAAAGGCTGGTTCGCTCTGCGATTGGCGTGGGAATCGGCTTTGCCGTCAGCTACGGGTTTTCCGAGAAGCTCTTCGCACTTCTGGCCTACCCCCTGAAATCCAACATGCCTCCAGGGGACCGGATGGTTTACACGAGTCTCCCCGAGATGTTCTTGGTCTACATCAAGACAGCCCTGGTGGCCGGGCTTCTTCTGGCCGCGCCCTATGTCTTCTACCAGATTTACCTCCTGGTCGCTCCGGGGTTTTATCGAAAAGAAAAGAAAAACGTCATCCTCTTTGTCTTGTGCTCCACCGTGCTTTTTGTGGGAGGATCGCTTTTCGGTTACTTCGTGGTCTTTCCCTACGGGTTCAAGTTCTTTCTAGCCTTTTCAAACGAGTACCTCCGTGCCCTTCCTTCGGTGAAGCAGTATTTCTCCTTGTCCGTTAAACTGCTCTTTGCTTTCGGCTTCGTGTTCGAGCTTCCTGTCGTCGCTTTTTTTCTGAGCCGCATGGGCGTGGTAACCGCGGATTTCCTGAAGCAGAAGCGGCGCTACGCCATTCTTCTTATCTTCATCATCGCTGCCTTTCTGACCCCGCCGGATGTGATCAGCCAGTTCCTGATGGCCCTTCCCCTCATGGCCCTCTACGAATTCAGCATCCTCATCGCAAAGCTCGCCCGAAAGAAAAAGAAAGATACGGAAGAAGCGTAGGTCATCGATCAGTGCGGATAAAACATTGATCACTGAACATTGCAGAGGATCACATGTGAAAACCGAGATTCGACCTTGCAATTCTTATCTGCACCTTTCAATCGGATCTGGCATGGGCTATAACAGGGTTATTGAAGTAGGCGTCGGCGGTCAGTTCAGTTCCAGAGGGGAATCACCTCCTCATCCTGGGAAATGGGCAACGGCAGCTCCTCAATGGTTCCCTTGATATCCTCGATTACTGCGGAATGAATAATCGCCGGGGTGACGGAATAGACATGGTCGTCGATAAAAATGCCTCTAGCCCAAGGCACATAACTCCTCTGATGATTGTCAGTATCATAAACCGGGAGTATTCCCAGCTGTTCAAATCCGTATTCAACAGATACCCGGTAGACATAAACACCGCTTAGGACATATTTGCCATAGGTATTAGGTGAAGCGGCGTGAGGCACTTCGTAAAGATCAACAGGAATGGCCAATAGATTGTGCTCCGGCCAAAAGGTGAAAGCCTTATGATTGTAATTGGCCTCCGATTGAGTGCCCCGACCTCCGAGGATGAGTTTGTGGGAGAGTTGGGGATTTTCAAATCGGGTCACGTCGAATAGGCTCAGTTGCAAACCCTGAATCCAGGTGTTGAAACCATCAAAACCAGCATCCTTTCCTATGGTGATCAGATGGTTTTCCCCAAAGGGATGAATGTAATCGGAGTAGCCGGGCACTTTCAGTTCGCCTATCACTCGCGGTGCCGCGGGATCGGATAGGTCTAGAGTAAACAGAGGGTCTACATTGACGAAGGTGACCAGAAATCCGCGCTTTCCGATGAACCGGGCTGAATAGATCCGCTCCCCGAAAGCTAACCTCTCTATCTTTCCGATCACGTCAAGAGAGTCGCCGCTTTCCTTTAAGCAATAAATGTTGTTGGAGATTTGGCTCTGATTGCTGGTCCAGACGTTTGTTGTGGTCGCCATGCGCAAAACATCTTCATATTCGCCCAAGGAAAACTGATTCAAAATGGTTCCATTAACTCGGCCGCTAGCGACCGCTCTCACCGTATCACCCGTCAGATCAAATTTATAGAGTTCGGTCTGCTGTCGGGACAATGAGTCGACCGCCTCTTCATCGTTCCAGCGGTCGCTGAGGATGAACAACGCTTTTGTAGAAGTATAAATGCTACTGGCATTGGCTACCATGGCGACACTTTGGAGCGAACCGCTCAACTGGTCTAGATCAAAGGTAGTGACGGTGGCGATCTCACCGCCGCCGTCTTCGTCAACCGGTTTGTAGAATTGTTGCGGTTCCACCAACGGCAAAACTCGCCCGTTTTCCGATTTCGGATAGACCAGCCGATAGTAAGGTATTAAATCCTTTATGGTCAGCCCGTTAACACTCTCCTTATTATCATCGATTACCGCCGCCTTGTTTTTCACACCGGCATGATAGAAATATCTTAAAGGCGGCATGGCGGGAAGGAATTGCTGTACCATATGCAGCTTGTTGTCAATCCGACGGGAAGAGACCAGATAGCCCTCAACCTCAACCACTTTTATGAGGTTAGGCGTTGCGGGTTTAGAAATGTCATAGAAGGCCACGCCGACATTGTTTTGATGCCAGCCGTAATCCTGACTTCCATTGGGTTTTTCAAAAGGGGTATAACTGCTATACAGTGCCACCAGCACATTCTTGTACAGGTAAAGCTCATTGACATAACCGTATTCTCTCAAATCAATAGAGGCTACGGTCTCCATCGGTTCACTAACAGCGACGATATGAACTATTTGGCCGGCCTGAAGGTAGAAAAAGCGGCCGTCGGTCTTCACGGTATCGGCTTCATCCACACCGAGTTCCTGGACATTGGTATTGGAGTATCTATCACTGCTCGTATCGGCCCCGGCGCCGCTGAGTGAGACGCTCAATTCATTCCGCGCCGGCATGATGTCGACCACCGCATCCTTTAGCATATCCTCATACCACCGCACCTTTGTGGCATATTGGTTTTTTAGATAGGTCTCCAGCTCCTTGTAGCTGGTGAAGGTGCTTAAGCCGCTCTTGACGCCGCCACTGTTCATGCACTTGTGCATATCCCAGAAAAAGTTAGAGCTGCGCGAATTCTTACGGTAACATGTCATATACCGCTTGAAATAATCCTGGCGGGTCTCGGATAATCTGGATGAAGAGCTTGAATTTATGGATGAGGCGCTTTTGGTGGCCAAACTGGAAGGCGCTGCAAGGGAGATGTTGTGTAACAACAATAGGACAGCGACAATTGTACCCCAAAAAACAGTTTTGTTTTCTTGTAGCGTGAAGTTCAGCATGACGTCTCCTGTGGTGCTTGGTTGATAAGAGCTTGCCTTTTCCCGGGAAACCCGGCTAAAGCGCCCTTTCGCATCAGGCCAAATCAGACCCACGGATGTTAACGTCGGGACGAATGGTTCCTCTCATAGTGGTGATCTGAACATTCGAGACGGCAAAGGGACTCTCTGGGGAGTCGTTTTAGCCCGTATCTACTCCTCCAGGTTCCTCCTTTGTTCCGCATTCATCAGTAAAGGGTCTCTTGGCTTCCACATAGAAACCATTATGCCATTCCAAGGAGCAATCGTCAAGATATATTATGAATACAAGGAAGGTCCGGCCAAGACCGAATGTCGGTAACTCCTTGGTTATCCAGGGAATGAATTACTGCAACGGGTGACCTGACCCTAAAGGGGGAGGGCAGGCCGATGACAAGAAATCGCGCGGTTACATGGCCGTCCCAGGACGCGTCATACGCTTCCGGTAGCGCTGCAACAGGATCAAGCCCATGAGGGGAAACCCCAAAATGGCCATGAAACCAACCATGAGATGGACATTCCACCAAACACTCTGCACGACTCCAGCCGCCTGGAGTAAGAGGATGGCCCATACCGCGAACGGGACATGCAGAAACAAAGCGGTGATCAGGCCTGGGCTATACGTGCGACGCGCCACAATCGACAACATGACATGGACCAGCGCCTGAAAGATGAAAAAATAGGGCATCCAGGCCGCAAAGCGTAAATCGTAAACGGCCAGCAAGCCAGATACGGGCAGTGCAAGCCAGATATAACCCATGTTGATCCAGAAAATAGCTGTCTCGTCAGCCAGGCCGTTCTCTGGGTCTTGCCTGTAAATACCCTGGTTTGCGAACTGCGCGAAGCCACCCGGGAATATATACTCCTCGGTCTCGTGCAGCATGTACAGGGGCGCGCACAGCAGCATGGCGTACAAAACCAGATTGACGGGCGCAACCAGTACGGTCAGGTAAACCAACAGAAAGACGGCGACAACAAGGCCGGCCCTCATCCATTCACGATGAAACCAGCGATAATACTCTGCGATAGTCATTCGTTTAGACATGGTTAGTCACCCTGCAAGCGTTATGCCCCTCCCGCTTCGGGGCAGGCATTACTAACTCTGACCCGAACACGGTTCCCCATTTGGTCCTTTCTGGCTATTCAGTGATGGCGCTGCTTTTTCCCAAGTCGGACTGTACCTGATTCGATCTTGTGTGTCAAAGACAAAGCCGGCTTGTGTGACAGCCGAATGACAATTCGTTCAGGGCGTTTGTATTGGCCGCTACAGTCAAGGAAGGGCTACGAGGCGCTTGCCGCGGATGCTGTAGAGGGTGGGGTTCTTGATCACTTCGCGGTGATCGTTAAAAACCATCTTGCCCGAGATCCCCGTGAAGTCTTTGGATGCCCGCATTGCGCGCTGAAGGTCTTGCCTTGTTTTCGGGGCCTCCTTGGCGAGGATGTGGCCAAGGAACATGAGCGTATCGTAACCCTCTGCGGCAAGAATTCCCGGCTCCGCATCATAGGTTTTTCGGTACAGGGCGACAAACTCTTTGACCGAGGAAGACGGGTTCTGAGCCGAAAAGCCGGAAGGAAA
Organism: uncultured Desulfobacteraceae bacterium; assembly: GCA_964580575.1. Classification (GTDB taxonomy): domain Bacteria; phylum Desulfobacterota; class DSM-4660; order Desulfatiglandales; family HGW-15; genus CAVPDE01. The sequence goes on from CAZOLJ010000002.1 coordinate 92,628, forward strand.
GACCGCGCCCTGAAGGTACTCTCCTGCGTGCTCCACCAAGTCGGGAGATTGCCAGAGGCTGGTGCCTAGAAAACGGACACGGAAGACCTTGTGAAAGGGAAATTGGGGAGCGATAAGGGATACCTTCTGGGCATTGTCGGGAATGAAGACAGCATCAAAATCGATGATAGGGTTCCCCTCCTTTTCCGAAGAAAAACCAAGGTCAGCGCCCATCTGCGAAAAAAGGACTTTTTTCTCAACAAGCGCGTCGGCTGCGGACTCGGGCCTAGGATAGTGGAGACCGACCATTTTCCTGATCTCCGCGGCGAAGTCCGTCTCCTCAGGCCTGTAGGATTCAACAGCCGTGATGCTTCCTTGTGCCTCTTCCACGCTGTCCCAGAAGAGGTTCATCAGGGTCCTGCCGTAGGGGGTGTCCGGATAGAGAATCGCAAACCGTGACAACCCCATCTGCCGGGTCGCCTTTTGAACAAGACGTTCCACTTCCATGGCAGAAGTCAGGAAGTTCTGAAAAACCATGTCGCCTTCGGCGGTAATTCCATCCCTCTGGGTCAGGGTGATGATGGGGACCCCGATCTCTTGGGCTTTCCTCGCCGCAGAGAGAGACGAGCGGCTCGCCAGAGGCCCGATTACGGAGATCACGTCGCGGGCGGCCAGCTCCTGAACCAGGGAGGCGGCTTCCTCCGCGCTTCCCCGGCTATCCCTGACGATCAGCTGTAGGGCCACCCCTCGCTGGGTAATCCTGGCGAGGGCGAGTTGGACACCGTTCAACACTTCCTGGCCATAAAGAGCGAAGGATCCGCTTAGGGGCAGCAGGCAACCGACGGCTTCAGGCCTCACGGCTTGCTCTTCGGCGATCGCATTCCCAACAGCGTCGGAGTCAGGAGAAGGAAGCGCCTTACCACTGGGAACAGGGGGCTCTGAAAGGGATGCCTGAAAGGGAAAAAAAGCAAAAAAGGCTATCCCCATCGCAAGGAGGAGGATAGCCTTTCGGCCTAACCGAAGCCCGTGGATCACTTCTTCACTTCCTCGAAATCCGCATCGACCACATCATCGTCCTTCTTTGATGCGCCGCCCTGCGGGCCGCCGCCTCCGGCGTCTCCCTGGGCGTGCTGCTGAGAAGCCCGGGAGTACATCATCTCCGCGATCTTATGAGAGGTCTGGGTGAGCTCGTCGGAGAGTCGTTTGATCTCTTGAGCGTCCTCCCCCTCCATGGCCTTCTTCAGCTTTTCAATGACCCGGTCCACATCGCCTTTGGTGGATGTGTCGACCTTGTCCCCGAGTTCCTTGATGGACTTCTCGGTGGAGTAGATCAAAGAGTCCGCCATGTTGCGAGCGTCGACCAGTTCTCTCTTCCTTTTGTCCTCTTCAGCGTGAAGCTCCGCATCTTTGACCAGGTTTTGGATCTCCTGCTCGCTGAGGCCGCTCGAGGCCGTGATGCGGATGGACTGTTCCTTGTTGGTCCCAAGATCCTTAGCCGAGACGTTGACAATGCCGTTGGCGTCGATGTCAAAGGTCACTTCAATCTGGGGAAGGCCTCGGGGTGCCGGAGGAATCCCGACGAGCTGGAACCGGCCGAGCGTCTTGTTGCTTGCTGCCATCTCCCGCTCTCCCTGCAGCACGTGGATTTCCACAGCCGGCTGGTTGTCCGCAGCCGTGGAAAAGGTCTGGCTCTTCCTCGTGGGAATGGTGGTGTTCTTTTCGATGAGTTTGGTGAAAACACCGCCCAGAGTCTCAATCCCGAGAGAAAGCGGGGTCACGTCGAGGAGAAGCACGTCCTTGACCTCCCCTTTCAGGACGCCTGCTTGAATCGCTGCGCCCACAGCGACCACTTCATCGGGGTTCACGTTTTTGCTGGGCTCCTTGCCGAAGAGATCTTTCACCTTCTGCTGAACCTTGGGCATCCGGGTCATGCCTCCCACCAGAATGACTTCGTCGAGGTCGGAGGTTTTGATTCCTGAGTCTTTGATCGCCATGGTGCAAGGCGCGACCACTTTCTCGATGAGATCATCCACCAAAGCTTCCAGCTTGGCTCGCGTGAGCTTCATGTTGAGGTGCTTGGGCCCTGTGGCGTCTGCCGTGATAAAGGGCAGGTTGATGTCTGTTTCCTGCGATGAGGAGAGCTCCATTTTGGCTTTCTCGGCCGCTTCCTTCAGTCGCTGCAACGCCATTTTGTCGGTCCTCAGATCGATGCCCTGGTCTTTCTTGAACTCATGGGCCAGGTAATCCACCACCCTCAAGTCGAAATCTTCCCCGCCCAGATGGGTGTCCCCGTTGGTGGACTTGACTTCAAAGACGCCTTCTCCGATCTCCAGGATGGAGATGTCAAACGTGCCGCCGCCCAAATCAAAGACGGCGATCTTCTTGTCTCCCTTCTTGTCTACTCCGAAGGCGAGAGAGGCCGCGGTCGGCTCATTGATGATTCTCAACACATTCAGTCCGGCGATGCGGCCTGCGTCCTTGGTCGCCTGCCTCTGGCTGTCATTGAAGTAAGCGGGGACGGTGACGACGGCTTCCGTCACCTTCTCCCCGAGATAATCCTCAGCGGTCTGCTTCATCTTGGTGAGGATCATTGAAGAGATCTCCGAAGGGCTGTAGGCTTGGCCTCTGACCATGACGTGAGCGTCGCCGTTCTGCGCCTTCACGATCTTGTAGGGAAGGACCTTAACGTCTCTCTGAACTTCTCCTGAATCATATTTGCGGCCGATCAATCGCTTCACGGCAAAAATCGTGTTGTCGGGATTGGTGATGGCCTGCCTTTTGGCGATCTGCCCGACAAGTCTTTCTCCCTTGTCGGTGAAGGCCACAATCGATGGCGTCGTGCGGCTCCCCTCGGCATTGGCGATCACGACCGGATCTCCGCTTTCCATGATGGCTACGCACGAGTTGGTTGTACCGAGATCAATACCAATTACTTTTCCCATGTTTTCCTCCTAGATATCCTAAACCGGATTTAATTTTTAACGCATGCCGTATCGGAATTCTTACCCTGGTCAGGCTCGTGGCTCGCCTTCTGCCGGCTCACGACGACCATGGCGGGTCGAATCAGCCGAGTGTTCAGTGTATAGCCCTTCTGCAGTTCCGTGAGGACGATCCCCGGTTTTGCTTTCGGGTCATCCATTTCTGAAACCGCTTCGTGAAAGCAGGGATCAAAGCGCTCTCCAAAAGCCTTGACTTCTTCGAGTCCGGATTTGGACAAGGTGTCCTTAAGCCCCTTGAGCGTCAGGCGGATTCCTTCCTTCAACGCATGAACGTTGTTTTCATTATCTGAATGAGACAATGCCGTTTCGATATTATCCAGCACCGGCAGCATGTCCTTAATCAGGCTTTCGTTTGCGAACTTAAGATAATCCTCTTTTTCTTTCCTGTTCCTTTTCTTCAGGTTTTCCATCTCTGCCTGCGAACGCAAGTAGAGATCGTAGTTTTTCTCCGACTCTTTCTGAAGCTCCCGAGCCTTTTCCAGCAGCTCTTCCTTGGTCAGCTTTTCCAAAGCCTTGTCCACCGGCTCGGAAACTTTTTCTTCACCCCTCTGATCTTGCTCGGGGGATTCCTCTGGATAGCGTTCAAGACCCTGGTCATTCATGCCCTTGAAATCATGCCTCCTTAGTTCGGTATTTATTCGCTAATTCAAGTAATTTCAGAAAGATAGACAACAAAAAACAACTAAACAGTAAGCATCGGGTTAGGCTTTGTCAAGGCAAGGAAAAGGAGGAATTAAAAGGCCGGTCCAAGGTCCACGGTGCACGGCGCAAGGCAGGGAATTCTCAGAGATTGGATTCCCGTGAACCCTGCACCGTGTGCCCTGCACCTTTAGAGGGTTTGTCCTGTGAGGCGTTCAAGAGCTTCGATGTATCTCTTTCGGGTCTTGGAAATGATCCCGTGGGGAAGCCTGGGAGGAGGCGGCACCTTTGGCCAGTCCAGGCTGTCCAGGTAATCCCTCAGGAACTGCTTGTCAAAACTCTGCTGCGGGCCGCCGGCCTTGTAAGTATCCATGGGCCAGAATCTCGAGGAGTCGGGGGTAAGGACTTCGTCAATGAGAATAAGGCGGCTGTCCTTGATGCCGAACTCAAATTTTGTATCTGCGATGATGATCCCTTTTTGGGCGGCGAATTCACTCCCTTTTTGATAGATCTTGAGGCTCAGGTCTTCGATTTGCTCGGCTTGTTTGCGCCCCAGGATGTCAACGACCTTTTCAAAGGAGATGTTCTCGTCGTGAATGCCAGCTTCGGCCTTGGTGGAGGGCGTGAAGACGGGTTGGGGCAGTTTCTCGGATTCCTTGAGGCCTTTGGGCAGGGAGATTCCGCATACCTTGCCCGTGCCGCGGTAATCATTCCAACCGGAGCCTGAAAGATAGCCCCGAACAATGCATTCCACGGTAAGGGGAGCCGTTTTCTTGACCAGCATGCTCCTGCCTCTGAGGACTTCCTCGTATTGACGGCAGGGGGCCGGGTAATCACGGGGATCTGCACTGAGAAGGTGGTTTTCAACAAGGCCTTCCAGGAGCTTGAACCAGAAAAGAGAAATACGGGTGAGGATTTTCCCTTTATCCGGGATGGGGTCGTCCATCACCACATCAAAAGCGGACATCCTGTCGCTCGCCACGATCAGGAGCTTGTCCTCCACTTCGTAGACGTCCCTCACCTTACCGCGTTTGACCAGTTTGAGATCCTGCAAATCCGACTTCAAAAGAACCGGCTCAGACATCGCTCTTTCCTCCTCAGCCTAGAACATAAATGCACAACTTCTCCGCAAAGCGAGAAGAAGTTGGAAATCCAGAATTCAAAGCGCGAAATCCGAAACAATCGAGAAATTCGAATGACCCAAATCCAAAACAAAAGTCAGCCAAAATGGATTTGCACTTGTTTCAGACATTTGAATTTGGAGTTTTGAATTTGTTTCGAATTTCGGATTTCGATATTCGAGTTTGACCACCCTGACGGTTTTGCCAGGAGACCTATTTTGATGGCCGTATCATTGACCATCCGAGGATGAATGTCAAGATGCGAACTCTTAGGTTGAAAGATCATTGCAGATCGGTGTAGAATGCAAAACCATTCCGAAGAGGGAAGCCCTCTTTCCCCCCCCCAGCGCCGTTGCTAAGAGGATGAGACATGCCTATTTCAAAGGAACTCCAGGAAACCAGAAGTAAAATACTCGCGTTTGAAAAGAGAATCGAGGAGATGCACCTCGATTTTCAGAAATACTGCCAGGGGCTTGATCCGAAAATGCCCGACCACGAGGGTCTTGAGCGGGAACTTCTCTTTTTCTCAAGGCGCAAGATATTCGACCTGGAGCTCTCCAAGCAGCTTGACCGAATCCTCTACAAGTTTCAGAACCGCAGGAGAATATGGCTGAGATGGGCGGAGGAATTTCAAGAGGACGTGCATGCGAAAACGCAGGAGCCTAAATCCCCATAATTGCGTGTCATCACGAATTGTTCCGGCCTTTCATTTTTTTGATGTATTCCCGATAGAATTCCAGGATTCGATTCCTGAAACGGATGGTCTCCCCGAAAGGCGGGATTCCTTCTGGGAGACACAGGGAAAATCGCCCTGGATCACCCCCTTCCAGCCCTCTTCGCGATCCCGATACTCCTCTGGCCGATTCAGGCCTGATCCGCAAGATACCTTCTTCAGCTTTGTGGGAACCCTCTCTGAGGTTCTAGGCCTGCATCAGGGTTGACAGGACCTGGAGGCGGATTATTTTGAATTGGTACGTTTGAAGACAAGCTCAAGTTCTGAAATTTGAAATATATAAAAAAGTTGAATCGCGGAGGATCTATCTATGCGTTTTGATAAGTTCACGTTGAAATCGCAGGAAATGGTTCAGAATGCCCATCATCTTGCCGAGCGTTTCGGGCACCAGCAGATCGAGCCTGAACACCTGGCAAGAGCCCTCCTCGAACAAAAGGAAGGAGTGATCCCTCCTCTCTTCGGAAAAATCGGGGCTAACCAAAACCAGCTCATCAAAGAACTCGAATCCCTCCTGGAACGGATGCCGAGCGTATCCGGAGCCGGGACCGGACAGGTTTATCTTTCGACCCGAGCTACGGCCGTCCTGGAAAGGGCGTTCCTAGAAGCGGAGCAGATGAAGGATGAATACGTGAGTCTGGAACACATCCTTCTCGCAGTGCTAGAAGAAAAAGATGGGAAGGCAACGAGAGCCTTTGCCACAGCCGGCGTGACCAGGGAAGCCGTCCTGAACGCCCTTGTGGAGATCCGGGGAGGCCAGAGAATCACGGATCAGAATCCGGAAGACAAATACCAGGCTCTCGAGCGCTTCAGCCGGGACCTGACCGCCATGGCTTCCAAGGGAAACCTGGATCCGGTCATCGGCAGAGACGAAGAAATCCGCCGTGTGATCCAGGTCCTTTCCAGGAGGACCAAGAACAACCCTGTGCTGATCGGGGAACCGGGCGTCGGCAAAACCGCCATTGTGGAGGGGCTGGCCCAAAGGATCATCCAGGGGGATGTGCCTGAAACTCTCAAAGGCAAGCGGGTCGTGGCCCTCGACATGGGGGCCCTCATTGCGGGAGCCAAGTATCGCGGGGAATTCGAAGACAGGCTCAAAGCGGTTCTCAAGGAAGTCACCGATGCTCACGGGGCGATCATTCTCTTCATCGATGAGATGCACACCCTGGTGGGAGCCGGAGCAGCGGAAGGCGCGGTGGATGCCTCCAACATGCTCAAGCCGGCGCTTGCCAGGGGCGAGCTCCGGTGCGTGGGCGCCACCACGATCAAGGAGTACAGAAAGCACATCGAGAAAGATGCGGCGCTGGAAAGGCGTTTCCAGCCGGTCGTGGTGGAAGAACCGAGCGTGGAGGACACGATTTCCATCCTGAGGGGGCTCAAGGAAAAATACGAGGTCCATCATGGAGTGCGCATCAAGGATTCCGCGCTGGTGGCGGCCGCCACCCTGTCTCATCGCTACATCACGGATCGCTTTTTGCCGGACAAGGCGATCGATCTCATTGATGAGGCCACTTCCAGGCTGAGAATTGAAATCGACAGCATGCCTGCGGAGATCGACGCGATCCAGAGAAAGATCACGCAGCTCGAAATCGAAAGAGAGGCCCTGAAAAAAGAGAAAGATCCGGCTTCCAGGGAAAGGCTCGAAAAACTGGAAAAGGAACTCACAGGCCTGAAGGCTGAAAAAGAGGAAATGGGAGGCCACTGGAAAAAGGAAAAAGAAGCGATCTCCAAGATCCGGGAGATCAAGGAGAAGCTCGAATCCACGAAGACCGAAGCCCAGCTGGCTGAGCGGCAGGGAGACCTCTCGAGAGCTGCGGAGCTGAAGTACGGAACGCTGATCGCCCTGGAAAAGAACCTGGAACAGGAGAAAAAGAATCTGGACCAACTCCAGGCCGATCAGAAGATGCTGAAAGAAGAGGTGGACAGCGAGGACATTGCCGAGGTGGTGGGCAAATGGACCGGCATCCCTGTGAGCCGGCTGATGGAAGGAGAGAGGGAAAAGCTCCTCCGCATGGAAGATCGTCTCGAGCGGCGTGTGATCGGCCAGAAGAAGGGGATCATCGCGGTGGCCAACGCCGTTCGGAGAGCGCGCTCCGGGCTCCAGGATCCCAACCGCCCCATCGGGTCCTTTATCTTCATGGGGCCCACGGGCGTGGGCAAGACCGAGTTGGGCCGTGCCCTGGCGGAGTTCCTCTTCGACGACGAGAAGACCATGATCCGGCTCGACATGTCGGAATACATGGAGAAGCACTCGGTGGCCAGGTTGATCGGCGCTCCTCCGGGCTACGTGGGATACGAGGAAGGGGGCCAGCTCACGGAGGCGGTTCGGCGGCATCCCTACTCGGTGGTCCTCTTTGACGAAATCGAGAAGGCCCACCCCGACGTGTTCAATGCGCTTCTTCAGATCCTGGATGACGGGAGAATGACGGATGGAAAAGGCCGCACCGTGGATTTCAAGAACACCGTGATCATCATGACCTCCAATGTGGGAAGCCAGTGGATCTATGAGCTGGCGGGGAAGGAAAACAAGGAGATGGAGACCCGGGTCATGGATGCCCTGCGAGGCACCTTCAGACCTGAATTCCTCAACCGCGTTGACGAAATCGTGATCTTCAATTCTCTCGGCACTGAGGAGATCAAGAAGATCGTGGACATTCAGATCGCCTACTTGTCCAGGCGATTGGAGGGCAACAAGATGAGTCTTACGTTGACGGAAAAGGCCCGGGAGTTTCTCGCCAAGACGGGCTTTGATCCTGTTTACGGCGCAAGACCTCTCAAGAGAACGATCCAACACATGATCCAGGACCCGCTTGCCGTGAAGATCTTAGAGGGGAGCGTCAAGGATGGAGACCGAGTCGCCGTGGACGTGGAAAAAGGAGAAGTGGTTTTCAGAAGCAAATAAGAGGAGTTGAGAAAGGGGCAAAGGGACAAAGGTGCAAAGGCACAGAGCAGAAAAGTTATTCGCTCTGCCCCTTAGGCCCTCTGTACCTTTGTCTCTCAAACTGCCGGCTTCAGCCGAAAGCAGTCTACCTCTTGTGTGAAGGCTCAGGGCTCTTCTGCAGCTTGTCTCTCAGCTTAAGAGAGCACTGGAAATTCACGATCCGCCGGGAGTCCAGAACGATTCGTTCTCCTGTCTTGGGGTTCCTTCCCTTTCTGGCCCATTTGAACTTGACTTTGAATTTGCCGAAGCCGGAGATCAGCACCTGATCGCCTCTTTCAAGCGCTTTCTTGATGATTTCAAAGGCAGCGTCCACGAGTTCCGTGGCGCGCTTCTTGGTCATTTGCGTGTAACCGAACGCAGGGAAGAGAAGCTGCTGTTTGTCCTTCTTGGGTTTCTTGAGGAGAACCGTTTCCATCACACTCTTCGACAGGTCCTCTTTGGTCAGCGCCATCGCAGCCTCGCACGCGAAAAGGGCTTAAATTCTGATTAGTTATTGGCAAGAGATGACACATCTGCTAGATTTTGTCAATGAACTAGTTAGAGTTTTGTGTCGCTACTTGGACAAGCAAGTAAGGTTGATATCGCTATGGCCAGGCCATCCTTCACAGCAAGGCTCGTCAATCCGCCCTTTCATGACCCGGGCCTTCTTATCTCCTTTCAGTATCAAAGAAGAGCCCTGCTCTTCGATCTCGGGGATCTCCACGCCCTTTCGCCAAGAGATCTGCTTAAGATCTCCCACGTTTTTGTGACTCACACGCACATGGATCATTTTGTCGGATTCGACACGTTGCTAAGAGTGTCCCTGGGCCGTGAAAAAGAACTTCATCTTTTCGGGCCTGCGGGTTTTTTTGATCGCGTGGAAGGAAAGCTCGCAGGTTACACCTGGAACCTGGTGGGCGAATATCCTTACAACCTCCGGCTGAGGGTGACGGAGGTGGGCGAGGAACGGTGCAGGACAAGACGATACCTGTGCAAAGAGCGCTTCCTCCGGCAGGGTGACGAGGAGGAGGCTCCTTTTACTCGCATCCTCCTCAAGGAAACGGCCTTCCGAGTCGAAGCGGTTTTGTTCGATCACCGTATCCCGTGTTTGGGGCTTTCCCTGATCGAGGAGTTCTCCGCCAACATCGACAAGGAAGCTCTAAACGCTCTGGGTCTTCCTGTAGGGCCCTGGCTCACTTCCTTCAAGAAGACGGTGGCTGAGAAGAAAGATCCGGATCAAGCCTTTTCAGTGGTGTGGGAAGAAGAAGGGAAGACCCAGAGAGAAAAAACATTCCCCTTGGGGGAACTCACAGACAAGATCGCCCGAATCTCTCCGGGCCAGAAGGTGACCTACCTGACGGATCTCTTGGGGAGTCCGGAGAACCTGGAGAAGGCGGTGGATCTGGCTCGCGATGCGGATCACCTCTTTGTGGAAGCGGCGTTTCTGGACAAAGACAGGGAAACGGCAAAGACGAAGTACCACCTGACGGCCAAGGAGGCGGGGACTCTTGCCAGAAAAGCCGGCGTCAAGCAAATCACACTCTTCCATTTCTCCCCCAGGTACAGCGACCTGGAAGAAGAGATCCAAAGAGAGGCCATGGAGGCCTTTGGCAAAGGGTAAGTTCGGAATTCGTGAAGTGGGCACGGGGGCTTCGGGGTGTGGTCTTTCAAACCGCAACCATTTCTTTGTCCCTTCGCATGCGCCCCCTCGCAGTCAATAAGAATCCCGAGAAGGCCAAAGAATCACGGCGCTTTTGCTCCCTTTGCTGGTTTTGGTTATCCCGATGGAAATCGCTTGACAAGGAAATCCATTAGGAATAATAAATAATA
>CAZOLJ010000003.1:0-17977 GCA_964580575.1 uncultured Desulfobacteraceae bacterium
CCGTCTGGAAGGCAGGCGTGCTGAATGCCTTTGCATAGATATGACGTGCAGAGGGACTTCTTTCATGGCGTCCGCTCCAAAGCTCACTTCTTCTTTGAGTCGTAGAGACGAATGATCTTCTCTGTGATGTCGATCGCCTCGTCCGAGATCACGACGATCTTCTTCTCCAGAATGAGCGAGTACTTTTCCTTTTTCATGAATTCCTTGACCACGTCGCCTACCTCCTGAAGGATCTTCCGGGTGAGGTCCACGTTCTTCTTGTTGAGTTCCTCTTCCAGATCGGTCTTGAGCCGCTGAAGATTCTTGACCTCCCGCCCGAGCTGGTCATTCTTCTCTCTCCGCTGAGACTCGGTCATGCCGTCGCCTTTGATCTTGATCTCCTCCTCCAGAAGGCGCACCTCATCCTGCTTCCTGCTGAAGACCGATCTCTTTTCGTTCAGCTCGTCCATGAGGAGGGTCCTGGCTTTCTTGGCCGCCTTTGACTCTTTCAGAACCTCCTGGGTGTCGATAACCCCGATCTTCACATCCGCAGCCTGAGTGCAGTCGGAACTGCTGATCGCAATAGCCATCAGGAGGACCCCCATGATTGCAAGCTTCTTTCTCATCTCCCTTTTCCCTCCGCCCCCGTAGGATAAAACCGTCCGGCTCAAGCCGGGAAAATGCATGACATAGGATTTTCGAACAGTCACTTACGATGAACTCGTAAGAAGTCTGAAATTGCTTTTTTCTGTCATTCCGGCGGAAGCCGGAATCCAGAAATACCGAGGAGTTCTGGACCCCGGCTTTCGCCGGGGTGACGGCTTGGAGGACTTTTTACGAACGCATCACTTATAGGAAGGGAAATGTTAGGATCGGATCAAAGAAGAGTTAGGAAAACATTCGTTCTTCAGCAAAAGGCCCAGATGACGGCAACAATGCCGAAACCGAACAGAATGACTCCGGCAGTTCTGTTGGCAAGCCTAAGCTGACTCAGGGTGAGCTGGGGGTTAAAGAAGCTGACGCCGGCTACCAGAATAGGCGCCCAGAGAGCGGAACCGACGAAAACACCGGCGACAAGGATCGCTGTAGAACTGTAGGCATACTCCCATCCGCCGATCCCAAGAGCGGAGAAGGTGGCCGTGAATACAAGTATGGCCATTGGATTGGTGAACATCAGGAAAAAGGAGGAGCCGAAAGAAGCGAGGAGTCCGTGGCCCTTTGCTTCGGGCGTTTTTTCGGTGGGATGGGTGAAGAAGATCTTGATCCCCATAGCGATCAGAAGGAGACCGCCGGCCAGGCGCAGAACCATGCTCTCCTTGTTCAGAAAGTTCGAAATGTAGCTGACCCCGAGACCCGCCATGGCACAGTAAATCGCATCCATCACGGAGGCTCCGAGGACAGAAGCGATGCCCCCCAGTTTGCCGTCCGTCAAGGTCCGCATCACGCACAGGAGGCCGATGGGGCCGAAGGGAATGCAGATGATAAAGCCCGCGAGAAGACCTTTGAAGAAATAGGTGTACTCCATAGAAAAAGGAAAGATCCTTAATTGCGAGCTGGCTGGCCAGCGCTTCCAAGGTTTCCTGCCGACCGACCGGAAGCTCTTGTCTATCCCGTCTGGCAGCACCCGTTTAATATAACGAATGGAAAACGAATGGCCAGAAAAATCTCTTCGACCAGGTGGGTTTAGGATCCGCCTAGGCGGCATTCCATCACAAGGTGGTCCCACGTGCTTGGGTGCTCCACCTCCAAGATATCAGATAGGATCATGGCAAGGGGTGGTGATGTTTCTCCCGAGCTCGGTCGCGGGCGTTCCCTTCACAAGATCCTAACTTGACCTGGGGAGAGGATTTGCATAGAAAACGGCGCAATAGGTGAAATGGGTGCTTTGAGCGAAAACAAGAAGACAGGCATGATAAGATTTGCATCGGCATTCGCTCTTTCCTGCATCGGGCTCTATGCGCTCATTCATTTTCTGCCCCCCTTTGTCACGGCGCCTCTGAATGCCCACACCGCTGCGACGCTGGGCCTGGTCCTGAATCACCTGGGCGTTCCCGTCTCCGCTGAAAACGATTTGGTCTCAGGGCCGGGGCTTGCCTTCAGGATCATTCCTGAGTGCACCCCGATGTTCACGGCATGACTATTTCTCTGCTTCGTCGGATGCTATCCTGCCGCCTTTTGCGACAAGGCAAAGGCGCTGCTCATGGGCATTCCGGCGCTCTATCTTGGCAACCTGGCCCGTCTGGTGGGGATTGCTTTCATCAGCAGGCATGACGGGAGGCTTTTTGCGGTCGTTCATGTCTATCTCGGGCAGGTGTTCACTTTGTTTCTCGTCGTCCTGGCATGCCTGGCATGGATGCGCTGGGTCGACCGGAAGCAATCGACACGAAGTCCTTCCTTCAAGAGCGCGTTGTTCCTTGCCCGTTTCGGCGTTATCTCCGGATGCCTGTTCCTGGTCTGGATCAAGCTTCACCATGGGTACATCCGATTGCTGGACCAGTTTATCGAGTCGGGCTTTTCCCTGTTCAACTACCAGGTCCCTCTTGCCATGAACACGGTCTATTATTACGAAACCTTCAGCATCGTCGTCTTTGTTTCCCTGGTCCTGGCCGCAGGGGCGATGCCGCCGAAAATGAAAGCGAAGGGCCTGGCAGGAGGGATCGGGCTCCTGTTCGTCACTCACCTGATTCACCGGATCAACAATGTGTTGCTCGCCTATTTCGAGATCAGCGCTCTGGTTCCGATCGACCTGACCCTCCTGGTCGTTGGACAGTATCTCGTTGCCGTCCTCTTCCTGATCTTCCTGCTGCGAGTTCAAACACCTCACACGCCGGCTGCGCCCGCAACCCCGTAACTCCTGTGGCGGCGGGATGACCGCGTCTTGCACCCGCTTCCTGGGCAGGCTAAGGACGAAGAAGAGGTTCCGCCCTTCTCATGCGCCTCGCGATCCGCAGCAGCCAGTAGGCGAAGTATCCGACAGGGCCAACCAAGAAAGTCAACACCAGGAGGGGAATGCAATACCAGTGGGCGATCTTGTTTTGTTGAGCGTCCTTCACCATCCAGGAACCGACAAGCAAATCAAAAGCGAGGTAATGCACCCATGCGGCCAATAACCAGTCCTTGTTTCCAAGAAGTTGTGACACCTCGGTCAAGGAACCAAATCCTCCCGGAGCACCGGAGAGAACAGCGGCTAAAACAGAGACCAGGTACAGGCCGCTGATGGAAAAAGAAACCAAGCCTGAGTGGATGAAAATCTTGGTGACTGTATTTCCGGGGAGGACAATAAGGAAGCCCCAACCGATCAGGGCCGTCGAATTGGCGATGGAAAACAACAGGTCATGATTCATGCGCCAGTGCCCCTTTTCCGCCTAAGCCACCACTCCGCCACAAGAACATTGAGAGCCAAGGCGATGTGCAGTGAGTTCGCAAACCATTGACGATCGGTCCACGGTTGAATGCTGTAGAAGGCACCCAGGACAATTCGCATCGTTGCGATGGACATAGACCATGAAAAGAGCCGAATCATCCAGGCACGATGCTGAACGATCTGCCGACGTTTGATGTGATAGAACCCTTTTGATGCGGCCAAAAGGACGAGGGCAAAAAGCAATACCGCATAAAACGTCTCAACCCGGCCGCCAAAGGGAATGACCACTTTTGGCATAACCGGATTATCCTGTGAAACCCTCGGCCTCCTCTTCGCACTAAAGACGTCCTCTGCGACGTCGATCGAGGCAAATGACGCGTTCCGTCAGGACAAGAATAGAAATGTTGATTAGAGTTCTGTAGTGCTTCTATTAAATTCGCAATAGGGAGGCCCCTTCTCCCCTCTATCCGGCCTCATCATGGTGAATAGGGTTCCCCATCTCCATGCCAAGTGCTACGATATTTCAAGTACAAGGGGCTTGCCAAGGGGCGTGGCGCGTGTCATGCTTCACGATTGTTCAGGAAGGGGTTGCTCGCGCTGGACCTAGGGGAGATACGGAGATGATAAAGATTCTCAGATGGGCAGGGGACAAGTTCATTCCGACTGACAAAGTCGAAAAACACTGCTTGATCAATGTGGTCAGTCCGGAAAAGGGCGAGCTGGACAAGCTGTCAGGCGAAATGCTCATCCCTCCGGATTTTCTGACAGACCCGCTGGATATTGACGAGAGGGCAAGAATCGAAATTGAAGACGGCGTTCTTCTTATTGTTTTAAGGGTACCGAAATATGATGAAAGTAATCCGGAAGTCCCTTTCACAACGATTCCTGCAGGTATAATCCTTACAAAAGAGGACACCATTGTCATCGTGAGCACTTCTGATGCCACCGAGATTCTGGAATTGCACAACGGCAAGGTAAAAGGCATTGTTGCCGGGAAAAGAAGCAGTGTCATCCTTCAGATATTCCTGAGGACGGCACTGCTTTATCTCAAACATCTCAAAGAGATAAACAGGCGCACAGGAGAAACTGAAAAGGTATTGCAGAAGTCGCTGAAGAACGAGGCGCTCATAAAACTTCTCAATATAGAAAAGAGCCTCGTCTTTTTTACGACGTCTCTCAGATCGAATGACCTGATGATGGAGCGGCTGCTGAAAATGGAGCTGCTGAAACTGACTCCCGAAGACAAAGACATGCTGGAGGATGTGCTGATTGACAACAGACAGGCAATCGAAATGGCCAACATCTACAGCAACATCCTGAGCAGCATGATGGATGCATTCGCATCGGTCATCTCGAACAATCTCAATGTAGTGTTGAAGATCCTGACCTCCATAACGATAATCCTGATGATTCCCACCCTGATGGCGAGCATTTATGGAATGAACATCGATTTGCCGTTTCAGCGGTCTTCCCATGCTTTCTTCATTGTCATAGGAATTTCTTTCACTCTGTCGTTACTCAGCGCCCTGCTATTTATAAGAAACAGATGGTTTTGAAGACGGGATCAGCAGACCCTGCACCCGCTCGCAAAGCATTTAGGGTCGCTATCGCTCCTTCTGCATGCCAAACTCACGAGCCGCTCCTCCCATTCCATCCCTGCCGTCAATAACCCTGGCGTCGTCTCAGATATTCCAGATCAAAGATCGGACCTTTCCTCCTTCCCTCTCCTGATAACCGAGCAGAGATGACGAATTATGGGAAAACCCGTCAGCACGGGCTATGCAAGTAACCCCAGAGCATGGCGACCAGCTCCTGGGTGAAAATCTCCCTGCGCATGTTTTTTGGGGGATGAACGATGTATTCATGGACGAGGGTTTCCGCGACGTGCACAATGAGGTAGGCCGTGTGGCGGGCATGGCGCACCGATATGGCTGGGAAGCTCGATCAGAGCGGGAAGACCGGAGAAGGTCAATTTTCTTTCAAGCAAATCTCCGCATGAATTGTTAGAATGGCGCAAATGAAGTACAGTGGCCGAGATGAAGGCCCCGCGTGGTGTGAGATCGTTTGAACAGGGGAGGTTATGCGGACCCATATAAGGCTTGTTCGATTCGGCTGTTGCACACAGATATGGAGAGAGGCACAATGAGCAAGCCAAAGAAATCCTGGAAAGAGAAGCTGCAAGACGACAAGGACCTGCCGCGTGTCATCACGATGGACGGGAAGCTGAGCAAGCAGTGGGGTGAGGGGACTTGTGTCATACCGGCCCCGCGTGAGGTCGACGAGCTGATGCGCAAAGTTCGACGGGGCCAGCTGACCACCATCAATGCTATTCGCAAAGCCTTGGCCGCGCGACACGGTGCTACGATTGCGTGCCCGATCACGACGGGGATCT
This sequence comes from uncultured Desulfobacteraceae bacterium, assembly GCA_964580575.1. GTDB lineage: Bacteria > Desulfobacterota > DSM-4660 > Desulfatiglandales > HGW-15 > CAVPDE01. The sequence continues at coordinate 5,736 of CAZOLJ010000003.1, forward strand.
TTGCTCGCATAGCCGCGGAAGCAGCGGCTGAGGAGAAAGCCCAGGGCAAGAAACGCGTCACCCCGTATTGGAGGACTCTCAAAGGGGACGGAGAACTTAACCCGAAGTATCCGAGCGGTTGTGAGGCCCAGAAGGCGAGGCTCGAAGAGGAGGGGCACACCGTGACGCAGAAGGGCAGGAAGTTCATCGTCGAAGAAGTCGACAAGCACCTTGCCAGAATCAAAAGACCTGATGGAGCCGACTCTTAACACTCGCGGCTCATCGCAGCCTTCGGCGGGGTGGTTCCGTTGACCCCGAGACAGACTGCATTTCAACAATTTCCTGGAGAGGTGTGGCACATGACAGGGCAATTGCTGAGTTTTCCTGCCGACTTTTCTCAAGCGGTGCTTCCGGTGGTGAAAAAGACTGTATTTCGTATGGGTGTTGCCGGCTTCTATGGCATTGATTCAGCTGATGTGAGATGGGCCGCGGACCGGGGGGCAAATTACTGGGTATGGGGAAGAGGTTTCGGCAAAGTCACAGACGGAATCAGGGAAGTCATTAAAGGTGATCGCGAAAACCATGTGGTTGGCATGCTCGGATGGGGCTATTTCGGCTGGCAAGTGAGGCGCAGTGCGGAAAATGCCCTGCGGGTACTTGGTACGGACTACCTCGATGTTTTCAAGCTGGGGTGGCTGGGGAGAACATCAATCTACAGTAAGGGAATTATCGACACTCTTCTGAAGCTCAAACAAGAGGGCAAGATACTGAGTATCGGCACCAGCATCCATGATCGGAAGAGGGCCGGAAGGCTGGCGCTGGACTCAGAAATCGATCTGTTAATGATCCGCTACAATGCCAAGCATCCCGGAGCCGAAAAGGACATCTTTCCTCACCTTTCAAAGCGAAATCCAGCGGTGGTCAGCTATACGGCATTGGCTTGGGGTCAGCTGATCAGGCCATTAAAGGAGATGGATATGCCTCCCTGGCCTGGTAAGGAGAGCTTCAGTGGTCCGCCTCTCTCTCCAGAGCTCTGCTACCGGTTTGTTCTGACGAATCCAAGTGTGCACGTTGTCTTGACTGGGCCGCAAAACCGGGAGCAACTCAGTCAGAACATGGATGCAATAAGACAAGGGCCATTGGAGCCGGATGAAATGAGCTGGATCAGGCAGTACGGCCAATTAGTCAAATCAATGAAGAGACTCGATTACATAAAATAGACGCAATTTCCAATGCCTCAAATTGAGGCATTGGCCAGCACCGACCGATTGTTATGGTCAACATGAGAAAATTCATATCAAGCGGGGACATTACCGAACGATCTCTTCCAGTGGACCGCAAAAGGCCGGGCCCGCTGAACAGGACATTACGACTTGAGTCGGTAAGCACGCGCCCCAATCGGCGCCTTCCAGTTTCACTTACGGTGTCGTTCATGCTTGGAAGTCCTCTGATCTCCCACGTCGGACAGCTCCGGGTAGCAGAACCGTTGAGTTTCGCCCTCTCATTTTCTATAATACTCCAAGAGCAGCGTGGAATGGCTCATCAATGGCCGTATCCAGTCCCAATCTTAAATCCAGCGGTTCAGTTCAAATCGGTTTCCCGATTGGAAACGCGCCAGGAGAACTCTCATTGGCTCTTTAGGCTCAAACAAGAAGGCTGGAGGTCAAAGAATGGTCAAACCATGGACTTTCTCGTCCCGGCGCGGCTTCATCAAGACAGCCGCGGCAGCCGCGCTTGGCCTTGTGGCCTGGCCCCTGCACCCGACGGGTTTTCATCCCTGAGGGAAAGCATCGCGGAGATTGCGAAATGGGCTATGGAAAGACCGGCAAAATGATTTCCACATGTCTGTCGGCGGTTCTTGTTTGTTCGTTTATGCTGGCCTGCAATCCTGACAAAGCCCGCTCCCGCGACAAGCCTGCTGAGTTCGGCACTCATGAGCTCTCGATCGTCGTGGACGGCCATGAGCGGACATACCTCGTTCATGTTCCTGCCGCCTACAAGCCGCGAACCCCCTCGCCGCTCGTCCTCATGCTTCATGGGGGCGGAGGCACGGCCAAGGCCGCAGCCTGGGAGACAGAGTGGACGGCGAAGGCCGAAAAGGAGGGATTCATTGTCGTCTTCCCCAATGCGCTGGCGCGCGATCCAACAAAGGCGAGCAGTTTTGCGGGCAACCCTCAGCTCTGGAATGACGGCTCCGATCGGTTTTATCCCGGCCAGAACGCTGCGGATGATGTCGGTTTCATCGCCGCCATGCTCGACGATCTCTCCGGCCGCTTCGCGGTGGACAAGGGGCGGATTTTCGTAACCGGTTTTTCCAACGGCGCCTCCATGAGCTTCCGTGTGGGCGCGGAATTGTCGGACCGGATCGCGGCCATTGCGCCTGTGGCCGGCGCGTTGTGGTTTGATCCCCCCACGTTCAAGCATCCGGTCTCCATGTGCTACATCACGGGCACGGCCGATCCATTGAATGTCATCGAGGGGGGCGTGCCGAAGCTGGCAACCGGAGCGAGCGACAGCGTGCGGGGCAAACCAAAGCCGCCTGTGAGGGTCTCCGTCCTCAAGTGGGCCAAGGCCCTTGGGTGTCCGGCAGCGACGGCCAACGTGTCCGAGGCCAACGGCGTGCGCACAGAAACCTACTCTCCGTGCCGTGACTCCGCTGAGGTTGTCTCTATTGAGGTCGAGGGACTGGGGCACACCTGGCCGGCGGGGAAGAGCCTCCTGCGGGAGCGCATGGTGGGGAAGACATCGAACAAGTTGCAAGCGAACGATGTGATTTGGGCGTTTTTCCGAGAACACGCACGTCCAGTCTATGATAAGAGCTATGGTAAAGGGCCTTGATCGCACCGGGCAGGCTGGGATGGCGAAGGAAAAGACCGAGCCCAAGCCTTTTGGAAGGAGAAGACCGTGACAAAATCATTGTTTGAGCCGTTCACGCTGGGAGATCTGAAACTCAAGAACCGTATTGCCATGGCGCCCATGACCCGCGGCAGGGCAGGAGACAGCAGGATCGCTAACGAGTTGATGGCCGAGTATTATTTTCAGCGAGCCTCGACTGGGCTGATCATTACCGAAGCGACCGTGGTCTCTCGCAAGGGCAACGGCTGGGTCGGCTCCCCCGGGAGCTACACCCAGGAGATGGTTGAGGGCTGGCGCAAGGTCACCGATCACCTCAAGCCGACGGGAACGCCGATATTTTTGCAGCTTTGGCATTGCGGCAGGGCCTCGCACAGCGACTTCCACGGCGGTGAGCTGCCCGTGTCCGCTTCAGCGGTCAAGCTCAATGGCGACAAGATCCGCACGCCCATGGGGAAGAAAGACTATGAAACGCCCCGGCCTCTCACCATTGAGGAAATCAAGGCGACGGTTGGAGATTACCGGCGGGCGGCAGAGTATGCGCAGCAAGCCGGCTTCTCGGGCATCGAAGTCCACAGCGCCAACGGCTACCTGTTGAACCAGTTTCTGGATTCCAGGAGCAACCTGCGCAGGGATCAATATGGCGGCAGACTGGAGAACAAATACCGCTTTCTCGGAGAGGTGCTTGCAGCGGTGCTGGAGGTGTGGCCGAGGCACCGGGTGGGTGTCCGGCTGAGCCCCAACGGGGTGTTTAACGATATGGGGAGCCCGGATTTCCGCGAAACCTATCTCTTCACCATCAAGCAGTTGAGCGCGCTGGATCTTGGATATGTGCACATCATGGACGGTCTTGCCTTCGGTTTTCACCGGCAGGGGGAGCCGATGACGCTCGCTGAATTCAGAGAGCACTACAAAGGCGTGATCATCGGCAACTGCGGGTACACGGGTGAAGATGCGGAGCAGCGCATTGCCGCGGGCAATGCAGACATGGCGGCCTTCGGCCGACCGTTTATCACCAACCCCGACCTGCCGGAGCGACTGAAAAACGGCTGGCCCCTCAACCCCTTTGACGACATGGCTTTCTGGTATACGCCCGGTGCAGAAGGATACACCGACTACAAGCCCTATTCGGCTTGAAGCGTCGGAGACAATGCCATGGGGGAATGGGGATACCAAGTGATAGGGAGATGGATTGCTTGTTGGGATTGTGGCCCTGGCGCTTTGTTTTAGCGGGCCTGCGGGTGCACAGACGAAGAACCCCTGCGCGGAGGATGCAACGAAGCTCTGCAAGGACGTGAAGCCGGGTGCGGGACGAATCGTGAATTGTCTCAAGGAGAATGAAAAACAGTTGTCCCCCGAGTGCCGGGAGAAGTTGTCGCAGAAAAGGACAAAGGCCCAGTAAACCTCAATAAGGTATCAGATGGCGCTGCGCAAGGACAGGGGTACTCGAAAGAGGTGTGGCGCCCTTCTCTGCATTGGGTGTTCGCCTGTGGACATCATCGGAAAACAGGACGTGCGCGAAAGAGGAGACCGGAGACTGAGAATGGTGCTGATTTCTATCCTGATATCTGTTGTGGTCTATTTCGGGATTGCTGCCGTGCTGATTGTCACCGGCAAGCCCGGCAAACCGGATAGGGATGAAACGGGATTGGATTTCAAGGGGCTGTTCATTGATTACAGCGGGCTGCCTGAATTAAAGCAGTTCCGCGCCAGGGACGGGGCGGTTCTCTCCTACAGGCACTACCCATCTCTTTCAGAAAAGATTCTGATCCTCTTGCACGGCTCAGGGTACCACAGCAGGTACTTGTTTCCTTTGGCCAGATTCATCAGCACCCAGGGTCTCGCTCACGTCTACACACCGGATCTGAGAGGGCACGGTCAAGAACCTGTGCGCAGAGGCGATGTGGACTATATCGGACAACTTGCAGACGATGTTGCCGATCTCATTGCCGTAGCCCGTAGGGATCATCCTGATGCCATGGTCATCGTCGGAGGGCACTCCTCCGGTGGCGGTCTGGCAGTTCGCTTTGCAGGAAGCCGGTGCGGAAAAGAGGCGGATGCCTATTTATTGCTCTCGCCCTTTCTGAAATACAATGCCCCTACCATGCGGCCCCATTCGGGAGGATGGGCAGAACCCTATACGAGGCGCATAGTGGGTTTGGTGATGCTGAACAATGTGGGGATTCGCTGGTTCAATCACCTGCCCGTCATCCGTTTCAATATGCCCGAGAATGCCCGTGACGGGTCCGAAACCTTGTCTTACTCCTTTCGACTCAACTCGGCGTACGCGCCGCAGGACTACAAGAAAGATCTCAGCGCCATCAGGCAGCCGTTGCTGGTCGTGGTTGGAACAGCAGATGAAGCTTTTGAAGCAAGCCAATTCAAGCCCGTCATTTCCCAGTATACTTCCGGCCAGGTGGTACTGTTGGACGGCGTAACCCATATGGGCGTTGTTGTGGGCAAGGAAATCCACTCCACGATAGGGCCATGGCTCAGAAATCTGACAGGTGGGAAGCTTGATCAGAGGGCAGCCAACCCTAACAATATCTTTACAGAACGCTAACATGATGCTAACATGCTTATATTACTTTGGAAACAATTTCGTTTTCCAGGAAAACCATGGCCAAGCAAAAGATCCTTGCCGTCGATGATGAAGAAGACATCCTTGAACTTCTCCGATTCAATCTCACCAAAGAGGGATTTTCAGTGACGGGCGCCTCTTCAGGGGAAGAAGCCCTGAAGTCGGCCCTTTCCCATAAACCCGATCTGATTCTCCTTGATCTCTTGTTGCCGGGCATGGACGGCCTGGAAGTGGCCAGACGCCTGAAAAAGGAAGAACCCACCAAAGAGATCCCTATTATTATGGTTACGGCCAAAGGCGAGGAAGCGGACATCGTGACGGGACTGGAGGTGGGGGCCGAGGATTACATCACCAAGCCTTTCAGCCGCAAGGTGCTGATCGCTCGGGTTCGCGCGGTCCTCAGGAGAAAAACGGCTGCTCCGGCCGATGATCAGGAAGTCTTGACGGTTCACGATCTCACGATTCATCCGGGCCGGCGCGAGGTGCTGGTGAAGGGAAAGCCCGTGGTGCTGACGTTTACGGAATTCGGAATCCTGAATTTCCTTGCGAGGAGGCCCGGCTGGGTTTTCACCCGATCCCAGATCGTGGACGCGGTCAAGGGCGATGAGTATTTCGTGACCGACCGCGCTGTGGACGTGCAGATTGTGGGGCTGAGGAAAAAGCTCGGGAGCGCCGCAAGAGTCATAGACACCGTTCGCGGCGTGGGGTACCGCTTCAAGGAATAAGCCATGGCTGAGAAAAAGAGCTTGATGTGGCATGTCTTTTTTCCCAACCTCCTGGTCATCCTGGTTTCGCTGGTGGCGTTGACCTGGTTAGCCTCGAATTACATGAGGCACTTCTTCCTGGAAAAGATTCAGGACGATCTTCAAAGCCGGGCCCTTCTTTTCGAGAACTACATCCTGGAGCATGTGGAGCCTCTTGATGAAGAGAGCATTGATCGCCTCTGCAAAAGAATCGGTCCCTCGGCGTTTACCAGGCTCACGGTGATTCTTCCTTCCGGCAGCGTGATCGGGGATTCCGAAGAAGATCCTCAGAAGATGGACAACCACCTCGACCGTCCCGAGATCCTGAACGCCATGGAAAAGGATGTGGGCGCCTCTACCAGGTACAGTCCAACCCTGGGAAAGCAACTGATGTACGTGGCTGTGCCGCTCAAGAGGAACACCCGAACCGTGGCCTTTGTGCGGGCGGCGATCGAGGTGGATTCGGTGGACAGAGATATTGAGGCCATCCAGATAAAGATGGCTTTCTCCGGGCTGATTATTGCAGGGCTCGCCGCCCTGCTGAGCTTGCTGGTCTCCCACGGGATCAGAAGGCCTATGGAAGAAATCCGAAGGGGCGTGGAACGGTTTTCTCGCGGAGATTTTCAGAATCCCCTGCCGGTGTCGGCTATTAAAGAGATCGGCGAGCTCTCCGAGACCCTGAACACCATGGCCCAGGAGCTGCAGAAGACGGTCTCCACGATCACGGAGCAGCGAAACGAGCTGGGGGCTGTCCTCTCCAGCATGGCGGAAGGCGTGCTGGCCATGGATATGGAAGAGCGGATCATCGGCATGAATCACGCCGCTTCCGTGCTTTTTGAATGCGATCCGAAGCAGGTGCAGGGACGGACCATCCAGGAAGTGATTCGCCATCCGGAACTGCAGAGCCTGGTGACCAAGGCCCTGGCCAGCGAAGAGGCTGTGGAAAGGGACGTGGTCCTTTACCTGAAGGAAGAAAGAGTCCTTAACGGGCACGCCACCATTCTTAGCAATGGAGAGGGCAAGCGGGTGGGTGTCCTGGTCGTGCTCAACGATATCACCCGTCTCAGGAAACTGGAGAACATCCGCAAGGATTTCGTCGCCAATGTGTCCCACGAAATCAAGACCCCCATCACCGCGATCAAAGGGTTTGTGGAGACGCTGAAGGACGGCGCCATGCAAAGCTCCCAGGATGCGGAGCGGTTTCTCGGGATCATCCAGAACCATGTTCAGAGGCTCGAAGCGCTGGTTGAGGACCTTTTGAGCCTTTCACGGATCGAAGAGGAGACCGAGAAGGAGGCGATTGTCCTGGAAGAGAAGCTCATCAAGGACGTGCTCGCGGGCGCCCTTCAACTTTGCCAGGCCAAGTCAGAGCCCAAGCAAATTCGAATCGGGCTCTCCTGCCGGGACGACGTGGTGGCGAAGATCAACCCGTCCCTTCTGGAACAGGCGGTGGTGAACCTGTTGGATAATGCCATCAAGTATAGTGAACCGGGAAAGAGCGTTTGGGTCCAAGTGGATACGATGCCTAAGGAGATCCTGATCCAAGTTCGCGATGAGGGGTGCGGGATAGAGAAACAACACCAGGAGCGCCTTTTTGAGCGCTTTTACCGTGTGGACAAGGCCCGGAGCCGCAAGCAGGGGGGAACCGGGCTGGGTCTTGCGATCGTCAAGCACATCATGGAAGCCCATGGGGGCCGGGTGTCGGTTGAAAGCCAGCCTGGCCGGGGGAGCGCTTTCACTCTCCATTTGCCCCGAGTTTCCTCTTAAGAGCCCCCCCAGGAATCATTCCTTTGCCTTCCAACCCTCCCTTCAGGGGCAACCCATGAGTAAGCAGTATGAAGTAGGCAGCAAGCAGAAGGGAAAACTGCCTACTTGCTTACTGGTTTTGCCGCCGCCAAATCTCTCCGAATCCTAACCTGTTTCTAACAATTTCCTAACAAACCATCTCTAATTTCTTTTTGAATAATGATGCGTTTGCGAAAAGCCCGAAAACATCGCCCTACGTCATTCCGGCAAAAGCCGGAATCCAGGAATACAAAGAACCTATGGACCCCGGCTTTCGCCGGGGTGACGGCGTGGAGTGCTTTTTTCGAGTTCATCAACAATGGCAAATGAGGAATGCAGAATGATCGATGCATTGGGTTGCGGCCTTTGGCCGGTAGGATGAAACTTAAAAAGGAGGATTTGGAACGATGAGAAATTGGAAAGCGTTGAGTGTTGCAGTAGTAGGGGTGATCGCAGGGTTTGCTTTGGCGGCGCCGGTGTCGGCCGTTGACGTGGATTCCAAGCTGGCGGATTACAAGGCAGTGAGCGGAGTGTCCGGCAAGATCAAGTCGATCGGATCAGACACGCTGAACAACCTGATGGCTCTTTGGTCTGAAGGGTACCGGTCAAATTATCCGGGCGTTCAAATCGAGATCGAAGGCAAGGGTTCTACCACAGCACCTCCGGCTCTGATCGAAGGAACGGCCCAGTTCGGCCCCATGTCCCGGGAGATGAAATCCGAGGAAGAAGGGACTTTCGAGAAAAAGCACGGCTACAAGCCCGCTCGGATTCGGGTAGCTGTGGATGCGCTGGCGGTCTTTGTCCACAAAGACAACCCCATCAAGGGCTTGACCCTCCAGCAGCTGGATGCTATTTTCTCAAAGACCCGCAAGGGCGGATTGGCCAAGGAAATCAAAACGTGGGGCGATTTGGGGCTCACAGGTGAATGGGCGGACAAGCCGATTTCTCTCTATGGCCGTAATTCGGCTTCCGGCACCTACGGCTATTTCAAGGAAGTGGCCCTTTTCAAGGGAGACTACAAGGACCAGGTCAAGGAGCAGCCCGGGTCCTCAGCCGTGATTCAAGGGATAGCCTCAGACAAGTATGCCATAGGGTATTCCGGAGTAGGGTACAAGACAGCGGATGTGAGAATTGTACCCATCGCCGTGAAAGAGGGCCAGGCCTTTTATGATGCGGATGCGAAAAACGCTTACAGCGGGGATTACCCGTTGTCCCGGTTTCTCTACATCTACATGAATAAGAACCCCAATCAGGAGCTGGATCCCCTTCGCAAAGAGTTCATCAAGTTTGTTTTCTCCAAGGCGGGGCAGCAGATTGTGGTCAAGGACGGTTTTTTCCCTGTGTCAAGCGACATCGCTCAAAAAGACATGGCAGCTTTGGGCATCAAGTAAGCACCAGACCCGGTCCCCGGACCCAAGCCATGGGGTTCGCATCGAGCCCGGGGTGAAGGTCTTCACTCTATCATCATTAAGGATAGGGCGGTTCCTGGATGACCAGGCTCCGCCCCTTTCCTTTCAATAGGTTTTTGAGACTATGGAATCAAGGCCTGCCTCCCAAGCTGCAAGTGCACCACCTAAGAGCGCTGCAGTTCCTTTTAGAAGAGAAAAAAAAGCGCGGCGTGGTGTTCTTATTGCCGACGCGATCGCCGACCGCACCATCACGATCGGTGGTATCCTGGTGATCGTGGCGGTCCTGGGGATCCTGGTGTTTCTGGTAGAAGAAACGCTTCCTCTTTTTAGAAGCGGCACCACGACCGCCACTCACACCTATTCGCTGGAAAGACCGGCAGACGACGTGATAGGGGCAAGTGTTGACGACTACAAAACTCTTGCCTTTCTCTTGACCAAGGAAGGCAAAGGCCGCCTGTTTCATGCCAGAACAGGTTTGCCGCTGCAGAAGTCGGCGCTGGACTTCGAAGGCAGGATATTGACCGTTCTGGCGACCACTCCGGACCGAAAATACTTGGTCTTCGGCTTCTCGGACGGAAGTGTGCGATTCGGATCTCTGGAGTTCAGCACGGAGATCCTTCCCCCTGAGAAGCTCCCCCAGGGGCTGACCAAGGTGGATGAGCAGGACAGCACGGATGGATCCAGTGTTTACAGCAAAATACCGGGAAATCAGTTCAGGAAAGTCTCTTTTTCCCTCACTCTGGACAAGGAGTTCATCCCGGCCTCCGAAAGCGGCAAGCCTCTGGTGGCCCTGGCCTATCACGTGAGCGGCCAGGCCGAGCGGCAGGCCCGAGCGTTTGTTGCCCTGGACCAGGACGGGATTCCTTCCCTGAATCTGGTCACCTCCAAGATCAACCTGCTCACGGCCGAAAGAAGAGCTCAGGTCAGCCGGATCCAGCTCCCTCCCTTGCCCCAGGGTGTCAAGCCCCAATCCATTCTCCTGACGGAAAAAGCGGATCAGGTCATGGTGGCTGACAAGTCAGGAACGGTCTATCGCTACAACACCGCGGACTTCAACAACCCGGTTCTGGCTGAGACGGTCCGCCTCGTTCCGGATTCCTCCACGCTCACCGCCTTGGGTTTTCTTTTCGGTGGCCAGTCCCTTGTGGTGGGCGGCTCGGACGGCTCCTTGAACGTCTTCTTCCTGCTCAAGAAAGAGGGCGCCGCCACCAAAGACGGACAGGCCCTCCAGCTCACGAAGAGCTTTGACCGTCTGCCTTCCAGCCCGGTTCTCTTTGAACCCGCCCTCATGGGGAAGAATTTCGCCGTGGCCGATGCCAAAGGCAACCTCTTTGTTTTTCACGGGACCAGCCAGAAACTACTGGTTCAATTCCCCGCGGACTCGAAGACTGGAGGCTACCGCACGGTTCTACTGTTCCCCCGCATGGACGGCCTTCTGGCCCTCCAGGCGGACGGCCGGGTGCGGCTGTGGGAGTTCTCGGTTCCCCATCCTGAAACCACGGTAAGGACCCTTTTCAGAAAGGTGTGGTACGAGGGGTACCCGGAACCCACCTACACGTGGCAGTCCTCGGCCATGAGCGAGGACTACGAGCCCAAGTTTTCCCTGATCCCCCTGATCTTCGGGACCGTCAAGGCCGCGTTCTACTCCCTGCTGTTTGCCATTCCCATTGCCATCCTGGGGGCCATCTACACGTCGGAGTTCGTGAACATCCGGGTGCGGGCCGTGGTGAAGCCGACTATGGAGATGATGGCCTCCCTGCCGTCGGTGGTGTTGGGATTCGTGGCGGCCTTGGTCATGGCGCCTGTGGTGGAGACGTGGATTGCCGCTGTGCTTCTTGTTTTCATGGTGGTGCCGGCCGCCCTTATGATCGCCGCCTACCTGTGGCAAATGATCCCACTTCGAATCGCCCTTCGATTTCAGGGCTCCCCAAAGTTTTTCGCCACCGTGCTGGTGGTGATCTGCGCCATTTACGGGGCGGTCAAACTGGGAGATGCGTTTGAGGCCGTGTTTTTCAGCGGCGATTTCAACGCGTGGGTCAACGGGGATGTGGGAGGCCCTGAACCCATGCTGTTCCTTCTGGCCCTGCCGCTGGCCTTTCTTGTGGTGAGCGTGCTGGTCTCGAGATGGTACGGTCGTAAACTGGCCCTGGTCATGAAGGGGATGAGCCAGTTCAAAGCGGCGTTGCTTGAGCTGGGGCGATGGGGGGGGACGGTGCTGCTCGCAGCGCTGGGCTCTTTGGCCATCGCCAAGATCCTGGCGCTTCTGGGGGTGGACGTGCGGGGCACCTTTGTGGACACCTATGTTCAGCGCAACACGCTCATCGTGGGCTTTGCCATGGGGTTTGCGGTGATCCCCATCATCTACACCATAGCCGAGGACGCACTCAACGCCGTTCCAGAGCACCTGCGCGCGGCGAGCCTGGGGTGCGGGGCGACGCCGTGGCAGACGGCCATCTACGTGGTTCTTCCCACGGCGATCAGCGGGGTCTTTTCGGCGATCATGATCGGCATGGGCCGCGCCGTGGGAGAAACCATGATCGTGGTCATGGCCACTGGGAACACGCCGATCATCGACATGAACATCTTCAACGGCCTCAGAGCCCTCTCAGCCACCATTGCCGTGGAGCTGCCTGAGGCTGTCAAAAACGGGACCCTGTATCGCATCCTGTTTCTGTCGGGCCTGGTCCTTTTTTCCATGACCTTTGTGATTAACACCGTGGCGGAGATCATCCGCCTCAGATTTCGAAAGCGGGCAATGCAGCTATAGTGCGGCGTCATGACGATGTCCTTAACACCGACGAAAAGAACCGTAACAGGCGCAGATCTCTCCTCCAGAGGGGAACCCTATCTGTGGAGCATGGGCGGCGCCCTGGCCCTCGGACTGATCATGAT
>CAZOLJ010000003.1:18077-102044 GCA_964580575.1 uncultured Desulfobacteraceae bacterium
GTTTTCTTCATCGAGCGAGTGGAGTGGGGGCCTTTCATCGGAGCCCTTCAGACTCTAAGGGTGAAGGGAGAAGACCTCCCTGCGGGTTCCTTCACCCTGAACCGACTGGAAGATGAACACAAGAGAGCAGTGGAGCGGCGCAACAGGATTAGGGCCATTGAGCGGGACGAGATGGGAGGCCTGAACTTCGAGCTCGACCGGATGAGGCTGGCGCTGCGGCGGATTGCCCTTGAAAAAGGAAAGGACAGCCCGGAGCACGCGGCTGAAGAGAAGAAGCAGGCTGGCCGGGTGGCGCAGCTGCAAACCCGCTACGGCCTTCTCCAGAAAGAAGCGGAGTCCATCAAGAGAGAAGACAGCCTCTACAAGGTGGTTCTCAAGGATATTCGAGGCACAGAGAAAACTCTGGCCCTTTCGCAAATCGTTCGGTTCTATCCGGCCAATGACCTGACCTTTTTCCAGAAGGGGAAAGTTTACGCTTCCCGGTGGATGGAGTTCCTCACGGCGGAGCCCCGGGAGGCCAACACGGAAGGGGGGGTTCTTCCGGCCATCTTCGGCACCTTTGTTATGACCGTGCTTTTGGCTGTGGCTGTGGCGCCTTTCGGCATCATGGCCGCCCTTTATCTTCGGGAGTATGCCAAGCAAGGGCGACTGGTTTCCCTGGTGCGCATTTGCGTCAATAACCTGGCAGGGGTTCCTTCGATTGTGTATGGCGTCTTCGGCCTGGGTTTCTTTGCTTACATCCTGGGTGGAACCCTTGATCAGTTTTTCTTTCCGGAACGCCTGCCCAATCCCACCTTTGGATCGGGAGGCCTTTTCTGGGCTTCGCTGACGCTGGCGATGCTCACCGTTCCTGTGGTGATCGTGTCAACGGAAGAGGCGCTGGCTGCGGTGCCCCAGTCCATGAGGGAAGGGTCCTTGGCCTGCGGAGCCTCGAAGTGGCAGACCATCAAGAACATCGTGCTTCCCAAGGCCATGCCCGGCATCATGACCGGCCTGATTCTGGCCATGGCCAGAGGGGCAGGGGAAGTCGCTCCCCTCATGCTCGTGGGGGTGGTGAAAATAGCCCCGAGTCTCCCCCTGGACGAGTTCTTCCCTTTTCTTCATTTGGAGCGAAGCTTCATGCATCTGGGGTTTCACATTTACGACGTGGGGTTCCAGTCGCGGAACTCCGAGGCCGGCAAGCCCATGGTCTTCGTGACCACCCTGCTGCTGATTTCCTTGGTGGCGGTCATGAATGCCACGGCCATTTACATCCGCAACCGATTGAAGAGGAAGTATTACGTGGGGCATTTCTGAGAGGGTTTTTCATGGAAGCAAAGGCACAGGTCGATTTGGACAGCGCGGAAACCGTATACCACCCCAAACCCGGAGGCGGAGGGTCGATCTTGGACATCGATCGCTTCTGTCTCTGGTATGGCCGCGCGCAAGCCCTTTTCAACAACACTCTCAACATCGAGCGGGGTTTGGTCACCGCCCTGATCGGACCCTCGGGCTGCGGAAAGTCCACCCTGCTGCGGTCCTTGAATCGCATGAACGACCTCATCGCAGGCCTCAGCATCTCCGGAACCATCGTATTCGAGGGCAAAAACATCTATGATCCGGACGTGGATGTCATCGGGCTTCGAAAGAGAATGGGCATGGTGTTTCAGAAGCCCAACCCCTTTCCCATGTCCATTGCAGAGAATGTCACCTATCCCCTCAAGGTGGACCATGTCACCGAGCGCCGTGTGCTGGAAGAAACCCTGGAGCGGGCCCTCAAGAGCGCCGCCCTGTGGGATGAAGTCAAAGACCGTTTGAAGGACAGTGCTCTCGGTCTTTCCGGCGGACAGCAGCAGCGGCTGTGCATTGCCCGAGCCATTGCAGCGGACCCTGATTTTCTCCTCATGGACGAGCCCTGCTCCGCCCTGGACCCTTTGGCCACCACCAAGATCGAGGATTTGATCAACGAGCTCAGGGGCCGCTACACGATCATCATCGTCACCCACAACATGCAGCAGGCGGCCAGGGTTTCGGACAACACGGCCTTCCTCTATTTGGGAAGGCTCATTGAATATGGAGAGACCAACGCGATCTTCACCCGACCGAGGCTCAAGCAAACAGAAGACTACATTACAGGTCGTTTTGGATAGGAGAGGAGGGAAAGGCCATGCCCAAACGTCTGCAGAAGGATATTGAGAAGATCAAGAAAATGGTGCTTTCTCTCGGCGCCATGGTGGAAGAACGGATCCATATGGCCATCAAGGCTATCGAGACCTGGGATGCCGGGCTGGCCGAAGAGATCATCCGCAGGGACTTTGAGATTGATGAGCTGGAGATCGAGGTGGAAGAGGAATGCCTGAAGATTCTGGCTCTGCACCAGCCTGTAGCGGTGGATCTCCGGTTTCTCATAGCCACCATCAAGATCAACAGCGAGCTGGAACGCGTCGGTGATGAGGCGGTGAACATCGCCAACCGGGTGCGAAACATCTCAAAACGGAGAAAGCTCGATCTGTCATTCGATTTCACCATCATGGCGGAGAAAGCCGCGACCATGCTCCGCTTGAGTCTGGATGCTCTGGTGAACCTGGACCGGGATCTGGCCTTCAAGGTGCTCACTCTGGACGATGAAGTGGACCTGATGCACCGCGAGATTTACGACAGGATCAAGGAAGTCATGAGCCAGAACCCGGATTATGTGGGCTACCTCATCAACCTCTACACCACGTCCCGGCACCTGGAGCGGGTTGGCGATCACTCGACCAACATCGCGGAAGAGGTGATTTACCTGATTGAGGGCGAAATCATCCGGCACCGCGTCAAGGAGGAGGCGCTGCGGGCCGGAGAGCCTGCCAATAAATAGTTAAGGATTAATGCCCTTCGCATCTTCGGGCAGTGGAACAAGCCAAAATCCGAAATCCGGAGCACGAAATCCGAAACAAACTCCAATGATCCAAATTCGAATGATCAAAGTCCTTGTGTTCCCTGGTTTAGGTTTCGGACATTGGAGTATTTGTATTTTGAATTTGTACCGAAGGGGAGATAGCCCGCATACCCCAGCACCGGCATCTCGAAGAGGTGAAACCGCTGGACAAAAGGGACAGGGTAGATCCATTTGGCCAGGCTGTAGGCGATGAACGCAATCGCTGAAAAGGGAGCGTGTTCGACGTAATAGGTGCGGGGAGGGAATTCAAAGTAGCGAGATAGGGGCGCTTGAGCCAGTTTAAGGGATATCTCTGCAGCGGGCAAAGAAGATCGAAGAACCGGCCCAGGTTTCTATTTTGCTGGAAATCTGAGATTGAATCAGCGAGAATCAGGGCCTACCCATTTCATTCAGAAATCAACGAGAGCAGGAGAAGGATATGCCGACGATCATGCCGGAAGGAGAAAGGGTGAGGCAGGCGGTAAAATTCATTTCTGCGGAACGGATGGAGGACGAGAAGAAGTCCATCCGAAAGCTGATTCAAGAGGCTTCTCTGAGGTTCAATCTATCTCCGAAAGAGGAGCAGGACCTGGTCAACTTTTACAGAGAAAAATGAGGCCCTATTTGACGTTCAGGCTGTCGGTCTTACTCAAGGCCTGAACCAGGGAGCGGGCCACTCGAATGAGAATCCAGAGAACTGCCAAAATGCACAGACTCCCTGCGAGCACAGGCATCCATGAGCCTTCCTGTTCCGTGTGCTGAAGTCCCACTGAAATGGAGATCACGCCCAGGAACACCAGATAGCCCGACACCAGGGCGGAGAAAACCAGAAGAACCCAGAGAAAAGGGTTTTTCATAGATCACTTTTTCATTTCTTGGAGTTTGGTGCTGAGAAACTCTATCTGATTTTTGATCCGCTTGTCCATCTTCATTTTGTGTTCAATGACCTCTGAGGCGTAGAGGATCGTCGAGTGGTTTCGACTCAGAGACCGGCCGATTTCTTCTACGGTTCTGTCCGTGTTCTGCCGGCAAAGGTAGACGTAGACGTTTCGTGGGTAGGCGTGGATCTTCTTTCGGGATTTGGAGGAGAGCAAGGCCGGATCGATCTTGAAATACTGACACACCATGGCTTTCACGTCTTCCATGGTCAGAAGTTTCTGCGTGGGCAGGTGGCATAGGAGGATTTCTTTTGCCAGGTCCGGGTCTATTCGGGCCTTCATGAGATCGGCCTTTGCCTTCAAGCATCGGAGAGCGCTTTCCATCTGGCGAATATCTCCGGTGAGGTCTTTGGCCAGGAGATGAAAGATTTCGTGCGACAGGGCGAGGCCGTGCTCCGAGGATTTCCTCTCAATGATCTTGACCCGGGTCTCATAGTCCGGTGTGTCCAGAGTGGTGATAATTCCGGAGGTCAGCCTCGAGGCCAGCTCCTTGGTCAAGTGAGGGATGTCCTTGGGGAAGAGGGAACTCGTGAAAATAATCCTCTTGTGATCATTGGCCAGGGCATCCAGCGTGTATCCCAGTTCAAGCTGAGTTTTTTCTTTGCCGCTCAGAAAATGGATCTCTTCCAGGAGCAGCACATCGCAGGATCGTCGGTACTTGTTCTTGAATTCGTCGATCCGGTGGTTCTTGAGGCCAAAGATCATTTCGTTCACAAAGTCTTCGGCGGTGATGTAAATCACTTTAAGCCTAGGGTTGGTTGCCAGAAGCGCGTGGGCCGTGGCCTGAGAAAGGTGGCTTTTGCCGAGCCCGGTTTTTGCCACGATGAACAGGGAAGAGCATGGAAACTGCCCTTCTAGGGCCAGGGCCTTGGAAGCGGCATAGGCAAACTCATTGCATCTCCCCACCACGAATCGATCAAAGGTGAAGTCCTGGTTAAGCGCCCTGGGCCCGCCATTTTCATTGCTCGGGATGTTGGGCAGAGTGAGCTGCCTGGGATCTTCAACAAGAACAGGTGGCGGAGCGGACGAAGGACTCACCACTCTCAGAGCCAGTTTACAATTCTTTTCTCCCATCCGGTCGAGGTTTTCCTGGAAGAGAGGAATGTAATTCTCCGTGACCCAGTTGAGGGAGAACTTGTTGGGGCATCCCAGCACGAGGGCGTCCTCCCTCTGTTCCAGAAGAGTGAGAGGATTGATCCACAAGGAGAAGCTTTTCTCCGGAATGACTCCCCTGATCTGGTCTTTGATCTCTTCCCAAATATTCGTCATCGCCGCCCCAGGAATAAAAAAAGAAAGCATGAATTCACCCGCCTTCGCAGGAAGCCACGGTCTCGTAACTCTGGAGGAATGCGGGTGTCCTCCGAAGCCTTGGCGAAGGAGGACTGGAGCTTCGGCGGGTTGCGCCGCACCGTAAGTGCCACGGGCTCCTGCCCGCGGGGCTCCACGCAATGCTTCCACGTTCGCGTGTCTTCTATCGAACCCTCCGGAGGCTGTCAAAGGTAAGGAGTCCGGAGAGCAAGTTAGCCGCGCGGATTTTATCGACGGGATATAAGCGGCTGAAATTGCTGTTTGAAATTTCATGCAGCCGGTAACTTCAAGCAGAGTGCGAGAAAGAGGGGGACCTGGAATTTGTGTTTGATATCATGAGGTTTGACCTTAATGAGATGAAGTGTATAAACATATCCACAAATCTCAATCTTCAATTTTCTCATTCTTACGCTTTTTTTCGTTCGTTTTTGATTCTTCCCATTAGATTTTTTCTTTTATTCCCACCGCACTTTTTACGAATCCTTATGGAGCAAGAGTCTCCAAGTCGCCAAGGCCTGATCCCATGGAGAAAGAAAAAAATCTCCTTGTTCTGGTCTACCAACGAAGCTATGATTTGTCTTTACGCTCAGCCATGTTTTCGAGAAGGACGATGGGCACGTGAAACGGTTAAGGGTCGCACTGATTGCAGGGGGCATATCCGGGGAACGGGAAATTTCCATGAAAAGCGGAGATGCGGTGGAGAAAGCTCTTGACCCGAAGAAGTATGAGGTCAAGCGCTACGATCCACGTGACGATCTCGGCTTGCTTCTCGAGAACAGCGGAAACACTGATCTGGCTTTGATCTTGCTCCATGGCAGGTATGGAGAGGACGGGTCGATGCAAGGCCTGCTGGACCTGCTGGGCATCTCTTACGTCGGCTCAGGAATTCTCGGCAGCGCCATGGCCATGAACAAGAGGATTGCCAAGAGCGTGTTCAGGACGGAAGGGGTTCTCGTAGCCGACGATGTTCTCATTTACAAAGGAGAGCCCTATTCCTTGGATCAGATTCTGGAACGCCTCGGCGCTGCCACGGTGGTGAAGCCCGCCTCAGAGGGATCGAGCATCGGAGTCACGATTTGTCACTCCAAGGAGGATCTGCTCAAAGGAATCGAGGCCGCGTTTCACCATGATCAGGAAATCCTGGTGGAGCGTTTCCTCAAGGGCAAGGAGTTGACCTGCTGTGTCCTGGGAAACAACTCCCTTGAGGCGCTCCCTGTTATCGAAATCGTCCCCAATCCGAAATATTCCTTTTTTGACTACCAGGCGAAGTACACTCCGGGGGCCACGAGTGAGATTTGCCCTGCAAGGATTTCTCTAGCTCAAACTGAAGCGGTCCAGTCTTGCGCCATGCGAGCTCACAGAGCGCTTCAGTGCAGGGACTGGAGCCGAACGGACATGATTCTTTGTGAGGACAAAGTGTATTTGCTTGAAACGAACACCATCCCGGGAATGACGGAGACGAGCCTTGTCCCTCTTGCTGCCAGAACAGCGGGAATGACTTTTCCCCAGCTCGTGGACCGGCTGATCGGGCTTTGCACGGAGCGCACAAGGAGCTGAGCCTTTTACCTGTGATAGATACCGAAAAACATTGGCTCCAAAAGGTTAACACATTGAAATTATTTTAATTATTGTTAATTCCCTGTAAAACGCATCGTCTCTGGAATGTTCAGCCTGACCAAAAACAAACCTCGCCCAATAAAGCCAAACAAAAAAAGGCAACTTGCCGATAATAATAAAGAAAAGACTGGATGTTTCACGTGAAACATAAATTTGCTTTTCAGGTTTCCTCAATATGTGATATCTGCAATCCCAGCGTGACATCGTATGGGAATCACTGCCTGTAGGTGAATGGCTCCCCCCAGGGAGCTGAAGGAGATTCCGGAAGACTAGTGGGATCCATCGTTTCCATTGCGAATCAGAAAGGCGGAGTAGGAAAGACGACCACAGCCGTGAATCTTTCGGCGTCCGTGGCCGTGGCAGAGAAGACCTGCCTCCTAGTGGACTGTGATCCTCAGGGCAATGCGACGACCGGCCTGGGTGTCGAGCGGAAATCTCTTGAAAAAGGACTCTATGAGTTCATCCTCGGTTCTGCGAAAGATGCGGAAGTGATTCTTCCCACAGGGCTTTCAGGATTGCATCTGATTGGAGCCAATGGGAATCTCATTGGTGCGGAGGTCGAGATGGCCTCGGCCGAGGAACGGGAGTTTCGACTTAGAAAGCGGCTTGATCCCCTTCGGGAACGCTACGACTATATCTTCCTCGACTGCCCGCCGTCTCTCGGTTTTCTCACCGTCAATGCCTTGACCGCCTCT
This sequence comes from uncultured Desulfobacteraceae bacterium, assembly GCA_964580575.1. GTDB lineage: Bacteria > Desulfobacterota > DSM-4660 > Desulfatiglandales > HGW-15 > CAVPDE01. Next base: position 25,535 of record CAZOLJ010000003.1, read on the forward strand.
GACGCCGTGCTGGTCCCGCTTCAGTGCGAATACTATGCCTTGGAGGGGTTGACTCAGTTGCTCAAGACGGTGAGTGCTGTGAGAAGCAGCCTCAACGGAAACCTGGACCTGGCTGGAATCCTGCTCACCATGTTTGATTCCCGGAACAATCTGTCCCTTCAGGTGGCCGAAGAAATCAGACAGCACTTCAAAGAAGCGGTCTTTCAAACCATTATTCCACGAAACGTCAGGCTCAGCGAAGCCCCAAGCTATGGAAAGCCGGTCCTCCTTTATGACATCAAATCGAGCGGCGCGCAAAGCTACCTGGCTCTGGCTAAAGAACTGATCGGCAGAGGAGTAAGAAACCATGGCCACACATAAAGCCCTGGGCAAAGGACTCTCCGCCCTGATCCCTGAAACAGAGGACTTCGGTACCGGAGCGGTGAGGTTTTTTCAGTGCCCCATTGAAATGATCGAACCCAACCCCTATCAGCCGAGGCAGACTTTTGAAGGAGAGGAGCTGGAGGAACTGGCCAGTTCTGTCAAGGAGCAGGGAATCCTGACCCCTCTCCTTGTGAGCAAAACGGAGAAGGGCTACTGTCTCATTGCAGGCGAGCGCCGCTGGAGGGCCGCTCAGAAGGCCGGGCTCGCCAGGGTGCCTGTGGTGGTCCGGGAGACGACACCTGCTCAGTCGCTGGAACTGGCTTTGATTGAAAATATTCACAGGAAAGATCTCAATCCCATCGAAGAGGCCATGGCCTACAGCCGGCTTCTCGATAATGCAGGGGTGACCCAGGAGTCGCTTGCCGCCCGGCTCGGAAAGGACAGGGCAACCATCGCAAACACTGTCAGGCTGCTGAAACTGCCGACCTCGATTCAAAAAGACCTGATGGAGGACCGCCTTTCCATGGGTCACGCAAGGGTGCTTGCCGGCTTGAAGGATAGTCTGGAGCAAAAGGCCATGCGGGATGAGATCATGAGGAAAGACCTTTCCGTGCGGCAGACAGAAGCGCTGGTCAAGAGAAGGAGCCGCTTGGGGTCATCGAGACCTCGGGCGAGAGGCAAGGATCCGTACTTGCAGTCGCTGGCGGACAGCCTGAAGAATTCTCTTGGAACAAAGGTGGAGATCAAAAAGCGAGGCAAACAGGGAAGCATCCTGATCTATTTCTATTCAGACGAAGAGCTGGACCGGCTTCTGGAGGTTCTAGGATGATAGAATCCTAGGCAAAAAGCTTCAGTGTCAGATGGGCAGAAGTTCAAAGGAGGACCGCAGAATATCGAATAACGAATAAGGAACGCCGAAGGAAACAAGAAAGAGATTGGACTTCACTGCGTATGCATTTCCCGGGTATTGGTTGACGGACATGGAGAGGACAACGTATGGTGGTGATGGTGATGGATGGTCAGGGGGGAGGGATTGGATCGGTTATCATCAAGGCCCTGCGCACCGCTGTTGCAGAAGAGGTGGAGATCCTGGCCTTGGGCACGAACTCTGCGGCCACGGCACGAATGATGAAAGCCGGGGCGAACCGGGGAGCAACAGGCGAAAACGCCATCGAACAAACCTCCCCAAAGGTAGATGTGATCATGGGTCCTCTGGCCATTCTCATGGCCCACGCTATGATGGGCGAAGTGACCCCGAGAATGGCTGAGGCAGTGAGCGCGAGCAGTGCAAAGAAAATACTGATCCCTCTGACCCAGGAGAGGGTCAGGCTCGTGGGCGTCACGGCCGACCCTCTGCCGCACCTGGTGGAGGAGGCGGTGAGAGTGTTGAAACAGATTATCCTTGTTCCAGCATAGGAGGATGTCATGACTTGGAAAGATATGGCGAAAAAGATCGTTTGGTTGGGGCACGACTGCTTCAGGGTCGATGCGGCAAAGGTCGTTTACTTCGACCCGTACCAGATTTCAGGGGGGCCAAAGGCAGACCTTATCCTGGTAAGCCATGATCACTTTGATCATTGCTCACCGGAGGATGTGGCCAAAATTCAAGGACCTAAGACCGTGGTTGTTACAGAGAAGGACTCAGCCAAGAAGCTCAAAGGCGATGTGAGGGTCTTGAAACCTGGAGAGGCCCTTACTGTAGGTGGCGTGAAACTCGAGGCCGTCCCCTCTTACAACGTGGACAAGGATTTCCACCCCAAGAAGAACGGTTGGCTCGGCTTTATCGTCGAGATGGAAGGGGTCAGGATCTACCACGCAGGCGACACGGATTTCATTCCGGAAATGAAAGATTTTCAAGTGGATATCGCCCTGATCCCTGTGTCGGGAACCTATGTCATGACCGTGGACCAAGCCCTTAAGGCCACCCTTGCCATGAAGCCGAAGCTGGCAATTCCCATGCACTACGGTGCCATTGTGGGCAGCGACGACGATGCCCAGAAGTTCAAGAAGGGTTTGGAGGGAAAAGTGGAGGTTCTGATCCTGCAGAAAAGCTAGGAAAAACAAGCAATTAATAATCTTTAAGAATAAACCTGACGGTCTCGTAAAAAGTCGAAAAAACCCCTTTTCCGTCATTCCTACGAAAGCCGGAATCCAGTGTTTCTTTAGGCTTAGGAAATCCCTGGACCCCGTTTTTCAACGGGGTGACGACTTTTACGAACGCATCAACTTGTATTAGCTTTCTTTCACCATGGCGATGAAAGAACCCTTCCCCCAGGTTGCTGAAGAAGATTAAGGTCCAAGGCGCGCATCTCGGTTGTGAGAGGCGAGTCGCAAGGCAAAAAAGTGAACTTGTCACTCGTGACTCGTCACTTGTCACTTTCCCCTAGTGAATCCGGGAGATTGAGATAGTACTCCCCCTCTTTTTTTCTCTCCCTCCTCAGGCACCCGTTCCCGTAAACCCGGCATTTGAAGCGTAACTCTTTGAGGGCTGCAGCGGCTTGTTTTTCAGTGAGGCAGCCGCTGGCGATGAGTCTCGCAATCGCTCGGATTCTGTATTGATCCATTCCGGCGATGCTGCGGGAAAGCTGATCAGGGGATCCTCCTTCCTTAATGACGAGGGGCTCAGGAATCAGCCAAATGGGGTATTTCCGGGAAATCCTGAGCCAGAGATCATAGTCTTCGCACACAGGAAATTCCTCGTCAAAGAGGCCCACTTCTTCGAGAAGAGATCGTTTAACCACCACCGCGGACGGGCTCACGACACAGAGCTTCAATGAGGGTTCAAAAATCTCCCCCGAAGGTTTGAAGTGTTTTTTCATGGGGTTCACTCGAACTCCTCTTCTGATCCATCGCTCCTCAGTCTGGCAGGCCACAGCATTAGGACGTTCTGAAAAAAAGGAAACCTGTGCGGCAAGTTTTTCGGGCAGCCAATAATCATCAGAGTCGAGAAAAGCGATAAGAGGCGAGTCAGATGCTCTAATCCCCGTGTTTCTTGCAGCGGACACTCCGAGGTTCCCGGAGTGAGTGATGCTCCGGATATGGGGAAGAAATGGCGCAAGAGCCTTGGGTGTGGCGTCTTCAGATCCATCATCGACAACGAGGATCTCATAATCCGAAAAGGTCTGGTAGAGAACAGAAGCAACCGCTCTTGCGATTTTGTGAGCGCGGTTGAAAGTAGGAATGATGACGCTTACCGCAGCCATTGCCACAAAAGGGCCAGGAATCCGGCCAGGAAGAGATTCGCCTCCACAAAAGCTTCAGAGCGAGTTCCCGGATACAGGGCACGTCTTTCATACGCAAAGAGGCAGAGGGTCAAGGTCAGATAGCAGAAAAGGAGGAGGTAAGCCAAGGGACCGACCCACCCGATAAGAGGAGCCACGGCAAGCAGAATCGAACCCGCCAGCATCACGCATTTCAGGAGCCATAGAGTTCTTTTTTCTCCCAAAGTGATCGGAAGAGTTTCGGAGCCGACAATCAGATCTCCCTGAACCTGGAAAATATCGAAGAAAGCGGATCTCACGTAGACCACAGAAAACACAAACAGAAAGGAGACGACTTCACCGGTCCAGGGTCCTCTGGGGGTGGCAAGGAGGGGAAGAAGCGCCATCACAGCTCCCCACGCAAAGGCTTGAGCGAAGGTTTTCGAACCGGGAATGTCCTTGATTTTGGAATATCGCCACAGGTGCCGTTTCCGCAACGGCACGATAGGGAGGCTGTAAATGGTGCCGAGGAGACTCAATCCTGCGGTGGCCAGGAAAGCAGGAAGCCCCAAGAAAGCGGAAAGGATAAGCGCCCCTGCAATGGCTGCAAGGCCTGACAGAATGAGCACGCTGCGGTATTTTCTGTAGAAGAAGGCTCTCTCCGGATCGTTGTAGGTGCTGGCGCCCTTGTCCAGAAGGCGATTGAGCACGTGCATGGCGTAAATGTAAAGAAAGGCCAGAGAGGGAAGAACGAGATCAGGGGGTCTTCCTGAGAGAACATTCATGGCATGGGCCAGAGAGAACGCACCGAAGGCCGCGACAATATTGGTCTGGAAGATGAATCTTATGAAGTACCTCAGAAATCGATCCAACGCGGTTTCCTTCCGACTCCGAATGGATTCGATTTTCTGGACGACTTTGTTGATCATCCAGTTGGGGGTTGATGCCCCTGCAGTCACGCCGATGATTTCCATGGCGGAGAGCTTCTCCCGGTCGAGCTGCTGGTCAGTTTCAACGTGGAAAACGGGGAGCCCCGTGGATGAGGCCACCTGTGCCAGGCGCCGCGTGTTTCCGCTGTGGAAGCCCCCAACCACCACGATTCCGTCCACATGGGCAGCAAGGGCGCGGACCTCCTCCTGCCGGCTTTCGGTGGCGCCGCAGATGGTGTCGAAGACAAGGGCTTCCGGAAAGCGCTTCTTGATGGTCTCCACAATCCGCTCGTAGGTCTGTTTCTCCTGCGTGGTCTGCGCGACCACGAGAACCTTTTCGCTATCAGGCAGTAGGGAGACCTCCTCCGAGGTGCTGATCACAACGGCGTTTCCGTTGCCGTGACCTTTCAATCCAATCACTTCAGGATGGTCCGGTTCTCCCACGATGACGGCAAGATACCCTTTGTGTGTGTGATACCGAATAAGGGCTTGGACCCTGGCCACCCTGGGGCAGGTGGCATCGATGATTTTCAGTCCCGAAGCCTTGAGTAGCTTGCGCTCTTGCGGGGGGATTCCGTGGGCGCGGATGATGATCGTTCCATGCTTGAGTGCCGAAATATTTCTAGCCACTTGAACCCCTTTGGATTCAAGGAGGTTCATGACCTGCTCGTTGTGGATGAGAGGTCCGTAAGTGAAGATCGGTCCGGGGTCTTTGTAGGCCTCTCCCAGCACCCTTTCCAGGGCGCGGCGAACTCCCATGCAAAAACCCGCGGTCTTGGCTTGCTTGACTTTCAATGGAGATCTTCCTCAAGCTCGGAGAAATAGGCGTCCGTTATTGAAGAGAGTGTTTCTTTGTTGACGATCCGGCTGATGCTTGCCCGAAACCGACTGCTGTTGGGAAGCCCTTTGGTAAAAGAGATCAACAGGCCCCGCATGGTGAAGGCAGCGTTCTTCTCGCTCATGGATTCGCAGAGAAATCGATAGTGATCCATGACGAAGGATTTCCTGTCCTCCAGCCCGGGCTCAGCGAGAGGGAGGCCTTGTTCCAGGCTCTCGATTTGCCGGAACAACCAGGGGTTCCTGACGGCTCCCCGACCGATCATCACCGCGTCACAACCTGTCTCCGCCTTCATGCGAAGAGCGGCAGGTGGATTGAACACGTCTCCATTGCCGATGACGGGAATCTTGACCGTCTCTTTGACCCTTCTGATCCACGACCAATCCGCAGGAGTGGAAAAACTCTGAGTCGCGAATCTCGGGTGGACCGTGATCGCGTCTGCTCCGCAGTCTTCCGCAATATGAGCCGCCTCGCAAGCCACCGGATCCAGAGGCGACCAGCCGATACGAATCTTCACCGTGAGAGGCAAAGGGCAGGACTTGCGAACCGCTCGAAGGATTTCCGCGATCCTGCCCTTGTCTCTTAAGAGAGAAGCTCCTGCCCCTGTTTTCACTACCTTCTTGACAGGGCAGCCCATGTTGATGTCGATAAGGTCAGCTCCGTGGCGTGCTGCAATTTCAGACGCTTTAGCCATGACCGCAGGGTCAGCCCCGAAGATCTGCACGGCAAGGGGCTTTTCATCTGCATGGCTCTTGAGATAGTCGATTGTTTTGCCGTGATTCAACGCAAGCCCCATGGCGCTCACCATTTCCGTTGTCACGAGCCCGGCCCCCAGCTTCTTGATCGTGAGCCTGAATCCGAGGTTCGTGTACCCGGCCATGGGTGCAAGGACCAGGTCATTTTCCACCCTTAATGAGCCAATCTGCAACATATCGGGATTCTAGATGAGTTAAAGGACAAATACAACAGGATCGACCTTCTTTGCATTTGACGGCCTAAAGCCGCTCCCCTATAATTGGCAAACAAATCAAACCAAGGCGCACCCTCTTTTCGCAATCTCCTCTTACCTCTAAAGGGAGCGAGAGATGACACGTACCCCGCCACCCGCCGCAGAGACCCGACGCCCTTACAAGGTTTTCGTTTCCAGCACCTTTCTTGACAACCGGGAAAGACGCAAGTTCGTTCAAGAGGCCATCACCGTGGCCGGCATGGTCTGGCACGGGATGGAGATCTTCACAGCCAGCACTCGCCCAACAGTGGAGGAGTGCCTCCGTTACGTAAAAGAAGCGGACCTGCTGGTGGGCATTATTGCTCGGCGTTACGGATGGGAGCCGGACGGCACCAAATCCATCACCGAGATGGAGTACGACGCCGCCAAGGAACGGCTGATGTTTCTCATCGATCCCAAGTTGCCGGTGAACGAGGAAGAGGATTATGACCCCGGCGAGGAGCGGTGGGACAAGCAAAAGAAACTGGCGGCATTTAAAAAGCGGATTGCGGGCTACCAGATGCCTGGTCTTTTTACCGAGACGACATTACAGGCCAAGGTGCTTGCGGCTCTTAATCAATGGCGCGACACTATGGAGAAAGCTGGTGGCAGGAGGTGATCCTGTTGATGCTTGCCCTGGAAGACCCCTCTCTGTTCGTCCCGTTCATGCGGGAGGTGGTTCGGCATCAGGCGTTTGCTGATTCCCCGGCGATGGTGGAGATGTGCCTGGACGATACCGATGAAACAAGTGCAAAGCCTTTTGTTGAATTGTTGGAAGCTGATCCTGGGAGAAAGAAGGACCTCTGGCAGCGGCAGTTTTTGGCGCTGAGAGTTTTGGAGCGGATCGATCCCGATCAAGTGGAGAAGCTTCAGGCTAAGCTCACGAAGCATCCTTTCGAGGAACTGCGGCAATGGATGAGGGAGAGGGCCAAGCAGGCGGCTCAGGAGTGATTATGAGGCTGCGCCGAACAACGGGTCAGCCTGGGTCGATAGTCCAAGAGGCTCCTACCGCGTGTTTCGCGGCGGCAGCTGGTACGACGTCGCTCGGCGCTGCCGGTCGGCCGCGCGCAACATCAACAGGCCCGACGACCGCAACTTCGACGTGGGCTTCCGCCTCTCCAGGGCTGTTTCCCTTGGCCCTTGAGCCCTTGGACCCTTGGCAAATTGTTAGTCCAGAAAGCGCAGTGAAGGGAGCGAATCGCTGCCGAAGCGACAGCCGGCAGCGTATGAGCGACCGGAATGGAGCGATGGGGGAGCTTGGGTCAAGGGGGTTTTGAGGGGGGTTGCTTCTTCAAAATCGGTGTCAGGCACAGGGGACGGGTATTGAGTTATAGGGCTCTTGGGTACGACTACAATTGGCTTGTAGGCCGGGTGGCAGCGCTTTTTCAGATACCTGAAAAGGAGGTGACGCGCCAGGGGAGGTATCCGGCTATAGTGGAGGCTCGCAGCGTGTTGTGCTACTGGGCGGTGAGAGAACTGGGCATCAGCACCGTTGAACTGTCCAGACGTCTGCACATTTCACAGCCCACGGCCAGTCAATCGGTAAAACGAGGCGAGAAGGCGGTGGCGGAAAGGGGACTGCAAGTCCCAGGGTAAACAATATCAATACATCAATACCCGTCCCCTATCTCGCGAGATCACAGTTGAATCTCCGTGTGAAGAATAACAATTTGCGCCAAACCCGTGACCTGCTTCTCCCCAAACTCATCTCAGGCGAATTGGATGTATCAGAACTGGACATTACTATCCCAGAGGCCAACGCATGACACCCAAAGGCGGATCTTCATACTCCGAGCAGGAACTCATCGAACTGCCCGCCATTGAACTGTTCAAGAGACTTGGATGGAGTCATGTTGACGCCCTGCATGAAACCCTCGGCCCTTCAGGCACGCTTGGCCGGGACAATCAATCCGAACTCATCCTGCCATCCCGGCTTCGTAATGCCTTCGAGCGTCTGAATTCGGGCCTTCCTCCCGAAGCATACAGCATTGCTCTTGAGGAATTGACCCGCGACCGTTCCCGGCTCAGCATGCCTGCCGCCAACCGGGAAATTTACCAGCTTTTGAAGAACGGGGTTAAAGTCCATCTTCCCGACCCGGAAGGAGGAGGGGAGAGGGTAGAAATTGCAAAATTGATTGACTGGGACAACCACGCCAACAATGACTTCCTGCTTGTTTCGCAGTTCTGGGTTGTAGGGGAAATGTATAAGAGGCGAGCCGATCTCATGGGATTCGTCAATGGCATCCCTCTCCTGTTCGTTGAACTCAAGGCAGCCCACAAGCAAATCCAGACCGCCTTCACCGGAAATCTGGCCGATTACAAGGATACAATCCCGCAACTCTTCTGGTTCAATGCCTTCATCATCCTCTCCAATGGCAGCGAGGCCAAGGTCGGGAGCATCACTTCGGACTGGGACCATTTCAACGACTGGAAGAAAATCAACAGCGAGGGGGAAGAAGGGGTGATCTCCCTTGAAACCGTCCTGCGGGGAACGTGCGAGCCAGGCCGGTTTGTGGACATCCTGGAAAACTTCCTCCTCTTCATGGAAGTCCGCGGAGGGATTGTCAAGGTTGTGCCAAAGAACCACCAGTATCTTGGGGTGGGAAACGCCATGGAGGCCCTGGAGGAGATCAAGAACCGCAAGGGACGCTTGGGGGTCTTCTGGCATACGCAGGGCAGCGGCAAATCCATCTCCATGATTTTCTTCTCTCAGAAGGTCTTGCGAAAGGTGCCGGGCAACTGGACATTTGTGGTCGTTACCGACCGGAAGGAATTGGATGAGCAGATCTACGGGAACTTTGCAAGCGCCGGTGTCATCACGGAGGGCCATTGTCAGGCTGAAAGCTCTAAAGACCTCCGCCGCCTTCTTACCGAGGATCATCGTTTTGTCTTCACCTTGATCCACAAATTCCGCACTGACGACGGCAGCCCCCATCCTGCGCTCTCGCAGAGGGACGATATTATCGTCATCACCGACGAAGCCCACCGGAGCCAATACGACACTCTCGCCCTGAACATGAGAAACGCCCTCCCGAATGCGTCATTCCTCGCCTTCACCGGGACGCCGCTCATCATAGGAGAAGAAAAGACCCGCCACGTTTTTGGAGACTATGTCTCCATCTACAACTTTAAACAATCCGTGGACGATAAAGCCACGGTGCCTCTGTTCTATGAGAACCGCATCCCTGAGCTTCAGTTGAAAGACGAGAGAGCTTTCAAGGAGGGGATGGACCGGCTGCTGGAAGAAGCGGAACTGGACGAGGCCCAGGAGAAGAAGCTGGAGAGGGAATTTTCAAGAGAGTATCACCTTATCACCCGGGACGATCGCTTGGAGAAGATCGCCGAGGACATCGTCGAACACTTCACCGAGCGGGGACATCCGGGCAAGGGCATGGTCGTGAGCATTGACAAGGCCACGGCCGTGAAGATGTATGACAAGGTGCGGAAATACTGGAAGCAGAAGACAGACCGCCTGATGAAGAAGATGAGCAAGCTGTCAGGGCCGGAACGTGAAGACGTGGAGAAGAAGATTTTTTATATGCAGGAAACGGACATGGCGGTTGTGATTTCCTCGTCTCAGAATGAAGCGGCCGAGATGAAGAAGAAGGGTGTGGACATTCTCCCTCACCGCCGGCGAATGCTGAAGGAGGCTTTGGAAACCAAATTCAAAGACCCGGACGATTTGTTCCGGTTGGTTTTCGTTTGCGCCATGTGGATGACGGGTTTTGACGTCCCCTCCTGCTCCACCATCTATCTTGATAAGCCCATGCGAAACCACACCTTGATGCAGACCATCGCCAGGGCCAACCGGGTGTTTAAGGACAAAGTGAACGGACTCATCGTGGACTATGTGGGCGTGTTCCGGAACCTTCAAAGGGCCTTGGCGATCTACGGCTCTGGTTCGGCCGGGGGATTGAAGCCGGGAGAAGAGCCGGTCAAAGAGAAAGCTGAACTGGTCGCCATGCTCAGAACAGCGGTTGGCCAGGCTGTCCGGTTCCTCGAGGAATTGGGCGTCAAGGCAGAACCCATCATCGCCGCAAAGGGATTCGAGCGGGTGAAGTTGCTGGATAGAGCCGTTGATGCGGTTCTTGTGAATGACACATCCAAGAAGCGGTTCATCAACCTCTCCAATACCGTCAACCGTATCTACAAGGCCATACTCCCTGACGCTGAGGCGAACGAGTTTGTCCCTGCCTGTGCCCTGTTCCGGGCCATCCAAATGAAAATAGAGGCTCTCCAGCCCGAGGCCGACGTGACAGAGATCATGGAAAGGGTCGAGGAGCTGCTGGATGACAGCATCACGGCCAGGGGCTATGTCATCCGGGAGCCGGCGGCGCCCTATGGGAAGAAAAAACTTGTTGACCTCAGCGAGATCAATTTCAAGGCTCTCAGGAAGGAGTTTGCCAAAGAACGGAGGCGCATGGAGATTGAAAAGCTCCGTGGGGCCATCAACTCTGCTTTGGAAAAGATGGTGCGGCTGAACAAGACCCGGATGGACTTCCTGGAGAAATTCCAAAGGATGATCGATGAGTACAACCAGGGCGCGGTTAACCTGGAAGAGTTCTTCGAGCGACTGCTCAAGTTCGTAGAGGAACTTCAAGAAGAGGATAAGCGCGGTGTTTCAGAGGGGCTGTCGGAAGAAGAACTGGCGGTCTTTGACCTTATCGCCAGGCCCGAGATGAAACTCACAAAGAAAGAAGAGGGGCAAGTCAAGAGAGTCGCCCGGGAATTGCTGGAGACGCTGAAGCGGGAAAAACTGGTGCTGGACTGGCGGAAGACGCAAGCGACACGGGCGGCTGTCCGTGTGACTGTCGAGGACAAACTCGACGAACTTCCGCGGGTGTTCAGTCGGGAGATCTACAATCAGAAATGCGACGTTGTGTACCAGCACCTCTTTGAGAACTACTATGGGGAAGGCAGAAGCGTTTATGGTGCACCCGGTATGATGCCCGGGCCTTCATAAAGAAACTCAACCAGCTTGAAAAGATAAAAGATTACCGCCTTCCCAGCGAGGCGGAATGGGAATATGCCTGCCGGTCGGCCGCGCGCAGCAGCGGCTGGCCCACCGACCGCAACGGCAGCGTATGAGCGGACTGAATGGAGCGATCTGCTGCTCGGTTCGACTATGAAACCTTTGGATGTTCGGACAATCTGGACAATCGGGTGCTTCCTTCGAGGGAGCCACCCACCAGAGGCCGCCCCCTCTGCGGGTGGAGCCTCACCTAAGTCGCCGGCGTCCTCAGGGTGATCGCTCCTACAGGGCAGACATCTACGCATTTGCGGCAGTCCTCGCAGGTGGGCATGCTTTCCTTGTTCATCCCATAAAAACTGATCAATGTGTCAAACCCTCTCCTGACAAAGTTCATCCGGGGACGGCCTTCTGTTGTTCGGCACAAGCGTACGCACCGTCCGCACAGGACGCACCGGTTGGGATAGTAGCTTATGAAGGGATGGTCTTCCACGATTCGGGGCTCTTTGAGATAGCGTTCAAGGCCCTTGGGTTTCAAACTCATGCCGAGGAATTTGGCCATGTTTTGGAGAGAGCACTTCTTGTTCGCAGGGCAGTGAGCGCAGTCCACATCATGAACCGAGAGGAGCAGTCGAAGGGCGCTTCGCTGCAAATTTCTCACGGTGGGAGTGTCGGTCTGGACGACCAGCGGCGCAGTGACCCTGACGGTGCAGGCAGGAACGGGTTTCCCCTCGATTTCGACGAAACACAGCCTGCATGAGGCGTCCGGATGCTCCATGCCTTCAAGATAGCAGAGGTTCGGGACATGAATACCGTGACGCAGGCAGGCTTTCAGAAGAACAGTTCCCTCTGGGACTTCAAGCTCTTTATGGTCTACCACAATCTTGATCATGAAACGCTCATGCCTCTTTCGCTTTGGCAGGTCGCTCAATCACCGGAGCCAGGTGTGGAGGGGAGACCCTCTTGACAGCACTGTACTCTGCCGGGCAGGAAACCATGCATTCCCCGCACTTGACGCACAGACTCTGGTCCACGGCTTTCTTGCGATCTCTTGTGGTGAAAATGGCTTCCACAGGACAGCTCCCTACGCAGGCGTCACAACCGCGCGCACACTTCTCAAGGTCAATGTAATAGGCGGTCAGGGTCCGGCACATTCCTGAAGGACAGCGCTTCTCTTTGATGTGCGCCTCGTACTCGTCCCTGAAATAGCGGATGGAAGTGATCACCGGATTCGGTGCGGTTTTGCCCAGCCCGCAAAGAGATCCCTGTTTGATGTCCCGGCTCAGGTCCTCGAGCTGTTCCAGATCTCCTTCCAGGCCTTCGCCCTTGGTGATCCGCTCGAGAATCCGGAGCACCTGTTTGGTGCCGATTCTGCAGAAGGTGCACTTGCCGCACGATTCTTTCTGGGTGAAGTCGAGGAAATATCTGGCCACATCCACCATGCAGGTGTCTTCGTCCATGACCACCATGCCGCCGGATCCCATCATGGCCCCTGCTCCGGCCAGAGAATCAAAATCGATAGGGGTGTCCAGGAATTGGTCCGGCAAGCACCCTCCCGATGGGCCACCGATCTGCACCGCCTTGAAACTCTTCTTGTTTGGAATCCCGCCGCATATGTCAAAGAGGAGGGTCCTGAGATCTACACCCATGGGGATCTCAACCAACCCCGGGTGGACAATGTCGCCTACCACGGAGAAAATAGCGGTCCCCGGGCTCTTCTCTGTTCCGATAGCCCGGTACCACTCGGCTCCGTGCCCCAGTATGGGAGGGATCGAAGCAAAGGTCTTCACATTGTTGATGACGGTCGGCCTGCCTCGGAGGCCTTTCTCCACCGGATAAGGGGGCCTGTGCTGCGACATTCCCCTGAAACCTTCTATGGATTGGATCAAAGCGGTTTCTTCACCGCACACAAAAGCCCCTGACCCCTGAAAAAGAGAAAGATGCAAATCAAAGTCCGTGCCGAGAATCTTCTTGCCCAGGAGGCCTAAGTCTCTCGCCTGATCCAAGGCTTTTGTCAGGATGCTCACGGCCAGAGGATACTCGGCCCGGACATAGATGATGCCCTGCGATGAGCCGATGGCATAGGCACACAGGGCCATGCCTTCAATAACCTGGTGCGGATTGCTTTCAAGGATGGTGCGGTCCATGTAAGCCCCTGGATCTCCTTCATCCGCATTGCAGATCACCACCTTTTCCCCGGCTGGAGCCTGTCTGGCGAGGCTCCATTTGGTCCCAGTGGGAAATCCCGCGCCTCCTCTTCCCCTTAGACCGGAGTCCACGATCTCCTGCACGATCTCTTCAGGGTTCCGCCCAAGAGAGGCTGACAAGGTTTCGTATCCGCCCTCAGCGACGTATTCGTAGATGCTTTCCGGGTCTATGAGGCCGGATTTGTCCGTGACCACCCGTTTTTCATGGCTGAATCTCGGGAAATCCTTGACCTGGGGAATAAGGTCGTTTTCCTCGGTAGCGCCGAGGAGATGTTCGAAAAGAGGATCTCCGTCTCTCAGGAAGGACTTGACGATCATTCCCGCTTTTCCGGGTGTCACGTTATAGTAGAGAATGGGTGGAAACCCCGCGTTTTCAATAATCACGACAGGTTCGGCATAACAGTGGCCCAGGCATCCAACCGTGTGGATAAGGGCGGACAGGTTCTGCTCAGCAAGGACCTCTTCAAAAGCCCTTTTCGTCTCAAGGGCTCCTGAAGCAATGCCGCAGGTCGCCGTGCCGATATGGATTTTAGGTAGGGCAGCTTGCTTGAACGTCCGCCGGCGTTTTTCGGCCTCTTCCTGAATCGCCCGGAACGAGGCCTCATGATTGGGTCGAGTCATCTTTCGCTTTTTCTCTTTCCTGCCGTTCTTTCTCCAAGCGGAACCCGAGAATCAGCCCTTCCACTTTGCTCGGGGCCATGTGGCCATGAACCTTTTCTTCCACAAGAGCCACCGGGGCCAAGGCGCAGCATCCCACGCAAGCCACCCGGTCAATGCTGAATTCTCTGTCCTCTGTGGTTTGTCCATCCCTTATGCCGAGTTTTCTCTCGAAGTTCTCCAGGATGATCTCGCCGCCCCTCACGTGACAGGCTGTCCCCAGACAGACCTTGATGGGGTGCTTTCCTGGAGGATGAAACCGGAATTGGTTATAAAAGGTAGCGACCCCGTAAACCTCACCCTCTGTGAGGTTAAGGTGTTTGGCTACCCTTTGGACGGCCTCAGGAGGCAAATAAGCGAGCCTTTCCTGGATGCGTTGAAGAAGGGGAATCAGGTTTTTCCGATCCTTTTGGAAAGGCTCAAGACAGGCGGCTATTTTCTGCAGTTCTTCCTCGCTGACCTCGTCTGTCATGGGATGCGGGTGCTCCTGAAATCTAGAGTCTCTCCATGGCGCCGTAGACACTTTGAATGCGGTCCCGGAGGAAGAAGCAAAGCCTTTCCAGAATGCAGCAACCCAGCGCGGGATTGCTGAGCATCAATGCTCTGATCTCACTGCCATTGAAAAAGACGGCTTTAGTCGGCTTCTGGCAAGAGGCGGAGGACAAGAAACTGTGGGATATGCCCAAGAGCGTTGACCAGCAACCAAAGCCTCTGCCTTTTCCAATGACCCCAATCACCACATTGCCTTTGCGTGCTCCCAAATCGACAGTCCTCTCCAGAGCGACCTGACCTTCAGCAATAATGTAGATGCGATCTCCGGTGTCTCCCTGGCGAAAGATCGTTTGACCGGGCTCAAAGGTCTGTTCCCGGCAAAGGCCGGCGATCTTTTCGATGTCCTTTCTGTCGAGGCCTCGGAAAAACTCTGAACTCTCCAGCGCCTCAAAGATCTTTGTTCCGTCCATAGGCCCTCCTTCGGCAAGCCGCCATGCCTTCAGATGGTTTGAGGCATTGGACTCGGAGAGGATTTATCATCCGAAGCAGGTAAAGTAAATCCCTCTTTGTGCGAAAATTCGCCAGGAAAAGACCCAAACATCACTCCTGATGAGGGGAGGAAACCAGAAATAAGAGCATTTTAGAGCACGCAGGGGTAGTAGCAGAATTTTTGTTGACGTACTATATCTTGTGATCTAATATGAAAAGTTGTGTGTATCCGGCATTCAAGTGATGCAGATTTCGAAGTCCAAAATCAGTGTTTCCTCTTTTACTGATCCAAGTCGGAGCGGAATCCTTTTTCTAACTAAATCCCATTAAGGTTCTTCAGGAGGCTCTTCATGGCTCAAGTGGATCGTCTTTTGGTCAAAGATGAGCAGGGTTCGGACCTCGCGTCTTTTAGCTGGGATGATCGTCAGTTTTCAGATCTCCTGGCCAGTGCGAACTGCGTGAACACTGCTCAGGCCGTGGACATCAGCCGATCCTTGATGGAAGAGATCCGGAAAAGGGAGATCCAGAGCATTACGGTTCCCTTGTTGGAGAGGATCATAGAGGACAAACTCAAAGAGTATGGCCTTTCCAAAACCGCCCCTTTCCGGCTGGACAATTCCCTTTTTGTAAGGAAGGGCAAGCTCGTTCTCAGCGCAAACGCCAAAACCGTACTCGAAAGAAGATATCTCCGGAAAGATCTGAACGGGAAAATCATAGAAACTCCCGAGGAGATGTTCCGGCGGGTGGCCAGGCACATTGCCAAGGCGGAAAAAGCCTACGGAGACGAAACCCGTGTCAAGCAAATGGAAGAAGTGTTCCATGCCATGATGACTGAATTCAAATTCCTGCCCAATTCTCCGACGCTGATGAATGCAGGCAGGAAGCTGGGGCAATTGGCTGCCTGTTTTGTCCTGCCCGTGGAAGACAGCATGGAAGGGATTTTTGATGCGTTGAAGAGCGCTGCGCTCATTCACAAATCAGGAGGCGGGACAGGGTTTGCTTTCTCAAGGCTGAGGCCGAAAAACAGCAAGGTGGGCACCACCGGAGGCGTTGCCTCAGGGCCGGTATCCTTTATGAAGATCTTCAACACCGCCACCGAGCAGGTCAAGCAGGGAGGAACCAGGCGAGGCGCCAACATGGCTATCCTGCGAGTCGATCACCCTGACATCATGGAATTCATCACGTGCAAGAAGGATAACCGCGAGCTGACCAACTTCAATATCTCGGTGGGAGTGACCGACGCCTTCATGGATGCGGTAAAGGCCGGGAGATCTTATGACCTCATCGATCCGCGCGAGAAAAAGAAAGTCGTGGAACTGGATGCTGCAGAGGTTTATCAAACGCTGGTCCATCACGCATGGGAAAGCGGGGATCCGGGGGTGATCTTTCTGGATCGGGTCAATCATGATAATCCCACCCCTGACCTTGGGGAAATCGAAAGCACAAACCCCTGTGGAGAGCAGCCTCTTTTGCCCATGGAAGCCTGCAACCTGGGTTCCATTAACCTGGCCAAGTTCGTCAGCCCCAAGGAAGGGCTTCCTTCAATTGACTATAATGGACTGAAGGAACTCGTGTGGAACTCGGTTCGTTTTCTGGACAACGTGATCGACATGTCCAAATACCCTCTGCCGGAGATCGAAAAAATGGCTAGGGGCAATCGCAAGATCGGACTCGGCATCATGGGTTTTGCGGACATGCTTTTCCAGCTGGGAGTCCCCTACGATTCGGAGCAGGCGCTGGACGTGGCGGAAAAAGTCATGGGGTTTATCCAGAAGGAATCGAAGGAAGCCTCACGGACCCTGGCTGAGGAAAGGATGGTTTTTCCTAATTTCGAGAAGAGCATTTACAAGAACATAGAAAACAGCAGATTCAGAAATGCCACCACGACCACGATCGCTCCCACTGGAACGCTCAGCATTATCGCGGGATGCTCCAGCGGCATTGAACCGCTTTTCGCGCTCAGCTTTGTGCGCAATGTCATGGACAACGATAAACTCCTCGAAACGAACCCCTACTTTGAGAAGGTCGCGCGAGACCGCGGTTTCTATTCTCCCGGGCTCATGGATGCGGTTGCCCGCTCCGGCAGTATCCGGCACGTGGAAGGGATTCCGCTGGACGTGAAGGAGGTCTTCGTGACCGCCCACGATATTACACCAGAATGGCATGTCCGGATGCAGGCGGCTTTTCAGAATTTCACGGACAATGCCGTGTCCAAGACGGTGAACTTGCCAGGGGATGCCACGGTCGAAGATGTGGTGAAGGTCTACAACCTGTCCTATGAGCTGGGGTGCAAGGGCATCACCATCTATCGCGACGGGAGCAGGGAAAACCAGGTCCTCAGCGTGGATGAAGAAAGAAAAGAGCTGCGGCCTATGCTCGGGGATGTTCGTGATCGTCCCGAAACCCTTGAAGGGTTCACCACAAAGGTCGTGACGGGCATGGGTAACCTCTATGTCACGGTGACGGAAATGGACGGCAAGCCCTTTGAGGTCTTTGCCACCATCGGCAAATCCGGCAAGTCTACCATGGCCAAGACCGAAGCCATCGGCAGACTTGTCTCCCTGGCACTCCGATCAGGCATCTCTGCGGACAAGATCGTGGAGCAGCTCAAAGGAATTTGCGGCGAGCACCCGGTGTTTTCAAAAGACGGTTTGGTGCTCTCCATCCCTGATGCCATCAGCAAGGTCCTCGAGAAGCGGTACCTGAAGGACCACAAACCCGTCACCCGGAAGTATGAAAACAGCCTTCGGGGGGAGACCTGCCCCGAGTGCGGCCAGACGGTGAGCTTTGAAGAAGGATGCATGACCTGCCATTTCTGCGGTTTCACCAAGTGCGGATAAAGTCCCTGCAACACCTCTACTGCCAGTCAGCCCCATAGTTTACATGGGAAGGAAGGCATTCCCAAGAATTCCCCTCCACCCCCACCTTAATCCTCCCCAGGCAAGGGGGAGGAGATCCTTCTTCCAAAGAGCGAAGAGTCGAGCATAAAGAAAATAGAAGTGCCCTAAGACGGTCTTTCAATGCAAGCCACAACGAGGGTCGAGCCGAAGGGTTCGGCCCTCGTTGTTTTAAAGCAAAAGTTTTTTCTCCCGCACAGGCAGAGGGTGTGTTTATCCAAGAACGGTGCCGGCACCTAGAGAGGCTTTTCTTTTAGGCAAAAAAAAGGTAGGAAATGATCAGCTCTGCAAAACGGAGGTGCCGGCAATGAAGAAGGGGAGGAAAAAGAGCCTCGATTTCGAGAAGCTGGGAGTTTTCTACCTTGGCCGTCTTTATGATGTAAAGACAAGAAAAGGCAAGGAGGAGTTCTTTCTCTATGACTCCAAGGACCTTGTCACCCATGCCGTTTGCGTGGGAATGACAGGGAGCGGCAAAACAGGTCTGTGCATCAGTCTCCTGGAAGAGGCGGCCATCGACGGGATTCCTGCCATTGCGATTGATCCGAAGGGAGATCTCGGCAACCTCATGCTCACGTTCCCGGATTTAAAAGAGGAGAACTTCGCCCCTTGGATCAACCTGGACGAAGCACAACGAAAAGGGATTTCCCCGGAAGAGCATGCTCGGCAGCAAGCATCTCTTTGGCAGAAAGGGCTTGCGGACTGGGGGCAGGACAAGGAGAGGATCCGACGTTTTCGCGAAGCCGTGGACATCGCGATCTATACCCCGGGAAGCGCGGCGGGCCTGCCCGTCTCCGTCCTGAGTTCCTTTGCGAAGCCGCAGGCCATTGAAGATGCGGACGTCCTTCAGGAGTACATCACGAACACGACGACCACTCTCCTCAGCCTGCTCGGAATCCAAGCCGATCCGATTCGCAGCAAGGAGCACATTCTGATTGCGAATATCCTTTCCGCGGTGTGGGCCAAAGGGCAGGGCTTCGATATGCCGGGGCTGATTCAGCTCATCCAGAACCCGCCCTTAACCAAGGTCGGCGTCTTCGATCTGGAATCCTTTTACCCTTCAAAGGAACGCTATGCGCTGGCCATGAGCCTCAACAACCTTCTCGCATCGCCGGGATTCCAAACGTGGATGGAGGGGGACCCTTTTGACATCAATCGGTTCCTTTACACGCCGGAGGGAAAGCCCCGAATCGCCATTTTCTCGATTGCCCATCTCAACGATCACGAACGCATGTTCTTCGTCTCTTATCTTCTCAACCAGGTTCTGGGATGGATGCGCAAGCTGCCCGGTACGACGAGCCTACGGGCGATGGTCTACATGGATGAGATTTTCGGTTATTTCCCACCGGTCGCCAACCCGCCGTCCAAGCAGCCCCTGCTCACCCTGCTGAAACAAGCAAGAGCCTTCGGTGTCGGGCTGGTTTTGGCGACACAGAACCCCGTGGACCTTGACTACAAGGGGCTGTCGAACGCGGGCACATGGTTCATCGGACGCCTTCAGACGGAGAGGGACAAGGAGCGAGTTCTCGAAGGCCTTGAAGGAGCTGCGGCCGGAACCGGAAAGGGTTTTGGAAGGGCGGATATGGACAGGGTCATTGCGGGGTTGGGAAACCGCGTTTTTCTGGTCAACAATGTTCACGAAGACAGGCCGGAGGTTTTTGAGACCCGATGGGCGCTGTCTTACCTGGCCGGCCCTTTGACCAGAACCCAGATCAAGCTCCTAATGGGTCCCACAAAACAAACCCCTGCACCGCATGCTCCTGAGCCCGCAGCCCACGGTGAAGGAAGAGCCCTTTCCGCTTCTCCTGCAACTGAAGAGGGCAAGTTTCAGGTCCGACAACCCGCGCTTCCCCCGGAGGTCTCTCAGTACTTTCTGCCTGTCAGAGGAAGACAGCCCAGCGCAGGATCATTGATTTATCTCCCTGCAGTGTATGGTGAAGCAGAAGTGCGCTTTTCGGATGCGAAAAAGGGGTTTGAGAGTGTTCGGGTCGTTCCGGTTCTCACTCCGGTGGAGGATGCGGCTATGCCTGTGAACTGGGACGACGGCGAAGATGCCGGACTGGCAGGGAGGGATCTTGAATCCGCTCCATTGGCCAATGCTGAATTCGGGGAACTACCAGCGGTGGCGGCCAAAGCCAGAAGTTATGAAGAATGGCGCAAGGATTTTGCTGCATGGTTGTATAGAGCGCAATCATTGGAAGCCTTTCACAGCCCCGGCCTCAGGATTTTTTCTCAGCCCAATGAGTCGGAAGGAGAGTTCCGAATTCGACTCCAGCAAGCCAGCCGAGAGCAACGCGATCAGCTCATTGAGGGACTGCGAAAGAAATATGCTCCCAAATTCGCAGCGCTCCAGGAAAGAATGCGGAGGGCAGAGCAGGCTGTGGCCCGTGAGTCTGAACAGGTGAAGCAACAGGGGGTCCAGACGGTCATTTCTATAGGGGCAACGATCCTTGGCGCATTCCTGGGCAGGAAAACCGTGAGCACTTCCACCCTGGGCAGGGCGACCACGGCCGCGCGAGGGGCCGGCCGTGTGCTCAAAGAGCGGCAGGATGTGGGGCGAGCACAGGAAAATGTGGAGGCTCTCCAGCAGCAGCTGGCGGATCTTGAAGCAGAGTTCAAAGCCGAGGCGGAAGCTGCGGCATTGCCGACTGGGGGGTCCATCCAGAGCATCACGATCAAGCCCACAAAGCAGAACATCTCAGTGAAACTGGTGGTCCTGGCGTGGGCCCCCTGGTGGAAGTCCGCCACAGGCGAGAGAATTCCAGCCTGGAAATGAAACTTCGTGATTGCCCGACCACTGCTCTCCCCTGGCGCCCGTCCTCCGTAGCAGGGCTACTGCGGAGGATGGAGGAGGGGACAAAGGGGAGGGGAATTTAGCAGGGTCGGCCTCGCGTAGCGCAGGCGTTTGCGCCGCGTGCTGTGCCGAGCAGATTATGGGTTCTTCAGCTTCTGATAGTAGCTGCCTGAAAGGTAGATGGCGGCAAGAGGGTTGTGGCCGGTCACGCGGTCTTTCACCGCCAGCACGGTTGTGGGAGCCTCAGCGAACTTGAAGAACAAGGAATCGTGACCCACACACAGGCCGAGCATAATATTGAAATCCGTTTTTTCGTGATTGAGAAGCTTGGCCTGGTAAATGGGGTTGCACATCGATTCCAGCTTGCCCTGATAGATTTTGTGCTCCTCTTTGAGTCCGATGGCCTCCTTAGGCGTTCTTCCTGCTTTGCAGAGCACGGAGACGACCTCGAAGGTGTTCTTCTTGAGGATCTCTTCCACGACGGCGGCCTCCTTAGCCAAGCCAAGGCAGAAAGCTAGGCCCAATCGCGTGTAACCCATCCTCTTGGCAAACTCGCAGATCTCGGCCATGCGCGTCTTTGCAGGCTGCATCACGTAAGGCCTCTCATGCCGATTGGCATAGCACTCCGCCTCTTGAATGGAAGCCTGCCGGGCAAACTCCAGCACTTCCGCGCTTTCATACTCTTTGTTTGAGTCCTTCAGCACCTTCTTGCGGCTGTAAGTCGGACAGCCTTTAGAACTCTTCCCTGCCTCAGCCACGCAGGCTCTGTCAAAGGTGGGGAGATTGCATGAAGCGCAGCCAGGAGCAAGGGAGGGAAGCTTTTTTTTCATGAGGAACTCTCCTGCTGAAAAAAAGGGCTGCGATTCGAATGACTCATCATGAATCCGCAGCCCTTTTAATGAAGAAGGACCAGATTGTCGCTGTTACTCCACCTGCTGAATGCCTTCGAGCACCCAGAAGGACTTGGGATCGTTGTCGTCCTTGCTGAAGTGCCAGATTTCACGCAATTCCTTAGCCATATCCTCTTCTTTGCTCTCGCGCATCATCACGTCGAAGAGAACCGATGCGATCGTGTGGCTGTTCGAGGAGGCGACTTCAAGCAGCCTGGTGTTCACCCGCAAGATCTCCGTCTTGCTGGGCTTGGGATCTTCCTGGGCCTGCCGGTTGATCTCCTCCCACACTTCCTTAGAAGTGAACTGGCGGATGTCTCCGAGGTCTCTTTTATCCCATGAATTCTGAAGCCTGGTGTAGACGGCTTTGGCTCCTTTCATGAAGTCTTTCTCATCAAAGCCTTGCGGAATCTTTACTTCCTCTGCGGCAGCGGGTATCGGCACTCCCTGAACAGACCCATATCCTGGACGGGGAGAACCCCAGGTTTCCTGCGAACCCAGGCCGGTGCTGAATGCGGTCTGGCCTGCTTCCTGTGTCGCCATTCGCCTCGCCTTGAGAAAGCGGAAGAGGAAGAACAGAAGCCCGCCAATGATCAAAATATCCAGAAGGCCAGGACCACCCCAGCTGTGCATGCCGCCAAACAACAGCGAACCGATCAGCCCACCCATGAGAAGTCCGCCCAGCATACCTCCAAACGGCCTTGGGGCTGCTGCAGGGGCAGCAGGCGCGGTTTGGCCCGGTTGGCTCGGGCTCTTCTGTGGTGAAGTTGGACTTGGAGCACTTCGCTGGTAGCTTGGGTTGCTGCCGAAAGATCGACCGCCCCCCATGCGTTTGGCTTGAGCCTGCTCGATCCAGGTGTAAAACAGCGCGAAAACAAAAAGAATGATGACGGTATAGATGGCTTTCCTTTGAGACATTGGTTTCTCCTTCCAACAGATTGAGATCTCATGATCTTTTCAACTAATGTTTAGAAGTTGTTCGACATATTCAAGGGGTCCACTGATAAACTTTGTGATCGTATGTTAATATAGTTACGCTGAAAAAAAAAGCAAAATCGAAAGGGATGCCGTCAACCAGTCCTGGCGCGTCAAACGCCATTGCCGGGAAATGGACGCGGAAAGAAGCAGGATGTCCCGGTTCGTCTAATACTAAATCAACGTCATGGCGCATCCGTCAGCACGGGGATCAGAGCCGCCGGTGAGAATACCGGTTTGCTCATCGCGAAGGATCACCTGGCCTCGGCCGAAAAGCGCGCGTTCATAACCCGCGACACGTCGCACTTCATGCCCACGCTCCACTAAATCGGCAATCGTCTGAGAGAGGCCTAGCCTTGAAGTTAAGGTCCAAACTCTAACAGATTTCACAATAGATTTACACTGAATAACAGGTGAACGCGTGATAGTAAATATGCCCGGTACCAGCAGGTGGACTCCCACGCAAAAGAACTGGCTGGAGTCGGGTCGGATACTCGGGAAGATGAGCGCCGAGAAGGGGTTTTCACCGGAAAAGCTCCGTAACAGGCGGTGCCCGGTTTTTCCTTGACACCCAACGGAGGATGCCGCTATACTCCGCCC
Organism: uncultured Desulfobacteraceae bacterium; assembly: GCA_964580575.1. GTDB lineage: Bacteria > Desulfobacterota > DSM-4660 > Desulfatiglandales > HGW-15 > CAVPDE01. The sequence continues at coordinate 48,820 of CAZOLJ010000003.1, forward strand.
CATCTAAAGCAAGTTCTTATTACCATCACCTGCATTGCCGAACAGAACATGGTGGGAGCGGCCCTGGGCCTGGCCTGCCGGGGTAAAATCCCCTTCGCGTCCCCCTTTGCTGCCTCTTTCTTCCGGGCCTTTGACCAGAGCCGCATGAGCCGGTATTTCAAGCCCAATCTCAAATTCGTGGGGTCCCACGCCGGGGTCTCCATCGGCGAGGACGGCCCCTCCCAGATGGGTCTGGAAGATATTACCATGTTTCGCAATGTAAACAGCATGGTGGGACCATTAGTAATTCATGAGCGCAAAGGAGAATCTTCATGGACTTCACCCTCGTTGACCCCTGGGTTCGCATCGCCGCCATTCTCATCGGACTGGCCAGCTGTTTTTATGGCTATCCCCTCTTTCGTTTTTTCTTAATCCTGGGCGGCCTCCTTTATGGGTATTTATTTGGACAGTCTTTCTACCCTGCCAGCCATCCCTTCATGTCCTTCCTGGTGGGCGGCCTTGCCGCGGCAGTCCTGGCAGTCCTCGCCTATCCGCTCTGGAGCTTTGGCGTCGCCGCGATCGGCGCAGCCCTGGGTTTCATGATCCTGGGGGAACTCGGCCTGGCCTTTGGCCTTTCCCAATTCGGCGTCCTTCTACTCGGTTTCCTGGGCGCTGTTATCCTGGGATTTTTATTCTTCCAGGCTCGGGACCTCTTTGTCATCGTGGCCACCTCTTATAACGGCGCCGTCCAGGTGGTCTACGGCCTGGGGATCGTCCACGGCTCCCTGGCCTTCGGCGGCGGCCGGGCCAGCATCCTGGCCCTGGTAGCCATTATTATCCTTGGTTCCCTGGGCTTTGCGGCCCAATACTCCATGTTTAAGGACCAGCGGCGCTATTCCCAGCGAATTGACAAACCATCCAGCACACTCCCCTGAGGGGCGCATGTGCCAGACTCTCACGGTACTGTTGCAGCAGCGGGTGGCCGCCCAACGCGAACGGACCGCCATCATAAACGTCGTCGGCGACACCGTCCAAAAAATGACCTACGGCCAGCTCTACAACCGAGCCCCCTATCGACTATTCGGACACGCAGGTCTGCCCTTCCGATAACGGTTTTTGTGCAGCCCCGGAATATCCGGCGGATATTCTTCTCTGAGATCGAAACCGATATGCGGCGCGCAGGGTGATGTTCGCCCCTTTTCCCCTCAAAACGCCACCTCTCAGCAACTCCCGGGCTGGCTCCCCCTTGCGTTCACAGCGGACCCTGCCAGCCTGGGAAGCCCTCGTCCACCGCAATCCTCCAGTCCTCAACAGGCTGTGCCCGGTCTTTCGGAGAACGGATCATCAGGGTTGATGGAAAACAGCGCACTGAGAACATCCGGATTGACGTTATCGTCGAAGGGATTACCGAAAACAAGCCGTGGAGGTGCGGGCTCGAATTCGACTATGCAAAGGGAGAATCCTTTTACTGCCGACCACTGCGGCTCTCAGAGGACAAGAATCCAGATCGCATGCCCGTGCCAGCAGCCGCAGGGACCACAAACCTTGCCTTTTTGCCGCCGATATCCGGTTTAGCCTCCAATGAAACGCGCCTAGATCCAGGCGCGATCAATGTTCGCATAGGAGAAGGTCGCACAGCCGAGGTGCTTAGAAATCTCTGTTACAGAATCCATGAAACCGATGCTGAGAAATGGAATAGACTTAAAGAGCACATTTTGAGACTATTTGGTTCTGAACTAGATCCCCCGAAATACATCCGTGAACGTGGGGAGGTTGTCATGACCTACCGCGAAGGCATTAATCGCCTGGACTTGGCGTCTTCGGGGCGGGGCATGCAGCAGACCATGCTTCTGCTCGCGTATATGTTCGCTAACCCAGGGGCAGTGCTGCTCCTGGACGAACCTGATGCCCATCTGGAAATCCTACGGCAACGACAGATATACCAACGCTTGATCGACGTAGCCTCCGTCAGCGGTAATCAGATCATTGCAGCAAGTCACTCCGAGGTTTTGCTCAACGAGGCAGCCGGCCGAGACGTCGTTATTGCATTTGTTGGAAAGCCACATCGAATTGACGACCGTGGAAGTCAGATACTGAAGGCGCTCCGAGAGATCGGCTTTGAGCAATACTACCAAGCTGAACAAACGGGGTGGGTCCTATACCTTGAGGGATCGACCGACCTGGCCGTTCTACGCACGTTCGCCGAAATGCTAGAATATGACGAAGCGGTAAGAACTTTGGAGCGCCCGTTTGTCTATTATGTTGGGAACCAGCCGGCAGATGCCCGGAGGCACTTCCATGGGCTCCGCGAAGCAATTCCCGGCCTTCAGGGCATTGCGATCTTTGATCGGTTGGGTTCTCCGTTGCCAAACGATTTGGGCGCAAGAGGTGTCATTTGGCAACGACGAGAAATCGAGAATTATCTGTGCTCGAAAGATACTCTGGATGCTTATGCCCGCGCGTCAGCCAGGCAGGAAGTACCTGGTCCGCTCTTCACAGCATCCGAAGAGGACCGCAGGGTTAAGGCAATGCGTGAGGCCATTCAGGAGGTTGAAGCAGCCCTCGATAAACTTGGAAAGAGTTCACCGTGGAATCCAGATACCAAAGTCAGCGACGACTTCCTCGACCCCCTGTTCCGTATCTATTTTAAGAAACTTGGAGTGCCGAACCTGATGGCTAAGAAGAACTTCTATGAACTCGCCTACTACGTGAGAAAAGAGGAGATTGCGCCTGATGTCAAAGAGAAGCTTGATGCGATTGTGGAGACTGCAAGGGCCGCAACACCTCCTCAGGAGGAAGCTTGAGCGATTTAATTGAAGGAACCTGCCCGTGGGTGATGATGATTCGCTCAACATCAGCAATGTCTAAACCCGCATTTCGAAGGTCACTGCCAAGGTATTCCAAGGTCCCGGGAGCCTTGAGGCACGTATCGATGAGGGTTATAGGACCTTTTCCCAGGGCATAGAGATTTACCGTGAGGAGATTGGAAAGACCCGGAACCGGAATGGGAATGGGGGCGATGCTTTCACATTTGGGAAATGGTTTGATGTTCATCTTTTCCAGTTGGACATCCTGGGCAAAGTGGGCTTGAGGACCTCCGTGACCTTTCATGGCGCCGCAGGGAGGCTTGTTCGTGTAAATCCTGTACCCATCGTACTGGTAGGTGGGAATGCGATAGGGAAAAGTCTGAAAGGCGCCCACCAGAACTGTGGTGAGCGGCCCAAGGCTGCAGTAGGCGCCTCCGTGAAGGAACGCCTTGCAGTGCCGGGCCACCAGAGTCCCGTCTTTTTTCACTCCTGTCTTCATCGTGATCGTCACCAGGTGTTTTCGCCTTGCTGCCGTGAACTCTTCATCTCTTGAGTACACGATCTTGACCGGTCTGCCCGTTTTCCTTGAAAGCAGAGCTGCGCAGAAATCCAGGGCGGCCATGCCGTCCGACTTTCCTCCAAAACCTCCGCCCACATAGGGCTTGATGACGCGGACACGGTCGGCATTGATTCCAAGCGTCAGGGCCAGGTGCTGCTGCACGTAGTAGGGAGTCTGGGTGGAAGTGTGAAGAGTGAGTCTCCCGCACATGTCCCACTCAGCCAGGGCCGCGTGCGGCTCGAGGTAGGCATGGATAGCGGACTGGGTGGTGAAGGTGTCTTCAAGCACCAGATCGCTCTCGAGAAACCCTCTTTCCACGTCCCCCTCCTTTAGGTGGAATTCCCTGCTCATGTTGCCCGGCGCATTTGCATCGATCCTGGGCAGTCTCTTCCCTATGACATGGTACTCACTCATGAGGGTCCTCCCCTTTCGTTACGCTTGCGTGGGATGATAGGTCGATTGCCCATGCGTGTCAAACCGCAATCTTTTCCGGATGTTGCACTTCCAACGCTCCTTCTGAACCCATGAAGTTCCTTGACCCTCCGCGTCCTTATTTGCTAATATTCTATTCACCTTTCAGTCATTCCTGCAAGGGCGGAGGCGGAAGGGATGTCTTAACTGTGGTTTTCAGCGACCTCCTGAGAAAGACCATCCCCAGCGCAGATCCCCGCGACTTCTTGAATCGCTACGGCATCCTGGACAAAGTCCGCGCCATCCACGGCGACGGCTAGGATTGACGACCTGAAAGCATATCTGCTATAAAAGATCAGCTTCTCACTTTTCGCTTGCTGTTTCCATGCACCCCCTCTCCCGCAACGAGAAGGGGTTTTTTCTGGGATAAGGAATGACAGGGCGATTCGAACTGGTCGATCATACGGGAGACCTTGGGGTCTGGGTGTTTGGAGAAAGTCTATCGCAGCTTTTTGAGCAGGCGGCTCATGCGCTGACCTTCATCCTCACGGAACCGGAGACCATTCGCCTCAAGGAGACCCGAAAGATCCAATTGGAAGCAAAGACGGACGAAGAGCTCCTGATCACCTGGCTCAATGAGTTCGTCTGCCTTTTCGATACAAAGGGGCTGCTTTTTAAGACCTACGACGTTCTCTCTGTTCATGATCACCGTCTTGAAGCTCTGGCCCAAGGGGAGAGCTACGTTGAAGGCCGTCATTCGATCAAGACCACTGTGAAGGCGGCAACCTATCATCAACTGAGAATCGAAAACCGTCAGGGAGTCTGGACAGCGCGGGTGATTTTCGATCTTTGATCGGCTGCCGACTTCAGCCGGCATCTGAGAGACAAAGGGACAGAGGCACAAAGGCACAGAGCAGAAAAATCATCTCCCCATATCCCTCTGTTCCTTTGTGCATTTGTCCCTTTCCTGGTAACTTTGTGCCTATGTGCTTTTGCACCTTTGTGCCTGCATCGCGGCGCGAAAACCAAACTGAAGCGTTCGCCTCGTGGCGAGGGGCTTTCTCCCGTTGCCGGAGGTGGAGAATGAAGGAGATGCAGAGTGGCTGACATCAGAATACAGCAAATCGATGAGTGGCGGTGGCGCATTCCCAGGGAAGGAAAAATGCGAACCGAAGGGCTGGTCTATGCGGATGAAAAGCTGATGAAGGACATCCGCAACGATCAGAGCCTCTTGCAGGTCGTCAACGTGGCGACCCTGCCCGGCATCGTCGGAAACTCCATGGCCATGCCGGACATCCACTGGGGTTATGGATTTCCGATCGGCGGCGTAGCGGCCTTTGATGTGAGCACGGGAATCATTTCGCCGGGCGGCGTGGGATATGACATTAACTGAGGCGTTCGCCTCCTTCGCTCAAGTTTGAGCGCCGACGATGCGAGAAACAAAATCCAGGACATCGTGCATGCTCTGTTCCGCAACATTCCTTCAGGTGTCGGATCGACCAGAAAAGATCTGAGGCTTACACCCAAGGAGCTCTCGAGAGTCCTGGAAAAAGGCGCTCAGTGGACTCTTGAACACGGTTACGGATCAGAAGCAGATGCCGACCACATTGAGGCTCATGGCTGCATCCCAGGCGCAGATCCCGTCTGTGTGAGTTCCCGTGCAATGGAGAGGGGCAAAGCTCAGCTGGGCACCCTGGGCTCAGGGAATCACTTTGTCGAGGTCGGATACGTGGACGAGGTCTTTGATGAAGGAGCCGCTTCTGCCATGGGTCTTTACAAGGACCAGATGACCGTCCTCGTGCACACGGGTTCGCGCGGGCTGGGGCACCAGGTCTGTGACGACTACATCAAGGTGATGCTTGAAGCCTCCAGAAAATATGGCTTCGAGCTGCCTGATCCTCAACTCTGTTGCGCTCCTGTGGGTTCCAAGGAGGGAGAACGGTATCTGGCAGCCATGGCTTGCGCCGCGAATTTCGCCTTTGTCAATCGCCAGATGATCACTCACTGGGTGCGTGAAACCTTCGAGCAGGTCTTCCAGCTCGGGCCGAGAGATCTCGGGCTGCGACTGATCTATGACGTTTGCCACAACATGGCCAAGATGGAAACCCACGAAGTGCAGGGCGAGAAAAAGCGTCTCTGCGTCCACCGAAAAGGAGCTACCCGTGCTTTTCCTCCGGGCCATCCGGAGATCCCCTCAGATTATCAGAAAGTGGGACAGCCGGTTCTTATTCCCGGAGACATGGGGAGGTGCTCCTATGTCCTGGTGGGAACGGAACACGGATATGAGGAGACTTTCGGCTCAGCCTGTCATGGAGCCGGTCGCCTCATGAGCAGGCATCAGGCCATTAAGGCCGCCAAAGGCAGGGCCATTGCCCGCGAACTGGAGGATCAGGGAATCCTGGTGAGAGGAGCGAGCAAAGCCACCCTGGTGGAAGAAATCCCCGATGCTTACAAGGATGTGAACGACGTGGTGAACGTCGTCCAAGGAGCGGGAATCGGCAAGAAGGTGGTGCGGCTCAAACCCATTGGCGTGATTAAGGGATAGGAGGACATGAAATGCGAAACATCGAAAGCGACACGCACAGCAAGACGATCGGTTACATTCTTTGGATCTTCGGGTTCCTAGGTGCCCACAGGTTTTACTACGGCAAACCCGTAACAGGAACCCTCTATTTCTTCACACTGGGATTGCTGCTCATCGGCTGGATTGTGGATCTCTTCCTTATTCCATCCATGGATCGTGAAGCCGACCTCCGCTTCAGAGCGGGAAGGTACGATTACAATGTGGCTTGGATTCTGCTCACCTTTCTCGGAGTTTTCGGAATCCACCGCTTTTACATGGGCAAGTGGTTCACAGGAATCCTCTACCTTCTGACCGGCGGTCTTTTTCTCATCGGATACATTTACGACTACTGGACCCTGAACGATCAGCTGACGATTCTGAACAGCGAAGGGTAGCGCAACAGGGGATTGACGTTTATCGGCGAATTGCTATAAGATAGGCCGACTGTCAGAAGAAAGCCTTATCAGAACTTTCACTGCTGATGGCTTCGTAAAAAGTCATCAAAACCGTCACCCCGGCCCTTCGACTTCGCTCAGGATAAACTCCAGCCGGGGTCCAGAATTGCTTGTTTTTCCTGGATTCCGGCTTTCGCCGGAATGACGGAAAATGGGGCTTTGGCACTTCTTACGAGACCATCGCTGCATGAAAATAAAGCGCGGAGGGAAAAATTATGTCGAAAGCCAGAGATACAAAAAAGGATGCAAAAAAGAAACCCGCCAAATCCCTCAAGGAAAGAAGAGAAGAGAAGAAGATGAAAAAGGCCGGCAAGGTCTCTCCTCTTTCCGGACCGGCTTAGTTCAAAGCATTTTCCTCACCATCCAAGCTGATGGTCCGGTACATTGATCTGACCTTCCCTCTCGAGGAGGCTATGCCTGTCTGGCCTGGAGATTCAAGGCCAGAGTTCAGGGAGGTGAAGAGTCTTGAGCAGGATGGGTATGTGGTTCAGTCGATACGCTTCAGCAACCACCTGGGAACCCATCTGGACGCCCCCTCTCACATCGTCAAAGGCGGGATGACCCTCGATCGCATCCCCCTGGAGACCCTGATCGGCAAAGCCGTCCTCATCGATTTCTCCTACAAAGGAAAAAAAGACAGGATCACGGCCAGGGATCTTCAAGCCCATGACAACATGCTCCGCACAGGGGCGAAGGTTCTCGTCAGGACAGGATGGGACTCCCAATACGGTTCGACCATCTTTTTTCAGGATTTTCCCTCTTTGACCCTGGAGGCTGCCCAGGAACTGGCTGAACGCCGTATTGCGCTCCTGGGCATGGACACTCCTTCTCCAAGCCCGGTCGATGATCTTGAGCAAGGCATACACAAAACCCTCCTAGACGCAGGCATCGTCCTTCTCGAGTGCCTCACGAACCTTCATCGCATCAGAGGGAGTGAGTGCGAGTTGATCGTGCTCCCGCCCCTGTTCAAGGGTTTCAGCGGAAGCCCTTGCCGCGCAGTGGCCGTTCAATCGGACTGATCGCTCAAGGTGCCGAATTTGGGATCCCCCTTGACTTGCCTTGAAAACCTGGCATTCTAGCTTGTGAAGTTTTCTTGCCCGGCTCTGATTTTCTAGTGGAGCCTGCTGATTCTCTTCAGAAGCGAAAGGTGTCAACCATGGAAGGTATTGAGCATCTATTGAGTCCCCAATCGATCGCCGTGGTAGGTGCGTCAAACCGTATCGGCAGCCTGGGGCTGGCTATTTTCAAAAATCTGCTGGATGGGGGCTACCAGGGAATTCTTTACCCGGTGAACCCCAAGGCCAAGTCCATCCAGGGAGTGAAGGCTTATCCCTCTCTTCTGGAGATTCCTGACGACGTGGATATGGCCGTTCTCATCGTGCCTCCATGCCATGTGGCCAACACCATCGAGGAAGCCGCCAAGAAACAGATCAAAGGATGCATCGTGATCACAGCCGGTTTCAAGGAAATCGGCGGCCAAGGGATCGAAATGGAAAAGCACGTGAAGTCCGTGGCCCAGGCCCACGGAATACGCCTCCTGGGTCCCAACTGCCTGGGGGCTGCCAACACCAATCCCAAGGTGCGCATGAATGCCAGCTTCGGATCTTCCATGCCCAGCCGCGGCAATATTGCCCTTATTTCCCAGTCCGGAGCCATGTGCGTCGCCGTCCTGGATTATGCCGCAGGCCGTCACATGGGTTTCTCCAAATCCATCAGCATCGGGAACAAGGCGGACATCAACGAAGTGGATCTCCTTCGCTATTTGAAGGACGACCCGGATACAAAGGTCATCATCATGTACTTGGAAGACATCACCGATGGCCATGCCTTTATTGAGGTGGCAAGGGAAATCACCCTGGTGGCGGGCAAGCCGATTCTGGCCCTGAAAGCAGGCCGTTCGCCTGAAGGGGCCAGGGCAGCCGCTTCCCACACCGGTTCCATGGCCGGGTCAGATGCCGCCTATGACGCGATCTTCATGCAAGGAGGCATTCAGCGCGTCGATGGGGTGAGCGAGTTGTTCAATTATGCCCTCGCTTTCTCTACCCAGCCCCTGCCCAAAGGAAACCGCATCGGCATCGTGACCAATTCCGGCGGCCCAGGGATCATGGCCACGGATGCCCTTATTCGGCCGGGAATCACTCTCGCCTCCCTTTCCGAAGAAACGAAGAAAAAGCTCAGAGAGAAACTCCCTCCCACGGCCAGCGTCAACAACCCCGTGGACGTCATCGGCGATGCCGATGCAAAGCGCTACGAGGCGGCGATTCGGTACACCCTGGGAGATGAAAATGTGGACGGAGCGATCGTGATCCTCGCTCCGGCGGCCATCACGGAAATCATGGAGACCGCCCAGATCGTCCCCCGCGTGGCCAAGGACATCGATAAACCTGTCCTTTGCTCTTTCATGGGGCTGGTGGACGTTTCCGAGGGAATCACCTATCTGGAGCAAAACGGCCTTCCGAACTATGTGTTTCCCGAAGATGCTGCGAGAACCATGGCGGCCATGATCCGGTACAGGGAAAACCTGAAGCCTCACGAGGGAAGAAAAAGAGAAGTCTTTCGTTTGCTGGAAGATCAGGAAAAGGCGGCTGCCGTTATTGCAGCGAAGCTTTCTGGACGCAAAGAATACTTCATGACGGAAAAGGAAGCCCATGAACTTCTCAGGTGCTACGGATTTCCTCTGCTCAAGAGCCGACTCGTCACAAACCTTTCCGAGATTTCCGCGGCCATAGCGGAAATCGGCCTGCCTGTCGTGATGAAACTGGACTCACCGGATATCCTTCACAAGTCCGATGCTGGAGGCGTTCGCCTGGGAATAAAGTCTCAGGAGCAGGCGGAAAAAACCTTCCATGAAATCATCGAAAGCGCCAATAAGTACAAGCCTGGCGCGAACATCAGAGGAATTCTGTTTCAGGAGATGGCCCGGGAGGGAGTGGAAGTCATCCTCGGTTCCACCAGGGATCCCCGATTCGGCCCCATTTGTATGTTCGGTCTGGGAGGCATCTTTGTCGAAGCCCTCAAAGACGTCACGTTCCGGCTCGCGCCTATGTGGGAGACGAGTGCCGAAAAGATGATCACCGACATCAAGGCTTACCGGGTCCTGCGAGGCATCAGGGGACGGCCGCCTGCAGACACCAAGGCAGCCAAACTCTGTATCCTCAGGCTCTCGGCCATGGTCGCCAACCATCCGGAGATCGCCGAACTCGACATCAATCCGCTGATCGTCTACCCTGAGGGGCAGGGCTGTGTTGTGGCAGATGCCCGAATCATTCTATCGAGGCGTTAGACACCCTATGGCAGAACACAGCAAGATCATTGATCTCCGAAGCGACACGGTCACCAAACCCACGCCGGCCATGCGCTCGGCCATGAACCAGGCCGAGGTGGGCGACGACGTTTACGGCGAAGATCCCACGGTCAATCGGCTCCAGTCCCTTGCCGCGGAGATGCTTGGCACAGAGGCCGCGCTTTTTGCAACCAGCGGCACTCAGAGCAACCTTCTGGGTGTCATGAGCCAGTGCGAGAGGGGCGACGAGTACATCGTGGGCCAGCGGGCTCACACCTACCGGTTTGAAGGAGGAGGCGCAGCTGTGCTGGCTAGCATTCAGCCTCAGCCCATTGATTTCCAGGAGGACGGAATCCTGGATCTTGGCGAGGTGGCGCGAAACATCAAGCCGAACGACTTCCACTTTGCAAAGACCCGGCTTCTATGCCTGGAAAACACCCAGGAGGGTAAAGTGCTTCCCCTGGATTACCTGGCTAAGGCTTCTGCTCTGGCCAAGCAGAACGGGCTTTCCATCCACCTGGACGGAGCGCGCGTGTTCAATGCCGCCGTGAGACTCAAAGTGCCTGTTCGCGAGATCACCCGCCATTTCGACACCATTTCTTTCTGCCTCTCAAAGGGTCTTGGCGCGCCGGTCGGCTCGGTTCTTTGCGGGCCCCGGGAGGTTATCGACAAGGCACGGCGATGGCGCAAGGTCCTTGGCGGCGGCATGAGGCAGGCGGGCATTCTGGCTGCTGCTGGCATTCATGCTCTCACGCACCACGTGGACAGGCTCGCACAGGACCACGAAAACGCCGGCATGCTCGCACAAGGGCTTTCGCAGATCAAGGAGTTGACCGTTGACCCTTCCAAGGTTCAGACCAACATGATTTTCTTCACCCTGGAGCCTTCCCGCTTCAAGGCCCTTCAAGGCTATCTCAAAGAGCGCGGCATCCTGATCAGCGGAAGGGAAAAAGTCCGGCTCGTGACCCATCTTGATGTCAGCGCAGAAGACATCGGAGCGGTGATCCAAGCCTTCAGGGATTACTTCTCCGGCTAGCCGGCTCTCCTGCTTTTTCCTTGACACCGTTGCTCACTTTTTCTAGTATCCTTGCACTTAACCATTTTTTTGAATCGCTTTTGACCATTCATTTCGGCATGTTGCAAAAGACCTGCAGGACGCTGATTCTTTCTCTGTAGATGCTTCACGACAACCCTTTGCGGGTTTCGTGCGTCAGGTTCGTTAACCTCATTCACCGAAAGGAGGCTGCAGCATGGTTAAAAAAGTCCTCACCTTTGTTTTTCTCTTCGCCTTAGTTTCCGCGTTTCTTGAATTGGGTCCTGTGCTGGCTCAGCAGAAAGGAAACCCGATCCTGGTTGGCGCTCCCATCCCGAGAGCGAGCGCCTACGGCCAGAACGGTGAGCGGGGCATGATTCTCGCCACCGAAGAGATCAATGCCGCGGGCGGCGTCAAGGTGGGAAACGAGATGCGGCCCTTTCAACTGGAAATCATCGATACCCGCGACGAAGAGCCGGGAGTCCCCACCAGCGAAGTACTCCTCGCCATAGAAAAGCTGATCCTCCAGAAGAAAGTGGACATGATCGCAGGCGGGCCGTGCATGTCCGAGTGCGGCCTGGCTGCCCTGGACCTTTATGCCAAGTACAAGACTCTCGACATCGTCTCCATAGGCTGCTACACGCCCGGCTGGGACAAGAAGGTGGCCACGGACCTCGAGAAGTACAGGTTTTCCTGGAGAGAGAGCGGCAGCGTGGCCTGGTACATCAAAGAGGCCGTAGATCTCCTCCACAAGATCAAAGCGGAATATGGGTTCAACAAGATGTTCATCTCCATCGATGACAGCGCCATGTGCCGCGGCGCAGCCCAGATCGTCAGCGATCTCGCAGTCAAGGACGGATGGCAGATCATGGGAAATGACAAGCACCCCATCGGCACAACCGACTACTCCGCGGCCTTGAATGACTGCAAGAAGTCAGGTGCCCAGATCCTCTTCATATGGGCTTACTCTCCCGAGACCTCGATCATGCTGAAGCAGTGGGCGGACATGGAAGTCCCGGCTCTGCCCATCGGGTTTATCGGCGCTGCTGAAGACCCGGGGTTCTGGGAGGCGTCGGGCGGCAAAGGCGCTTACACGATCGTGACCCTCTCTGAAGCAGGCAACGTTCCAGGCAATGTGACTCCCCTTCACATGAAATTCTATGACAGCTTCAAGAAGAAGTGGGGGGTGCCTCCCCGCAGCACCGGCTGCGTGAGCGCTTATGAAGCCATGTTCGTTTTGAAAGATGCGATCGAAAGGGCGGGCACCATTGACAAAGAGGCGCTTGTCGCCGCTCTGGCCAAGACTAATCTTCCGGTGGTTCGCGGGACCCTCCGGTTCGATCAGAACCACCAGGTTGTTTACGGCTATGATCCCAAGACGAGCGTACTCGGCTGCTGGGTCCAGTGGCAGAACGGGGAGCGAGTAGCTATTTTCCCCGAAGCTGCAGCCACCGGCAAAATCCAGATGCCGCCATGGATCAAGAAATAAACTCGAATTGGAGTGATGGAGAGGTGGAGTATTGGAGTAATGGTGAAACCCTGAAACCCCAGTACTCCATTGCTCCACTCTTCTGAGCAGGTTCCATGGACATCCTCATTTACGGCACCGTCAACAGCGTCGTCTTTTCCCTCATTGCAGTGGGGTTCACTCTGGTTTACGGAGTCGCCAGGGTTCCCAACTTTGCCCACGGATCCATCTACGTCCTTGTCGGGTTTCTGACCTGGAGTTTTGTGAATGATCTCAAGATGAACTATGCCCTTGCGATCATCCTTTCCCTTGTCATCGCTTCGATTGTGGGGCTCCTCATCTACCGCCTTGTCCTCATCCGCTTGCGGGGAATGCCCACGTCCGAGATCATTTCTTCCTTTGCCGTGAGCCTGATCATTCTTGAAGGACTGAGGATGCAGGGGATCGCCGGATTCAAAGGGTTCATCGGCCCCTTCTACACGCTCAAACCGTTTGTGGAGGGCAAGATCAGTATTGCCGGCGTCTTTGTGGATTATCAACGGTTGATCATCATAGGAGCCGGCCTCGGGCTGGTCATCTTCCTTTGGATCTTCACACACCACACCAAGATAGGCCTCGCCCTCCGCGCCATTGCTCAGGATGAGCGGGCAGCCATGATGCTCGGCGTCAACTCAGACAGAACCGCCATGATCTCCCTTTCCATCGGGTCTGCCCTGGCCGGCATTGCCGCTGTGACCATTCTTCCCCTCGGTAGTGTCCGGGCTGAGGAAGGGTACCGGGTTCTCATTTATGCCCTTGCCGTGTGCATCATCGGAGGTCTTGGAAGCTGGGGAGGGGCTGTGCTGGCTTCCTTTGTGCTCGCTTTTGCCATGAAGATCAGCACCTCTTTTTTCGGAGCCCTGTGGGAATCGGTGGTGCTGGTGGGAACCATCATCCTCATCCTTTTGTTCAGGCCTTCCGGCCTTCTCGGGAAGCAGAAAGAACTGGAAGAGAGGGTTTAAACTTGGCGGACAGAGCAAAACGAAAGAAAAGGCTGGACAGGAGCATCAAGGTTCGCACCGAGGGCCTTTACGCCGTCACCTCCTGGGCGGAGATGGGTTACCTTTTCATGCCCAGAGTGGTTCTTGTTGCAGGACTTCTCCTGCTTCCCCTTGTTCTGGATCCTTACTGGCAGAGGGTTCTCTGCTCGGCTGGGATCTACGCCCTTCTTGCCATCGGCTTTGATTTCCTTGCCGAATACGTCGGACTGGTGTGCTTAGGCGGAGCCTTCTTCATCGGGACCGGCGGCTACATCGCAGGGCTTCTGAATGAGTATTTTCACTGGTCCCCGCTGATCACGATTCCCATCGCGACCGTGCTTGGCGCCGGATTCAGCACCCTTGTGCTTGTCCCCTGCCTCCGGCTGCGAGGCATTTACTTTGCCATTGTCAGCTTCATGTTCCCTCTTTTTGCCGTTTTCATCATCATCGCCCTCAATGTCTTCGGCGGCACTGAAGGCATCACCGCTCTCGACACCTTTCCCAATTCCTGGATCGAGCTGTACCTCATCCTCGCGGTGGTCATTGTTTCTCTCTTCGCCCTGCGACGGCTCGTCAACGAAGACATGGGTATTATTCTGCGCGGCATCATGGACAATGATCAGGCGGTCAAAGCCTCGGGGATCAACATCACCTCCTACAAAATCAGGGCGGTTTTCATTGCAGCGCTCCTCGGTTGTTTCGGAGGAGCCTATCTCAGCCACCTTTACGGGTGGCTCGGGCTCTCCCTCTTTGCCATGGACTTCTCCATCCTTCCCATCGCCGCCTGTGTCATGGGAGGAATGGGGACCCTGGTCGGTCCGGTGCTGGGCGCCTTCATCCTCACACCCATGTCCGAAGCCTTGCGCGGCTTCGGCCAATTGAGGGTCGTTCTCTACTGCCTCATCCTCATCGGGTTCATGGTCTACAAGCCGGAAGGAATCATGAATTACCTTCAGAGAAAATATCACCAGTTCGAAGTCTGGGAAGAGGTGTGACCGTGGCCGGAGAACCTCTTCTTCAAGTGACCAGGCTCTCTAAATCCTTCGGCGGCGTTCAGGCCATCATGAACGTGAGCTTCGAACTGGCCAAGGGAGAGATCCTGGGGGTTATCGGGCCCAACGGGTCCGGAAAAACGACCCTGGTGAACCTGATCACCGGCTTCGTGAAACCCAGCGCAGGGATGATTTCGTTCAAAGGCATGGACATTACAGGCTTCCCGCCTCACAAGATCGCGAACATGGGGCTCACGCGGACCTTCCAGGTCATGAGACCCTACCACAGTCTCTCTGCTTACAAGAATCTGATTGTACCGCTCAATTCTCCGCGCGTCCGAAAAACAGCGGGCGGAACTCTGGGAGACATGGACGCTGTGGCGATCGATATTCTGGAGGAGGTCGGTTTTGAACGGGACGCCCGCGTTCCCTATAAAACCGCTGGCTCCCTTCCCCTCGGGTATCTCAAGCGCCTGGAACTTGGCCGATGCATTGCCCTGCGGCCCGAGGTGATCATCTGTGATGAAGTGTTCTCAGGCCTCAGCATGTCGGAAATCTCTTCCCTGATTCCCCTGTTGGAGAAATTGCGCATGGAGGGGATCACTATGATCATGATCGAGCACCGGTTGAGAGAGCTCTTCAGGCTCACCAACCGAGTGGTGGTGCTGACCTTCGGGCAGAAGATCGCGGAGGGGACTCCGGAAGAAGTCATGAGCAACCAGCAGGTCAGGGATGCTTACCTGGGGACGGAGACGAAGAAGTGAACATCCTCGAAGTCAAAGATCTCATGGTCTTCTACGAAAACGCGATCGCCATCAACAACGTGCAGATGAAAGCCGAAAAGGGTCTGGTGACAGGCATCTTCGGCGCCAACAGCGCAGGCAAGTCCACCCTCATGTACACCATCTCCGGCATCATCCTTGATGTAAAACGAAAAGAAGCCATGAAAGGCGGGGAACGCATCACCATCCTAGGCAGTGTCCTCTACGAAGGCAAGGACATCACCAAGGTGGAGCCTAGCGACAGAGCGAGGATGGGCATCGTGCTCTGCCCTGAGAGGCGCAGGATTTTTCAGGAAAGCACCGTCCTGGAGAATCTGAAAATTGGCGGCATTCTGGCCACCAAGGCGCAGGCCAAGAAAACCATGGAGTACGTCTTTGCCCTCTTCCCTCATCTGAAACTTCTCAAGAAGAGGGAAGGAGGGTTTCTGAGCGGCGGGGAGCAGCAAATGCTCGCCATCGGAAGAGCCCTCATGGCCCAGCCCAAACTGCTGCTCCTGGACGAGCCTCTTCTCGGCCTCAGCCCCCTCATGGAGGAGCTGCTGGCCAAGGCCATCATGAGCATCAACAAGGAAACCGGGATCACCACCCTAATCTCGGAACAGTACGCACGTCCCATCCTGCCCATCATCAACTACGGCTACGTGCTCGAGAACGGAGGCGCTGTCCTCGAAGGAACTTCCCAGGAACTCATCGACAACCCTGACGTCAAGTCCGCCTACTTCGGCCTATAAGCAGGTCGCCAAAGAACAAATCCGGCGAGGTGACCCATGATCCTATTGAATCCCAGAAACCATGTTCGCAAGTACCCTGACGAGAAGTCCCGGCAGATCATGCTCAAAACCATCGAGTTCTTCGAGAACAAGGGCCTCAAAAAAATCAAACAGGACTGGCATCAAAAAACTTTTAATTATGATTTCGTTCGGTTCCTGAAGGAGAACCAGGTCTTTGCCACCCTGATGACGCCCTCCGGCTACGGGGCTGCGGATTCGAGGTGGGACAACTATCGCAACTGCGAGTTCTCAGAGATCTCTTCCTTTTATGGGATCACCTACTGGTACACCTGGCAGGTCTCCATGCTCGGGCTGGCCCCTATCTGGCTCGGGAGCAACGAGACGGTGAAGCACAAAACCGCAAAACTTCTCCAGGAGGGCGGAATCTTCGCTTTCGGCCTGTCCGAAAAGGAGCACGGCGCAGACATTTACTCCACGGAGATGATGCTCCATCCGCAGGGGGGCGGCCGATACCTCGCCCGCGGCGGCAAGTACTACATCGGGAACGGCAATGAAGCGGCCCTCGTGTCGAATTTCGCAAAAATGGCCGACACCCGCGACTTTGTTTTCTTTGTGGTCAACTCGAAACACCCTCAATACGAATGCGTCCGCAATGTGGTGAACGAATCGAACTACGTGGCTGAAATCGCGCTCCACGATTACCCGATCACCGACGAGGACATCCTGGAGCGAGGCCCCAAAGCGTGGGACGACATGCTGAACACCATCAACATCTGCAAGTTCAACCTGGGGTGGGGAGCGATCGGGCTCTGTACCCATGCCTTTTACGAGGCCATGAACCATGCTGCCAATCGCAAGGTCTACGGCAAGACCGTGACGGACTTCTCGCACGTCAAGAAGCTCTTCACCGACGCTTACTGCCGCCTGGTGTCCATGAAGCTCTTCTCGGAGCGGGCCAGCGACTACATGCGGTCTGCAAACGAAAACGACCGGCGCTACCTTCTCTACAATCCCATGGTGAAAATGAAGGTCACCCGCGAGGGCGAAGACGTGATGAACCTGCTCCACGACGTGATCGCAGCCAAGGGATTTGAAAACGAGCCCTTTTTCGAGATTGCCAAACATGAGCTCCCCATGCTGCCCAAGCTGGAAGGGACCGTGCACGTGAACATGGCCCTCATCGTGAAGTTCATGGCCAATTACTTCTTCAACCCCAAAACCTATCCGAAGGTTGCGAGGAGAGACGATCCGTCCAACGACGCGTTTCTTTTCAAGCAGGGACCCACACGGGGGCTGGGCAAAATCCAGTTCCACGATTACAACCTCGCCTACAATCCTGTTAACCTCCCCAACGTGCAGGTGTTCAAGGAGCAGATCAATCTCTTCAAAGACTTCCTCGTGCAGGGCCGGCCGAGCGAAGCGCAGGCAAACGACATCGACTACCTGCTGGCGCTCGGGGAGATTCTCACTCTTGTCGCCTACGGCCAGCTCATCATCGAAAGCCGCACGTTCTACGAGGTGGAAGACGATCTCCTGGACGAGATATTCGACGGGATGGTGAGGGATTTTTCGAAGTATGCCCTGAGCCTGCATATGAAACCGAGCAACAGCGAGAAACAGAGGTCCCTCTCACTCAAGATGATCAAGCCGCCTGTGCCCAATGAAAAGCGATTCGAAAAAATCTGGGAGACCCACGTCTACGCTCTCAATGGACAGTACAGCATGAATCCATGAGAATCCCGAGAGTGGGCCCCTTGCCCCTATGAGGGTCATTTGAGCTGCCCCCTTCTAATTGACAAACCTTTACTATGCCAGAAAGACACTTCAATGGGGGACGTCTGCTGTGGGATACAGGATATTCCTATCCAATGGAGCATAAGGTGATTATTCTGCACTGCACCGCACTTCATGGGAGCTTCCATATGCCAGGGGAATCGTTGAACACCTGCTCACAAATTGAATTTGGTAAATCGTAATCGCCCCTCTATGGGCCCCCACGATGGGCTTCATTTGGGTTAATCATAACCCGTCATTACCTCTCTTTCTCAATAGCTTAGGACTGGTAATCGTAAGCGGCGCCTAGCCATCATATATCACGATAGAGACCCTCATCTCACTTCAATGGCAAAGGCGATTCATCGCTTCGTCTTTCTTCTTTAAAGGTTACGGTTTCTTAGAGGATTGCTTCCGACCCGGTTTTCCGGCCCACCCAAGGAGCATCAACAATTGCCCTACCTGCTTATCCAACTGAGTTGAATGGCGCAGGGGCAAGGCTGCATTGACGCTGTAACGTACGCGTCTCCCTTCCTTCGCTTTCCCGATGTAGTCTTCAGACTCAAGGTCGGCAATGATCGTGCGAACCGCCCTTTCGGTGATCCCGATCTCCAGGGCCAATTGCCGAGCGGTGATGGAAGGATATTTGGCCAGATGGGTCAACACAACAGCATGGTTAGTGACAAAGGTCCACTTACTCATAGCCTTAAAGCCTCCTCTCAGCCAAAATCCCTTGACACGCCTCTTAGGGAAGGATAAAATTCATGCAAAGAAATTCATGAATAAGTTAACAACAACTTACCTTCATGAAAGTAATTGATCATTCACTTACCAAGGTTTTGCCGAGAGTGCAAGCAGATTGTTGGTTTTTTGTAGTGAGGCAAAGGAGGAACCTAGCGCTTGTGACAACGGCCGTAAAGATCTGGAAAGAAGAGACGGCCATACCCAAAAGAGGTTGAAGATGGCCAATTCGATCAAGGACGAGATTCTCCATAAAATGGAAGCTATGAATGCTGGGGCGCACCTCAGTCTCCGGTTGAGCCCGAATTTTGGAGCGGACATCGTGATCATCCAGCTCAATCCTTCCCACAAAGAGAAGGGGCAAAAGAAATACTCGATGTGGTGTGGGAAAGATGACGTCGAGGCCAAAGCCAAAAGCCCTTTTCTATCTTCAAATAAAGCGAAGACGATAGCGGCTTGGGTTGCTGAACGTGCCCCGCAGTGGGTCAGCTGAATCGGCTATTCAGAAATAACTTCTCAGAAAGGAGGTCGCGTCAAATGGGATATACAGACATCCCCACGTGGATGGGCATTCTATCATTCATTGTTGCTATCGGCACAGTATATGTGTTGGCAAAACGGGATTCGCGCCGCGTGCAGAGAAGAAAAGGGAATTTTTGCTTTCCTCCAGTAGTGCGCCAA
The DNA here is from genome assembly GCA_964580575.1 of uncultured Desulfobacteraceae bacterium. Taxonomy (GTDB): domain Bacteria; phylum Desulfobacterota; class DSM-4660; order Desulfatiglandales; family HGW-15; genus CAVPDE01. The sequence continues at coordinate 68,097 of CAZOLJ010000003.1, forward strand.
CAAAGGACGCTCCTCCCAAGAGCATGTATTGATACATATTAGCGAATAGTAATTTTAGAAAGGAGTTAATAGTGAATACCATTTTCAAATTACTAGGCATTTGCTTTGTTCTTTCTCTATTGGCGTTGCCACTCGCTGGGTGCGACGAACCCCCTTGGAATGCAGGGATGGCTCTAAGTCTGAAGATAGACACGCCTAAGGATGGCACGACAGTTACTACGTCTACGGTAACGGTAAGCGGCCGCGTGCTTGGACTTCAAAGTGCAGCTGCAAGGCTGACAATCAATAACGCAGCCGTCCCTATTAAGGAAAAGAAGTACTCTACCAGTGTCACGCTGACCGAGGGCACAAATGTAATTAATGTTGTCGCTACATCTGGTGCGGCTGAGATCAATAAGAAAGTCACTGTCACCTATGCCGCGGCTAAATAGCAGACTGGCTCGTTTGACCATTTACATCATAGGGTGATAGTTCCTCGCCAAGATTTTGCGGACCCGGAAGGCGCAACATGCTGCAAGAAACGGTCGCGGCATTGCTGTTTCTTCCTGTTTTCAACTCAATTTATGGCTTGAGTTGCTAATCCCGCTCCTGAAGACCCACTCATTCGCTTTCGATTACGAATCAGAAACCCCGACGGAGGGTTCCTCAAACTGCTATTGAGCAAGGGGCGAGCGCAATAATCGAAATTCGGTTGCCCCGGAAGAATAGGAAGCTCAAGCTTCCCACTACGGTAAGCTCTTTTCGATCTTGTCGAGGCAACGGTCGATGTGATCCCCCGGGCAGGCGAACATCATCCTCGCCCTGCCCTCCCCCTTTGACCCGAAGAACACTCCCGGCACAACCGCCACCCCGGCATCCAGGAGACGCTTGAAAAGATTCTGCGAAGAGGGTTCAATAGCCGAGAAATCAGCGAACACGTAAAACCCGCCTCTCGGAGGGGCGCAACGAACTCCCGGGATGGCACTGAGTCTTGCCACCATCCTTTCCATGTTGGCCCTGCAGAATTCCCTGGCCTTGTTCAGGTAGGCATCACTCTTGTTCAAGAACTCCGACATGGCCCACTGGCCGATGGAAAAGGAACACAGGGAAATGCTTTCCTTGAAAATGCCCATCTGCCTTACAATCCACGGATCGGCGATGGCGTACCCCAGCCTCCACCCGGTGACGGCAAAGGTTTTGGAGAAACTGTTGATGAAGATGAGATTGTCCAGGGACCCGCAGCTCAGCGCACTGGCGTGTTCTCCCTCATACACGTAGTTGTGATAGACTTCATCGGAGAGAACGAAGATGCCCTTTTCCTGCGCTTTTTGCATCAACAGCGAGAATCCCTTTTTGGAAAGCGTCGCCCCTGTGGGATTTGAAGGGGAATTGACCACCACCAGCTTGGTTTTCTCATCCATTCGCTCGACAATGGCATCGGCATCAATCACCCAGCCCCCCTTTTCTTCCAGGGGATAAGGCTCGACCAGAGCCCCTTGCCTTTCCGCCACCGTGCGCATCACCCCCCATCCCGGATCGGGCAGCAGCACCTTGTCCCCCTTCTCCAGAAGGATTCTTGCCGCCAGGAAGATCGCTTCCATGCCGCCCACGGTCATGAGGATGTTGGTCCCCGGGTCTATCTTTCCCCCGAACCGCTTCTGGGCAAAAACGGCGACCGCCTCCCTGATTTGCGGGATCCCGTTGGTGGAGGTGTAGAGGTTTTTCCCTTCCTGCATGGCTTTGACGGCAAGCTCGATGAGTTGCGGAGGCGCGTCGAATCGGGCCTCTCCTGCTGAAAGGCTGAGGAGGTCCTTCTTCTCCTCCATCATTCTCATCATCTCTCGCATGGGAGAGCTCTCCGATTCCTTGACCACCGGCTTGACCCGCTTCAGTGCCTTGTTTTCTTTCATCACACTTTGACCTCGTTCTATTGCGTTCCCCTTCTTACGTTCCATTGACCTTGTAGCCTCGGCTTTTATCGCAGCTTTTTTAAACAAGCAATATGAAAAAAGTTCCCGGCTCAAGGACGTTTTCGGTTCGCGTTCTAGGACACTTCGACTGCGGCCTAGGCTTTGCGGGCGTGCTCATGCTTTGTCCTTTACTTTTCCGAAACTTCTACTATGATACCTTCGCCGTCCGAAAGAGCCTTTCATTGCCGGTGGAGGCAATCTGATGAGAACGATTCTGACCGGGGATGATGTTGATCTCGCTTATCAATCGGGCAAGAAAGAAATCCATGTCCAGCCCGATGACATCATCACAAGCATTGCCAAGGAAAACGCAGAGAAGCACGGGATCCGGTTTGTCCCCCATGAAGGCATTCATCCGGCCGAGCCCAAACCCCCTTCTGAAATGTCCCGTGTCCCTGCAGGCAAACCCGGAACCTTCATCCCCCCTTACCTGTCGCAGCGGAGGGAGGGCCTCGTCGCTTCAGGAACCCAGCCGGCTCCGTCCTATGACATGGACTACTGGCGAAAACAGTTCCCCCTGCTCAAGACCCACATCCACGTGGCCAATTGCTCTCAGGCTCCCCAGTCCACCTTCACACGGCAGGCGGCCCTGGAGTACCTGAACAACTGGGACCGGATGGGTATGGACTGGGACCGGTGGATGGAGGAGGTTCACTTCGCCAAAGACGAATTTGCCAGGATCATCAACGCCGATGCCGACGACGTCGCCATCGGAACCTCGGTTTCTGAAATGACGAGCGCCGTGGCCAGCGCTCTTCCCCTGAACGCAGAGAGAAAAAAAGTTGTGGTCACGGATGCAGAGTTTCCCACCGTAGGCCTGATTTGGCAGGCTCAGCAGAAATACGGTTTCAAGGTCCAGTTCCTCCCGCTCAAGAACGGCATCATTGACGTCAACGACTACGACCGATACGTTGATGAAGACACGATCATTACCTCGGCGTGCGACACCTATTATTACAACGGCTTCAGGCAGGACCTGAAGACCGTGATCGCAAGAATTCACGCCAAGGGGTCCCTGGCGTTTGTGGACGCTTACCAAGCTGCAGGCACCCACCCCATTGACGTGAAGGACCTGGACGTGGATTTCCTCGCTTCCGGGAACCTCAAGTACCTGCTCGGGGTCCCGGGCATCGCCTTCATGTATGTCAAAAGAGACCTGGTGGAGTATCTGCATCCGTCTTTTACCGGATGGTTCGGACAGGAAAAACCGTTCGCCTTCGACATTCACAACTTCGTTTACGCACCGGAGGCGAGACGCTTCGACAGCGGAACTCCGCCGGTTCCCACCGCCTACATCGCCAGAGCCGGCATGAAGATCATCAACACTGTGGGGGTTGAGAAGATCCACCAGTGGACCAACGTCCTCTCCGAGCACTGCATGAAGGGAGCCTTGGAGCGGGGGCTGGATCTGGTCAGCCCTACCGACATCCGCATGAAAGCCCCTAACACGGCGATCCGGGTGACCGGCGACTCTCACGACTTCGAGCTCGCCCTGAGAAAAGACAACATCATCGCCTCGGCGCGGGGGGACGCGGTGAGGATTGCAGCGCACTTCTTCACCACCCTTGAGGATATCGATTACGTTTTGGATTGTTTTTTGAAGCATCTCAACCCAAAGTGAGGAGTCCTTATGAAGCTCTGCAAGGTCATCGGTTTTGCAACCGCCTCCATCAAGCGTGAGGGGCTGAGCTCTTACAAGCTTCTCATCTTGAAACCCATTGATGACAGCGGTCATCCCACAGGCGAATCCTTTCTGGCCGTGGACACAGTAGGGGCCGGGCTCTCAGACGTTGTTGCTGTCACCACAGGCGCACCTGCAATCCATGCCTTGGCGGACAAGAACCTGCCCGTGGATGCCGCAGTGATTGCGATCTGTGAACACGTCACGATCAACAAGAAAGAGATCGACACCAAAACCAAGGAGGATTAGATGAAAGCTCTAGGCATGATCGAAACCAAAGGATTGGTGGGCGCGATCGAAGCCATGGACACCATGGTGAAATCGGCCAATATTGAAGTCCTGGGCATGAAAGAAATCGGGTCAGGACTCGTCTCCGTATTTGTCGAGGGCGATGTGGGCGCTGTGAAAGCGGCTGTGGACGCCGGTGCGGCGTCGGTCAAGAAGGTGGGCGAAGTCTTTTCCGTTCACGTGATCGCCAGGCCGAGCGATGAGACCCTCAAGGCGCTGCCCATGCTCATCAAGTCGGCCAAGCCGAAAGCGTAGAGAAAGATCAGGCACAACTCATGGCTGAAGACAAAGTCCAGTTGAGGACCTATGCCTTTATCGACAGCATGCAGCCTCAGTTTGCCGCCTTTCTGGGCTCTGAGCTGGACGGCGACGTGCCCCTGTCCGGCATGGCGGAGCTGTGGATGGAGCTGGCGCCGGGAAGCGAAGTGTACAACCTGCTCGACTCGGCCCTGAAAACCTGCGATGCCAAGCCCGGGCTTCAGATGGTGGAACGGGAGTTCGGAGTCCTCGAGGTGCACTCCTTCAGCGTGGACTCGGTCAAAGACGCAGGAGCCACGATCCTCAATGCCTGCGGGTTGAATGTGTCCCAGAGGCTCAAGCCCAAAGTCGTCTCCTCCAAGATCATCCACAAGGTCAACCCTTACCAGGCCCAGCAAATCAACAAGAACCGCAAAGGCAACCTTCTTCTCCCGGGCCAGTCCCTGCTCGTCTTCGAGGTGGAGCCGGCGGCCTACATTGTCCTTGCCGCGAATGAAGCCGAAAAGGCCGCGGACATCCAGCTCATCCACTTCAACCCCTTCGGCCGCTTTGGAAGGTTGTTCCTCGCAGGCACGGAATCCGAGATCAAGTCTGCCCTGGAGTCAGCGGTCGCCGTGGTCGAATCGATCTGAAGGTTCTGGACATGGGAGAAGACAAGAAGACGCCTTTCATTCCGGACTTCTTCAGGCAAACCTTTTCGACCTTTGTCCCCGAGTGGCTCAAGTCTTCGAAACCTGCACCGGCCGGGGAACCGGGCAGCAAACCCCTTCTCCTCAAAGGCGGGCACTGCGTTGTCCCTCACCAGGGCCTTATTCCTCTCGATGTCAAGATCCGGGGCACAAGAATTGAGCTTATAGGCGAGAATCTCTCCGACCCTCAGGCGCTCACCGTCGACGTCCGGGGCAAAGTCGTCATGCCTGGAGTGATCGATCCCCATGTCCATCTGGGGCTCTTCACTGATTTTAACACCGAGCTCGTCACGGAGACGCGTTCGGCCCTTCTCAACGGGGTCACGACCCTGGGGCTCTACCTGGGAGGACAGGATCCCTATCTCCCCAGGCTCGACGACATCATTGCCAAGATCCAGAACAAGTCCTTCTGTGACATCTTCATCCACCTCGTGATTCTCAATCAAAAACAATTGGAAGAAGTGCCTGTCTATTATTCCCGCTACGGGATAACCTCCTTCAAGACCTACATGTGCGGCATACCGGGTCTTATCCCTGAAGTGGAAGATGATTTTCTTCTGGATCTGATGGAAAAGATTTCCGGCCTGGGCCCTGACGCGACCCTGAACATTCATGCCGAGAATTATCGGATTGTTCAACGGGCGACGGAAAGGCTGAGAAAAGCTGAACCGCTTTCCAAGTCCCTGACCGAGTGGGAGAGAAGCCATCCGGCCTTTGCTGAAGCCGAGGCGATCCAGAGAGCGGCCTTCCTCTCCGAAGAGACAGGAGCAAGGGTCTACTTCGTTCATGTTTCATCAGAAAAAGGAATTCAGTCGGCAAGAGATCTCAAACAAAAGAGCAAGACCCTCTTTTTCGAGACCACTTCCCCTTACTTGACTCTGGACCTTGAACAGGACCTCGATCTTCTCTACAAGATGGTGCCCCCCATCCGAAGCAGGAAAGATCAAAAGGCCTTGTGGCAAGGGCTTGCCGACAACACGGTGGACACGATCGGATCAGATCACACGCCCATGTCATCAGGGCAAAAAAAGGCAAGCGGCAACCTCTGGGATGTTCCCCCGGGCTATCCTGCTGTGGGCACTCACCTCCCCTCTCTTCTGGACCGGGCAGCAGGCAACGGCCTCCCCCTTCCCAGACTCGCGGAGAAGATGAGCGCATCCCCTGCGAAGATCTTCGGCCTGTACCCAGGGAAAGGCGCGCTTTTGCCTGGGAGCGATGCAGACCTCGTGCTTGTGGATCCGAGCCTGAAGAAAGAAGCGACTCCGCAAGCCGCAGCCTCCCGATCCGACTACTGCCTGCATCAGGGTAAAATGTTGAAAGGATGGCCGGTCGCAGTCATCAAGTCCGGCCAGTGGCTCACCCCGGACAATCTTGAACGAGTCAGGGGCTCCTTTCAAGCTAAGTACTTGAGAAGAGTGTAAGGTTTTTCGCCGGAAGTTTTCGGGCTGTTTCCTCTTGCCTCTTTCTTTCGTTGTGCTACGTTGCCAACGTCCGGTTTGAAATCCCACGAAATGGATTGAAGTTCAGGGTCCTGGACCGGGTGCAGATGCAAAAGCTCAAGCCATGAGCTCTCAGAGTCCAGTGCCGTTTGACGTCGACGCGATCGTCGCTGAGGTTCGCAAATAGATATTTCGCCGCCTCCCAGGCCACTTCTTTCCTCTACCGAAAAATACTCTCCCTCGCCCCTGGCGGGAGAGGGTCGGGGTGAGGGGGAAGCAAGGGGAATTCAAGGAGACTTTCCATGAAAATCCTTATTGTCAACCAGTCCGAAGTGAGGCAGCTTCTTCCCATGGCTGAGTGCATCGAAGTTATGGCTGAAGCCCTCAAAGCTCTTTCCCTGGGGAAGGCCATCCTGCCCCTGCGCCCGGTCATGTGGCTTCCCGAGAAGGTCGGTGCGCTGGGCATGATGCCGGCGTACATGGAAAACCTTCAGCTCATGGGCTTGAAGATCGTGAGCGTTTTCCCGGGCAACCACGGCACGGAATATGATTCTCACATGGGGGCGGTCATGATCTTCGAGACCAAGCACGGTCAACCGCTCGCTATCATGGATGCCACGGAAATCACGGCGATCCGAACGGCCGCCGTATCCGGAGTGGCGACTCGACTCCTGGCTCGGGAAGACGCAGGGGATCTTGCTGTCCTTGGCTCAGGCACTCAGGCGAAAAGCCACCTCGAAGCCATGCTTGTCTGCAGAAAGATCCGCCGTGTGCGCGTCTGGAGCCGCAACCACGAGAACGGACGCCGGTTTGTCGAACGCGAGTCCCGGCGCCACAACATCACCATAGAGCTCATGCCTACGGTCCCGGCCGCAGTACAAGGGGCGGACATCATTTGCACAACCACCTCCTCCCCTGAACCGATTCTGCTCGGCCAATATCTCTCCCCCAGCTGCCACATCAACGCTGTCGGATCGAGCGTCCCCTTTGCACGAGAGCTCGATACAGAGGCTGTGGTCACGTCCCGGCTCTTTGTGGACCGCCGGGAATCCACTCTCAACGAAGCAGGGGATTTCCTGATCCCTAAGAAGGAAGGAGCGATCGGAGACAGCCACATTCAGGGAGAGATTGGGGAGATTCTCCTCGGAAAAGTGCACGGGAGAACGTCTCAGGAGGGAATCACACTCTTCAAATCCCTCGGTCTTGCGGTCGAGGACCTCGCCTCAGCCAACCACATTTACACGAAAGCCCTCGCGCGAGGCATGGGGACGAAGGTGGAACTCGGCGGCAGCCGCCACTGATCCGGCAAGAAGCCTCTACCGCTCATTTAGCCGCATAACCAAAGTGGATCAAGACGGCGGAATAGAATTCTTCGAAATCCCTGAGGTGTTTTTTCAGGATGGACTTCAATATGTCGGCATCAAGGGACTGATAATCATGAATAGCAATGTTTCGGAATCCCACCATAGCCTGCATTTTCTTTGACACGTTTTTGTTGACGATCTTCGCTTTTTCCAGCAACTCGAAATTCCCTCGTACGGTATCCGAAAGCCCCAGGCCCTCCGAGGCAATAATGTGCGTGGCAAGGTCGATCGCGGACTGAATCGCCCGCTGAAGATTCAGGACGAAAATATCTTGAATGTCCTGATCGTCCAGCCTGTCCGGCTTCAGTCCCGTCACACTCTCGATCCTATTCAGGCATTTCTGTATGGCGCTGACCTTGGCCAGGACAACATCTCTGTCAGGCATAGAGTCTTCCCCTCAAGAGGCTCTCTTCACACGGCTTCCTGATTCTCTTCAGATCGTCGTACTGGTTCACGGTGTCTACAAAGAACTGGGAGAGCTGCTTCTTGTCAGCGGCAAAGACCAGCGTCCCGCTCCTGAGCACTTGCATCTTCAGAATAGGCGACGCCCGGTTCAAATCGACGAGATCTACATCTCTCTTGAGCAGAGAGATCAGTCTGTCGCGTAAATCCATGATACGATCAATGCGAGGCCGTGTTTTGAAGGAAACACCGATATCCACATCGCTACCCTCATGAGCGTGGCCTGTGGCCGTCGATCCGAACAAGAAAACCAAAGCCACGCCTCGCACGTTCTTGAAGAAGGTCTCCAACGTCCCGAGGATCTCCTCTTTCGTGTAATCCCCCCCTTCAACAGAAAGGCGTTCTTGGGTTTTTCTCATGTGTGCCTCTGTGTCCTGTATGGCCACTATATCCGTTTTTCTTGGCACGGGCAATAGCCACGGTTGAGCAACGATTGAGCAAGGCCTGACTCCGACGTTTGTATAGGGGGGAGAAGGAAGGCAGGAAATTGCCCATGGGACCATGGAAGACCCGATGGGCTCCGGGCAGGATAAAGACTGCATCAAAGGATTGCCCCAAAAAGAAAAGCAGAGCGCCAATGCCTCTGCTTTGTTTTGGAGTTCCCCTGTTACCGCTTTTTTCCCCTGCGGTTCGCTTATTTTTAGGATAGAACCCGGTCCGAAAAGATGCACGCGCATCCGAGGACTCCTTAGCAAGTTCGCCAGATTTTTTTAAAAAGGTTAACATTTTAAGGTGTTGAACATTTTTGTCGTCACTTCTCATTTTACAGTCGCCGTTTTTCTCGGCATCTGATGGGGGGCAGGGCTTTCGTGTTTGAGGTTGACATTGCTGAGGAAAACCTCATTTTAGAGATGATCTCCTCTTTGAGTCTCTTTATCAAGGGGAGATCCCCAATCAAGGTCATCCAGACCTCCGCGCCGTCTATGGGCAGTTCCGAGAGCATGTGGACCAGAATTCTGGCCAGCCTTACGGTACTGGGCCGCTCTTCCTAATCATCCCTTACTGCTGATCTGATTCGCCAAATTGCGCTGATCGGCTTCTATCTGCCGCCTTTTGCGCAGACCCTTGAGGTGCCAGAATCTGAAAACCCTGTCCAGCTTGTCCCTGTATGCCAGCGCCACGATGACCACGCTGATCCCAATACCCAGGAGGATAAAAAACCGGACATACTGGTGGTGTCTCAGATAGCTTCCTCCCAAGGTGAGCAGGATCGTCCCGAAAAGCCGGCCTGTGCCTCCAATGACAAGGAACTCTGTTGTGGTCAGGTGCCCCAGACCGAGAATGTAACACAGCCAATCCTTGGGAAAGCCCGGAATCAGGAAAAGGAGAAAGACAAGGAAGGCCCCTTTGTGATGAAGGAGATAGTCAAAGCGTTGCGTGGCGGATTTTGGTATGAATTTCTCTATCAGCGGCCGGCCGAATGTTCTTGCGAGGATGAAGGCGAGGTAAGAACCGAGGGTGAGCCCGATGGTGGAGAGCAAAACACCAAAAAACTTACCGAACAGGTACCCTCCGAGAAACCCCGTCACCTCACCCGGAACAGGGGCGGCAACCACTTGAGCGACCTGAAGCAGGATAAAAACAAGCACCGACCAAGGGCCGAGGGAGTCAAGATAATTTGCCATTCGCTTCTTGTTAAGGAAGAACTGAATAACGCCGGTTTCGTAGAGGATGAGGGTCAAGCCCCCCACAATCAAGATGAGAATCAAAAGCCTGAGCCAGATATGGACCGTTTGAGTTTGCTCAGGCTTTTGAGAATCTATATGGTTTTCGACGGAATTACTTCGCTTCAGCTCTCGGTTACCCAACTTGCCGCTTTCCTCCAAACCCATGACAATTATTATAAGCTTTTCCAGACCCGAAAGCCAGCAGCTTCTTCCTTTCCCTCTTTATTGACCCGTTCCGGCAGAGGAGAAAATCCTTTTACTCTGAAAACAGTTTGTCCTTGATCTGAGACACGTTTTGCTTTTCGGACATAAGCTTCGTGATCTTCGTAAAGCCTTTCGTGTCTCCAAGCATGAGGCAACCCACGACTTGATCGCTTTCGAGCACGATCTTTTTGTAAACCTTTTGGTTTGTGAGAACCTTTGACTCCAGCTTGTTCTCCGCATCAATGTTGCCGGCGGAAGCCAGATCGATTCCTATAACCTTCAGGGTATTCGCCATCACAGTGCCTTTATACAAGGCATTCCCCCCGGCCATGTTGGTCCCGGCAATTTGTCCTTGCTCTGTTGAGGCTGTCCAGATCCCGTAAGGAATCCCCTTGAACTCGGCCACATCCCCTGCGGCATAAATCTCCGGCTGGTTGGTCCTCATCTGCTCGTCCACCTTGACTCCCTTGTCATGGTCGAGGCTGAGCGCCTTGGCAAGCTCCAGGGCAGGCCTGACTCCGGCTGAAATGATCACCATCTCGGCAGGCAGCAGCTCACCGCCCTCAAGCAGCACCCCTCTGACTCGATCTTCCCCCTTGATTTCTTGGGTCTTTGCTCCGAGCCTGAAGGAAAATCCCATTCCCTCCATGATCGTCTGAAGCCTTCCGCCGCCCGCCACATCCAGTTGTCTCGGAAGAAGCCTGGGGAAAAACTCCACCACCGTCAGATTCTTGCCGAGCTTCCGAAGCGCGTTTCCCGCTTCCAGGCCAAGCAATCCCCCGCCGATGAGAACCACCTTCTGGATGTTCTTTGCCCAGGCAACAATATCCCTGGCGTCCTGGATCGTGCGAAGGGCAAAGACCCCTTTCTTTTCGCTGCCTTTCATGGGAGGGATAAAGGAACGACTCCCTGTGGCGACGAGAAGACGATCATACGCGATTTCCTGGTTGCTTTGGGTCACAACCGACTTTTTCGAAGGGTTCGCGCCCTGGATGCGGGTCTTGAGTTTCAACTCGATCCCCTGTTCTTTGTACCACTGATCTTTCTTGGCGCTGAGTTTGTCCTCGGTGAGGTCCCCGGAGATGAAATCGGGAAGTCTCATCCTGTAATAGAAAGGGGTCGACTCTTCCGTGACCACCGTTATTCTTCCTTCCTTATCCACCTTCCGTATGTTTTCAGCCGCAGTGGTGCCCGCTACTCCGTTTCCAATAATCAAATAATCGGCCATCGCGCTCCCTCCTCCCCATGGGTTAATTCCTTTCTCATGCTTCCTTTTGACATTCCTGTGGCTTTCTCTTAGGATGCCTTTTCAATCTCAGGTAAGATAAGGAGGAAATCATGAACTTCAAATCCTTTGAGGAGCTTATTCAATTTGCCGTCGAAAAAGAGAAGGAGGCGATTGCTTTCTACGAGAGTGCCAGTGTCCAGGAGTCTTATTCCGGAGGAAGAGAGACCTTTCTGGAATTCGCCAAGGAAGAGAAGAAACACCAGGTCCTTCTAGAAGGCTTCCTCAAGGGCGACAAGAAGCTCGGGGATTACAAGTTGAAATGGGTCCCGGACATGAAGAGAAGCGACTACATGGTAGATCTGAAATACAAAAAAGGCATGGCCTATCCGGAGATGCTCAGGCTTGCCATGAAACGAGAGGAAAAGGCGCTTCAACTCTACAATCACCTGGCTTCAAAGTCGGAGAAACCCGACTTGGTGAAAGTCTTCAAAATGCTTTCCCAGGAGGAAGCAACCCACAAGCTCAAGCTTGAGACCATTTACGACGACTACATGGCCAAAATGGGGGATTAGCGATAAAGGCGCGCAAGGGTCTTAGGGGAGATCCCGAAAGCAAAACCGGCCAGGATCAACTGGTTGATCAGGGTCGTCCTGAGAAGCCCCACCTCTTTCCATCGCCGGCCTGACGTGACGGCATGAGCCGGCGCAATCGCAATCCGGCCCTGTTTCGACACCAGACGCACGAAAAACAGATCCTCTGCAATCGGTATTTCGGGAAAGCCGCCCGCTGCCTGAAAGCAAGATCTGCGCACAAAGAGCGCCTGATCTCCATAGGGAAGCCTCAGGTACCTGGAGCGGATGTAGGTGCTCAGTTCGATCCCCTTCATGAGGGGTTGGGCCAGGGTCGTCTTGAAGCGAAAGGCTCCCAGGACGACTCTTCTGTCCATCAACGATTCAAATACGTGTGCGACATAGTCTTTGGGCAAGAGCGTATCCGCATGGAGAAAAAGAAGAACACTTCCCCTTGCCTCCGATGCACCGCGGTTCTGCTGTAAAGCCCGACCTCTTGGCCCCATGATGACCTTAGCCCCAGCATCCTTTGCTTTCTCGACTGTCCCGTCTCCGCTCCCGCCGTCAACGACAATGATTTCCACATCCGGGCTCCGGGCCTTCAGAATCGTTTCCTCAATGCGGCCTTCTTCATTCAGGGCAGGGATAATGACCGAAAGGAAAGGCTGCTCTCTCGTCCACTGAGGCATCCGATGCTTTACGGCTTCACCCGTGTCCATGTCCGTGAGGGGGCTGAGGACATGCAATGAAAGCCCTTGCTCTCGCGCAGCGGCAACCGTCTTGTCGAATACCGAGGAGGTCCCCCAGTCCATGCCGTCAAAAAGATCAGCAGGTTTCTTAAGACCGATCAGCCAGTATCCGCCGTCCGTGCTCGGCCCCAGCACAAGGTCGCGGCTTTTCAAAGCGTGAAAAGCTTCATCGATGTGGTGAGTGGTCAAATCAGGGATGTCGGTTCCGTGAAGAAGGACATGTTGAGCGCCCTGCTGAAAAGCTTCGAGAAAAGCAAACTTCATTCGCTCACCAAGATCTCCGGAGCTCTGCTCTGAGAAGATCAGATTCGGCCCAAGCCATCGCCGCAGCTTTGCAGGACTCCCTCCTTCAAAGCAGGCTTCGAGGTCGACCGGGCGCCCGCGGGCAGCCCCTCTGTCCGTTCTCAACGTCCTTTCTGTGAGATCACGCTGGAAATCAGCGGCACAGGCTGCGCCGAGCAGGGGAATCAGACGGGTTTTGGTTCGACCGGGCACAGGGTAACGGCCGAATAGGATGAGTCTGTCGCTTCGAGCCATCAGGGCCACCCCGCCTCAAGGGTCTGCAATTCCGTAAGCGGTTGCGGTTCCACTCAATCTTTCAGGGCTTCGAAAGCAGCGTGTGCCGCGCCTAGGAGCGCTGCCCTGTCGTTGAGGATAACGCGAACAGGGATCCGAACGAGGAAATCGGCGAATCGCCCCTTGGCCATGAACGATTTCAAAAAACCTCCTTGTTTCAGGGCGGGGAGGATTTGGGGGGGGATTCCTCCACCGAGGTAAACGCCCCCAACCGCCGTGCAGGTCAAGGCCAGGTTCCCTGCTACGCTTCCCAGCATGGAGACATAGAAACGAAGGGATTCGACACAGAGGGCTTGCTTCTTTCGGAGGGCACTCTCGCTGATTGCCTTTGCAGGGTCTCCTTCCTTCATGAGCGCCTTCAGCCAGAGGGGCTCCTTAAACCGGCCCGAATCCCTGAGCCATGAATAGATGTTGACCAGCCCCGGCCCGGAAAGCACTCTTTCAACGCTCACGTGGCCGTACTTCTTCCGGAGGTATCGCCACAGATCTATTTCCCCTTCTGTTGTCGGTGAAAAACTGACGTGGCCGCCTTCGGAAGAAAGAGACACGTATTCCCCATCCTGATAGGCCATCATGGCCTGCCCTAGGCCGGTTCCGGGGGACAAGAGAGCAAGGGTCCCTTTCTTTTGCGGGATCCCCTTGTTTAGAGGAACCTGTTCACTCCTTCTCAGGAGAGGAACCGCCATTGCGGCTGCTGTGAGATCATTGAAAAGACGGACATGGCGCCAGTGAAAACGCCTTTTCATCCGGGTTTCGGATACAACCCACGGCAAGTTGGTTGTCCGGCACCTGCCGTTGATCACGGGTCCGGCGATCCCGAAACAGGCACTGGAGATTGAAGCAGGATGTCCCTTCAGGAATCCATCAACGATGTTCTCCAGGTGGGGGGCCTCACGGCTTGCAAAACTCTCAACGACCAGCGGTTCCGGCCGCTTCTTTCCCATCACAAAAAGCCCGACGTTGGTTTTTGTTCCGCCAATGTCTCCTGCCAGGACAACCGTCTCTCTTTCCTTTATCGTCATCTGATCAAAACCCTTTGGAACTGACCTCTAAATCTTTTCAACAGTGACCTTGTAGACGTACTTTACCCAGTCATAACCATAATAGCCTTCTGCCACAGCCCGTAGGGGAAACCCGTGTTTCTGTGGAAGAGGTTTACCGTTCACTTCATAGGCAAGGAAAACCTTGTTTGAGAGGATATCATCCAATGGGTACCGTTGTGAGTTCTCGTACTTGCCGTCAGGTCCTCGCACGGTAACATGGGTCACGCCGTCTTCCGCTTGAGCCAGCTTCAGCAGTGCACCCAAAGAAAACCCTTTCCAGGTTCCCTGATTGGCGAAAAATCCCGGGCAGATCATGAGCACCTTTCTCTCAACCGAGGGCAGTCTCTTGATCTCCTCGTAAGTCAGGCGGAAAGGTTTTTTGACATGGCCGTCGACCTCGAAGCCCCACTGCTCGATCCTGACCGCATGATCGGTCAGGCCCATAGTCCCGAAGTTTTCAAGAGGCGTCACTTCAAGGTTTCTCGCGTCGAGATCCGCAGGGTTCTTGTCGATGAGCGATTCCCTTGGCGTTCCTTTGAGCAGGAGGGTTTTTCCCGTCTCCGCAATCACCCACTTCGCCATTGAGAAAAGGGACCCGAGTCCCGTTCCAACCCACGCCGCACCCCCAACCAAGAACTTCAAAAACTGTCTCCGTTTTTCCACTGCACTGCTCTTAGGCTTGTGCTCTAAGCCTTGTGATGACTTTGGGGATGAAAAAAGAAAAAACGAAAAGGGCCACAGAGAAAAAGACCTTGAAAGACAAGAGCCCTCCCCAGTCCCCGGACACCCAGACCTGTTTTACAGTGCCTACAAAAAAAGTGAAGATAAAGGTCCCCACAATAATCCCCAGACCTGTGCCGAAAAAGTAATCCCTGAACCGAACCTTGGTGAGCCCCATCCCGAAATTCATAGGCGTGAAGGGAAAATAGACGAGACGCAGATAAAGCACCGTGGCAAAACCGTTTCGCTCAATCGCATCATCATACTTTTTTAGTCGGTCTCCTACCAGAGAGGCTGCGAACTCCCTGCCAAGACTTCTCCCCGCGAAAAAGGCGGTGCTCGCTCCGATCATAGCACCTACCCACACATAAAGAAAACCCCAGTAAGGGCCGAAGATCGCAGCGCCGATTGCGGTGATCAGTGTGCCGGGGACAAACAGGCACACCCCGACCGCGTAAAACAGAATGAACGCGACAGGAGCCCAAATCCCCGCCCTGTCCAGCAGTCTACCTAAAGTTTCGGCTGTCAGACCGTCTTTCACCGGCGTGAACCTCACCACATAAATCGCCACAGCAATGAACGCCACAAGAATGGCTGCCTTGGCGATTCCGCGGTTCCTGCCCTGCGGCTTCATGTCTTGACCCACTTCCTTCACTCGGTCACTCCTGAAGCCTGAACTCAGGCCCTTGCCTGGATGGCCCCCCTCAAGTAAACCCCGCTGCGGCCGTGCACGTGTAGCAGTGATCTCCGACAGCAATCGGGCTTCCCGGTTCTGGGGGCCCCTCCATGTGAGAGACAGGGGTTCTTCTGCCTCCCATAGGAAGTTCTCGAGCAAGATTGAAATCACAATCGTAAAGGGTTCCGTCCCAGGCAACAGAGACAAGGGTTTGACACATCAACCCTTCGACAGCACAAGGATTGAAGTTGGATGCAAGAGGTTGCAAATAGCTCTCCAGATTTCCCGATTGCAGAAGCCACTGGCGGAATCTTCCCAGAGGCACGTTGGCAAAAGAATAAAGGTGATTGAAAACAATCCCCCACTTTTTCTTCAGCACCTCGCGAAACCTTTGTTCCATCTGCCGCTGGGGTGTGGGCAGGAAAGCGCCTGTAGGATTGGAGACGAGGTCCAGCTCCAACCCGGTTCCGTCCTGTCCGTAACCCATGGCATTGAGCTTTCTCAGGGTGTCAAGGCTCATCTGAAAGACTCCTCGCCCTCTCTGGGAGTCGGCCTGGGCTTCATTGGTTGAAGGGAAAGAAGCAACGATGACCACTCGCTGGTCTTTCAGGAACCCCATCCATTCGCCACCATTCCCTTCCTCCAGAGCGCTCAGGTTGGAACGAATCATGAGCCTTGTGGCCAGGGGTGAAAGTCTTTTGATGAGGATCTCCATGTTCGGGTTCAGTTCCGGCGCGCCCCCTGTAATGTCGACGTTGTCAAACCCGCTTCTTTCGGCGTAGGCGATCACTTCCTCTGCCGTCTGCTCACCCATACTCTCAAGGCGATGAGGACCTTTTCACGCTCCGTCAGCGCGCCTTCCGCAAACACGGCATTGTAATAGTCAAAGGATTTTTTTGCCAGATCCGGGGGGCTTCTTTCCCGATCTCTTCGAACTTCGGCAGGTCTTCGGGTTTGTAGTAAGTCTCCATCGGTCGTCTCCTTTGCTATTTCTTCATCAGTCGCTGCGCCGCCTCAGGGCCCCAGGTTCCTGCGTCATAGGGCAACAGCATTTTCGCCCTGTTGGTACATGTCTCGCAGCCCCACAAGACAGGGGTCAGGAATGACCAGCACAGCTCAACCCCGTCCTGACGCCAAAAGAGCATCTGATCCCCCAGCATGCAGTCGAGCAACACCTTTTCATAGGCGTCGAGGACCGGTCCTTTGCAGCCCTGATGGTAGGAGAAATCCATGGTCACAGAGCGCAACCGCACCTGGGCGCCGGGATTCTTCGTCTGAAAGGTCAATGCGATCTTTTCTTCAGGGTAGATCCCGAGGATGAGCCGATTGGCCGAAATGTGCTCTCCGAGGACGCTGCGGAACACGGAGTGAGGGACCTCCTTGAACTGGATGACAATCTCCGTGTGCTTCTCGGCCAGTCTCTTGCCGGAGGTGATGAAAAAAGGCACCCCCTGCCAACGCCAGTTGTCCACAAACACCATCATCGTCGCAAAGGTGGGAGTGAGGGATCCCGAACTCACACCCGGCTCCTCTCGGTAGGCCGGGACCTTTTTCCCATCGAGGGTTCCCCTGCTGTACTGGCCCAGGATGAGGAAATCGTCAAGCCGGTCCACCGGAAAAGGCCTCAGCGCTCTGTAGAGCTTGGCCTTTTCATCCCTCACCCGCTCAGCCTCGAAAACCGACGGGGGCTCCATGGCTGTCAGGGCAAAGAGCTGCATCATGTGGTTCTGAAACATGTCCCTCAAAACCCCGGCCTGCTCATAGTAGCCTGCCCGGTGCTCCACCCCGAGGGTTTCAGCGGCGGTGATGGTCACAGAGTCAATGTAGGTCCTGTTCCAGACAGGCTCGAACAGGGCGTTCGCGAAACGGAACATGAGGATGTTTTGAACCGTCTCCTTGGCCAGGTAGTGATCGATCCGGTAAATCTGATGCTCCTGAAAATGCTCGTGAAGTCCCCGGTCCAGGGCGATGGCGGTTTGTAGGTCACGGCCAAAAGGCTTTTCTACAACGATCCGTGACCAGCCGAGCCCTTCCTTCTTTTCAGCAGAGAGACCTGCGTTGCCGATGTTCTGAGCGGTTGTCCCATAAAGAGTGGGGGGAATGGCCAGATAAAAAACCCGGTTGCCCCATGTCCCCCTGGAATGGTCCAGATCCCGCACAAACCCGGCCAGACGATCAAGAGATTCGGGTTCTTCATACTCCAGCTCACGGTAAAAAAGATTGACGCTGAAAGCGTCCCAGCGAGCTCCGTCAAAGCCGGCTAAATCCCTAGCAGCCTCTTTGGCCTTGGCCCTCCAATCTTCATCCCTCATCTTGGTGCGGCTGCAACCGAGAATCGTGATGGGCGTGGGGAGCCCTCCTTGAAGATAAAGGCTGAATAGGGCGGGCAAGAGCTTGCGGCCTGCCAGATCTCCCGATGCACCGATGATCACGATGATGCACGGCTCAAGGATCTCATCGACCAAGCGCTTGTCGTTCACAAGACCGAGTTCCTGAGCAATCCCTTCGATCACCGCTTCAAGCTTGCTGTTCCTGCGTTGGTTGAGATTTGCCTCTTGCACCTGACCTTTCCTTTATCCTTCTCCCGGGAAATCTCCTCCACAGGCTCTCCCTTTGAGATTGAAAAAGAACTTGAGTCCCTTTCTGACCCGGTCCGAGAATATTTTTCGGGACAGCAGCGTCCCTGCCACGCGCTTGTTGATTTCCCCAAGCGTCGGATAGGGATGAACCGCTGCGGCCAGAGTGGAGAGCTTGACTTTGGCGTTTAGGACAGCGACCCACTCGCTCAGCAACTCACCGGCCTGGGGCCCCAGGACCTGAACTCCAAGAGGCCTCTCACTTTTGTCGAGAAGCAGTTTGATTTTCCCCGTCTCTTCTCCCTCTGCGAGACTCCTGTCGTTGCTCTTGAAGGGCTCTGTCCAGACCGAATACTCAATGCCCGCTTCCCGGGCTCTTTTTTCGTTCATCCCGACGCTGGCCAGTTCAGGATCTGTATACGTGCACCAGGGCAGAAACGTGTAGTTCGTTTTCCTTGGAAGGCGGAAGATCGCATTGCTCACCACGATCCCTCCCTCATACCCTGCAGCGTGAGTGAACTGGTAGGCCCCTGTGATGTCCCCAGCAGCATAGATATGTTTTTGGGTCGTCCGCAGTCGATCATCCACCCGGATGCCTTTCCGGTCGAAATCCACACCGATTCCCTCCAGACCGAGGTCCTTGACGTTCGAATCCCTCCCCATGGCGACCAGGATTTTCTCAGCCTTCAAGAAAACGGATTTTCCCTCCCCGTCCTTGAGAACGATCTCCTTCTCCGAACCCAAATCCTTCACGTGGAGCACCGAGGCGTTGAGGAGGAAGGTGACTCCTTCCGAACTCAGCACCTTCATGATCTCGTCGGCCATGTCCTTGTCTTCTTTTGTGAGGATCTGGCCGCTTCTTTGCACTACGGTCACTTTTGTTCCAAGGCGGCAGAAAGCTTGAGCCATCTCAATGGCAATAGGACCGGCCCCGAGGATGATCATGGAATTCGGAAGGTGATCGAGGTAAAAAATTTCTTTGTTGGTGATGTAAGGAGTTTGATCAAGGCCTTGTGTGGCCGGAATACTTGGGGAGGATCCTGTGGCAATGACCCAGTTCTTGGCGGAAACCGTGGCTCCCTTCAGTCGGACAGAGTGCTCGTCACGAAAGACGGGTTCTCCGAACTCTACCTTGGCGCCAAGGCTGCAAAATCTTTCTTCAGAGTCGTGCTTCTGAATCGTGTCGATGACCGATTGGATTCTCTGCTTCACCTCCTGAAAATCAACCGGCGGGGGCTCTAGGGCCGGCAAACCAAAGGCCCGGCTGTTCTTCATGAGGTGATAGACTTGGGCCGTTCGAATGAGTGTTTTGCTGGGAACACACCCATAGTGCAGGCAATCGCCCCCCAGGGCCTTTCCCTTCTCAACGAGGAGGGTTTTGGCGCCCAGTTGGGCCGCGCCGGATGCGACCGTTAGCCCGGCTGCACCGCCGCCGATGATACCGATATCGAAGTCGTATGGAGGCATGATTTGTCCTTAGATCCATGCTTTAAAAAGCCCGCGCCATTTCTTTGGCTTTGGCGATCGCCTCTTCCCGCTTGTGTTTTGCCACCTCAGGCCCGGCCAGGGTGGGCTCCACGATCAGAGTCCTGATGTCCGTAAAGCCGATGAATCCGAGAGCAAGCTGGAAATATTTTGTCTGAAGATCGAAAGCCTCTGCAGGGCTGCCTTTCTCATAAGCCCCGCCACGGGAATAGGATACGAATATCGGTTTCCCCAGCACAAGCCCCTTGTAGCCTTCCTTCGAAGAGAAGCTGAAGGTGTATCCGGGCTGCACAATAATGTCCAGATATTGCTTGAGCCTGTAGGGAATCCCGAAATTCCACATGGGAACAGCCATGACATACCTGTCTGCGGATTTGAACTCGGCGATGAGTTCCTCCACTTTTTTCCATGCAGACAGTTCTTCAGGGGTGTGTTTCAGTCCGTGAAGGATCGCGTATTTGGCTTGCACGGCAAGGCCGTCAAAAGAAGGAAGGTCCTTCTTGAACAGGTTCATGGTGATCACTTCGTCTTTTGGGTTCGCCTGCTTGTAGGCTGAAACAAACGCCTCTGCAACAGCTATGGAATAAGATCTCTCAATTCTTGGTGATGCTTGAATATAAAGCAATCTGCTCATAGAAACCTCCTTTCATTTCTTTTCCACAAACTTCAGGGCTGTCGAGTTCATGCAATAGCGCAGTCCAGTCGGCGGGGGACCATCGTTGAACACATGCCCCAAATGGCCGTCACATCTTGCGCACAGAACTTCTATCCTTCTCATGAAATAGCTGCTGTCCTCCTCTTTCAGGATGTGGTTCTCCGCGATAGGCGCCCAGAAACTGGGCCATCCTGTTCCGGAATCAAACTTGGTATCTGAGCTGAAGAGATCAAGCTCGCATCCGGCACATCGATAGATCCCTTTCCCTTTGGAATCGTGATACTTCCCTGTAAAGGCCAGCTCTGTCCCCTTTTTTCGCAGCACATTGAATTGCTCGGGGGTCAGTGTCTTTTTCCATTCTTCTTCGGTTTTGAATATTCTCTCAGGCATGTTACTATCTCCCTGTTTTTCTCCTTTAGTCATTGCAAGAGCCTCAAATCGACTCCCCACACCCAACAAAAGAAACCCCTGGCCCAATCTTTTGAGAAAGGATCGTCGAGAATGTGTATTTCTTGATGCCATGATTTGCTCACTCCTCTCCATCGACCGTTTAACGGCACAAAGTTAATCACTGCTTCGAAGGACGCCATATGGAGCTTATTCCGGACAGCAAACACGTCCAAAGGTCAATGGATCACTGACAGTTTTCTGAAAAACGCACTTCGGGCAAAGATGGGGAAAACTTCTTCTTCAGAATCCTAGGTTGGAAAGAGGGCTACTCCCAGGTGACGCAGTCGCTCGGGCACATGCTCATCACCTGCTCGATCTCTTCTTCGGGGTAATCGGGAAGCTCGACCACCTCAATACACCCAGTTTCCGGGTTCCTTTTGAAAATGGCGGGGAGCAGACTGATGCATGATTCGCAGTCGGTGCATTCAGCCAAATCGATGACAGGATTTTTCTTCAATACCTGTATAGGGTTCATGGGTTCAGATTCAGGGGTTGCATGTCCCTTATCCGCGTTGGATGCTTTCTTGTCCTTCCACGCAAGATAGTCCCCATAGGTGAAGCTCGAACCGAGTTCACCGGCCGTTCGCTTGCAGTGCTCTCCCCTGCACAAGCGGCATCGGGACTCGCTGCACAACTGGCACTGTTCACAATCAGGGCATTTTTCCTTTTCTAGCGTTTGGGGCACTCTTTCTCCCTCTCTGTCAGCCCGGGTCTATAACCGCGACCCTGCATTCGAACATTCCCTTTTTGAGAAGCACGTGAGTAAGCAGTATGCAGTAAGGAGTAGGTGATGCCTACTGTTTACTGGCCTTACGCCGGCAACTCCTTCGCCACTTTCCTGGCCAGTTCGCGGCAGGCCTCGAGGGCTTCCTTGTCCGGCACAAACTGGACCCTCACGCCGGGGTCAACCACCTTGAACTTCATCTCTTCCATCTCCTTGGTGATCAGCTTGACGGCCTCGCCGCTCCACCCGTAGGAACCAAAGGCCGCAGCCACCTTGTTCTGAGGCTTCAGCCCTTTGAGGTAAGTCAGGATGTCGCTCACCGTGGGGAAAATGTTGTTGTTCAGTGTGGGAGAACCGACGATGATCGCGCCTGCATCCAGGACTTCCGTCATGATGTCGCTCCGATGCGAGGTGCGCAGGTGCATGGGTTTTGCATCCACGCCTTCTTGGCCGAGCTCTTCGACGATAGCCTCCGCCATGGTCTGGGTGCTGTGCCACATGGTGTCGTAGATCACCAGGGCCTTTCGCTTGGGTTTCTGCTCGCTCCACTCCACGTAGGCTTTTACGATCTTCATGGGATCCTTCCGCCACATGATGCCATGATCGGGAAGTATCATGTCGATCGGCAGCCCCATGGACTGGACCTTTTGAACGAGCTTCAGGATCAGAGGAGCGTAGAGCAGCAGGATGTTGGCGAAGTACTTCTTCGCATGAGGCATGATCGCATCGCCGGTTTCATCGTTGAACCTCTCCAGACCGGCATAGTGCTGCCCAAAACCGTCGCTGGAAAAGAGGACCTTGTCCTCTTTGGCATAGGTGAACATGCTGTCGGGCCAGTGAACCATTCTCGTTTCCATGAAGACTAGGGTTTTCTTTCCCAGGCTGAGCTCACCGCCGTCTTCCACGGGTTTGTAATTCCACTTTTGCTGGAAATGCTTGATCAGATTCTTGTACCCGGTCTTTGAGCAGTAAACGGGTTTGTCTTCCCCAATGCGGTGCATCACTCTCGCAAGTCCACCGGAATGGTCCAGCTCTGTGTGATTGCTGATGACAAAATCGATCTTCTTAGGGTCGACGATCCGGCTGACTCGGTCGATCAGTTCGTCTGCGAACTCTTTTTTGACCGTATCCACCAGGGTGATCTTCTCATCTACAATCAGGAACGCGTTGTACGTCGTCCCTTGCTTTGTGGAGTACCCGTGAAAGTCTCTGATATTCCAGTCAATGGCGCCAACCCAGTAGATTCCTTTTGCAACCTCTAACGGCTTCATAAGCAGCTTCCTCCATTCGATTCAGTCATCATGGGCCTTGTCAGCCCGACACACAGGCATCATAATGATAAAGGTCGTTCCTCTTCCTTTTTCGCTGGTGAAACTCAAGGAAGTCCCCGGATGATCCTCAATGATTCGCTTGCAGATGCTCAAGCCGAGACCCGTTCCTTGCTTTTTCGTCGTATAAAAAGGGGAGAATATCTTCTCCTTCTCCTCTTCGCTAATCCCAACTCCTTCATCCGATATACTAATCTCCACGACGCCCTGCTTCAACCCTGAGATAAAAGAAATTTTCCCTCCCTGTTCCAAAGCTTCCAGCGCATTTTTGGCCAAATTCAGCAGAACCTGTTCAAGCCTGGCTCTGTCTGCCTCAACAAACACCTCTTCTCGATCCGTTTTGAACTCAAGATGGATGCTCCGCCTCTCGCAGTCTTCTTTAACCAAGTCATAAACTTGCTTGAGCAGCGCATTGATATCGACGTCCTTCAACTCCAGAGCTCGCGGGAGATAGAAATCCCTCATCTCCTTGAGGAGACTCTCGAGCCTCTGGACCTCGTTGACGATGACGTTGAGCTTCGTGAGGCTCTTCTCATCTGCGGTCTCCTTGACCAACTGCCGAGCAAACCCCCCAATCATCATCAAGGGATTCTTGATTTCGTGGCTGATCTCTGCAACCACCTGGCCGAGGGCTGCAAGCCGCTCCGACCGATTGATTCGCTCCTGCAGAGCCTTGGTCTCCGTTACATCTCGAACAATGGCGGTGAAGTAAAGCGTCCCGTCTGCGCGGGAAATGGAAAAGGAGATATCAGCGGGAAAAGCCTCACCGTTTTTGCGAAGGGCCATGATTTCCGTGTGGTGACCGATTCGCCTAGGCACGCCGGTTTCGATGTAACGGGCCACGGCCCGATGATGATCCCGGCTGCAGTCGGGCCACATGATCACATCGAGGTCCCGGCCCAAAACCTCGTCGCGGGAATAGCCGAATATTTTTTCCGCTGCTTTGTTGAAGAAAAGGACTTTTTGGTTCTGGTCTATGGTGACAAAGGCCTCATTGGTGTTTTCAACGGCGCCTTTCAGGACGGCAAGCTCACTAATGTCATCGTCCCTGTCTTCCATTTCCTGCTTCAGTGCCCGCAAAGGGATGAACGGCAAGCGTTTGGTTTTTTGAAATAGTCACAGATAAAGGGGGATGGCCTAGAGCAAGCCACGGTGGTGTGGCTTCTTCGTTGTTCTGCTTTTAGAGGGAGGACCCCCATGGCCTGAGCCATCCATTTCAAAAAGCCAAACGATCACGGCGAAGGGATGTCACGGGGAGGGAAGGCTAGCCTTCCCTCCCCAGGAGGAGAGTATGGAGCAAAAAAATGGATAAAAAGCAAAGCCGACTAGGCGGCTTCGAGTTTCTGCCTGGCCGCCATGTCCATAAGCACCCTCTCTTTTCCTTTGTCCAGACCGAGGGCTTTTCTCTTCTTGTTAATATGATCAATCATCATCTGAGCCATTTCATGAGGATCGATCGCAAATCCCCACTTTCCAAAGCCCTGTGCTTCAAGGCCGTCAAAAAGGAGCTTGTGGAACTTGGTCCCCTCGATGATCGGATAGGTCACTCCGAAGACCGTGAACACTCCCGAGGCCACAAAATACTGGCCGATGGAAATGGCCTTCTCACTCATCCACTCCGGAGCCGCACCTGCCACAGGCAGATCGGCAATGCTGTTGCCCAGCCCGCCGACCCGGACCATTTCGGAGCAGGCGATGAGAATGCGGCTGTTGTCCACGCAAGAACCCAAGCCCAGCACGGGAGGCATGCCCACGGTCTCGCAGACTTCTCTCAACCCCGGTCCGGCCAGATGGGCCGCTTCCGGCGTGTAGAGCCCTGCCTTGGCTAGGGCGATCTGGGAGCATCCGGTCTGAACCACCAGAATGTCATTCTTGATGAGCTCCTTGACCAGGTCCACGTGGACCCAGTCCTGTTTGACCCTAGGATTGGTGCAGCCCACGACACCGGCAACGCCCCGAATTCTTCCATTGATAATGTTGTCATTGAGCGGCGTGTAGGAAGCACGGAAGGTACCTCCCAGCATGTAGTTGATGTACTCATGGGAAAAACCATGAATTCCCATGCTCTTGATGTTGGGGATCTCAATAGGCATCTTGCGATTCTTGAAGCGGACAATGGCGTTTTCAATTATCGCATCGGTGCACTCTCTCGGTTTGTTTTCGTGGAACTCGATGTGCTCCACCCCTTCGATGTGGCAGCGCGGGTTGGTGGTGAAAAGCTTTGTTCCGTAGCAGTCCGCCACCTTGGCCAGCCCCTGCTTGATGCACTGGACATCAACGCCCATAGCATCCACTGCTCCGGTCACCAGAATCGCCTCGGTGGACATGAAGTTCCCCGCATGCGGGATCCCGTGCCTGGAAAGCATCTCCGCTCCCGAGCAGCACATGCCGACCAGGTTAATGCCCTTGGCGCCGGCCTCTTTTGCAGCCTGGATCAGGCTCGGATCATTCACGGAATCCAACACAGATTCAAAAAGATTGGGCTCATGGCCGTGAATGATGACATTCACCTGGTCTTCCTTCAGGCACCCCATGTTCACTTCGGTCCTCACAGGCGTCGGAGTGCCGAAGAGGATGTCCGAGATTTCCGTAGCCACCATGGACCCGCCCCAACCATCGGAGAGGGCGGTACGGCTGCACTGCCTGGTGAGATTCTCATAGTCCTGATCCACGCCCATGTGGGTGCGGTGCATGAGTTCCATGATTTCTCTCATGGCGCCACGAGGCACCACACCGTGCTTTCTCCATGTTTCCAGGGTCTTGGGCGGCACTCTCTTGGCAAAGGGGATCTCGCCTTCCACTGCGGTGTATGTACTTTCGAGTTCCTTGTAAAGGTCCAGCGCGATGTCCTTGTCTTCACGGCCTTCGGTTTCAATCCCCATTTCCTTAGCCACCTCTTGCAGCTTGACGGGATCCTTGATCCTGTATTCCTTGATGTGGCCGTTCACCACTTCTCTGAAAAGGTCCAGCATGCTCATGCCGTGGTCTGTGTGGGCTGCTGCCCCGCTGGCAACCATTCTAGAGAAATTCCTGGCTTGGATCGTGTCAATAGTGGCTCCGCAGACACCGACCTTGGCATAGGGGTCTTTAGCGTTCAAACGGCAGGGCCCCATGGAGCAGTGTTTGCAGCAGGCGGAGTCCGCACCGATGGGACAGGCCTTCATGTCAGCGGCACGGTGAAAGGCCGTCTCAACCCCGTCCCTTTCCGCTTTCCTGAGCATCTGAGCGGTGGCCTCGCAGGTTGTGACCTCCCTGATGTCCAAGCCTTTCTTTTCAACCTTCTTCTCTATCTTCTTTCCTTTTTCTTCCTCCATCACTTCTCCTCCTTCGTGGATTTGTATTCCTTCAGACGATACTAGTAACTATTCCGAATAAGCTTAAAAAAAAGCTAAAGCGCTCTCTTCCAAAAAGCAACGATTCCGTCTTTGCCGAAAAACATCTCAATCAACTCCCATCCCTCATCGCCCCTTTGGTTAAGAAGCTTGACAAGCAATCTTAACTGGTCAGGAGGCAGGTCGTTTAAAGCGCATTCCCCTTGATCTGAACAAAAGTAGACGAGCTTGGTGAGCTCTTCGGCAGGATGTGTGGTGATTTCATACTCGAAACGGATCACGAAATCAACCTCAAAAGTGCGATGTCGTTCAGTGAAATCAGCCGGTGTAGATGATTAGGCTTCGGCTTCCAGGGTGCACTTCGTGAAATCAATGGGCTTCTTGCAGCCGGCACAAATGTGCTCCCTGTTGAACTCGTCTGAAAAAACCTCCTTTTCTTTCCCACAATTCGGGCACTTACAGGTAAAGGACTTCAAATTCTTGAGGTCCTGCATGCCTGGGCAGTGCATAGGCGTCGTCATGGCTTGTCTCCTTTTTCATGGGCTTTTTTCAGTGAGGAGCTTGTCTTTTATCTTAACGGCAATTAGGTGTCAAGGCTTTTCCTTCAGTCGCCCTTTACAAGCGGTGAGCTCAGTTTCTTTCCCACTTGCTTGCCATAGTCCTGGGCCATTTGAACACCTCCACCAAGGGAAGCGGACTTCAGCCTCAGCGGGCCACTGACCATGTTCATTTTGAAAATGTTCTTCATGGTGTCGAAAATTCGATCCGGCGCTTCACCGCTCCAGCCAAAGGCTCCGAAAGCACCGCCTATCTTGCCCTCGAGTCCTGCCTTTTCAGCCATGAAGAGCATGGTTTTCATGGGCAACATCATCTCTCCATGATAAGTGGCAGAACCAAAGATATAAGCGTCGTAGCCTTGCAGATCCGTGTCTTTTTTCACTGCCGTGACATTGATGACGTTCGCTTCGGCTCCCTGCATTCGGATTCCTTCGGCGATCAGATCCGCAATCTGTTTTGTCTCTCCTGTCCTTGTTGAAAAGACGACGATCGCTTTTCCCATTTTTCCCTCCCTTGAGCCTACTCTTTCACTTCCTCCACCTTTCCCTTGTGTTTGGTTCCGCACATGGGGCAGACGATATCGATCTGTTTTTCATCCCCGATAAATTTTTCTCTCAGCTTCTCAGGGCCGAGAAAGGTGACGTCCCCGCACGCACAAGCCGGACATTCCGCCCGCACGCGGTACTTTTTCTTGGACATTTCTCTTCCTCCTGGGCCGGATTACTTCAACCTCGTATCCGTGCCGGACATACCACACTCCGGGATGTAACAGGACACATCCAGAAACTCGCACTTCTGCTTGCAGGACGGGCAAGTTTCAGGCGGTTTGTCCGCCTTCAACGTGTAGCCGCATTTGTTGCATTTCCAATCGGCCATTTTACTTACCTCCCTAGTTTAAAGAGTGACATGTGAGGGTCTCAGTCGATCCTCACATGTCCTCTGACCAGACTCTCAACCCTCGAACTAGGCCTTCCAGTGCCCATGGAGATTGCAGTATTCGCGGGCAGTCACCTTGGCTGCGTCAATCTTGAAGGTCGCCTCAGGTGCCATGCCCGGCTTCAAGAAATAGCGATAGGCCTCACCGTCAGCGATCAGCTCGATCCACTCGATGTAGTGCTTCTCTTCCATGGGATGAGTCACGCTTCCGACTTTCACCTTGTAGCCACCAGGGATTTTTTCGATCACGGGCACATGCTTTTCCTTTGCGGCGTCCACGGTGTTCTCTTTCATGAGTTTCATGGGCTGACCGCAGCACACGAGTTCCCCTTTTCCTCCGTGCAATACCTCCACGATGTTGCCGCACAGCTCACACTTGTAAACTTCCAACCTTTCTGCCATGGTTCTTCCTCCTTTTGAAAAATATGAGAGTTAATGGTTATTCGTTATCGGTTATTGGTCAACTCCGAACAATGCCCCTCTGTCGTCATTTCTTGATAAGCTTCTTGACCGCCTCCAGGACCGCGTCGTAATCAGGCTCCTGTGCAACCTCTTTGACGACCTGGATGTATCGAATAACTCCGTCTCGATCCACCACGAAGACGCATCGTGCCAACAACCTGAGTTCTTTAATCAGCGTACCGTAGGCTGTTCCAAAGGATGCGTCGCGGTGATCGGATAGAGTCGTCACCTTGTCAACTCCTGCTGCACCACACCATCGCTTCTGGGCAAAAGGCAGATCCATGCTCACTGTCAGAACAGCGACCTCCGGTCCCAGAGTCGCCGCCTCCTGGTTAAACCTGCGCGTTTCCAGGTCGCACACGGGGGTGTCGAGCGATGGTACAGAAGATAGGATGCAGACCTTTCCCTTATAAGATGATAACTGGACGGGCTTGAGGGCATTGTCCAGAACGGTGAAGTCAGGTGCTTTGTCCCCGACCTTTAGGGAGGGCCCCACAAGGGTCAGGGGATTGCCCATAAACGTGATCACTCCTTTGCGCTCTTCCATGGTACTCCTCCTTCACGATTTTCCACGATCGTGCTCGTTGTATTTGGGGTTTCACTTTCTTTCTGCAAGCACTCCTTGCAGAGTCCTACAAACTCGAGCTTGTGCCCGAAGATACCGTGCTTGGTCAGCCGGCCAAGGGCGTTCTCAAGGTTTTCAAGGGCATTGTCAGAGGTTTCGATCGGAGCATCTTCAATCTTTCCGCACTGCAAACAGGTGATGTGGTAATGATCCTGGGTCACAGAGTCAAACCGCATCTGGGGCAAGCCCGGCTCCAGCCTGTGGATGAGTCCGCACGAGGAAAGAGTATCAAGGTTGCGGTAAACCGTTCCCATGCTGATTCTTGGAAGTCTTTTTCTGACCCGCTCGTAGATCTCATCTGCTGTGGGATGAGAGGGATCCTTCTTAATCTCTTCAAGGATCACCTGACGCTGGTGGGTCATCCTGTATTTTTGATCAGAGTTCAAAGAAGCCCGGCCTGAAGTTAATAAGAATGATTCTCAATTTATCCACAGGACCGGGCATGTCAAGTCCTACCGGCATGGTTTAGGAGTTTCGGTTCGGGTCCCTTCTCTCAGCTCGAATGGGCCTCGGCCGCTACAGACCCGGGTCCTGCGAGGGGGCGGAACATCCTCTTGCCCGCTCCGCAAACCGGGCACTTCCAGTCCTCAGGCAGATCTTCGAAGCCGGTCCCCTTGGGTACCTTGCCCTTTCTGTCTCCTCGGTCCGGGTCATAGATATAACCGCAGTTCGTTGTTTGGCACTGCCACATTTCTTCAGGTTTTGCCATGGGTTAGTCTCCTTGAGCGATCTATGATCATAACATGAACCCCTGAACGAATCCGTAATTCTCCTTCCCCATCCTGCCGAACATGTCCCGCGCCGCTCCGCAAACGGGACAGACCCATCCAAAGGGGAGATCATCAAAACAGGTGCCGCGATTCACACCGTGATCGGGATCACCGTTTTCAGGCTCATAGATGAAACCACAGACCTGGCACTGATATTTGTCCATTGCGATTAAGCTTCGCCCTAAACCCCTGTGACCTAACCAGGGAATTTCTGGCCCACAGCCTTACCGTAATCCTGGCAAGCCTTAGCTCCATCCCGGGTTTCAATAACGGCTTCTTTCAGGCTCAGAGGGCCGAGGTTCACCATGTCCATTTTGAAAACATAGAGCATGGTGTCGAAAACCATGGGAGCCGACTCACCACTGTGGGTGTAGGAACCAAAAGCGCCGCCCATCTTGCCGAGAAGGTTTGCTTTCTCCGCCTGAAAAAGAAAGGTTTTCATTCCTGCAGTCATGTCCCGGTGGTATGTGGGGCAACCGAAGACATACCCATCATACCCTGCCAGATCTTTTTCGTCTTTGACTTCCGAGATCTTCTTCAGTACGGCATCGTTTCCCGAAAAACGAATCCCTTCGGCAATGTAATTTGCCATTTTTTCAGTCTTGCCTGTTCTGCTCGTGTAAGCTACGAGAACTTTTCTCATAAACAACTCTCCTCACTTCTTCAATTCCTGGAGCTTGCCGTGCCAAGCGCAGTGATCGCAATAGGCCTCCGTGCCTTCCGTGAGGTCCGGTCGCCAGGACTCCATGTCTTCTGAAGTGAAAACCGGCTCACCGCCCTTCAGGTCAAACTCGCAGGTTTCGTATTCGTCATCAGGGTTTTTTACATAAAAATGCTCGCATCCGCAAAAAGGGCACGCCATAAACGCCTCCAGGAGGGTTTCCCCCTCCCCCTTGGGAGGGGTCGACAGACACTAGGACACTTTGAAAAAGGCCTTCTTGGCCGCACCGCAAACAGGGCATTTTTCAGGAGCTTCTTTTTCAACGGTCATGCCGCACACGGAGCACACGTAGTACTCCACGTCGACATTCTTGCCCAGATTTTCCAGCGCCTTCTGGTAAAGGCCCGCGTGAATCTTCTCCACCTCGTTGGCAAAGTTGAAGGAGCGCTCAGCCGCTTTGTTACCTTCTTTTTGGGCTTCCGCAATGAATTCCGGGTACATCTTCTTGAACTCGTGGGTTTCACCGGCAATGGCGGTTTTCAGGTTGTCCACGGTTTTTCCTATCCCGCCCAGGGTCCTCAAGTGGGCGTGGGCGTGGACGGTCTCCGCCTCTGCAGCAGCTCTAAAGAGCTTTGCGATCTGCTTGTAACCTTCCTGATCGGCCTGCTTGGCAAATGCAAGATACTTCCTGTTGGCCTGGGATTCGCCTGCAAACGCATCGCCTAAGTTCTTTTCTGTGTTACTCATCCTTCTGTCTCCTTTCTTCTGTTTTGATTAGGTTTTTCAAATCTCCCCTGCTCCTCTCAAAACAAGCCTGGGAATCCGCGGGTTTTCTTGATGAAGTCAGGCATTGTTAGTGGGGTCTTGGCCTATAGGATTAAAAACGCAATGCAATATAATGACGAATATTATGTCATCAAGGGCAGAAGGTATTTTTTGGAAAGTTGTGGCTCAGGGATTCATGATTACTTTCTGGGCGTGGAATCCATAGCTCAGGAGGCTAACACGCATGACGGTTTCAAGCAATCGACCGAACAAGCTCATCAAAGAAAAGAGCCCCTACTTGCTTCAACATGCTTACAACCCTGTGGACTGGCATGCGTGGAACGAGGAAGCATTTGAACAAGCCCGCGCTGAAAACAAGCCGATCTTTCTCTCCATCGGCTATTCCACCTGCCACTGGTGCCACGTGATGGAAAAAGAGTCCTTCGAAGATGCTGAAGTCGCAGAGCTCATGAATGAAGCCTTTGTTTCCATCAAGGTGGATCGAGAGGAGAGACCGGACATAGACCACGTCTACATGACCGTATGCCAGATGATGACCGGCAGCGGCGGCTGGCCCCTAACGATTGTGATGACTCCGGACAAGAAGCCTTTCTTCGCTGCCACCTACATTCCAAAAGGAAGCCGATTCGGACGCACGGGCATGATGGAACTCATCCCTCGAATCAGGGAGGTGTGGACAAACCGGCATAAAGACGTCCTGGACTCTGCCGAAAACATGACCACCGCGCTCCACTCGATTGAAAAGGAAAAACCCGGAGAACTTCTTGACGCAGGTGTTTTCGACAAAGCCTATGAGGAACTCAGGCAGCGCTATGACACGACCTACGGCGGGTTCAGCGGCGCGCCCAAGTTCCCGACCCCTCACAACTTCTTCTTCCTTCTCCGGTACTGGAGGAGAGCAGACCGTCAGGAGGCATTGAAGATGGTCGAAAAGACCCTTCAGGAAATCCGCTGGGGCGGGATCTTTGACCAGATCGGTTTCGGCTTCCACCGATATTCCACCGACAGGGAGTGGCTTGTTCCCCATTTCGAAAAGATGCTCTATGACCAGGCCATGCTCGCCCTTGCCTACCTTGAAACGTACCAAGCCACCGGGAACACACTCTATTCAGACACGGCAAGGGAGATCTTTGCCTATGTTCTCAGGGACATGAGATCTCCTGAAGGCGGCTTCTACTCTGCTGAGGATGCAGACAGTGAAGGGGTTGAAGGGAAGTTCTATGTCTGGACGGAACAGGAGCTTCGAGAGATCCTGCCGCCTGATGAAACGGATATGATCGCGCGCGCTTTTCACGTGGAAAAGACCGGGAATTTCAGAGAAGAGGCGAGCGGGAAAAGTTTCGGAACAAATATTTTGTACACCGGCAAGTCCCTTGCGGACATTGCTTCCGAAATGAAGCTTCCGGCGAAAGAGCTTAAGAACAAAATCGACTCTGCCCGAGTCAGGCTGTTTGAAGCCAGGGAAAGGCGCATACATCCTCACAAAGACGACAAGATTCTCACGGACTGGAACGGCTTGATGATCGCCGCCTTTGCACGAGGAGCGCAGGTCCTTGGAGACAAAACCTACGCCGATGCTGTACAAGGTGCTGTGGAGTTCATTCTGAAGAGCATGCGAAAACCGGACGGCCGCCTTCTCCACCGCTATCGCGAAGGCGAGGCAAGCATTGCCGCACACCTGGATGACTATGCGTTCCTGGTGTGGGGCCTTATCGAGCTTTATGAGGCGACCTTTGACGCCCGCTTTCTGAAGACCGGCCTAGAACTCAACAGAGATATGTTGCGCCGCTTCTGGGATGAGCGGGGTGGAGGGCTGTACTTCACCTCTGATGACGCAGAGAACCTGATTGTGCGCAAGAAAGAAGTCTACGACGGGGCGCTTCCCTCGGGAAATGCCGTTGCCATGCTCAATCTGCTTCGCTTGGGTCGTTTCACCGGCGACGGGGATCTGGAGGACCGAGCCTCCAAGCTTCAGAGGGCTTTTTCAGAGCAGGTTCGCCAGTTCCCGTCAGGGTACACCCAGTTCCTGAGCGCTCTTGATTTCAGCCTGGGGCCTGCTCGCGAGGTGGTGATCTCCGGTTCTTTGGGTGCAAAAGACATGCTGGACGCCGTGAGATCCCGCTATTTCCCCAATCAGGTCGTTCTGTTTCGGCCGGCCGGGGAAGAAAGCGCCAGGATCGATGCGGTAGCCCCTTTTGCAAAGAACTATGCCTCCGTGGACGGCAAGGCCACGGCGTACGTATGTTCAGGCCAGGCGTGCAAAAGCCCGACCACAGAAGTCAAGGACTTGCTCGCCCTGCTTGGCCAAAAAAAACCTTAGCAGACCCTTTGTTAGCTTCCTCCAGTCTCGCGTCCGGAAATTGCTTAATGAAACCCGACTTGTCACCCCCACCTATCCTCCCCCATCAAGGAGGAGGAAGTTCTTTGTATCGCAAATACTTCCCCTCCCTTGGCGGGAGGGGCAAGGGGAGGGGGGACCTCAAGAACCTATTCAATTAACTTATAAGACACGACCCTAAAAGTTGAACTACTTCTTCGCCGGTTCTTTCGGCTTCGGCTCTTGCACCCCGTCGGGGGAAGGAGAATACTTTCCGTCTTCCGTTCGATAAGGAATCGGCTTCAAGTGCATGCCCACGTCACTGCTTTCACCGATCCGCCACAATCTTCCGGTCAGCGTGTCGAGCATGAACTGGTCTTTTCCGGAGTCTGAAATTTGACCAAAGACGAATCTCCCTCCTGCAGCGGAAAGAACCTTGCCCTTGTCCATGGTGACCTGGGTCGGCGACACACCGAATTGGGCATTCGCCTCCCCAAAGATCCCCAGACAGAAAACCAGAACAGGAATTACTCCCGCGAAGCGGAACCGCATCGTCCATTACCTCCTTTCTGGTACACCTTTTTCTTTCACCAAACTCATTGCTCCTTGACGGCTGCCCATCTGTTTTTTAAGATTACAGAATGACAAACAAAGTCAAGGTTTTCTTTGCTCCGGCACAAATCTCCTTTGGCGCCTGTCCGACGACCTTGGCCTTCCCTCC
>CAZOLJ010000004.1:0-100733 GCA_964580575.1 uncultured Desulfobacteraceae bacterium
ATAAGAAGAATATACGTGAAGTAGATTAATGGATTTGAAATCTGTGATATCTTGCCATTATCACAGCCACGAGAAAACTGGACCCAATTCCACATAACCATATGCTCCCTCAGGTCCGCTCAGGTTTGGGATATGGACTGGGCAAGTGAAAAGGAGCAATTTCTCATAAGCCATGGGATCTGGAATACGTGACCACAACAATTTGCGGGCAGGCCTGTCCATTCGCTTGGGCCGAAGGGCTTTTCTTTTTGAAACATGGCGGAAAGTCGTGGACTTATCTTCTGATACCTCACGATGCGATTGCCGACAACAAGACACTTAAAGGCCTGGCAGCAACTTACACCTGGCAAGATGGTGCCCCCCCGAAACGCTGACCGGAGGATGATACCGTGATCCGATTTCTATTTGGAGAAGCGGTATGATACTATGAAGGTGACGTTACATCCACACGCGAGAGAACGCATATCCGAACGCGGGGCAACGGA
The DNA here is from genome assembly GCA_964580575.1 of uncultured Desulfobacteraceae bacterium. Classification (GTDB taxonomy): domain Bacteria; phylum Desulfobacterota; class DSM-4660; order Desulfatiglandales; family HGW-15; genus CAVPDE01. The sequence goes on from CAZOLJ010000004.1 coordinate 486, forward strand.
AGCGGAAGTGGTCGCCACCGTGCTGAAAGGCGAGCGTTTTCCGGCCAAATTCGGCCGCACAGGTTTCCGGCGGAACTTTCACTTCGATGGTGAATGGCATGGCCGCCATTACGCGACAAAACAGGTTGAAGCCTATGCCGTGAAAGAAAGGGCCGACTGGCTCATAATCACGGTAATCGTAAGGTGTTTCTGATGGAGGACCGTAACCATGAAACTGACATACGATCCGAAGCATAACATCGCCTATTTGCGGTTGCATGAAAAGACGTCCCAGGTGGAGACGATTCGCGTGAGCGACGAAATGAACGTGGACATCTCGCCCGATGGAACGGTGTACGGCATTGAACTGCTGAACGCAAACGCCCAACTTGAGGCAGAAGATAACGGCAACCTTGTGGTCATCAATGAGGCCGTTGGGATGCGGCAAGAACTGCCGTTAACCGTTCGAGAGGGACCGGCAGAGTACAGGACAAAGAGGAAACGTCGGACAACATAAGAGGAAGGGTGAAACCAGGTTCCACCTCACGTACGAGACAGACAGAAAGCCCTGTTGTGTTGGTTGTTGGGTGTTGGCGGGTCGGACCAAATCAACCGAAACGCTGACCGGAGGAGGATACCGTGATCCGATTTCTTCACACAAGCGATTGGCAACTGGGAATGACGCGGCACTTCCTTTCGGAGGGTGCGCAGGAAAGATACAGCCAGGCGCGCTTTGACGCCATTCGGACCATGGGACGGGCGGCGAAGGACGAGGGCTGCCACTTTATGCTGGTCTGCGGAGATGCCTTTGAATCCAACCAGGTGGATCGGAAAACAGTCGCACGGGCGATGGAGGCTCTCAAGGAGGTGCCGGTTCCGGTTTTCATCCTGCCTGGAAACCACGACCCCTTGAATCCAGCATCCGTGTACCGTTCGAGCACGTTCATTGAAAGAAAACCTGAACATGTCCAGATTGTCGATAGCGCCGCCCCGATCAAGATCAGCGAAGGGGCAGAACTCGTCGGTGCGCCGTGGATCTCCAAACGGCCGGTGGCAAATCCCATTGAAGACGTCCTTGCGCCTCTTCACCCAGCGGATGGCATGATCCGCATCTGCATGACGCACGGGTGTGTGGACCTATTTACTCCGGACCGGGATGCTCTTGGTGTGATTTCGGTGGCGACGCTCGAACGCGCCATCGAGGAGGGAAAGATTCACTTTGTAGCCCTGGGTGACCGTCACTCCCTTACCAAGGTGGGTGCAGGCGATCGCATCTGGTATTCCGGGACCCCGGAAGCCACGGACTTTTCCGAGACTCAGTCCGGGTATGCCCAGATCATTGAAATCGGCGAAAGCAGCGTTTCCACCAAGGCTGTCCAGGTGGGCCAGTGGCGTTTTGTCGAACGAGACCGCGTTGATATGAACAGCGACGATGACCTGGAGGGGCTGCGGAGGTGGTTGGAAGGCATTGAGCGCAAAGAGATGACCGTACTTCGACTGAGACTGGTCGGTTCTCTGTCACTGTCATTGCGAAGCGTGCTCCAGAAGCACCTCGCCGCGGCAGAGGATGTTTTCGCGGCTATTGATGTCCGGGAAGACGAACTGCTTGTGCTACCCGACGATGCTGATTTTGCCGACCTTGGGTTCTCCGGCTTTGCCGATGCGACCGTGAAGGCGCTAAGGGCGCGAATTGACGAAGGGGGAAAAGAAGGCGCTCTGGCCCGTGACGCCTTGATGCTCCTGCTGCGACTGGCAAGGGGGTCCATATGAAATTCCTGCGTCTTCGAGTCGCAAGCTACAGGGGCGTACCCTCCGCCGAGGTTATATTCGCTCCGACCGGAATCACCCTTGTGCAAGGGCCGAACGAAGTGGGCAAGACAAGTCTTGGCGAGGCGATCGGTCTTCTCTTCGAGTTTCCCGATTCCAGCAAGCATCGTGCAATTGAGGCGATCAGGCCCGTTCACCGCGATGAAGGACCTGAAATCGAGCTGCAGGCGGAGAGTGGCCCATACACATTCACGTACTTCAAGCGCTTTCACAAAAAACCGGAGACCCAGCTCAACGTCACGCGCCCGAAACCCGAAAATCACACGGGACGAGAAGCCCACGACCGCGCGGAAGCCATCCTTCGGGAGACCCTGGACATAGACCTCTGGAAGGCCTTGACCATCCAGCAAGGGGATGCGATCCACCAGCCCGCCCTGGCAAAACAGCCCTCTTTGTCGGCGGCCTTGGATAAAGTGGCCGGCGGCCGCCCTGCCGATCCTCGAGAGGAGGGGCTTTTTGACAGGGTTCGGGAGGAATATTCCCGTTACTATACCGGGCATGGAGCCGAACGGAAGGAGCTTACGGAATCCCGCAAAGCCCAAACGCGTGCCCAAGCGGAAATCACCGGCATTGAGCAGGAAATTCGCGATCTCGATCAGGACATCGACCGGGCGGTAGCATTGCAACGGGAGCTGGGGCAACTTCAGCGCAAGGAAGAGGAATTGAGCAGAGAGGTCGATTCGCATGCGGCCTCTCTTGCGCGGATTGTCTCTCTGGAATCCGCCCTCTCGGAAGCGCAGCTTAAACTGGAAGGAGCCCGGAAGGCCGAACAGATAGCCCGTCGGGACAAAGAGACCCGCCAAGGGCTTGTTGATGCGGTTGAAAAAGCCGGCAAAGAGCACAAGCGCATCGAGGAAAGCACCGTCCTGTCTCTCTCGGCACTGAAACACGCCGACGAGGAACTTAAGAAGGCCCAAAACGCCTACAATGATTCCGACCGCAAGCGGAAGGGAGCGGATGCCCTTGCCGCTTTGCGGCGGGCGGATTTCGACTACTACAACAACAAGCTGCATCTCGAACAGCTCAGGGAACGGAAGGAACGTATTGACCAGGCCAGAAAGAGCGCTGAGCAGGCCGAGGAGGTGCTGGCAAGGAACAGAGTGGACAAACGTGCGCTGAAGGCTATCCAGGATGGCGAGCGAGCCCTCCTCACTGCAAACGCACAATTGGAGACGGCTGCACCGACCGTGCGGCTTCGCGGCTTAGCCGCCTGCCTGTTGTCCATTGATGATTCCGAAATAAGACTTGGCAAAGGGGAGGTTCGGTCGATCTCCGTTGCTGATAGATCAAGATTGACGATCCCCCATACACTGGATGTCGAGATCACTGCTGGTTCAAGCATCGAGGGGATGTCCAGAAAGGTTAACGAAGCCCGAGAAGGTCTTGACAAGGCTTGTGCTACTGCAGGCGTGAAGGATCCTGAAGAAGCAAGGAAGGCATTTGAAGAGCGACGCGACGCATCCCGGCATGTGGAAACCAAGGGGCAGGTTGAGAAGGACAACTTACGAGATCTCACCTACGAGCAGCTTGAGCGAAGGTTGAACGGACTTCTGAAGGGTGTGCCCGATTACCTTGTCAAGCGCGTGCCTGAACCAGCCATCTGTCCCGATCTTGATTCCGCAAAAAAGGAACGGTCGAACGCCGAAGAGGCTCAACGGAAAGCGGATAGTGAATGGGAATCGGCGCGTGAAGCTCTCGATGCGGCCCGTGCCATCCGCGAAGGACTGAATACCAAGAACCAGGAGGCGCGCGTCCAGCTCGACCTGTTGGCAAAAGACCTCAAGCATTCCCATGAGAATCTGGTGAAGGCCCGAAAGGGTGTTCCCGATGAGGCTCTTGATCTGACTCTGGCCCAGGCTATTAGCGCCGTAGCTAAGGAAGAAGGTCATGTCATTTCTGCTGAGGCCTCGTTGCAGGCGATGAGCCCCGAGCGGGTCAAGGCGCTGGCAGAAACGGCGAAGGGTTCTTTGCAAACAACGCAGCGCCGACGCTCCTTGGCGCAGACGGAGCTTACAGAAGTTCAAACACGATTGAAGATTCATGGCGAGGAAGGCCTGCATGAGAAGCTGCACCTGGCGCAGACCCACCTTGAAAGGATTTCCCGTGAGAACGAATCTATGTTTCGGCGGGCTGCGGTATCCAAGCTCCTCTTCGAGTCCATGAGAGAAGAACGGGACAAGGCGCGCCAGGCTTACGTAGCTCCACTCAAAGAGAAGATAGAAGGTTTGGGTCGGCTGGTATTCGATGATGCGTTTCAGGTAGATATTAACGAGGAGTTGCAGATTGCCAGCCGGACATCCAAGGGGGTTACGGTTCCCTTTGACTCATTGAGCGGTGGAACCAAAGAGCAACTCTCGCTCATCTCCCGCCTGGCCTGCTCAATGATAGTTGCGAAAGACGGTGGAACACCCCTCATTCTGGACGACGCGCTGGGATATACCGACCCGGAACGATTACGTCTGATGGGGGCTGTTCTGGCAAAGGCAGCCAAGGAATGCCAGATCATCATTTTCACCTGTGTCCCTGACCGGTACGGCAATATCGGGGAAGCCACCGTCGTCGCTATGAGTTGATCTGTATGTAAAGGATCCAGATGCTCTATATGAAGAAGAACCATAGATTTCTAGGATTCGTGATGCTGGATTCGACAACGCTAGCAAGCATTCGGCAATTTTCAGATATCCTCTAGACATCACGACCCCACCCAAACCTGTGACAAGAAAAAACCAGAAGTCACATGACCTTTCCTTGAGCCTGACTGTCTTACATGACCCGCATATGATGAGCGAGGGACTTTGGGGTTGATCTGCAAGAGGGATTACCTGGATCTTATCCGTGAGAGGATAGGCTGCTTTTCCAGGATAGACGACCCCCCGTCGCTCCAGTTCAAGGTCTTCAACCACCGTCTGGCGTGATACGCGCAGTGCCTCGGCAAAACTCGCTGCCGTCAGCCCATAGTCGGGCATAAAGTCATCGAGAAGCATTTCTCCCGTGTGTGTGGGTTCTACTTTTCGAATCCCGAGATTCTCAATCCTCATGATAACACCTCAATGATAGTCTGTGACCTCGACCTCGTATGCGTTCCCATCCGTGCAACGAAAGCATATTCGCCACTGATCATTGATGGAGATAGCGTGTTGACCTTCCCGGTTTCCTCTCAAGCTATGCAGACGATTGCTCGGAGGAACCCTCAGATCTTCCAGACACGTGGCATATGCAATATACTAAAGAGCCTCTGTCATTAGGCCGCCCAGCACTAGTTCTTTCTCTCCAACAGCCATGATCCTTCCCCCAGCCAGCACCAGGGCGTGGGTGATGCAGGTTGGGAGTTCATCCTTGTGGTGGGTCACATAGATGAGATCCGTGGCTGTCCGGCTGCCGATGAACTCGATGAACTCAAGGGCCTTTCTGCGGTTGGCATAATCAAGACCATCGCAAGGCTCGTCCAGGATCATGAGAAGAGGCGATTTGACCATGGCCCTGGCTAAAAGAATCAGGCGCTGTTGCCCATGCGAGAGATGGTCAAATCGTTTGCGCGCCATGTCTTCCATCTTTAGTAACTGGAGCCATTCCCGCGCCGCATGACGCTGCTCCTCTGTGCAGCTCTGATAGAGGCCTACAGAGTCAAAGAACCCTGAGCAGATCACGTCGTAAGCAGGAATGCGCTTCTGATACCTCATCTGGAATTCCGCAGAGACCAGGCTGAGCTTCTCCTTGATCTCCCAGACCGTCTCCCCGCTTCCCTTTCTCCTGCCGAAGAGCTGCATGTCATTGGCGTAGCCCTGGACATTGTCGCCCGTGATCAGATCCAGAAGTTTTGACTTCCCCGCTCCATTCGGACCCAGCACAGCCCAGTTCTCGCCTCTTCGCACTGTCCAATTGATGCGCGAAAGGACAACGTGCTTGCCGTACCGGACCGTGGTGTTCTTCATGGCGATGAGTTCCTGTGGCCCGGAAGTCTCCATTTCTTTTTGAGTTCTGTAGTAAAGCCCCTTCCCTTCTGCACCGAGACCTCCATCTCCGTAGATCTCAGGGATTTTCTCCTGCTTCAGGATTTCCTCTGCCCGCCCCTGAAGCATCACCCGGCAATCCTTCACGCAGAGAACATGGGTGATCTTGGGGCTGATTTCACCGAATCGGTGAGTGACCAAGAGGACTCGCATGGGTCCAGTCATCAAACGGTCGATGAGTTTTTTTAACTCGGTTTTCGCTCGCTCGTCCAGTCCCTCGAAAGGTTCATCAAGAATGAGAAGACGCGGAGACTGCAACAAGGCGCGAGCAATGAGCACTTTCTTCGATTCTCCGTTGGAAAGAACGTGGCTGGCTCTGCCCAGCAGATGATCCATTTCCAGCTGTTGTGCAATTTCCCTGAGCTTGCCTTCTTTGGCCCGACCTTCTCCCGGCACCCCCCACAGAATCTCCTCTTCCACCGTCACCTCTCCATCCGGCTCGGCGGTGAAGGAATCAAAGCCTGCCTTGCTTCTGTGGAATTCCGTTTCCGTGTCAAAAGCCACCCTGGCCACTTGACCGTTGGGGGGCAAGCCGGACTCATCCACGAAATGATAAACCGCCCGGCCCCGGACAATGGGCACATCCCCGGCAATCGCTTTGACCAGGGTGGATTTGCCTGCCCCGTTCGCCCCGATCACGGCCCAGTGCTCGTCGCTCCTGATCTGCCAGGATGTCTCTTCGAAAACAAACCGGTCTCTCAACCGGATCGTGACATGATCCAGCGTCAGGAATGGCTTCGAGGTGTTTTTCTCTGATTTGGAAATCATCACGATAGAAGGGGACCGAGCTCACCGCGTGACACGATCCCTTCCCTCAGAACCACAGGAGGATCCACCGTCACGTCCAGCACCGTGGACCCTTTCCCTCCAGGGGTCTTGCCCCCGTCCAGGATCAGATCAATGTCTTCACCGACCGCTTCCATCACTTCTTCTGCGGTTGAGCATGCGGGTTGACCGGAGCGGTTGGCACTGGTGCCTGTGATGGGCGCCCCCACTGCCTTTGCAAGCTCTCTTGGAACAGGATGGCTGGACAGGCGAATCCCTATCTTGCCTGTGCCCGCGGTGAGCGACGGCGGCAGAATCGAGTCTGCAAAGAACACCAGGGTGAGCCCCCCCGGCCAAAAACGTTTCATAAGTTTCCATGCCCTGTCCGAGACTTCCGTCACGTAGGAACCAAGGGTTTCTCTGGAAGCGATGAGAATGAGAAGAGGATTGTCTTCCCGCCGACCTTTCGCGGCAAAGAGGCGCTCGATCGCTTTCTCATTCAACGCATGGACTGAAAGCCCGTAAAAGGACTCCGTAGGAACAGCGACCACCCCACCGGAAAGGATCACCTTGGAGGCTTGGTGGATAGCCCCCGCGAAATTCTTTTCATCGATCTTGAGCAAACGAGAAGACATAGGAGAAACTCGAATATCGAATTTCGAGTTTTTAGGAACGATGACCTGACCGCAACAGAACCAAGTCAATAAGGAATCACCCTTTTTGAGATTGCGCTGCTGCTTCCAGGGCTTTCCTGGTCAATCCCTCCCTGTAGGCTTTCAGCCTTTCGGCGATTTCAGGGAATTTGAGCGCCAGGATCTCGGCAGCGAGCACGGCGGCATTGGTCGCTCCTCCTTTGCCGATGGAGACCGTGGCTACAGGGATGCCGGCAGGCATTTGAACCGTGGAAAGAAGGGAATCCATGCCCTGGAGCGGCGACGAATCAATGGGAACGCCGATCACCGGCAGGGTCGTGTGCGCGGCGACGACTCCGGCAAGGTGCGCCGCCCAACCGGCACCTGCAATCATGACGTGAATGCCCCGGGGTGCCGCACTCTCTACGTACTCCCTGGTCTGCTGCGGAGTGCGATGCGCGGAGAGCACCCTGACTTCATGGGGAATTTTCATTTCCGAAAGGGTGTCCGTGCATCCCTTCATCACTTCCGCATCCGACTTGCTTCCCATCAACACGCCGACAAGCACTTTTTCCTTGCTCATAATTCACTCCATTCTGAATTCAGCTCACATCCTGGAAATGCAATTCCAGTCCCTGCTATAGGTTCGCTTCGCTTGAGGACCGCCAGGCTTCGCCGGGCTTAAGGTTCGCTTCGCTTGAGGCTTAAACCTCCAAACACAAATCCCCCTTCGGAGCCGGTCGGACAACTACTCTCCCCTCCTTTGGCGGGAGGGGATCAAGGGGAGGGGGGAATTAGAGGAGTTGGGCTACGCGCTATTGGCTTTTGCCCTACCAATCATCGGATAAACCACCATGCCCGCCAGCCAGGCGATGTCTTCGGCGGAAAGGATCCCGATGATGCTCCGTTCAAAAAGAACGTTTCCCTCGGGCGGAAACTCCTCATCTCCTTTCCACAGAATCAGCGCGATCGGGACAAGAGGCAGTGCTCGCACCACCACGGAAACATCACCCTGGTTAAAGGGAACGGCACCGTACAATTCCGCGGCGACCTTGAGAAGGAGGTCCGGTTTTTCGCCGAAGGTCATGACCATGGGATTCTTCGCCCTTCTCTGGAACGCATCCATGTAGAAACGGCCGTCCGGTACCTCCTGAAAGGAAATCCATTCCCCCGTGGCTTTGGCCCCGATTGAGGACAAGGCTCCACAAAAATAGTGAAGGTAGAGGATCTGCTGCTGAATGGGGATTTCCGCCTCAGCCTTCTCCGAGGAAAAGGCGAAATCAGGCCATGTGATGCGCACCTTCTGGTTCAAGGCGTCCAGGATCAGCTCTTTGCGCCCTTCCTTGTCCCGGCCCATCACCGCACCCGAAAGGCTCGCCAGGAGCTCAGGGGCTTTGTCCGTGAGTTGCGCTGAAGCGAGCTTCAGAGCTTGCTTGTAGTCATCGATTCTTGGCATGGACTCTCCGCCCTTCACTTCCAAATCATGACGTTCATGTTATAATAAAACACTGGACCTCAATTCAAGAGGTAAACGCTTCCCATGAAAAAGAAAGACTCCGATCTTTTCAATCCCGCATTCGAAGGTCTCAAGGAGAAGCTCAAGCTGACCCAGGAGAAACCGGAGGCACCCCCGAAGGAAGAGCCGCGAAAAAACGACCTTGAGGAGGAAGTGGCATTTTTTCTCGATGCGATGGCAGGCGTCACCCGCTTCCCCGCGGACAACAGGAGGTCGCTCCACGGTTCAGGCTCTCGCACCAAGCCCATCCACCCGCCGGCCGATGAATCCAGACAGGTGATGGAACAGCTTCAGGGTCTCGTGAGAGGGGCTGTGGAACTGGACATTACCTTCAGTGACGAATACATCGAAGGAGCAGTCCAAGGGTTCAGCCGCAAGCTCATGAAAAAACTCAAGCGAGGAGAATTGCCTGTGCAGGGCTACATCGACCTCCACGGCTTGACCAAGCAGGAGGCGGAGACCGAGGTGACCGGTTTTCTCCTTGAGAGCTTCAAAAGTGGGTTGCGGTGCGTGCTCATCGTGCACGGACGGGGGTTGAACTCTCCTGAGAGTTCGCCCGTGCTCAAAGAGGGTCTGCCCCAGTGGCTCAACCGCGGCCGCGTGCGCAAGATGGTTCTCGCCTTCGCCACAGCGAGGCCATACGATGGCGGTACAGGGGCCACTTATGTGTTTCTGAGGAACAGGTAGACGAGGTCCCGGCTATTCTTGGACTTCTTCCTTCGATTCTTTTTTCAGCTCATCGATTTTGCCCTGGAGATCTTTGGCCTTCTTGATGTAGTAGTCCACCCGCTTGTAATTCGGATCCACACCCCTCACCAGTTCCCATTCCATGATGGCATCCGTCAACTGCTCCTTGCCGTAGTACTCGATCCCCTGCTTGTAGTGCATCTCTTTGAAGAGTTCCTCGCTCCACCTGATGTAGACGTGGCACTGCTGGCAGTTGCTGTTGTGCTTCAAGGAGACGAGAAACTGCTCTTTTGCGGCGAGGTATTCCCTTTTCTGAAAGAATTCCACGGCGAGTTCAAAGGAGGATTTGGAGGAATACTCTTTGGCGACAGGATCATTCGGCTTCACCCTGAGCACCTTGCAGAACTCAGAGAGCGCCTCCTGGTATCTTTTTTCCCGATACAGCTCCATCCCGTACTCGCGGTACTCGGCGGCCTGGTCAACGATCTCTTTTTGCTCCTCCTGATGAACCCGCTGTTCCGGCATCTCTTCGACCTGAGGCTCGGGCTGAGCCTTCTGGACCACCTGTTTGTCGCCGGGAACCGGTATCCTCGTGGTCGCCATCCGCAACGCTTCCCGATGGTCGGGCCACAATCGCAACGCGATCAGGAATTGCTGAAGGGCTTGCGACTGTTTTCCCTCCTTCTGCATCCGCAAGCCAGCCCGGTAGTGCTCTTCCGCATCTTTTCGCAAGGCTTTTTCAATGCGCTCTCGGCCTTCCCTTGCCGCACCATCACTGGGCCGGACGGTCAGCGCGATCTTGTACTGCCTCCACGCCTCCGGAAGCTGTCCTGCAGCCTCGAGCTCCTTAGCCCTTGCAATGGAGTCCATCACAAAACGATCTTCCGGCGCCAGCCATGCCACCATTGAAGGCTCCTGGAGAGGGACTAAGCCACAGCCCAGGAAACCGGTAGTAAAAAAAAGCAAAAACAACATTTTTCTGAAGGGTTGCATTCTTTTATTTCAACGACACGGGGTGAACCGTTTTGAGTTTCAGAGAAAAACTCTGCATGTCCTTTTTCAGAATTTGGTCCCTGTTCAAAGTGAGAGGCTCGGAGAAAAAGGGATTCCCGCCCGCCTTGACTGAAAACCCGACCCGGTATCCTATTTCTTCACACAGCTTCAGCAGGACCGGGCTGAACCCCCCGTAGGGAAAAGCAAAGTACTGGGTGTTCTGGTTCAGTCTGTCGTCCAGAATCTGTTTGGAGAGAAAAAGCTCTTTCTTGATTCTCGCCAGGTATTCCGTTTCCCTCTCCCCTTCCATTCTCTTTGAAAGATCGACGTGGTTCACGGAGTGGGATCCCACCTCGAAACCGTCGGCCTTCATGGTTTTCAGTTGGTCCCACGTGAGGGAATTCTTCGAAGCTCCAATGAAGGCCGTGTAGATAAAGAGCGTCGCCGTGAAACCATGCTTTTTCAGAATAGGATAGGCAATGTCATAGGTTGACCTGTACCCGTCATCAAGATTGATGACCACGGCCTTCTTGGGGATTGCCCTGCGAAAGGCAAGGAACTCGCCGAGTTCCGCCGTGCTGATCACCGAATACCCTTCCTCCTTCAGGAATCTCATCTGCTGCTCGAATACGGACGTGGGAGTGCAAAGAGAGGAGCCGCATCTTTCGGCAAAATGGTGGTAGCAAAGAACAGGGACGATCTGACAGCCCTCCGGTGTGAGGCCTCCTTTGTTTTCTTCTTTGAGAGGGACGACGATCATCTGATCCTTCGCAAAGGTTGCTCCTCTGTTCGCTTCGTCAAGGACCCATGCCTTTCGCGGATCCCCAAGGAATTCCCTGGCAAGGCTTTCTGCGTTTTCATCCCCTCTGAGCCTCACGACGGCATAGTCCTCCGATCGGAAGACAACGCGTTCCCCGGGTTTCCCTTTGGCGAGTGCAGGCTCCGAAGGCGTGCGGCTCAAGTTCTCCCACGCGCATGAGGTCATGAGAACCAGCCCCGCCAGCAAGGCGATGAGAAAAACGTTCCTAACCCTGCGCCTGGAGATCCCCATACTCCTCCCCCTTTGAGCGGGTCACGCTGTAGATGGTCACGTGCGCCCGCCTTCCCTTCACCGGCGCTTTTCCTCTTGCTTCAAACCTCAACTCGCTCTCCTTCTCCCCGACGGCATCAAAAGTTTTCTTGCTGATCAGGATTTCCCCGGCTTTGGCGACTTTGGTCAGCCGGGAAGCGATGTTCACATTGTCTCCGATGACCGTGTACTCCATTCTTTTCTGAGAGCCCAGGTTCCCGGAGAGCATCTCCCCGGAATTGATCCCCACGCCCACTCCGATTTTCATGCCGTCCATTTTTTTCTGACGGTTGAGCTCCGCGATCTCATCCTGGATCTCCAGCGCCGCCCGGATCGCGGCAAGAGCATGGTCTGGATTGGCCGCGGGCGCACCGAACACCACCATGGCCTCATCGCCGACGAACTTGTTCACGTGGCCGCCGTACTTGATCACGCTGTCCGTGACTCGAGTCAGGTAGTCGTTGAGAAGATCCACAATGACCTCCGGCGTCTTGTTCTCGGAGAGGGCCGTGAAGCCGCGGATGTCGACAAAGAGCACGCTCGCCTCGACCGTCGCACCCTTCATCCACTGGCTCTCCGGATTCGCTAGGATGATGTCAACGATTTCAGGCGTCACATACCGTCCGAAGGAGTCCTTGATCTTCTCTTTCACTTCCAGATCTTCAGCCATCCTGTTGAAAGCAAAGGCCAAGTCTCCGAACTCGTCGTTGCGGCTAGTGCTGACCCGGTGGCTGAACTGTCCCATGCCCAGCGCTTTCGCCGTCTCGCTGAGCTGCCGGATGGGTACCGTGAAATACGTGGTCAAGCCTAGGCTGAGACTGATTCCCAGGCCGATGACCAGGAGCGTCAGCATCAGCACAAAGAACTTCGCATCGTTCAGGGTCTTAAGGATCTTGGCCTGCGACACGGCGAGATGCACTTCCCCGACCTTCAAGTTCTGGTACAGGACCTGGGCTTCAAAGTAGAGGATCTCTTCTTTGCCCAGACGGACGACGCTTTTTCGAACCGGTCCCGTGGCCTGCAGGATCGTGGCTTTTTCCGGCGGCTCATAGGGCAAGCCCAAATTCTCCATGCGGCTGTGGGCCCGGATGATCCTCTTGTGATCCGTGATGACCGCAAAAAGCACCTGCTCGTTTTGCGCAAGGTTCTTGGCCAACTGGAAGAGGACCAGCTCTTCTTCCCCCAGGATTTTGTCTGCAGAGTTGCTTGCGGCGATTCTCACCAGGTTCTCGCCGAAGTCTGTCAACTGCGAGACGAATTGCTTTTTTTGTTCCCAGAGAATGATGAAGCTGATGGAGCAGGTGGAAAGGGACATGAGGAAGGTTGAGACGATGGCAAGCTTTGCGAATATGGGCATTCGCCGGCGCTTTCGAGTCCGGCGTTCTCCCTTGCGACAATCCTTTCCGCTCCTCCTGTCCGGCCCTTCAAAAGGTCCCTGCTTCTTTCGCCTGTTCTCACCGCTCCTTCTGTCCCTCCTGTTCCGCCTGTCCTCATATCGGTTCGAGCCCTGCTCAGAGGGCGTATCTGCGGCTTGTTTGGATTCATGTGCGGAGGACATGGGAGGCACTCACCTCATTGTTATATACGACCGGCCTAGGTCCTTTTAATCATTAGAATTTTACTTCATCATCATCGATATGTCAATGTTCTCCCTTAAGCTTGTGCTGCGGCATGAAGGAAGGCTCCATGTCCGCAATCTTTAACTTGCTGGTATCCGTAGTCTTCTTTCCGACTGGTTGTGTCGTCTGGATCAAAGGTTCTTTTTTCGAGCTGGACCCTCCTTTCTTTTTCCTTGACTGGTTCCGCTCTCAACTGTAGAAATAGCATTAACCAACCGGATGGTTTAACCTTATGATTAACGAGGCGGTTATGACGAATAAAGAAGTCGTGGATCGGTCTTCTCCTGAAGAACGAATCCTGGCAGCGGCAGCAGAGGAATTCGCTGCGAACGGATTCTTCGGAGCTAGGACCCAGGCCATTGCCGATGCGGCCGGCGTCAACAAAGCCATGCTTCACTACTATTTCCGCACCAAAGAGAATCTTTATGGCCATGTGATCGCCGGAGCTCTCAGGAGGATTCTCAACCAGGTGGGTCAGGCCTGGCTCAGCCAGGACTCTGTAGAGTCCCGCCTGGAGAGGGTCGTGGATGCTTACATGGACAATTACGAAAGGAATCCCGGGTTTCTCAAAATCATTCTGAGAGAATTTGTGGACGGAGGAGAGCGCTTCCGGAAAGTTTTCAGAGAACTCAAGGAACTGGGGCCCTTGGCCTCGGGGGTTACCCTTCCCCAGATCATGGACAGGATCGGAAGTGAGCTCGGACTGAGTTTGGCACAGACCACCCATCTCATCGTCAATATCGTGGGAATGTGCGCGATCAGCTTCGTAAGCCCTCTTCTCCTGGAAGCGCTCGGTCACTTCAAGGTAGCTGACCTCAATCTTTACTTGAAGGACCGGCGAGTCGCCGTCAAAAGCATGACTCTTGCCTACGTGAAAAACCTGATCTGCGGGCCGAGGAAGGAGTGAGACATGAAACGTCGCAGAATAATGGTGATCCTTGCCGCCGTGGTTGTCGCAGGATTAGTTTACTACTTCAGGTTTTACCTGCCAGGCATCGCTGACTCTGAAATCAGGGCCTCCGGCCACATTGAAGTGACGGAAGTGGATATGAGTTTTCGAATTCCCGGGCATGTGGCCAATCTCTTTGTGGATGAAGGCATGAACCCCAAGAAGGGCGAAGTGCTCGCAGAGCTCGAACAGGAGGTCATCAAAGCCCGCAGGGATCAGGCACAAGCGCAGCTCAAGGAACTCGAAGCCCGCGAGGCTTCTCTGGCCCTGACGATCAAGATCAAAGAAGAAGTTCTGGATGCGGAGATCAACCGGGCCAAGGCCGGGGTCAAAGCCGCTGATGCCCGCTACCAGAGTCTTAAGACCGGTTCGAGGGAACAGGAAATCGCTGAGGCCGCAGCAGCCAGGGATAGGGCCAAGTTCGAGTGGGAAAACAGGGAAAGGGACTACCAGAGAATGAAGGACCTCTTCGCGAGCCGTATTGTTTCCGAGAGCCAGTACGACTCAGCCCGAACCAGCGCAGAGGCGGGCCGGGCAGCTTACGAGGCAGCCCTGGAACGCTACAAGCTCGTGAAGGCCGGTCCCCGCGATGAGCTGGTGCTGGAAGGCAAAGCCAATCTCGCAGGCTCCAGCGCCGGCCTGGTTGCTGCTGAAGCAGGACGCAAGGAAGTGGAAAAACTGAAACTGGATCTTCAGGCCTTGCAGGCCCAGAAGGATCAGGCCAAAGCGCTCCTCACCATTGCTGAGGAAGATCTCAGAAAGTCGCGCCTCTACGCGCCCTTTGACGGGTTTGTCACCGTCAAGGACGTAGAGGAAGGGGAATATGTGCAGGCAGGAACCCCTGTGATCACGGTGGCGCACCTGGACGAAGTCTGGGTGAAGACTTATGTTCCGGAGACTCAGCTCGGAAAGGTTTATCTCGGCCAAAAGGGAGCGGTGATTTCAGACACCTTTCCGAACAAGACCTACCCGGGCACAGTGACCTACATCTCCCCTGAAGCCGAGTTCACCCCAAAGAATGTGCAGACCAAAGAAGAGCGGGTCAAGCTGGTCTACCGGATCAAGGTAACGCTTCAGAATCCCAAGCAGGAACTGAAGGCGGGCATGCCGGTAGATGTGATTTTGAAGTAAACTGCTGTCGGATGAAGCCGACAGCCGAAGGGACAAAGGCACAGAGTGGCAAAGGCACAAAGCCGAAGAAAGGGACAAAGTGAAAAAGGGGCAAAGATGCAAAGGGTAAAGAAAAGAAGAAGTCTTCTGCTTTGTCCCTCTGTGCCTGTGTGACTATGTCCCTTGTTTTGCTTTGTGCCTATGTGCCTTAGCAACTCTGTCCCTGCGTATCGTTGGAGTGATGGAAAAACCTTATGCCCCTCGTTGAAGCTGAAAATCTTTGCAGGTCCTTCGGTCCGGTAAAGGCACTCGACGGCCTGAACTTCTCCGTGGAGCAAGGCGAGATCTTCGGCCTCATGGGGCCGGACGGCGCAGGCAAGACCACGTGTCTGCGCATCCTCTGCGGGTTGATGCGGCCCACGAGCGGAAAAGCCATGGTCTTGGGAAAAGACGTGGCCAAGGATCCTGAAGCCATCAAGGACCAAATCGGCTACATGGCCCAGCCGGCCAAACTCTACGAAGACCTCACGGTCAAGGAGAACATCGAGCTCTACGCGGACCTCTACCAGGTTGCCAGGGACCGCTACGAACAGAGGATGACGCGGCTTCTTGAATTCTCGGGGCTTGCCCCTTTCACCGGCCGTCTTTTCAGACAACTCTCCGGAGGCATGAAACAAAAGGTGGGCCTGAGCTGTGCTCTGATTCACACCCCCAAGGTCCTGTTCCTGGACGAACCGACCAACGGAGTGGATCCCGTGTCCCGAAGGGATTTCTGGAAGATCCTCTACGAACTCCATCGGGAGGGGGTGACGATTCTGGTTGCCTCCACCTATCTCGACGAGGCGGACCGCTGCCACCGGGTCGCGCTTTTCGACCGAGGAAAGGCGAGGCTGGTCATGGAACCTCTTAACCTGAGAAGCCTGGTCAAAGGCCAGCTTTTTGAGCTGAAAACCCAGGAACGCCGAAAGGCCATAAGAGTTCTCAAGAGTTCCCCAAGAGTGGTCCAGGCAAGCCTCTTCGGCGCCGGAATCCATTTCTCTCTCAGGGAGGCTGAAGACCTCTCTCCTGTAGAAAACGAACTCACCTCTTCCGGCCTCGGCGCCTTTCATCTCGAACCCATTCAGCCGAGCCTGGAAGACGTTTACCTTTCCCTTGTGGAGGGAAACCGAGACCCATGAGTGACGCGGCAGTGATCCTTAAGGATGTGGTCAAACGCTTCGGCGGCTTTGTGGCGGTGGATCGCATTTCCCTTGAAATCGGCTCAGGAGAAATCTTCGGTTTTCTGGGTCCCAACGGCGCGGGCAAATCCACCACCATCCGCATGCTCTGCGGCCTTCTCAGACCCTCTTCGGGGCAAGGGTGGGTCAACGGGCTGGACATCGTCAGCCAGTCTGAGCAAATCAAGTCGAACCTCGGTTACATGTCCCAGCGATTCTCCCTTTACGACGACCTGCGGGTCGAAGAGAACATGGCCTTTTTCGGGGGAATCTACGGGCTGGACTCATCGACCTGTGAAAGGCGAATCCAGGATGTGCTGGCCCTGACCGGCCTCGAGGCAAGACGTCGCTCCCTCACCCGGGAACTCCCCACCGGTCTCAAGCAGCGCCTGGCCCTGGGGTGCGCGCTTTTGCACCAGCCTCCCATCATCTTTCTGGATGAACCCACCTCCGGCGTGGACCCGGGGACCCGGCGCAACTTCTGGGATTTGATTTACACCCTGGCGGACGGCGGAGTCACGGTCTTTGTCACGACCCACTACATGGAGGAGGCGGAGTACTGCAATCGAATCGGCCTCATTGACCACGGCCGGCTGATTGCCCTCGGATCTCCTGCTGAACTCAAATCCAAGCACCTTGCAGGAACCATCTACGAGATTGCGACAGACCAAGTCCTTGCTGCGGTCGAGGCCCTTGCCCCTGCGGAAGGCGTTCTCGACGCAGCGGTTTTCGGCCGTGCCCTGCACGTGAGGCTTAAGCAGGATATCGACGCTCTGGCTTACCTCCCCGCCTTTCTCCATTCATCGGGCCTTCTCGTGGATTCCATCCGGCCCATCGAACCCACGCTGGAAGACGTGTTCGTCGCTCTCGTGGGCCACAAGGCAGGGCAATCCTCATGAGCATCCGAAGAATCAGGGCTTTGACCAAAAAGGAATTCATTCAAATGAGCCGCGACATTCGGAGCCTCATGGGCGCGCTTTTCAATCCCCTGCTCATGATCTTTCTCTTCGGGTACGCCCTGAGCCTGGACGTGGACCGTATTCCCACGGTGGTTCTGGATTTGGACCGCACTCCCGTGTCTCGCGAGTTCATCCATCGGCTCACCGATTCCCGCTATTTCACGCTGGTCAGGTACCTGGACAGGGACGCAGACGTCGATGCCAGCCTTGCAAAAGGCGAGGCGCTCATGGCTCTCGTTATCCCTCTAGACTTCGCCTCCAAGGTGAAGCAGGGGGTCCAAGCACCCGTTCAGGTGGTCTTTGACGGAAGCGACTCCAACACCGCCACCATCGCCCTCGGGTACCTCAAGGCCGTGGCTGCGGGTTTTGACATTGCTTTGCAGGAACAGAGAATCCGGCGTGCCGGCCTCAAGATGGTGGACATGCCCCTTGAAGCCAGAATTCGTGTTTGGTTCAACCCGGAACTCAAGAGCAAGAACTTCATCATCCCCGGCCTGACAGGCGTCATCATGATGGCCATTTGCTCTGTCATGACCGCCTTGAGCGTTTCCAAGGAGAAAGAGACCGGGACCCTGGAGCAGCTTATCTCCACGCCCATCACGAGCCTCGAACTTCTCCTGGGCAAGCTCCTCCCCTATCTGGCGGTCGGTCTGGTGGATCTTGCCTTGGTGGTCGGTGCCGCAGTGCTGATTTTCGATGTCCCCTTTCGCGGCAGCTACATCAATCTCTTCATCACCTCTCTGATCTTTCTCATCGGCTCCCTCTCCTGGGGTCTTTTTGTGTCCGTGGTGGCCAAGAGCCAGATCCAGGCCAGCCAGATTTCCGTGATCAGCGCCTTTCTCCCCTCTTTTCTTTTGTCAGGATTCATCTACCCCATCGAGAACATGCCCGTGGTACTCCAGGCCCTAACGTTCATCGTGCCCGCCCGGTACTTTGTCGAAATTCTCAAGGGCCTGTTCCTGCAGGGAGTGGGGCTCACCGTGCTGTGGCCGCAGGTCTTGGCCCTGGTCGTCTATGCCGTGCTGGTTCTCAACCTCGCTCGTAAACGCTTCATCAAGAGGATTCTCTGATGCGAATGATGATGCTCCGAGTCAAAGTGCTGCTCATCAAGGAAATCATCCAGGCCTTGCGGGATCCCCGTCTGAGGTTTCTCATGTTCCTCCCTCCCCTGCTCCAGCTCGTGGCCTTCGGATACGCCGCCAACCTGGATCTCAAGAACATCCCCATCGCGCTCTACGACGAGGACAACACCCCTGTGTCCCGTGAATTGGCCTTTGCCTTTGCCGCTTCCGGCTATTTCAAGTTCTCGGAGACCATCCAAAGGCCGGACGAAATGACCACCCTGATTGACAAAGGCACGGTGAAAGCCGTGCTTCACCTCGGTCCTGATCTGGCAGCCCGCGTGGGAAGCGGCCGCACAGCCCTGGTTCAGGTGATCGTGGCAGGGACCAATTCGAACACCGCCTCCCTGGTGCAGAGCTATTCGCTCCAGATCATCGAACGGTTCAACAGGGCAAGGCTCCAGAAGCGGCTTGAAGACAATCCGCCTCTTCGGAAAATCCTTCCTGCAGGATCGCAGGGAATCATTCAGCCCGAGATCAGGGTTTGGTACAACACGGAACTGCTTTCCAGAAACTTCTATGTGCCGGGCATTATTGCCCTGGTCATCATGGTGTCGGTCTTGAACCTGACGGCCATGGCCGTGGTGAGAGAAAAGGAAGTGGGCACCATGGAGCAGATCATGGTAACCCCTATCCGGCCGGTCGAGTTCATCCTGGGAAAAACCATTCCTTTTGCTCTGATCGGCATTTTCCAGGTTGCCCTGGTGAGCAGCGTGGGGGTCTTCTGGTTCGGTGTGCCCATGAGAGGGAGTGTGGCGCTGCTGTTCGTTTCCCTGCTCATCTATCTTCTCTCTTTTCTCGCCCTGGGTCTCTTCATTTCCACCATCAGCCGAAACCAGCAGCAGGCCCTGGTCACCACTTTCTTCTTCACCTTTCCCATCATTCTCCTTTCGGGCTTCATCTTTCCCATCGCCAACATGCCCCCGGTCATCCAGTGGGTCACGTACGTCAACCCTCTCCGCTACTTCCTGGTGATTATCCGGGACATTTTTCTGAAAGGGTCGGGCATCGATATTCTCTGGCCCCAGATGCTCACCCTTCTCTTTATCAGCGTCTCCGTGATGCTGCTCGCCGTGCGAAGGGTGAGCAAGACGCTGGACTAAGGAAGAGTGGAGTGATGGAGTACTGGAGTAATGGAGTGGTGGAAGAATGGAAGAATGGAATATTGGAATGATCGAAGAATCGGATAAGGGATCTGTTTTCTTCAACGCACCCAGAGCAAAACGCCCATCAGCCCGATCACGATCGAAAGAATCACTTCAAAACGGCGCTGGCTCATGCGCCGATTCATTCTGATCGCGAGAAGGATGCCTCCAACCGCAAAGGGTGCGGCCACTCCGGCTGTTGTGAGCACGGATGGAGTCAGCAAGCCGTGCACCCAATAGCTTCCAAGAATTACGAAGTTGGTGATCAGAAAAAAACTCTGGAGCATTCCCACGACCTGCTCTTTGCTCCACGGTTTCAGCGCCGCGTAGACCACCACGGGCGGTCCGTCCGTTCCTATGGCCGCTCCCAGAATACCGCTTAAAAGGCCTGTCGGAAGCCCCCACATCCTTGAGAAAACCAGTTTGAATTCAGGCGCGAGGACTTTGTAAGCCGAAAACAGAATGAGCACCGTACCCATGATTTTCATGATGAGCCCCGGCGGCATGCTCTTGAGGAGGAGTCCGCCGAACAAGGCCCCCGGGATCGCCGCAGCGATCAAAAGGAGCGAATGGTCCCACATCAGGTTCCTTCGCAGCACGAACATGGCGGGAACCCGGTTGATCGTGTAGCAGAGAACGACCACAGGGGCCGCCCATCTGGGCTCTGCGTAGAGAAGAATTAAGGGAATGGAGACGAGGGCACCGCCGAAACCGGCCAATCCCTGGAGCAGGGAACCGGCGAAAAGGATGAGCGTTGTGACAAAGACCTGTTCAAGCATTGGAAAATCTCAATACCACAAGCGACTTAAAGAGGAAAGAGGAGATCGCTCAACCCGGCGGAAGACGGCGAATAAAACCTTGACTTATGTCTGCCGCTTTTCTAAAAGGGATAAAGCTACCTGCTAGGTATCCGGTCTAATACCGCTCACTGCTGGTCTCCACAGTGCCGATTCTCCGTTCATTCCCTCCCTGTTGGGGCACTCATGTTTCCGGCAACGATACACACCACCCTCTGGCCGGCTAGAGGTTCTTTTCTAGTGTGGAGTGCGGGTTGAGGTCTTTTGACGAAGTCGTCTCACCGAACTCATGGGTTGAAACAGCTACCAATCATCAATGGAGGTCATGACAATGAAGATTTACGTGGGGAATTTGTCTTTCGAGGCCAGTGATCAGGATCTTAAAGATGCCTTTGCGGCTCACGGCCAGGTCGAGACGGCAACCATCGTTAAGGACTCTTTCAGCGGCAGATCCAGAGGCTTCGGGTTTGTGGAAATGTCCAATGAAGCTGAGGCCCGCGCTGCCATCAGCGCCTTGAACGGCAAGGAACTGAAGGGCCGAGCCGTGAAGGTCAACGAGGCCATTTCCAAATCTGATGGCCGAGGACGGGAAGGCGGAGGAGGAGGACGAGGACGAGGTGGACAAGGCAGAGGCGGCCAGGGCAGAGGTGGTTGGGGAGACAGAGGGCGCTCCAACTACTGATGCTCGGCTTCAAAGCCCGTTTCAAAAAACGTTTCAGCCCCTGTTCCTTCCTTTGGAGGACAGGGGCTGAAAAAATACAGGAGATCTATGTCCAGTAAAAGAAAGAAAGATGTCCTGTGTTATGGTGTCCACGCCTTATCGTCCGGCCATCATGATATTCGCATTCTCAAAAGAGACCATGCCCCTCACTGGTTCGGGTACAGGGTTTGGGCGTCAAGCTGGCTTTTGATGGATTTCCTGAAACGCTGCACCGTGCCGGCCGGCAGTCATGTCATGGAACTGGGCTGCGGCTGGGGACTGGCCGGCATCTATTGCGCCAAAACCTTCGGTGCCGTGGTGACCGGTGTGGACATTGACCCGGAGGTCTTTCACTACCTAAACCGACATTCAGAGATCAACGAGGTGGAGATCGCCACGATGAACCTCGGCTTTGAAGATCTCACACGCGAACACCTGAAGGGCATGAAGGTACTGATCGGCGCCGACATCTGCTTTTGGGACAGCATGGTGGATCCCATTCGCTCTTTGATTTCCCGGGCCATGAATGAAGGCGTGCGCCTGGTGGTCCTTGCGGATCCGGGTCGCTCCCCCTTCAGCAGGCTTGGGGATTTTTTCGGGAAAGACAAAGGCGGTGAGATGCTGAAATGGTCTACCCTGCAGCCTCACCCCATCGACGGTCGGATCCTCAGAATCACTTCTCCCACCCACCCCTTGCATTGACAGCCTTTTCTACTTCTTGTGCTGTACGGATAGCGGATCATGTCTTGACGGAGTGCTTGATTTCGAGTAACTTGACAAAAAATAGATCATCAATCCTTTGATGAGAGGGCGATATGGTTTGCTGGAAATCCCACTTTTCGTTTTCGAGAAATGGGATTTTTTTGGGCCCTATTCATCCACCTCCTTCAAGAAAGGTAGCCTTGAACTCGCGATGAGTTGAAGGGGCCTGTTGTTTTCCGCCGTACTTCTGAATCGCCTGAGGCAAGAGCTCCCGGTCTCCCTTGCTCACTTTCACAAAGCAAAAACCCATTCCCGGCAGGATATCCCTATCCGCAGCGCCTTCGAGATTGGACCAAAGGAGCTTGCCCATGACTTCGATTTCGTCTCCTGCAGGCTGGATCAGCAATCGGTAGGTCTCATTCAGACTCAGCTTTTCCATGCAATGAATAAACACCCCCTCAACCGTGATATTCCTCGCTTCCCCTTCAACTGACCCTTTCTCCGTTATCAGCGTTACAGGCCACTGGACTTCGATGCGAGGGAGTTTTCGTTTTTCCACAAACTCGTTCAACGTCTTCCACCTCCTAGGCTAAAGCCGGTTGCGTTTTCCTTCCAGGTGGACCTTGGAATCCAAAAAGAACAGGAATTCAAGCTTTTCCAAACCTACCTTCACTCCAGAATCCTCTGGAAAATGAGGACGGCCTATCGTATAGTTCGTGAAGGATTCTTCTGAGAAGGGAGATGATCCTATGAAACTGGGCCTCATCGGTCTGCCTCAGTCCGGCAAATCAACGATCTTTTCGGCCATTGCCGGGGCTAGAGGCGAGGAAAAGGTTTCTCGATCCGACCAACTCATCACGACTGTCAAGGTGCCGGACGAGAGGGTGGATTTTCTGACCAAGGTCTTCAAGCCCAAGAAGTCCACCTATACCCACATCGAGTACCTGTTGCCTTCTCAAGCGCCTTCCGCTGCAGGAGCCAAGGCTGAAAATGCCGTCCTCACTCAGGCTCGGATCTGTGACGCCCTCATTCACGTGATCCGGAACTTCACGGCAGGAGGGTTGCAACCCGCTTCGGAAGCTGATTTCTGGAAGACCGAGGAGGAAATGATTCTCAGCGATCTTGTTGTTTCAGAAAAGAGAATCGAGCGCATGGAGTTGGACGCCAAGAGAGGCAAAAAACCGGATGAGGAGGAGCACTCTCTCATCAAATCTTGCCGGGAGATACTGGAAGCAGGCGATCCTTTGCGCGCCAACCCCGAATTGACCGCCGCCCCAGCCTTGCGAGGTTTCACTTTTCTCTCTGCCAAGCCTCAGATGGTGATCATCAACAATGACGATGAAGATGAGGCTTTACCGGGGTGGAAGCGCAACCCTCCCCATGTGGACATGATCGTCGTTCGAGGCAGGCTGGAAAAGGACATCGGAACCATGACTCTTGAGGAGGCCAAGGAATTCATGGAGGCCTACCGCATCCAGGAATCCGTCCTCGACAGGGTGATCAAGAGCTCTTACCGCCTTCTCAGCCTGATCTCCTTTTTCACAGTGCTCAACGAGGAAGTCAGGACCTGGCCCTTGCGGCAGGGCTTGCCGGCCCTTGAGGCTGCCGGAACGGTTCACACGGACATGAAAAAGGGCTTTATCCGCGCAGAAGTTTTTTCTTTCGACCACATCAAACAGTACGGCTCTGTTCACGAAGTCAAACAAAAGGGGCTTGTGCACCTGGAAGGGAAAGAATACGTCGTCAAGGATGGAGATATCCTTCAGTTCAGATTTAATGTGTAGAAAGAAAGTGACGAGTGACAAGTGACGAGTGACAAGAAAAACGATTACTCGTCACTCGTCACTTGTCACTCGTTACTGAAGGCTGGATACACAGGAAAAAAGCGATAAGTACAGGGAGCGACTCAGTATGAAGAAGATAAAAGCAGGCATCATTGGTGCCGGCGGATATGGAGGATGCGGAGCGATCGAGCTGCTGGTCAGCCATCCCCATGTCCAGATCGCGGCCCTTCTGGACAAACAGGACCTTGGCAAACCCATCAGCGACCTTTATCCGCACCTCAAGGGGTTTTGCGACCTCCCCTTGATCGATGCGGACGACCCGAAACGGCCTGATGACTTTGATGTGGTCTTTTTTGCTACGCCGGACGGCGTGGGCCAAAAGCAAGCCCGCTTCTGGCTCGGCAAGGGAGTGAAGGTGGTGGACTACAGCGGGGATTTCCGGTTCAATGACGCAGAGACTTACAAAGGGTACGCGGCAAGAATCGGAAAAACCCAGGAGCACGCCTCTCCGGATCTGCTCCCTAAATCAGTCTATGGACTTGCAGAGCTCCATCGCAAAGAGATTGCAAAGGCCAGTCTGGTGGGCAACCCGGGATGCTTTGCCGTGAGCTGCATCCTGGGCCTTGCTCCTGCCGTGAAGTCCGGACTGATCGACCAGGGGTCTATCATCTGCGATTCAAAAACCGGCGTTTCAGGAGCAGGGAAAAAACCCAATCCCATTTTTCATTACCCCGCTCGCTATGACGCCATCAATGCCTACAAGATCTCAGGCCATCAGCACGTCTACGAAATAGAACGGGAGCTTGGTCTGGTGGCAGGCAAGGAGATGCGGATTACCTTCACTCCCCACGTGATTCCTCTCTGCCGAGGCATCCTGAGCACGATCTACGGGAGCCTGAAACCGGGTTTAGACATCCAGGCGGTGATCGAGGCCTATCGCGGGTTCTATAAAGGGGACGCCTTTGTCCGGATCTTCGGGCCGGAAAGGATGCTCACAAGCACCGATGTCCGTGGGAGCAACTTCTGCAACATCTCCCTCAACATCGACGAGCGGACAGGGAAGCTCATTGTGGTGAGCGTGATCGACAACCTGGTGAAAGGCCAGGCCGGAAGTGCGGTGCAGAACATGAACATTATGTTCGGGCTGGAGGAGACCTCAGGGTTGATGAGGCCGGGCCAATACCCCTAAAGGGTGAAGGCGAGAGGCTGGAGGGTTGAGTCAAAAGCAAAAAGAATAAGGGATACGGTACCGAAAGATCAATAACGAAAAGGCGCAGGCCATAAGAATATGCCCTGCGCCTTTCGTTTCAAGCCTATCGACTTGACCCTGTTGAACAACCCTAAATCTTACGTCTTTCGCACCTTGTTTACCGTGCACCCTGTACCGTGCACCTTACACCTTATTTGATACACACTTTCCTGACCTGCATGAGATCCGTCATGCCGACAAGGATTTTCCTGATCCCATCCTGCATCAGCGTGGTCATGCCGTCCTTTATCGCCTGTTCCCTGATCTCTTCCATTTTGGCCCGTCCCTGGATCAAGGATCTTAGAGGGTCTGTCCCCACAATAATCTCGTGAATTCCGGTTCTCCCTCTGTAACCGGTGTTCGCGCACTTCGGGCAGCCGTTGGGCCGGTAAAGTACGAGGTCGGAGTTGTAGTTGAAACCAAGGGCATTAAAATCCCCGGAATAGGATCTCACCAAAACGTCGAATTCTTCTCTGGAGGGGTGATAGGCTTTCTTGCAGTCATTACAGAGGGTTCTCACCAGCCGCTGGGCAAGCACTCCGAGCAGCGCATCTGCAAAGTTAAAGGGATCCATTCCCATGTCCAGGAGCCTGGTGATCGTCTCGGGCGCGCTGTTGGTGTGGAGAGTGCTGAAAACCAAGTGACCGGTCAAGGAGGCCTCGATGCCGGTGGAAACGGTTTCGTGGTCGCGCATCTCGCCTACCATGATCACGTCCGGGTCGGCTCTCAGGAAAGCCCTCATGGCTGTGGCAAAGTCAAACCCGATCTTCGGTTGAACCTGAACCTGGCGAAGTCCTTCCTGTGTGATTTCCACGGGGTCCTCCGCCGTCCATATCTTGGTTTCCGGTTTGTTGATGAAGTGCAACGCAGCATGAAGGGTCGTGGTCTTGCCGCTTCCGGTGGGGCCGACCACGAGCACGATCCCGTAAGGTTTCTGGATCATCTCAGTGAAAACCTTGTAGTTCCTCTCGCTCATCGCCATCTTTTCCAGCGGCAGGGGCTCACCGGCTGGCAGAAGCCGCATGACCACATCCTCATTGCCTCCTGAGGTCGGGATCGTGGCCACGCGCAGCTCGATGTCCAGCGGCGCGTATTTCTTGAACTTGATTTTTCCGTCCTGGGGAAGCCTCCTCTCGGCAATGTCGAGATCCGACATGATCTTGATTCGGGAAACGATCGCTCTCTTGTACGTGAAGGGGACCGTCTGATAGAGCTGGCAGGCGCCATCAATCCTGATCCTGATGTGGGCGTGGTTCTTCCCGTGTCGCGGTTCGATGTGAATGTCCGAAGCGTTGCGGTTGTACGCGTCGATGATCATCTTGTTGACCAGTTGAACAATGGCGCTGTCTTCCTCACTCACCTTGTCCGCATCTTCAGCGCCCTCTTCTTCGGAGGGTTCGAGCTGCCCCAGGATGTCTTCGATGCTCCCCGCCTCTTCCATCAGACTCGATCGCTTCACGTCAAAGAAGAGGTCGATCATCTTGAAAATGTCTTCCTTGAGGGCAACACAGTACTCAAACTCTTTTCCCGGGATGAGCCGACGGATGGTATCCCTCGCAGGCAGGTAATCCGGGTTCTCCATAGCGATGACGACTCTGTTTCCGGTTTGAGACACGGGGACGAAAACATTGTTCTTGAGAAAGCTCGCCCTCAACCCCTTGAGGGTATCCCCGGGAATCACCATCTTCTCGTCAAAGGGGATGAAGCGGGTCTTGTAATAGGCTGCCAGGGATTTGCCGATGTCATCCCTGGTGACCTGGAGCTCTGCCACAAGAATCGACTCCACCGGTTTCTTGATTTTCCTTGAAGTGGAGATCGCCTGCTCCAGGTCTTTTTCCGTGATGATGTTGTTCACGATCAGATAGTCGAACTTGGTAGGCCTTCTTTTCTGTGTCGCTTTCTGGTTGTTGAAGAAAGCGATCCCGAGAACCTTGGCAATCTCCTGCACCGAGGATTGGTCTTCCTGGGTAAACTGCTTTCCGGTTTTTTTGTTGATGAGCTGGAGCACGCCAAGGAGGTATTTGTTGTAGGACACGGGCGCCACAAGAACCTGGTTTGTCTTGTAACCCGATTTTTCATCCCAGCTCTTGTCAAAGGTCAGGCTCGGACTGAGTTTCTTGAGTTCAAGGTCATCATAGGCATTGGCAATGCTGAGCATTTTCCCTGATGCAGCGCAGTACCCCGCAATACTGTCATTCCCAATGGGGACACGGATCTCCGAGACTTCATTCCCTGTCTTGAATTTCGAGACAATCTGACGCTTGATTCCGTCCACCATGTAGATGGTGATCCTGTCCGCGTCGAAAAGGCTCAGAATCTCTCCCTGCAGATTCAGGAGGATATCGCTCGTATCTTTGGCAGCGTGAATTCTGTTCGTTATGTTATTGAGTCTTTTCTGGAACTTAAGCTGTTCCTCGAGGATTTTCTCGGAGGGAACTGCCTGTTGCTCGGGCGTGACAATTGCAGCCATTCGAAAAACTGACCTCGTTTCTGTTTTTGATTAAAATATTGTATAGATTCCTGTAGAATTTGCAACCTAATTCCTTATACTACCCTGAACGATTTATGGGCTAACACTCTAATAACTCACTAAAATAAGAAGGATAGAAATTATTGTATGCTGATTGACAGCCATGCGCACCTTGAGATGGACGATTTTGACGCCGACCGTGACCAGGTGATCAAGAGAGCGGTTCAAGAGGGTGTGGCGCGTATCGTAACCATTGGAACCGATCTCGCCAGCTCAAAAAAAGCGATTGAAATCGCCGGGAAATATGGGTTTATTTACGCCACCGTGGGGTATCATCCCCACAACGCCGATGAAGCAGATCCAAGGGATCTTGAAAAGTTGAGAGCCCTCGCCTCTGAACCCAAGGTCGTTGCGTGGGGCGAGATAGGCCTTGATTTTTTTCGTCGCCATTCGCCCCCTGAAAAGCAGGTGAAGGCTTTTGAACGCCAGCTCGACATCGCCTCCGAAGAGGGCCTTCCAGTCATCATTCACGACCGCGATGCCCACACAGATCTTTTGCGCATTTTGAAGAGCAGAAAAAGACAGTACCGGGGGGTGATCCACTGTTTCTCCGGCAATTACGACCTGGCCATGGATCTTATTGAACTGGGTTTCTGCATTTCTTTTCCCGGCACTGTAACCTACAAGAACGCAGTCGATACCCAGGCCGCAGCCGCCCGGATCCCGCTGGAGCGCCTGCTGGTGGAGACGGACTGCCCTTACCTGACCCCGGTGCCGTTCAGAGGGAAACGAAACGAGCCTCTCTATGTCAAGCACACGGCGGAAAAGATCGCTCAGTTGAGAGAACTGGATTTCGAAGAACTGGCGCTCGCAACCTCAGCAAACACCATACGACTCTTCAACCTTCCGGAGAACCTATGACTCGCCCCATCAGCACAAGCTCCCCTCTCGTGCTTGCCTCAGCCTCTCCGAGAAGAAAGCAACTTCTCAGGCAGATCGGGATTCCTTTTCGCACCGTCACAAGCCGCGTCAATGAAGACCCCCTGTCCCGTGATCCTCTCATGAATGCCCGGCTTCTCGCCGAAACCAAAGCTCAGGCGGTCATTGAGCAATGCAAAGACAGCTGGATCCTTGGAGCGGACACGGTCGTGGTCCTTGGCAGGGCGGTCCTCGGGAAGCCTGCTGATAAAGAGGAGGCTTTTTCCATGCTTCGGCAACTGAGCGGCAGGGAGCACAGGGTCATTACCGGCTTCTGCCTTGTCGCACCGGATTCGAAAAAGCTTCACTCCCAAGCGGTCGTGACTCGAGTCACTTTTAGGGCGCTCACCAAAAGACAGATCCTGGGGTACATCGCAACCGGCGAGCCTTTCGGCAAGGCAGGCAGCTATGGGATTCAGGGGATCGGAGCGTTTCTCGTGAAGAGGATCATCGGTTCTTACACCAATGTGGTGGGGCTGCCTTTGTGTGCTCTTGTCAACGCGCTCCTCGCCACGGGTGCGCTCAAGGAATTCCCCATCCCCTCCTGATCTTTTTTTTCTCACATCATCACTTATTGATGGGGCTGTTGGGCGTTGGTGCCTTTTCTGTAATACCTAGCGGGAGGCCTTCGTCATTTCCCCTTGCTTCCCCGTTGGCGAAGAATCTCGGAAAGGATCACTCCCCCTGCCACAGAAACATTGAGCGATTCGACCTGGCCGGACCCTGGGATCTTGACCAATGCATGGCAACGATCCCTGACCGAATGGCTGAGCCCTTTGCTCTCGCTTCCCAGAGCGAGAACCACATCCCTATCCCAGTCAAAGTGATAGATGGCCTCCTGCGCCTCTCCGGCTGCGCCGATAATCCAGAAACCTCTTTCTACAAGGAGATCCAGGGTTCTTCCCAGATTGACCACCTGGGCAACGGGCAGGGACGCATGGGCTCCGGAGGTTCTTTTGACAAGCCTGCCTGTGATCTTAGCCGAGCGGTCTTTGGGAAGGATCAGACCGTTCACGCCGAAAAAAGCGGCTGTTCGGATAAGGGCGCCGAGATTTCCTTCATCCGTGATGTGATCGGCCACGATGAGGAGGGCGCCGCCTGGAGCCTGGCGTGACTTCTCGACCAAGTCTTCGAGATCCGTGTAGGAAAAGCTCTCTGCAAACGCAACAAAGCCTTGATGGGCGGCCCCGGGTGCGACGGCCTCTATCTCACGGAGGTCTTTGAATAGAACCGGAACATCTTTCTCCGCTCCGAGTTCGGCAATCTCCTCGGCCCTCGCCCCTTTCCTTCTCACCCCGACCCAGATCTCCATGATTTTTTCAGGGGTCTTGACGAGGCTTTCCCTCACCGCGTGGAAGCCGGGAATCAAGGAGAGCTTTTTGTCATTTTGAGCGGCGATGGTTGCACCTCCGCAGCGCGGGCAACGCTAGGTAAGCAGTACGCAGTAGGGAGTAAGCAGCCGAGTCTCACTGCCTACTGCATACTACTTGCTGCTTACTTCTCTGAACCCAGGAAGGATCCACAGTTTCGCCACAAGACCGAGCGATCCACCCAATGCCCTGTAGACCTCTCTAGTGGGCGCCCAGATTAAAAAGAGTTTGAGCTTTTGGGAGCCTGACCGACTTGCGGCATCGTTCCGCGACGAGAATAGACTTCAGTTCCTCCACCGCCTGATCGAGTTGGTCGTTAAAGACGAGGTAGTCGTAGGAGACACAGTTCTTGATCTCCTTCCCTGCCTTCTTGAGCCTTGTGCGGATCGCCTTTTCATCGTCCGCGCCTCTCTCTCTCAGCCGCTTTTCCAGGATCTCCAGCAAAGGGGGAAGCACATAGATCAAAATTGCATCTTTGAAGTGGTCCTTGATGTTTCTTGCGCCCTGAACGTCAATGTCCATGATCACATCCAGCCCCATCGTGATCTGGCTCCTGAGAGTGGAGACGGAGGTTCCGTAAAGATCCTGATAGACCTCTGCCCACTCCACAAACTCCCCGTTGTCGATCATTTTCTGGAAATTCTCTTTGCTGACAAAATGGTACTCCACGCCATTCTTTTCCTGTCCTCTGGGACGCCGGCTGGTGTGGGAGATGCTGTAACCCAGGCCCGGAACCTTTTGTCTCACCGCTCGGATGAGGGTGGACTTACCTGACCCGGATGGACCGGAGACAACGAAAATTCGACCGGCTGCGCTCATTCCTCTATGTCTTCCTTGAAGATCTTGCCGTCAGGGCTGAACCGCTGGGCAATAGTTTCAGACTGGATGGCGGATAGGATCACGTGATTGCTGTCCGTGATAATGACCGACCGGGTCTTCCTTCCTTGGGTGGCATCAATGAGCCTCTTTTCTTCGCGCGCTTCATCACGAAGACGTCGGATAGGGGCTGCATTGGGCGAGATAATGGCGATCACCCGTCGCGAAACAACGGAATTCCCGAAACCGATGTTGATCAGTTTGTCACTCATGCTCGTTCCCCCTACTCTACGTTCTGGACCTGTTCACGCACCTTTTCCAGTTCCGCCTTGATCTCCACGCCCCTGGCGGAGATCCCGGAATCCGATGCCTTTGAGCTCATGGTGGTAATCTCCCGGTTGATTTCCTGCAAAAGAAAATCCAGCCTCCGCCCCACGGAGTCCGCAGAGGAAAGGTAGGAACTGAACTGCTCCAGATGGCTTCTTGCGCGAACAAGCTCCTCGGTGATATCGCACCGGTCCGCGAAAATCGCGATCTCCTGCATCAGCCGATTCTCATCAATGGGCATTCCCTGTGCCACGTGCTCCACCCGTTGTCTCAGTCTCCGCTTGTAGTCTTCAACCACCAGACCGGCCCTGTTCTGGACTTCGTTGAGATGGTCTTCGATCAAGGCGAGTCTCTTCAGGAAATCTTCTTCCAGGGCTTTCCCTTCCTGCACCCTCATGGAATCACACGCCTCCAGAGCCTGACTCAAGGCCAGCCGGAACGCGTCTCTTGCGGCTGCAAGATCAAGCTCCTCCGGTTTGAGGAGGAGCACATCCTTCATCTGGCAGAGGTCTTCCGCCCTCACCTTCCCTTCGAGGCCGAACTCCTCGTTCAGCTGGTTGAAGATCCGAAGATAGGACCGAACCAGGGGGAGGTTGAGCTGCAGATCATACTCCAGCTCCACGCCTTCCTTCTCCATCTGGAGCGTCACTTCGACTCGACCTCGATTGATCACCGCCGACACCTGACTGCGCACCTCGTCCTCGATGGCCTGAAGGGTTCGAGGTAAACGGACAAACAGGTCCCGGTGTCTGTTGTTGACCGTCTTGATTTCCGCGATAAACCTTCTTCCGTTCAGAACCGCTTCTCCCCGGCCGAAGCCGGTCATGCTCTTAAGCAAGGGAACCTCCTTTATCAGGACTGGAGTAGTGGAGTAATGGAGTGATGGAGTACTGGAAAATCCGAAAATAGGATGCGTTGTGGTTTTATCGCCTCCATCTGTTCGTTATTCGCTTACCCCGCGAAGCTGATTTTTGTAATGGTTTCTAATATTGTTAAAGTAGCCGATGACCACCGGGTCCGCATAGTCTCTGTAGGTCCACGCCAGAGTTTGAAAACTCCCCTGATGAAAGACCAGGGTCAAGTCCGCATAGACTCCCTTTGAGAGATACATGCGGTGCGTGTAGTTCTTCCCTGTGGCAAGAACCAGCCTTTCTAAGGCAATATATCCGGGGTCAATGTTGACCCTCCGCTTTGCCTCTTGAAGGTACCTTTTCTCCAGCTCATTGGTCTGAAGCTTGATGTCAACGATCCCCTCAGGCCGGATGAGGTTCTTGAAAGAGAGAAAACGCCGGTGAAGCGGCCAGCCCATCTCTTTTTCGTAGTACCTCGTCCTGTCGAAAAAGAGAGGGGGGCTCACCCAATCCGCAGACCCGTACGCCGCCTGGAGTTCAAGGATGACCTCTTCGAAAATTGTCTCCTCAGGGGAGAAGAGGCTCGCCACGAGCTTGACGTCATCGGCTTCCTTCGGCGAACTCATGGGCACTCCTGCAGGCTTGGTTCATCGATCTCATGCCCTGGCACCAGAGCATACTCCCTGAGGTGTCGCAGAGTGGTACACGGTACAAGGTGCACGGTTCACGGAACAAGCCCTAAAAGGATACAGTGGTGTCCCTTGCACCTTGCACCTTGTACCGCTTCTACCCTTTCCCTAGTCTTTCGTAGATCACTCTCTTGAGCTCTTCGGCTTTCACCGTGGACGTCCCCACCTCTCCCACCACAAGGCCGGCTGCAAAATTCGAGATAAGGGCCGCTGATTTCAGATCCATTCCGGCAGCCAGGCCCAGGCAGAAGGTGCTGATCACCGTGTCGCCGGCACCTGTCACGTCAAACACTTTCCTTGCCACGGTCGGGATGTGAACGGGTTCTCCTCTCTTCTCAAAGAGAGTCATCCCGTCCTTGCCCTGGGTGATCAGAACCGATCGGCATTTCAAATAATGGAGGATCCGGTTCCCTGCGGCCACCAGCGTTTCATCGTCACCGATCTCGATCCCCGAGAAGGCGCTGGCCTCGTGGTGGTTGGGGGTGATGACATCAATGCCTTTGTAATGCTCGAAATTGTTCTTCTTTGGGTCAACACCCAGAACAATGCCGGATTCCGCCACCAGATCTCTCAACCCCTTCATCAGTCGAGGGGAGATCACGCCCTTGGCGTAGTCCGAGACCACGATGGCATGGAGGTCCTTTTGCATCCTCTTCACGAAATCGAGAAGCCTCTCGACGCTTTCCGCAAGGATCTCTCTTCGGCTTTCTCGGTCAAACCGCACCACCTGCTGGTGTTGGGCAACAATCCTGGTTTTGATCGTGGTCGGCCTGTCCGGTTCCTGGAAAATTCCTTCGGTGGCCCCCCCCAGGTTCTTGACCATCTTCACCACCTGGCGGCCCGTGGAATCGTCCCCCACCACTCCGCACAGGATCGCTTCCCCGCCCAGGGAGGAAATGTTGTTTACCACATTTCCCGCGCCCCCCAGCATCTTCGTCTCCCGCTTCACGTCAACAACCGGAACAGGCGCCTCCGGAGAGATCCTCGAGACATCGCCCCAGATGTATTCATCCATGATGATGTCTCCTATGACAAGGACCCTGGTTTTCGGAAACTTCTCAATGCTTCCGGCGAGGGATACGGGATCAAGGTCGAAAGGCATTTCCTTGAGCATCGCGGCCAAATCCTTTTCAGGAATCGTTTTGCAGTACCGGGTTACACAGATATTCGGCCGGTAACTTATCATTGTGCTCCGGCACCTGTCTATCGCTTTTTCGACGGTCTTTTTGGTTGAATTCTCGGGCTTTTTTCTGTACAGGTATTCGGCTATGTCTCTTGAATCCTGGAAACGTTGTGGTATATTGGGTCAGATTATTTCCGGATCAGCAGGCCCCTCTTCAGGTGAAGCATCGAGGTCATGAAAAGGGTGAGGAGTCCTTGATTTGGCGGTTGTCCAGTCCATACTCAAATACCGTTTGGTTCCTTTGTGTTATTATCTTTTGCGTCTGTACCTCTCTTTTCTGAGGATCAGGGTTGTCGGTGAAGACGCCGCCCATAAGCATTTTACGAACTACGGCCGCCTGATCGCTGCGGTCTGGCATCAACGGTTTCTCCCTGCTCTGGCGTATGTCACCAAATTCAGGAACTTCAAACCCATTGTGATGATCAGCCAGAGCAGCGACGGTGAGCTGATTGCTTCTCTTGCCGAAAAGCTCGGGCTTGTTCCTGTGAGGGGATCCAGCACTCGAGGGGGAAGAGAAGCCTTGATGGCCATTCTGAGAGCCCTTAAGAAGAACCCTGGCGTCGTCCATATTGTGGATGGGCCCACAGGGCCCAAGGGGGTTGTCAAGCCGGGGCTCATGGCTATGGCTCAGGTCACCGGTGCACCTGTTTTCCCGGTGATCATATCCGCTGAAAAGGCCTGGGTAATGAAAAGCTGGGATCGATTCCTGGTGCCCAAGCCCTTCAGCACAGTGACCATCCGGTGGGGGGACCCCTTCCCAGTTCCCAGGGGAACGCGTCCCGAGCAGTTGGAGGTCCTACGAAAAGAAGTGGAAACCCTCCTGCTGAAGGCTCATGCAGAGGCGGACCTGCAATCAGGGTGGCCTCAACCCCTCTGACATGTACGTTCGGTTTCGGCTGAAGGCCTGCGTTGGCAGTATTCATTCAGTAAGGAAAGGGGATTGGGTATGGCTCAAATGACACAAGATGAGGTCTTTGTAAAAGTGAGAAAGGTCGTGGCGGAGGTGTTCAAGGTGGAGGAGAGCCGGATCTCTTTGCAGACAAAGTTCATAGATGATCTCAAAGCTGAGTCTCTGGATATCATTACCTTGCTCATGGAGTTTGAGGAAGCCTTTGACAAGAGGATCCCGGACGAGGATGCGGAAAAGCTGCTCAGCGTGCAAGATGCCGTGAAATACATCATGGCCATGGAAGACGACGCCAAGGCTTAGGCCCATGAAGAAACGAATCGTCATCACCGGATTGGGAGTCCTCACGGCGATCGGGCGGAATCCCGATGAGTTCTGGAAAAGCTGTTTGGAAGCGAAGACCAGAGTCGAACGAATCCCTGACCACTGGCTTTATTACGGGGATTTCCATTCCCAGATCTGGTCCCCTCTTCCTTCGATCGACTATTCCTCCTATGGGATCGGTCGCATCGAGGAAAAACAACTCGACCCATCGAGTCTCATTGCCATTGCCTGCAGTTTTCAAGCCCTGGATTCGGCGGGCTTGGAGTACACCAAGGTGGACCAGAAGCGAAACACCTACTCCCTGCCCTCCGTGGACAAGGAAAGGGCCGGCGTGTTCATGGGGACAGGGATTGCAGGCCTGGGCACCTTTGCCTCCTGCTACAGCTACCATCTCCTCATGCGCCAAAAGGAAGCCCTTGCCAAGGCAAGCGCCCAGCTCGGAGACCACCCTGCGGGACAGATCCTCAAGCAGGTCCAGGATCGAATGCATTATCCCAGGCGCTTTAATCCGTTTGCAGTGTCGATGACCATGCCCAATGCCTGCTCCGCCAGCATAGGCATCAAGTTCAGCCTCCACGGGAGCAACAACGCCTACTGCGCGGCTTGCGCCTCGGGAACAGTGGCCATCGGTCACGGGTTCAAGGCCGTGAAATCCGGGGAACTGGATGTCGCTCTCGTGGGCGGCGTGGAGCATCTGAGCGACGAGTATGGCGGCATCTTCGCAGGCTTTGACGCAGTGAGGGCTCTGGCCTACAACAATGAGGAACCGGACAAGGCGAATCGCCCTTTTGACAGGGACCGTACCGGTTTTCTTTTCAGTGAAGGAGGAGGGGCGGTCTTTGTCATTGAAACTCTGGAGCACGCCCGGAACCGAGGCGCAAAGATCTATGCCGAGATCGTGGGCTACGGCGAGACATGCGACGGCTTCAACATCATGATGATGGAAAGCAGCGGCAGCCAGATCACGAGAATGCTCCAACTCGCCTTTGCCGATGCAGGCCTGTCTGCAGAAGAAATCGATTACATCAACGCCCATGGAACCGGGACGCGTCTGAATGACGAGACGGAGACCGCGGTGATTGAACAGGTTTTCAGGAAGAACGTCCTCATCAATTCCACCAAATCTCTCATCGGTCATACCCTGGGAGCTTCCGGAGCCATAGAGGCGCTGGTCACCGCTCTGAGTATTCATCACAAGACCACCCACGTGTGCCGGAATCTCGACCATCCCATGAAGGATCTGAATTTCGTCACCCGGGTGGACTTCTACCCTATCCGCACCGGCCTCTCCCAGTCCTTCGGCTTCGGCGGCCACAACGCCGCCCTCATCCTCCGTGAGTATCGGTGACCCAGAAGATCGATCGGGGCTCCTTGTCCGGGTGTTTATGATGGGGCCACGGGGTCGGAACGATGATCAGAACCCGATGAGGGTGGTACGGAGCAGGCCGTGTGGCAGAAAACATGAGGCTCCGTGGTCTTTGACACATAGGGTCACTCTCGATATACTCTCGGCCAGTGAGGACTGATTCTTATGCACTGACTGCGAGGAATTGTCTCTTTGGGTATTTGGCAAGCCCGTTACCTTCTCCTCTATCGGTTGATACCGGTGTGTTACTATTTGCTTCGCTTGTACCTCTCTCTTCTGAGGATCAGGGTGGCTGGCGAAGAAATCGCACTCGGGTGTCTGGCAGATTATGGACGGGTGATCGTGGCCGTGTGGCATCAACGTTTTCTACCGGCTCTGGCCTACGTCACCAAATTCAGGAATTTCGAGCCCATTGTCATGATCAGCCAGAGCAAAGATGGAGAGCTGGCCGCGAGGCTCGCGCAACGTCTAGGACTTTTACCGGTGAGAGGGTCCAGCACGAGAGGTGGAGAGACGGCTCTGGCAGCCATTTTGAAGGCACTGAAAAAAAATCCGGCCGTCATTCATATCGTGGATGGTCCCACAGGGCCAAAGGGTGTCGTGAAACCCGGGCTCATCAGTATGGCCCAGATATCGGGTGCGGTCATCCTGCCGGTCTTTGTATCCGCTGACAGAGCCTGGATTATGGGAAGCTGGGACCGATTCCTGGTCCCCAAACCTTTCAGCAAGGTGACCATCGAATGGGGTCCACCCCTCGTCGTGCCCCAGGAACTGGATCCGGCCCAAAATGAGGAATTCAGGGAGGAGATCGAGCAGAGACTTTCTGAGGGCTATGCCCAGGCCGATCTGAGTTCAGGCTGGGACCATCCCCTTTAATCTTGAGAAAAACCTCACTACAGAAGAGGGATTCAACTTCCACTATGCCCAGAACGCAATCAAACTCTGTTCTCGCTTTCCTGTGGAGACCCAATGAGATCACTCCTGCTGTGGTCGACACGGCCCGCCGGACCTCCACTGTGGCCCTATTCGACATCAGTAAGGATCGCACGGGAAACCTCGCAAAGCCCCTCAAGGATGCAGGGGCAAAAGATGTGAAGATCTCCGCCGAACACTTCATGGAGCCGGCAATCGAGAGATTTCTCCAGGACTCCAATGTGTCCACCCTTTGGGTGGAGTTTCATCCGGCCTTTGGACCCTGTCCAGCCGAGGCTTTTCTTGAGCGAGTGAAGGAGTTGTCGGCCCGGATCACCTGCATTCCGATCAGCGGGGATCCGGATTTTCTCAGCCTCGCCCTTCAGTCGAAGTGGCATGCCCAGGCCGTTGCCATCAAGGGCTCCGAAGCGTCAGGCTTTGTTGGCAATGAAAGCGCAGGCGTCCTCTACTCCACCTTGAGGGAAATGGCGGGCCAGGGGGCTCAAAAGTCTGGTTTGATCCTCTGGGGCGGCGTGGCCACGCCCGAGGCGGCCGCAGCCTTTTTGTGCACCGGCGCAAGGGGTATCGTGTTCGAGAGCCTCCACTGGCAGACAGACTTGGTGTCCGCAAACCCGAACCTGAAGGAGCGCCTCTCCAGAGTGCGTCCCGAACACAGCGCCGTCGTGGGGACGACCCTCGGGGTCTCCTGCCGCTTCTTTGATAAGGGCAACTCCGTGGCCGTCAAGGAATTGAAGCAATACGCAGACACTCTGCTCGACCGCGAGATTGCGGATCAGGACCGCCGCGCCTTTGCCCGTAAGGTCGAGGAGAGAGTCGTGCCGGCGCTCGAAAGGGAGCTGGGCCGCCAGGAACTTGTTTTTCTGGGACCTGAGGCGGCCTTCGCAGAGGCATTCGCCGGACGGTTCGGCCGCTCTACCCGTCAGGCCATAGAGGGCTTCGCCAGAGAAGTGTCGAGCCTCTGCCGGCAGGCCCCACCCAAACGGGACGCTCTCGTGGAAAACTCTGCTGCCAAGTCCCTGGGGACCCGTTACCCTTTCATTCAGGGAGCCATGACTTGGATCAGCGACATCCCGGAGTTCGCCCTGGCTGTGTCCGAAGCAGGGGGTCTGCCTACCCTGGCCCTCGGTGTGAAAACCCGCGTGGACATCGAGCAGGACCTGGCTCGGCTCAAGGAAGTCATGGGCGAACACCCTTACGCAGTCAACTTTGTCGCCCTTCCGGAAAACCCTCGTCTGGAAGAACAGCTCGCCTGGATCGATCAAACCCGCCCGCCCTTTGCGGTCATTGCAGCCGGGGATTCCTCCTATGCAGCGCGTCTTCAGGAGAGGGGAATCCAGGCAATCTACGTTGCTTCGAGCGAGGGTCTTCTCCGCATGGCATTCGAGGCCGGCGTGCGTTTTGTCGTCCTGGAAGGGAACGAGTCCGGCGGGCACGTGGGGGAGCATTCCACCCTGACCCTGGCGCAGATGGCCCTGGAGCTCAGGCGCAGAGAGCCCGAACTCTTCCGCGATCGGCACCTGGTGCTCGCAGGCGGCATCTTCAACCGGGAGAGCGTTCTCAGGGCTTTCATGCTGGGTGCCGATGCTGTGCAGATGGGCACGGCGTACCTGGCCACCCGGGAGATTGTCTCTACACGCGCACTGAGCCCCTTGTATCAGCGCCTGATCCTAAACTCACGGCCCGGCATGACCGCGGTTTCGGGCGAAAGCGTCGGTCTCAGGGTTCGGTCTCTCAAAACCCCTAAAGTGGAGGCGATCCGCACCCTGGAGAGAGAATGGGCGTCGGGCCGGCACGACGAGAGCTCTTTTCGGATGCGCCTGGAGGCTCTGGGTGCAAACAGCCTGCTTGTCGCTGCGAGGGGGATCGATCATCCCCGCGGCCGAGTCATGGACGAAGAAAGCTGCCTGCGGGAAGGACAGTTCATGAGCGGTTCCATATCCGGCGCACTCCATCGTGTGCTCACTGTCTCCGAGTTTCACCGCGACCTGGTTGAAGGGCCTCTGGAGCTCACTCTCCCGGAATGGGAGGAGAGGCCCGCGCCGGCGCCTGCTGCCCGGTCGAGGACAAGGGAAGACCGCGAGCGATTGGCTGTCACCGGTATGGCCCTGGTCAATTCCCTGGGCAACAGCCCGAGGGAGATCTTGGAAGCCTCGGTTGCCATGAGGAGCGGAATCGCCACAGTGCCTCCTTCCCGGTGGGACCACAGCCTGTACTACGATCCCGATCCCCGCGCCAGAGGCAAGACCTACTGCAAGGTTGGCGCTTTCCAGAACCTCAGCGTCTCGCGCAAGGAGTTGGGCATTGCGCCTCAGGATTTCCGCTCCATGGCCGATTCCACCCGATTGACCCTCTGGCTCGCCGAAGAGGCCATCAAGCAATCAGGCCTGCTGGAGTCGGGCATTCCCAGGGAGCGCATCGGGGTGCTCATTTCCCAGAACTCGGGAGAGGGTGCGGCCACGATCACGGATCTGGTCTTTGATGTGAATTACCACGACATCATCCGCTCCTTGAGGGAGATCATCCCCACGACCCCGGAACTGGAAAAGGCCATCAGGGAAAGAATCCAAGCAGGCCGCCTCACCGTGGACGACACCACCTTGCTCGGCCGTCTCAATTGCGCGGCCGGGGGCTTTGTGTGCAACCGGTACGGGTTAAGGGGCCCGAGCTACGCGGTCTCCGCTGCGTGCGCCACCAGCCTGGTGGCCCTCTTCAACGCGCTCCAGATGATCCGAAACGACATCCTCGACGCAGCCGTTGTGGGAGGCGGAGAGGAGTTCCTCCACCCCTCCCATTACCTCGAATTCTCCGCGCTCAAGGCCCTGGCCGGGCTCTCGGGCGTTGAAGGGCCTGCCCAGGAGAGCAGCCGGCCCTTTGATGCGCAGCGCGACGGCATGGTCCTCGGCGAAGGAGGAGGCATGATCGTTGTGGAGAGGGAGTCGGTCGCGAAAAAGCGCGGTGCCCCTATTCACGCCTACATCACCGGGATAGGAGCGAGCAACAATGATCGGGGCATGGTGGAGTCCCTGGCCGAGACCCAGTTGATTGCCCTTCGGGGCTCCTTCCGGGATACGGGTTACGGTCCCGAGCAGGTGGACATGGTGGAATGCCATGCCACGAGCACGGTTCAGGGTGACGTGGAGGAGGTCAAGGCCCTCAAGTCCCTGTTCCCATCTTCTAAGCGGACAGTGCTCACCTCTTTCAAGTCCCAGATCGGCCACACCCTCGGCGCCTCCGGCGTGAACAGCCTCATCAGAGGGGTGTGCGCCATGCAGGCGGGACTCTTCCCGCCCACCCTCAACTACAGGACGCGGGATCCCCAGGTCGATCTTGAGGCAGGGGGCTTTCATGTTCTTCTTCAGCCCGAGGAGTGGCCGCAACCCCCGGACCGGCCCAGGCGTTTGGAGGTTAACGCCTTTGGTTTCGGCGGCGCCAATTATGTGGTCCAGCTGGAGGAGTGCCGGGAGGCTTCCGGCCGGGTCATGATCTCAGCGCCCCTCACAGAGAGACTCGAACCCCCGAAGCCTTCTGGTCAGGCCGCTCGGCCGTCCATCCAGGGCGTTTCGTTTTTCCGCGCCCAGGTGGCAGGCCGGTCCTATCGCTTAGGGGTGGTGGCTTCCGGTGAAAAAGAAGCCCGGTCCAGAGTGGAAGCCCTGCCCCCTGCTGAAAACGGGGGTATCTTCTCGGACAAGTCCCTACGCACCATGGCCCGCCAGGGCATCTTCGCTGCACCGGCCGACGATCCGCAAAAACCCCTGGCCTTCATTTTCACCGGCCAGGGGTCCCAGTATGCAGGCATGAGCAAAGAGCTTTACGACACCTTCCCGGAAATCCGGAGGTGGATGGACAAGATTGCGGCTGTGGCTGAATTCGATCTCCTGGACCTCCTTTTCCATGCCTCGGTGGAAGACCTTCAGAAGACACGATGGCAGCAGCCCGCCCTCTACACCATGGAGTACGCCATGGTGCAGTACTTGATCGCCATGGGCGCAAAACCACTGGCCATGGCCGGACACAGCCTTGGAGAACTCGTGGCCATGAGCACCGCCGGGATCTTCACCTATGACGACGGCTTCCGCATCGTGAACAAGCGGGCCCAGTGCATGGACAAGGCAAGCGGGCTCCG
This sequence comes from uncultured Desulfobacteraceae bacterium, assembly GCA_964580575.1. GTDB lineage: Bacteria > Desulfobacterota > DSM-4660 > Desulfatiglandales > HGW-15 > CAVPDE01. The sequence continues at coordinate 41,653 of CAZOLJ010000004.1, forward strand.
GGGCGACCCAGGCACCATGATCGCGGCGGACGCGCCCATGGACTACCTGGAACAGAAAGTGGCCGGCTGGGAAAACGTGTACTTCACCAACTACAACTCGCCCCACCAGGTGGTCTTGGGCGGTGACACCCAGCCCTTGTTGGCTCTTCTGCAAGAGATCAAAAGTGAGGGTTACCGGGCCACCCAGCTCAAGGTGAGCATGGCCTTTCACTCGCCCATCATGAAGGTGATCCATGACGAGATGGCTGCCTTTGTGTCGGACATTGCCTTTCACCCGGCCCGGATTCCGGTGATCTCCAACACCACCATGAAGCCTTACCCGAATGATCCGGACCAGATGCGCCGGATCCTCATGGCCCACCTCGAATCCCCGGTGCACTGGATGCAGAACGTGAGGACCCTCTGGGAGGATTTCAGCATCAGAACCTTTGTGGAGATCGGCCCGGCAGACACACTCTGCAGCCTTGTGGGACAAACCCTGGACAAGCCTCTATGCGTCCCTACCTGCATGCCCGAGGCAGAAGCCCAAACCTATCGGTCAGGGGTGGCCCAACTCCACGCTCTGGGCCATCTGGAACAGGAGGAGATCCCCCTGACGGAAAAGACGGACCAGTTGGCCGTCCCATCCCCTGCGCCTGCGATCACGGTCCGTTCCACTTCCGAAGACCGGCTGGCTGCCATTGTGCAGCGTGAGATAAACGCTTTTGTCCTGAAGTCCTTCGGAGAGTATATCAAACCGCTTGTCGTGGCCGCGATCCGCCGGGAACTGGATCCAAGCTTCACGTTGGAAAGTCTGGACCGGAGCCTTGGGACTTTGCCTGTGGCCCCGCCCCTGCCCCAGGCCAAACCCTTGGCAAAGGCCGAGGCCCCTGCGGCCCTGCCGAGCCGGGAGGCGGAGGCCAAGGGGCCGAAAGAAGCGGTGGATTATGTGGAGCAAATGATCCGGATCATCATGAATGCCACCGGGTATGAACGGGACGAGATCGAGCCTGACATGGACATCCGGCAGGACCTTGCCATCCGTTCCAGCCGACTGCCCGTGATCATGGACGAGGTCGAGCGACGGTTCAACATCCCCGTCAATGTCGAGGATTTCGTGGGATTGCGCACGGTGCGGGAGATCGCGAACTGCATCGAAAAGCTGGCAGGCGGACCCGGCAAAGAAGCCCCGGCCGCACAACCGTTCCAGCAAGCCCCTCCTGCCGCCGCCCCCAAGAACTCGGCGGCCCCATCCGCCGAGGAGGAGGCACGTCCAATTGAATCGATCAGGCGAATGGTCTTAGAAGAAGTCGCGCTCCCTCATGGCGCCGTGCACCCGCTCACGCCGGCGCCGGGACAGGAGGTGGCGGTGCTCAGGATGTCTCCCGGCTCCACCCTGGCTGCTGACGTGTCCCGCCACCTGGAGGGAAAATGGAAAGTCAAGTCGCTGTTCTTGGACTATTCGGGTCAGGGGGACGGCAGCGCCTTTGATCTGCGCGCTTCCAAGGGCGCACAAAAGGCGGAGCAGCGGCTCAAAGAAGCTCGTTCCCTGGCAGGGCTTGTCCTGGTGCTGGAAGGCGAGTTGCGCTCCGTTCTGTCTGGTGCAGAAGACATTGCAGCTTTCCTCTCCGGGTTCTTCCGCTGTCTGAAGGCCGTGATGAATTCAAAGAGCAAACCCTTTTGCCTGGTTCTGCTCCGGGGGGTTCAACCCGAAACCCCCGGAGCCGTGACGGCGGAAGGCATCCTGGGCATGTTCCTGGCTGCGGCCCATGAGTACCCGTCGGTGCTGTTTCGAAGTGTTTCTCTGGACGCCAACACGGATTTCCCGAGCGCCATGGACCGCGCCCTGGATACCGGGAACCCGATCATCCAGTGGACCTACCACGGCCAGGAGGCCTTCTCCATCAAGGCCTCTCATGCTCCTCTGTCCTTGACCGGCAGGTCCGGGCTTGAACTGGGGCCAGAGGACGTGGTGGTGATCTCAGGCGGCGCCAAAGGGGTCACCTGGCACATTGCCCGGGCCCTGGCGGCCTTCAAACCCCGGATCGTGCTGCTGGGGCGGACCGAACTGAACCCTGCAGCGTCCTACAGCGCCCTCCGCAACGCCGAAGCTCCTGCTGAAGGCGCCTTACGTCGCCTATTCAAAAAGAAAGAGCCTGTCCCAAAGGCCGACCAACCTGAGAGTCAGACCTCGAGCGCCCTTGCAGGTTTGGACATTGCGCGCAACGTGTCCCGGCTCTCCGCTCTTGGGATCAAGGTCTCCTACCTTTCCTGCGACGTGGCAGATCCCCGCAAGGTGGCACAGACGCTCGACCAGGTGGTGAAACAGTATGGCAGGATTGACGGGATCATTCACGGGGCCGGTATCATCCGGGACAGCTTCCTGGAGTTCATGACGCCCGAGGATTTCACCAAGGTCATGGAGGTCAAGCTCCTGGGGGCATGGAACCTTTACCGCGCCTCCAAGGACCGCGGCCTGCGGTTTTTCGCAGCCCTCTCCTCGCTTGTGGCGATCCAGGGCAATGTCGGCCAGGTCAACTACTGCAGCGCAAACCGATCGCTTTCCGCCATGCTGCGATCGTGGAGCGTCTCCCACAAGGGCCTGGTGTCAAAAGCCTTCATGCTGCCGCCCATCGAGGGCACCGGCATGGCTGATGACCCGGAGGTCAAGGCTCTCATGAAGCTCAAAGGGTTGGAGTCCGCCTTTGTGCACGCAGACGAGTTCGCCCAGATTTTCTGCCGCGAGCTGTTCCTGGGGCCGGCCCAGCAGCCTTGGGTGATCCTGGCCCGCACCTTTCCGTCCGTCAAGAAGACCATGGTGGAAGCGAAGGAATCGAGCGAGGACAAGGCGAGCCCATGTGCCGGGGGAGTCCGTTTGGAGCAGAAGGACCTCCCTATGATCGGGACCGTGGAAACCCTGGACCTCAAGGCCGGCGAACTGGTGGCCAAACGGACCTTTTCGCGGGCTTACGACCTCTGGATCGAAGATCACAAGCCTTTCAAGCTCCTGAAGCACCCTTTAGTTTCAGGGATCATGGCCGTCGAGACCTTTCTGGAGGCAGCCCATCTGCTCTATCCGCATCTGAATGTGCTAGGTGTGCGGAGGCTGAACTTCAAGGACATTCTGGAGTGTCCTCCGGACACAGGGCGGGAGGCCCGTATCCTCTGTCGGAGAGAGGAGGATCCCAGTCACGATGTCCGCTGTCACGTCGAGCTCTCCAGTGCAGGCCTCTCTCCTTCGGGTCGCCTTTTGGACACCTGGTCCACGAACTATCTTGGACAGGTCATTCTCGGGCCCCGGATCACCCCTCTTTCCCCCTTACCTGAGTTCGCCATAAATGCGAAGGACCTGGATACGCGTCCCATGGACGCCCATGAGATCCAGGAGAGCTATGAAAATCGCACCGGCCTTCGTGGACGCTACCGCGTCCTTGAGAAGATCCACGGCACAGGGCCAGGAATCATGAAAGGAGCCATGGTTTACAAGGACCAGGAGGACATGGCCGGTTTGGGCCCTGCCCGTTACCACTACTCGCCCTATCTGCTGGAAGCCCTGATGCACCTTTTCGCGTTCTACGCTGCCCTCCGGCAGGAGAGTGGATCCTCGGAGGTGCTTCCCGCGGGTATGGAGGAAATGCGTTTCACCCGGCCGGCCCGGAATGGAGAGCGCTTCACCCTCGAAGCCAGGCTCCGCTCCCGTGACGATCAGGGCTTCACGTGGGACGCCCGTGCCTTGGACGAGAGCAACACCCCCATCATGCAGGTCCTTTCCATGCGCATGAATCGGTTCAGTCAGTGAGATGATGGAAACCCATGAGAGTTGATACAAACGAAATGAGCCCTTTTGCAATAGAACGCGCCCCCTCCCCTCTCCCCTCTCCCCCGGCTTGGGGTCTATGTCAGAATGTCATTTCGAGGCGAAAGCCGAGAAATCCTGGTTCTTCACAAAATCTGCCCCTCCCCGATTGCGACACAGCCTCTTGGGTGAGAAGGCGGGGTGAGGAGGCTATACACACCTTGCAGCCTCTCGGGTTCCGGGGCTCTGTATTGTTTGCATCTGCTCCACCCGTGCATGGATCAGGGCTGCACCTGGCCCTTGGCCTGCTCGGGGCTCTGGCGCAGCTTGATTCCCGCTGGAGCGGGACCGGAAACGAGATGACCCTTCACAAAAGCGCTCTGGGAGCTCCATTTCTTCTTGTAAGGGACAGGGAAGGACCCTCCGTGTCCTTCAGCCACGGCAAGGGGCGGCTCTGGGCGGCCATGTCCGGCAAGGGAAATGTCGGCATTGACGTTGCCTACCCGGAGGAATTTGCGGGGACCTATCCTCTTCACCGAGCGTTCAGTGCCGAAGAACTGGAGTGTGCTGAAGCCCTTTGTCCTGACGACAAAGCCCGGGGCGCAGCCCTAATGTGGGCCGCAAAGGAGGCGTCGGTCAAGGCGACCGGGGCCGGCTTCAACTTCTTTGATCCCCTGGAAGTGCGAGTGGGGGCTCCCCTTGTCAGGGAACAGGGGATCCTCTTCGAGGTGTTGGCGGACCGACCCATTTCCATCTGGGTAAGAACAGAGGGCAGGGGCTGGCTTTCCGTGGCATTGGCTTAGTCCATCGAGTCCTGAATTCGATGACGAATTTATTCCCTCAGGACTGAGGCTCCACCCGGCGATCGGGTGGCTTCGGAGAGCTCGCTCGAAGGGGGCACTGCTGGCTTGCTCAGATTATCGGAACTTCCAGAAGACTTCCTCCCCCTCGACGTGGGAGGTAAGGTGGGGGTGGACAAGGCTGCATGAAATGCCATCGCTTTACCCCCCTCCCCTGTCCCTCCCACCAGGGGAGGGAAATTTCTTGTAGAAGCCTTCTTGCACACCGGATCAGTCGAACGTATCCGGGTCCTCCACCAGAGGCGCAGAGGATATTGAACGCTAACGACTGGGGATAAGATGATAGACGAGATCCTTTACAGGCTCATCCGTTTGACCATCCGCATGATGTCCCATATTTACTACCCCCTCGCGCAGCATATCGGAAGGGGATGGGGGACGATCGCTTATCTCATACCCATGAGCAGGAAAAAAGTGGCTCTGGAGAACATCAGGCAAAGCTTTCCTGCCCTCACGAAAAGGGAAGCAAGAAGGCTCCTCAGAAGGGTGTACCTGCACTGCGGCCAGATGTTCTTCGAAATCCCTCACATCTTTCGCATGACCCACAACACCCTTGACCGCTACGTGACCTTGGACGGAGAGGAAAATGTGGTCAACGCCTTGAGCAGGAACAAAGGTGTGTTTTTTCTTACCGCCCACTTCGGGAATTGGGAGTTCCTGTGCGCCGCAGGTTCCCTCATGACCGGGAACCTAGCCGTCATAGCCAGACCCGTTGATTTCAAGCCTTTTGATCGCGTGATCGCCGAGATCCGCACCCTTTTCGGCACCGAGGTGATTCTCAAGCAAAAGGCCCTGAGGAGGGTTCGGGGTGCGCTGAGAGAAAACAAGCTCATCGGCATTCTGCTGGATCAGAATGTGGACTGGTATGAAGGCATTTACGTTCCCTTCTTCGGCCGGTGGGCCTGCACAAACAAAGGACTGGCAATACTCGCGGTGATGACCGGAACGCCCGTGGTGCCCGCTTTCCCGGTCAGGCAGAAAGACGGACGGTACCGTATCATCTTTGAAAAGGAAGTGGAACTCCGGCAAACGGGAGACAGGACGAGGGACATCGAGGAGAACACCGAACTATTCACAAACATCATCGAGAAGTATGTGAGAAAATACCCTGACCACTGGTTCTGGTTTCACAAGAGGTGGAAGACGAAAAACTACTGTCCCCTACCCCGATAGCTGCACCTCTGCCCGCGCAACCCCCTATTGCCCCGACCGCCGTCCCCAGTCCGGGCTGTAATTCGCTTTGTTGACAAGCCGCCCAATTGCCATCAGAATGCCCGTGAACGAAAACAAAGGGACAGGTTGAAGCATGGAAAAATTCATCGGTGCAGTGGATCAGGGCACAACGAGTACTCGGTTCATCCTTTTTAATCACAGCGGCGAGATCGTCGGAGCAGAGCAAAAGGAGCACAGGCAGATCTTCCCAAAATCCGGGTGGGTGGAGCATGACCCAATGGAGATCTGGAGCAACACACAGCACGTCATTCGCGCCGCCCTAGCGCGAGCGGGAATCCAAGGTTTGGACCTGGCTGCCATCGGTGTGACGAACCAGCGTGAGACCACGGTGGTGTGGGACAAGAAAACGGGGCAACCTTACTTCAACGCCATTGTGTGGCAGTGCACGCGCACCCACGAGATTTGCCGGGACTTGATCACCCATTATGGGCAGGAAGCCTTTGAAGCCAAGACCGGCTTGCCGGTTGCAACCTATTTTTCAGGACCCAAGCTTAGGTGGATTCTGGACAGCGTTCCTGATGCCGCGCGTGCCGCCCGGAAAGGCGACGCGCTTTTTGGAACGGTGGACACTTGGCTCATCTGGTGGCTCACCGGAGGGCCCCACGGCGGAGTGCATGTCACGGATGTCACCAATGCGAGCCGCACCATGCTCATGGACCTGGATGCCCTTGAATGGGAGGAGAGCATTCTCCGGGCTCTGGATATCCCCAGGCCCCTGCTGCCCAGGATCGTTCCTTCCATCGACAGAAGTGTTTGGGGATATACCTCAAAGGACGGCCCTCTGGGACACCTTGTGCCTGTCTGTGCTGCTCTGGGGGATCAGCAGGCGGCCCTGGTGGGGCAAACGTGCTTTCAGAAGGGAGAGGCCAAGAACACCTATGGGACAGGGTGTTTTCTCCTCATGAACACCGGTTCCGTGCGCGTCCGATCCAGGCACGGATTGATCACGACGGTGGGGTACCGAATCGATTTGCAAGCCCCCGTGTATTGTCTGGAAGGCTCTGTGGCCGTGGCAGGGGCACTCGTTCAGTGGCTGCGCGACAACCTGGGGATCATCGCAAAGGTGCCCGAGGTCGAGGACCTCGCCAGGACTGTAGACGACAACGGAGGGATCTACTTTGTTCCGGCCTTCTCAGGGCTCTTTGCTCCCTATTGGCGTGCGGATGCAAGAGGCGTGATCGCCGGACTCACGCGCTTTGTGAATAAGGGGCACATGGCGCGTGCCGTGCTGGAAGCGAGCGCCTTTCAAACCAAAGACATCGTTGAAAGCATGAACCAGGACTCAGGCGTTGCCTTGCGAAGCCTCAAGGTGGATGGGGGCATGGTAACCAATGAACTTCTCATGCAGTTCCAGGCGGACCTGTTGAACGTGCCCGTCATTCGCCCCAAGATCACGGAGACGACAGCGCTCGGGGCGGCTTATGCCGCAGGACTCGCTGTAGGGTTCTGGCCGGATCTTGAAAGTCTTCGCCGGAACTGGACCATGGATAAAACGTGGCTTCCGGCCATGCCGCAACAAGAGAGGGGGAAAAGATACGGCGAATGGAAAAAGGCCGTTGAAAGAACATTCAGCTGGGTTGACGGGAAGTGAGCGCTGTCCTTGCACAGCGGCTCCTTTTGAAATGGGTGTTTCAGAATTCGCAGCAAAACGCTCTTGGGGGACAAGAATACGGTCTTCTTTTTGAGAAGCGCAATCCACACAGCTTGCCGTTGTGTGTCAACAAACCGGCGTCCGCCGTTAAAGCGCCTCAAAGCCCAAGCCCACGGTTGTTAAGCCAGCACCTTGACCATGAGAGGGATGGCGACGAAGGTGCCGAGGGAGGCGCCCAGGTTGGTGAAAACCACGACCAGAAGGATCCGGGTGATCTTGTTGCGCCAGAATCCCTTGAAGGAAGCGATGTCGTCCAGGAGGCTCTCGAAATCCTTGACCTTGGGTTTGGCAATGGCCGCTTCCACCAGTCCCGACACCCATCCGGCCGCAATCAGCGGGTGAAGCGTAGTAAAAGGAGCTGCAGCCGCTGCAGAGAAAATCGTAAGGGGATGTCCGAGAGCCGCGGCTGCTCCCAGGGCGGCGAGCACTGCGGTTGTCAGGGTCCACCATTTCACCATCTGGGCGGTTGCCATCATTCCTGAATAGAAGAATCCGAAGAGGATCAGTCCGACGATGAAACCCGGGATCCCCCATCCGAGGATCTTGCCCAGTTTGCCTTTGGGAGGGAGTTGCTCCAAGGAGGCCAAATCCACTTCCTTGTCCCAGGAACTTAGAATACCCGGGACATGCCCTGCCCCGACCACGGCCACAATCCGGTTTCCGGGCGCGTGGCGAATCTTGTGACTGAGATACTGATCTCTTTCATCGATGAGGATTCTCCTCACTTCAGGAAGAACCTCCCCGATTTCGGAGAGGAGCGTATCCAGAACATCTTTCTTTTTCATCTCCTCGATCTGCTCCTGGGTGATCTCATCCACTTCCCAGACGGAAGACAAAATCTCGGTCAGGAGTTTCGTCTTTTTCCAGAACCCCATGAGGCGCCAGGTGCGAGACAGGGTGATCCGGATGTCCCTGTCTGCCAGATGGACAAGGGCCCCTGCCGCCTCGGCCGATCGAATGGCCTGGAGGATTTCCTCGCCCGGCCTGATTCCGAGCTTCTGGCCGATCTTTCTTTGAAAGCTTGCAAGGAGGAGGTTGGAGAGGAGGAGAAACGCTTTCTTGTCCTTGATCACCTTGAGGAGATCCGTGTTCTCCCACTTTTTTTTCTGAGTGAGAGAATCGTAGCGGGACTCGCAGAGCTCCACACAGACCGTGTCCGGTTTCGTCTCTTCAATCACCCGGCTGACCAGGTCGGCGCTCTCCTGGGAAATGTGAGCGGTGCCGACCAGGATGATCTCTTTCCCTTCAAGGCGGAGCGGATGCACATTGGGATGTTCAACCATAAGGTTTTACGTTTCCTTTATTTCACCGGTGAATTTCAGCAATTGCCTTTTGTAGTACTCCACGTTCTCTCTTGCAAGACTTATCGCCTCTTGGATCGTCTCGGCAGCCTCCCGGGCAAACCCGTTGGCATAGAGAGCCTCGGCCAGGGTATCGAGAAACACGGGCAACCTCTCAAGGGCCACGGCCCTGTGCGCCAGGGCAAGGGCTTTCTTCTTGTCGCGCAGCTCCGGCTCCTCCGCGGTCACGAGGATCCACGCCAGGTTGTTGAGAGCAATGGGCTGGTTCTCATCGAGGCTCAGAACCCGCTCGTAGAGCCTGATGGTTTCCCGGATTTCTCCTCTCTTGTGGTAGAACATGGCAAGCCTTTGCAGGAGAACCACATCGCTGGGATTCTTCACCAGGTGTTCGTAAAGGGCCTCTTCTTCCCACTCGTTGAACAGCCTTTCCTTGAGGGGGCTGACGTTCAGGAAATACGCGAGGCTGATCATCGCCGCAAGATAAAGGGCGAAGCAGACGCCGACAAACCGATTGTGCTTCCTGACCAAGCCGGGGTCCCTGAGAAATTTCCACAGCCATTCCACTCTCTGCCTGATGCTGAAATGGTGCCAGCTCGGCAAATCGCGTATCTTCCCGCTCAGGATGGCGATCGTCTCCAGGGAGCTTATGGTCTGGCCAGGACCTCCCATCATGAGGGCGGAATAGAGGTCTGCCTGGCGCTCGAAGTGGCGCATGAAGAAACCCATGACATAGCGGAAATAGACGATCATGCTGACGAGGATCGGCAGGGCCAGCACAAAGTACAGGAAGCTGGCATCCGCCGAGGCGCCCGTCCTGAAGATATCCATCAGGAAGGGCCGCGTTGAGAGCCATAGGGCAAAAAAGTCCCAAAGGCCTGTGGAGACCACCGCGAACCCGATGAAGAACACGAGGTAGAAGAAGAAGTGCCGGTACCGGGCATGGCCCATTTCATGGGCGAGTACGGCTTTCAGCTCCTCCAAGGACAGGAGGTCCATGAGGGATTCGGTGATGAGGAGGTATCGAAAACGGGGCACCATGCCCATGATGCCTGCGGTCATCATCCTGCCTTCAAAGATGGGCCACCTCAGAAGTTCCTGGTACTTGAATTTCTTTTCTTCGAGAAAACTCTTCAAGGCATTTACTTTTTCAGAGGGAAGGAACGGCCTGCATCCCCACCAGTAGCGGATCAGGCCGGGCATGAAGATCATGAGAACGAAAAGGAAAAGGGAAAAGAAGACGGCCTCTCCCTCGGGCCTGTTCAGGAGAGACTGAAGGCTCCTCCAGGAACTCAGAAAGATCAGGTCATAGATCAGGGTGAGCAGGACCCAGGGGAACAGGACAGGCACGTTGAGCTTCAGGCTGGAGACGATGTAGGACCTGCGGGTGATCCCTGTATGAAAGGTGCGATCGTAAACAGGAAAGGCGAAATACCAGATGGTCGCCTGGTAGGCGATGAACAGAAGGACCGCCAGAACACCCTGGAGCACGGAAAAGGACCGGATGAAAGGAACCACCTGAAGCCAGGTCTTGATGTGAAAGAGGTGGACGTCAAGGGCGAACAGAAAGATCGCCAGCACGGAGAAGCGGAACACCAGAGAATGATACTGCTCCGCAGAGGAAGCCGTCTCTCTTTCCGGTTCAGCGATGGGACGGAGGAGGCGCTGAAATCCCCACCGGCAGTAGGCCGCAAAGATCCCCCAGGTGGTAACCAGCATGATCAGCGTATACCAAAGGGAATCTTCGGGAACCCCTCTCTGCTGGCTGATGCTCAGGATGAGGAGAACAAGGATGAAGTAGAGGACGTTGTTGAACATGCCGCTTGTGTCCTGCTGGGGGATCTGCCTCTTTCACCAGTAGAGGCACCGGAGAGCACAGAGATGTCTTCGCCTATCGGGAGATACCGATAGGCGAAAAGAACTCCATGCAAACATTAAAACAATTTCTAGCTGTGCTGTTTATCACTCAAATTATTCTTCTTCTGTGTGTCCTCTGCGTCTCTGTGGTGAGTCTACTAGGCGGCCGGTTCGGTCTGGGACGGCGCGAATTCCAGTTTCCCTCCTCCAGGCGGCATGAAAGGATCGGCATGGAGAAGGATGGTCACGCTGTAGCGCTTTTCGATGTCGGCCAGTTCCTTCCTCTTCTTGTTCTGGAGGTATCCGGCCACATCCACCGAAAGGGTTCCCTCCACCTTGCTCACATTCCCCTTTGAGACGCCCATAAGAATTCGGCGGAGATAAGAGACTGCCGCGGACTCCACGGAAATCACGATGCCCCGGCCGTCGCACGCACGGCAGATCTGATAGCTCTTGGACTCGATGGAGGGCCTCAACCTCTGGCGGGAGAGTTCCATGAGCCCGAATTTGGAAATATGAGAGGTGTCCACCTTGGCCCGGTCTTTTTTCAGTTCCTCCCGGAGCACCTTCTCCACCTCTCTCACGTGCTTGGATTCCCTCATGTCAATGAAATCGATGACGATCAAGCCGCCCAAGTCCCTCAATCTCAACTGTCTTGCGATCTCCCTGGCCGCCTCCAGGTTGGTGTTGAAGATCATGGTCTCCGTGTCGCTTCCGGTCTTTCCCCGACCGGAGTTCACATCAATGGAGATCAGCGCCTCGGTCGGGCTGAGCACAATGGACCCGCCGTGTTTGAGGTAAACTTTGTTCCCATAGATGCTCTCGATCTGATCCTCGATTTCGTACTGATCAAAGAGGGGCCGCGTATCTTCATAGAGTTTCACCTTCTCCTGGTCCCTGGGGGAGATGATCTTCATGTACTCCTGGATCTTCGCGTAGGTTTCCCGGTCATCCACCAGGATCTCGTTAATGTCGCTGTTGTACGAGTCCCGGAGCGTTCGGAAACACAGATCCTGTTCCTTGTGAATGAGAGAGAGGGACGGCGCCTCCGGCACCCTTTCCCTCACGGTCTTCCACATTCTCACCAGTCGGGTCACATCTTTGGAGAGCTCCCGCTTGCTCTGGCCCGCAGCCACGGTCCGCACAATGTAGCCGAGATCCTCGGGCAGCTTGAGCTGGACCATGAAGGCCTTGAGCCTCTCCCGCTCCTCTTCGTTCTCGATCTTTCGAGAAACGCCGTTGATCGTGCGGCCGGGCGTCAGGACAATGAACCGACCGGCAAGCGAGATGTAGGTGGTGAGCTGGGCCCCTTTGTGGCCCGGCATTTCCTTGATCACCTGAACCAGCAGGTCCTGGCCCTTTTTGAGGGCTTTTTCAATAGGCGGGTAATTCTGGTCCCTCCAGGAGGAAAGATCCATGTGGTAGTATTCCGGGTGAATGTCCGTCATGCCCAGGAATCCGTTCCGGTCTGTGCCGAAGTCGACAAAACACGCTTGAAGCTTTGGTTCGACCCGTTCCACCACCGCCTTGTAGATGTTTCCCACCTTTTGCTCGGCCGTGGACGTTTCGATCTGGAACGCATCGAGCGTTCCGTCCTTGAGAAAGGCGATCCTGTACTCTTCGGGGTCAACGGCATTGATCAGCATGGTTGTTTTCATGAGCTTCCATTTCTTCCATGACGTTTGAAGTGCTGCTGCGCCTGGTACATAAAGGTCCGGATGGCCGCTTCCCGGCCGGGTTGAAAAGAGCCGTCATAAGGCGTGTCCAGGTAGGGAACTTTCTTCTGATTCATGATGGGTCTGATGATGGACGACGTGACGGTGCTGGGCATGCAGGTGAAAGGGTACACATTGACCACCCCGTTATAGCCCTGATGCACATACTCGAGGATCCCAGGAATACTGAGACAGGCTTCGGTCCCCACGTCAAAGGAGTAAATTTTTTCTTTCCCCAGGATCCGGTCTAGGTGATGGATCCGGTGATCCTCCGCCAGGTCCAGAAGAGGCCTCACCCTCTTGTACACCTGATCCTGCCGGTAGTGCTGGTACGAGAGGTCCACACCGTAGGAGAGGATCTTCTTGAGGGAGTCCCTGATGCGGCTCACCCGGAGCAGCTTGAGGCTCAGACGAAGACCGATCTTTGCCTCTCTCATCCGGTCATAGGTCGTGTAATTGACCCACTCGGCAATGGATGCGTTGACCACCTCTGCCCCGTGTTTTTCCAGCAGCCGGATCACCTCCTGATTGGCCTGGACGTGGGTTCTCAGGTAGATCTCGCCCACAATTCCCACCAGGGGCTTCCGTGGAATGCCGGGGTCAATGATTTTCTTCCCTTCCCGGATGATTTCCGCGAGCTTGTCGAGAATTCGCTCAAAATCCTTGCTCGAACCGTACCGCTCAAAAGCATCGGCCATGGTGTGGCTGGCTCTTTCAATGAATTCGTCCGCCCTTCCCTTCTGCTTCTCATAGGGTCTCACTCGCCAGAGCAGCCGGTCGAGCACATCCGCCACCACCACCGAGAAATAACCGACCTTTCGAAATTCCCTCGTCTGCTCTTCGTCGAACATTCCGTCCAGGGCATAGGAGTTTTTCGAAGTGAGAGATCCGATTTTGAGGCTCTCCAGTTCGGGAAAAGAGTCCAGCACAATGCGCTGGTACTTGTTGTACATGCCGAAACGGCAGGGCCCTTCCGCTTGGGGCATGAAGTAAATGTAGCGGTCCGGATCAAAATCCTCGCCCAACCTTTCCTTCTCTTTTTTGAGAAACAGCAGGATATCGCCTGTGGTCACCTGGCACGGGAAACATTCTTTGCCGGAGGTGAAGGCTTTTCCAAGATCCAGGCCTTCGTAAGTGTCCATGAGCACGGCGTTGACCCCGAAACTCCTGAAGGCCCCTGCCAGAAGAAGCCCGCCGATCCGGTTCATCTGGGGAATGAGGAAAGTTTTGTCTTTCAGCCTGAAGGCCCCGACGTTTTCCGACAGGGAACGAAAGGTTTGTTGGGTTTCTGCTTCCATGGTCGCCTCAGTTGGATACTTCCAGATACACAAAAGACTCGTTTCCGAGCTTCTGCATGGTGTTTTCGATCACATTCCGAAAGGCTTCGAGTCGCGTCATCACCCCGGCCACGGCGCTGTGCTCGTCGAGTTCGAGGATCAGATAAGGTTTCTCCTGCATGATGAACTTGTAAAAGTGTTCGATAAAGGAATCGGCGCCGCAGCTGAAATTGGTCATGTGGAGCCCGAAGAAATTGGGCCGGCTCCTGATGAATTTGCTAACGCGGAGGACTTGCGCGCCAAGACCCCAGTACATGTTCGGGAAGTCGCTGAGATCAATCGACGCGGTGTCGATGAACTCCATGGGCGTGGCCGCGACCCCGATCTTCGCCAGGTTCTGCCCCAGTCTCAAATTCAGCCTTTCGTCGTAAAGAAGGTAAGGCCTGCCCGTGACCACCACCATGGGCTCTAACGGATCATGGCTTTCCAGAACCGCTTTTCCCTTTCGGATCAGGTCCTGCGTAAACCGGTTCTGCTTGTCCCAGGCCGACTCCAGGGCCTCCCTGATCTGGCGCCGGCTCCGTCCCAGTTTGTCACCGATCTGCTCCGTCAACTCCAGGGCGAGCGTGGGGAGGTCATACTTGAGATGGAGTACCGGATTCAGGACTCGCCCCATGTTCAGATCAAGAGCCGCCCTCACCATGTATTGATTCGCTTGCACCAGGGGACAGAAAAATCCTGTTTCCTGCTCCCTCGGCGTCGGCATGTTCACGATGCTGGGAAGGAAAAGAAACCGCGTCTTTCCCGCGAGCGCTTTCACGTGGCCGTGGGACACCTTGATCGGGTAGCAGGTCTCCGCGGTCATGGATTCAATCCCGGAGCTCGAAATCTGGCTGTTGGTGGAAGGCGTCAGAACCAGACGATACCCGAGCCTGTCGAAAAAGTGAGCCCACATCACGCCGGTCTGCAGCGTGTACAGGGCTCGCTGCATTCCCACCGTCGGCCGGCCCTCTACCTCCATCAGAGGCTTCTCCTCGAGCTCCTCGAACACTCCCGATAAGGCACGGGCCCACATCTCCTCGCGGACCTTGAAAAGGTTTTCCTGTTTCTTTCCCTTGCCCCGGATCACCTCATACCGGCCGCACTCGCCTCCCCAAACGCTCTTGCGGCCGTCAAAGTCGTAGATCTTGAGCTTGCACTGGTTGTGGCAGTTGGCATCCGCCGTGCAGACCTTCTCCGCATAGTCCATCTGGTCCTCGATGGCGCTGGCCAGACCTCGGAAAGCGCTCTTTTCTCTTTTCTCCAGGCTGATCTTCTCCTGGAGACACACAGCCGCCCCAAAGGCGCCGAGCACCTCCCTGTGCTTCGGGACGATCAGCCCCCGGCCCAGCACATCTTCAAAGGCAGCCACCACCCCCTTATTGAGCGACGGCCCGCCCAGAAACATGACTCTTTCGCCGATCTTCCTCTTTCCCACAACCCGGTTGAGATAGTTGTGCACAATGGCGTAACAGAGGCCTCCGATGAGATCTTCTCTGTCTACGCCCTTCTGGTGGTAGGACACCAGGTCCGACTCCATGAACACCGTGCAGCGCTCGGCCAGCTTTACGGGCCGGTCAGAGGACAGGGCGATTTCCTGAAACTCGCCCACGATGTTGATTCCGTGCTTGTTGGCCAGTTCGTGGAGAAAGCTCCCTGTGCCTGCGGCACAGACCTTGTTCATGTCAAAGTCCAGGGGATTGGCGTTGCTGATGGAGATGTACTTGGAATCCTGCCCCCCGATTTCGAAGATCGTGTCAATGGCGCGATCGATCTCGACAGCGCCCCGGGCATGAGCCGTGATCTCATCGATGATCAGATCCGCGTTCAGAAAGTCGCCCACCACATTTCTCCCTGAGCCGGTCGTGGCAACGCCCAGGATCTCCACGCGGTCTCCAAGCCCGTCGGAGATTCTTTTCAGAAGCTTCTGCGTGACTTCAATGGGTTTGCCCTGCGTGTGAACATAGCGCTTGTCGATAATCTGCCGATCTTCCGTGACCAACGCGTACTTCGTTGTCGTAGAACCGATGTCGATTCCCAGATACACAGGCATTCTTTTGCTGAAGGCCAGCCGGGGCAACTCATTGTCTTCAGGGAAACGAGTCTCCTTGATCTCGAGCTTCGCCGCAATGGGAAGTTTCTCTTGATCCGCCTCTTCTCCGGCCCTCAGCGCCTCCAGGTTCAGACGATTCTCAACCCCCATCTCCAGCGCGTGGAGTGCCACCCCCAGGGCTGCCGCCGAGGTATTGTGGGGCGGCACAAGCAACCCGGGGAAATAGGCCCTGAAGGCCCTCACCTGCAGTTCATTGAGCGAAAGGCCTCCGATAAAGAGGATCGGGTTTTCCAGGGTCCGGTTGGAAACGATGGTGCTCATGTAGTTTCTGGCATTCCCCACATGAAGGCCGTAGATGATGTCCTGGAGCCTTTCCCCCTTGTTCTGGAGATGAATCATGTCCGACTTGGTGAACACCGTGCACCGGCAGGCCACGTTGGCCGGTTTGCCGCTCTGGAGGCCCAGGGCGATGAAGTCCGCCAAAATACGGTCGATCTGATTCTGGGAGCCGTCTTTTTCAGAAGAGTAGATGGAGGTGGCCAGTCTTTGCGCCTGCTGATCAATAAAGGAACCGGTGCCGGACGCACAGGGGCCGTTGGTATTGAAGTATTCGATTTCCCATCCCCTTGAATCGTGATGGATTTGAAACAGAGCCGTGTCCTGGCCTCCCATGCTGATGATCGTTCTCGCATCCGGTTTCAGGAACAGGGAGCCCAGCACCTGGCTGATGGTCTCAAACTCGTAGAAGCCTCCCAGCCGTTCGCCGATCTTCTGTCCGTGATTTCCCGTAAACGCAAAGGCCTGTATGCGCTCATGCCCCAGCCTTCCCTGAAGGTCCTGAATCAGGGCTAAGACTTCTTCCGCCACCTTGCCCATGTGACGTTTGTAAGGGGCCTCATAAACGATTTTCTTGTCCTGAGTGATGACGATCGCGTTGAGACTGACCGAGCCTGCATCGATTCCCACGTAGTAACTGTCGCTTTGCATCATTTTTCCTATTCCGCCTCTAAGGACCTGTTAGGAAATAACCTGTACGATCTCGCTGGGATCTGCATTCATGCTGAGGTATCGAAGCATGAGCGGGGCGTTCACCCTTCGATACCCCGTCGCCTCTGGCGCCGCCGAAGGCGGGTAAACCTCAGGGCGAACGGTTGCACCATGTGTTCGTCGAGGTGATTCCCCAACAAGCCCTACCCCGTGTAGTAATCTTTCCCAATATGGGTCTGTAAGCGAAGTTCTCCGTTGTGCACCAAAGCCTTCACGGTTTTGTCCACCTCAGAGAGAGGGGCATCCAGCGCCCCTGCCACATCTTCGACCGTGACCGGCCTCCGCCTCGCCATTTCGAGGACCGCAGCCGATAGGGTCCCCTGAAAGTGCTGCTTTTCCTTTATCGGTGCCGTGGCGATGATTTCCGCACATTCACCGAAAACTCTCTTTATATACTCAAGTTTTTTTCTGTCAAGGGGGATGGCCTTTGCATTTGCCGGCGGCCTGACCACCGTGTTCAAATGGACTCTGTCCGGAGCGATCTCCAGAACCCCTTGTCTCAGCGCTTCGATTTCTTCATCCCTGTCATTGAACCCGGCCAGGAGCATGACCTCAATGAAGAGCTGTCCCCTGAAGGTTTTTCTCAGGCTTTTCAAACCAGAAAGGAGGCTAGCGACATTCAGCTTGTCGTGGGGTTGATGGATTGCACGATAAGTCTCCTCCCGCACTGTGGAGAGAGTGGGCATGACCATGTCCGCTTTCAGCAGCCCTTCCCTGACCTCGGGCCGGTACAAAAGCGATCCATTGGTCAGCACGGCCACCTTCGCTGCGGTCCTTTCTTTGACATAGGCGATGAGCTGACCGAGGCCAACGTGAAGAGTCGGCTCACCCGAGCCTGAGAAGGTCACGTAATCCGGCTGTACCTTGGCCAGGGTTTCATCCAGTTCAGCAATGACTGCCTCCACGGGCACATAAGCGGATGGCTCGATCTCCTTGCATGTCGTCTTTCCGATCTGGCAATACAGGCAGTCATAGGAACAGGTCTTGGGAGGGATCAAATCGACCCCTAAAGAAAGCCCTAATCGCCTGGACGGCACGGGGCCGAAAAGGTACTTCACGAAACACGCTCCTCGATCGTTAGGCTAGTGATTGAATATATACACGCTACCAGTGGGTTACCAGTAGTCCATTGTCCGTGGTCCATTGTCCGTTGACCGGAGTCCGTGGCGACCGCCGACGGCTGACCGCTGAGTAGGGTATTTTCTTCCTGTCACTTGTCTCTTGTTCCTTATCACTGGTTTTCCCAACTTGAGGCATTTTAGGCACTTTAGTTCGCTTTAGGCATTTCTTCTAATGCGCTTCCTCCCAGTTCCTCCCTGTCTTCATGTCCACCTTGAGAGGCACATCCAGACGGTGAACGCCTTCCATTTCTTCCTTGACGAGGGCACTGACTTGAGGAAGTTCCTCTTCCAAAACCTTGAACAGAAGTTCGTCATGGACCTGGACAAGGAGCCGGGACTTGAGTTTTTCTTCGCTCAGCCTTTCATGAATGCGGATCATCGCCTTTTTGATCAGATCCGCTGCAGTTCCCTGGATGGGCGTGTTAATGGCCATGCGCTCCGACTCAGCCCGGATCATCCTGTTTTTGTGCTCGATATCCGGCAGATATCGTCTGCGCAGGAAGAGGGTCGTCACATACCCTTTTTCTCTTGCAGAAGCGACAGCCGCCTCTCTGTAGCGAACGACCCCCTGATACCGGCTGTAGTACGCAGCGATGTAGTCTTTCGCCGTTGACAGGTCGATGCCCAGCTGCTCGCTCAAGGTCTGAGGTCCCATCCCGTAGATGATGCCGAAATTGATGGCCTTGGCGATTCGCCTCATGTCAGGGGTGACGCGGTCTCTTTCAACGCCTAGGACTTCAGAAGCCGTTCTGGCGTGGATGTCCTCCTCCTGCCTGAAGGCCTCCATGAACGCAGGATCCCCTGAATAGTGGGCAAAGACCCTCAACTCGATCTGACTGTAGTCGGCGGACAAAAACACGTATCCTTCATCTGCAACGAACCCCTTGCGAATCTCTCTCCCCTCTTCCCCTCGGCTGGGAATGTTCTGAAGGTTCGGATTGCTGCTGCTCAGGCGGCCTGTGGCGGTCACCGCCTGATTGAAGGAGGTGTGTATTCTTCCCGTCACAGGGTGGACCAGATCGATCAAGGCATCAAGGTAAGTGGATTTCAGCTTGGACAGGGTTCTGTACCTGAGAAGGAGGCCGGGCATCTTGTAGGGAAGGGAGGCCAGTCTGGTGAGAACCTTCACATCCGTGGAATACGCTTTCGTCTTGCCGGTTTTCTTCTGCGAAGGAAGCCCCATTTTCTCAAAAAGCACGACCCCAAGCTGTTGAGGGGAGTTGATGTTGAATTCCATCCCCGCCTCTTCATAGATCTGCCCTTCGATGCTTTGGAGCTCCTCTCCGTATTTCCGAGACTGGGCCTTGAAAAAAGGGACGTCGATTCGAATCCCTTCCCACTCCATGTCCATCAGAACCGGGACCAGCCGCATTTCAAGATTGTAAAAGAGGTCGTCGTTCTTGTCGGTGACGAGTTTTTCTTCCATGAGGCTCTTTAGCCTCAAGGCGATCTCCGCTCTCTCGCAGGAATAGCTTCTGGCCCTCGTCACATCCACTGCGGAAAAAGCCTCCGGTCCCTTGCTCTTTCCGACAACCTCCTCGTAAGACTGAACCTTAGCGCCGAGGTGTTGTTGAGCCAGGAGGCCCAGCTCGTGTTGTTTGAGCCCCGGATTAAGGACATAAGAGGCGATCATGGTGTCGAAATGAATTCCCTTGAGAAAGATCCCGTGACGACGCAGCGTCAGAGCATGGGCTTTGATGTTCTGTCCCACTTTCGCAATGGAGTTCTCCTCCATAACCGTCTTCAGAGTTCCCACCGTCTGGGAGAACTCCAGGTGGCGGGGGACTCCCGGATAAGAGTGACGCAAGGGCACATAGGCCGCCTTGCCTTCCTCCCAGGAAAGGGACAGGCCCACCACTTCCGACCTCAAAGGGTCCTCAGCAGAGGTTTCCAAGCGCAAAGAAACCAGCTTGTGCCTCCTAATCCGGTCCATCACGGCATGAAGATTTTCTTCAGAAAGGCACAGGCTGAAATCCTTCTCTCCCGTAGGCTCTTGCGGGGCAAACCGGTCCCACAGATCCCTGAATTCCAGCTCACGAAAAATGTCGCCGAGCTTCTTCCGATCCGGGGGACCGACCCTGAGGTCTTCAGGTCTCCGGTCCAGGGGAACGTGCAGATCCAAGGTCACCAGCTTCTTGCTCAGGAGAGCGTCCTCCCGCGCCTGGGCCAGGTTTTCCTTGAGTTTGGCTTTCTTGATGTGTTGACTGTTTTCGAGAACCTTTTCCAGCGTTCCAAATTGCTTCACAAGATCGATCGCTGTTTTCTCGCCCACGCCCGGGACTCCCGGGATGTTGTCCGAGCTGTCCCCTGAGAGTCCCATGACATCGATCATCTGCTCGGGTTCGAGCCCGTACTCCGACCTGAAGGTTTCGTAATTTGTCACCTTGTCCTTCATGGTATCCCAGAGTGCCACCGAGGGAGAGAGGATCTGCCTGAAATCCTTGTCCCCGGTCACAACAATGATTCTGTAACCCTGCTCCTCCCCCAGTCTCGCAAGAGTGCCGATGATGTCGTCCGCCTCATAGCCTTCTTTTTCCATCATGGCCAGGCCAAGCCCTTGCACGACAGCCCTGATGTATGGGAACTGAGCCACCAGGTCCTCGGGCGCAGGCGGTCTCGTTGCTTTGTACCGGTCGCAGAGCGCATGCCTGAAGGTGGGGCCTTTTGCGTCAAACACCACGGCGATGTGAGAAGGCTTTTTATCCCCCAGGAGTTTGAGGAGCATTCGGGAGAACCCAAAGATCGCATTCGTCGGAAGGCCCTTGGAGTTCGAGAGGTTCCTCACCGCATGAAAGGCTCGATGGATGTAGGAACTCCCATCCACCAGATAAAGAACTTTTTCTTCTTGGGCCATGAGTCCTTAAACCTCTTGGGTCATGAAAGAGAAAAGATAAACAGGCAGGTTTGTTCGGGCAGTAAAGTCATTGCCGGCCGGATCCGAGGGTTCCTTGGCAGGATCTCTCTTAAATGACTTGACCCTCGCTCAGGAAGTCCGCCAGATCCCGAGCCACTTCACGAAAGGCCAGCTTGGGCAGAGGGGGTGCGGCCCATCTGGGTTTCAATTCAGGAAGGACCGATCTCTTGCCCTTGGACCCTCTTTTGCCGACAGTCGCCGGGCATGTGCTGGAGGTGAATCCGATCCTTGCCCCCTCTTGATCATAAAGGATGTCATCGATAAACCAGCCAAGGTGCCGACCGTTGATGCCGTAGACGTGATCCTCTTCATAGAGGTAAGCCACTGCTTGGCCGTCCCAGAGAAAGATGGCCTCATGATAGTCCATGGCAATGTAGGCCACCGGTTCCCCTTTTTTATCGTAGAGAGTCTTTTCCATGTGACGAACGCTCTCATGAAGCTCCTGCCCTGAATCACACGGTTCAAGAACTTCGGAGCAACGGTAGTTTACCAGGGATTGAGAGGCAAAACAATTGAAAACTCGCTCACCTCGCATACTCCACGGCCCGGGTCTCCCGGATCACCGTGACCTTGATCTGGCCGGGATAGGTCAACTCCTTTTCGATTTTCTTTGCAATGTCTCGGCACAGAAGGAAGGATTGATCATCCCCTACGATTTTCCCCTCCACCATGATTCGGATTTCACGGCCGGCCTGGATGGCATAGGATTTGGTCACTCCCGCAAAAGAGGTGGCAATCTTTTCCAGATCATCCAGCCGCTTCACATAGGATTCCAGCATCTCCTGCCGCGCGCCCGGCCTTGCCCCGGACAGCGTGTCCGCTGCCTGAACCAGGACCGCCAAAACAGACTCCGGCGCCGCTTCTTCGTGATGGGCCGCAATCGCATGAATCACCTGGGGAGACTCGTTATACTTCTTTGCCAACTCCGCACCGATCAGGGCGTGAGGGCCTTCGACTTCATGGTCCACGGCCTTTCCGATATCGTGAAGCAGACCCGCCCGTTTGGCCTGCTTGACATTCAGGCCCAGTTCAGAGGCCATGACCCCGCAGAGGAATCCCACCTCCATGGAATGGAGAAACACGTTTTGGGCAAAACTGGTTCGGTACTTGAGTCGGCCCACCAGCTTGATGATTTCCGGGTCCATCCCGTGGACTCCCAGGTCAAAGGCGGCCTGCTCGCCCGCTTCCTTGATGCCCGCCTCGATCTCCTTGTTCACCTTGTCCACCATTTCCTCGATGCGCGCAGGGTGGATTCTGCCGTCATCGATCAATCGCTCCAGCGCGATTTTCGCCACTTCGCGGCGCACCGGGTTAAAACCCGAAAGAATCACCGCTTCCGGCGTATCGTCGATGATCACATCGATCCCCGTGGCTGCCTCAATGGCGCGAATGTTCCGCCCTTCTCTTCCGATAATCCGACCCTTCATTTCCTCGTTGGGCAGGCTCACCACAGACACTGTTTTCTCCGCCACGTAATCGCCTGCGTACCTTTTGATGGCCAACCCAAGGATTTCCTGCGCCTTTCGCTGGGCGGCCTCCCTGGTTTCATTCTCGATCCTGCGCATGAGCTTGGCCGCATCCCCTTTTGCCTCCTCTTCCAGAGAGCTGATGAGCAACGCTTTGGCTTCTTCGCTGGAGAGCCCTGCCACTCTTTCGAGCTCTTTCCTATGGGTGGTGCCCATTTCCTCAAGCTGGGCCTGTTTGGCTTTCATGTCCGCTTCAATGGCTTCGATGTCCTTTTCTTTTCTGGCGAGCTTCTTCTCCTTTTGTTCGTACTGCTCGATTTTCTTGTCCAGGTTTTCTTCCTTGTGAAAGAGCCGTTTCTCCTGGACGGCCATTTGTTCCTTTTTCTCTTTCGTCTCCCTGTCAAACTCCAGTTTCGCCTGGTAGAGAGTGTCCTTGGCTCTGATAGCCGCATCCTTCTTCAGAGCTTTGGCTCTCTTATGGGCCTCATTGATGATCTTCTTGGAATAGTTCCTGATCGAGTCATACTGTCTTTCCACCACCCTCTTTCGGGTCCAGAATCCGAAAAGCAGACCCAAAAGAATCCCCACCACAAAAATCCCTGTGATCTGAATCCACGACATATTCGACGATCCTCTTTATATATTGAGATCAGCAACCCCTGCTCCGGGCGGTAAAGGCGGAGCGGTCTGCTGGATAAAACCTGCACTCAGGGCAGTCCTTGGAGGAACGGCTAAGAGAGGAAAAAGACTCAGGAGGGTAATAAAGCGACTGGGGGAAACAGCGAGAGGTCAAAATCCCTTGGCCTCAGGGTCAAGAGATTCCAAACACACAGCCTTATATCGTCAATGCGTCTAGCATCAAGCATGTTGGCATGTTCTGAACGATATGTAAAAAGGCTCGTTTCCATCGTGCCTTACGAGTCCACCTGTTCTTTTCTGACCGCTTCCATTCCTCAATCTCAAGCGGGTCATATTTGCCTCGACAAAGCCGGAAAAAGAGGCCTCATCGTTTATCAGAAGGTCCTAGGACCGAGTCAATCGAACGAATCAGGGACTGAGTCCGGAGACGTACCGACGTAAGCAGGTTTTCCTTCTCCTTAAGAATCTGGAAATAGTCGCCTGCAATATCGAGCACCGCCAGAATGGCTGTTCTTTTTTCAGACAACCCTTCAGTACCCTGTTCAATTTCCTTCAGCTTGTCATTCACATAATCCGCAATCCTCTGCACCTGCTGCTCGTTTTCTTCGCCTCGAACAAGGTACTCGGCATTGCGGATTCTGACTTTAACGGGCTCCATGAAACTCCCTGGAAAAACCGCTTGAGGCAGAACAAAAACTCGCGTCAACCCATGTTATTTTAATGAGTTATATCAATTTGCTCAAGTTTTTCCAACAAAGAAAGAACTCTTTGCTTCGCCTTGTCCTTTGAGTCCTTCAGAGTCTCAAGTTCACTGATCAAGTCAGCGATTTTGCCCTCTTGGATGTGGAGTTTTTCAAGCAGAGATTCCTTTTCCTTTTTAAGCGAGTGAGCAAATTTTATGAGAGAATCCACTTTGGCTTCAAGGACTTGAAATTGATCCATTTCCTCTGTTTTAAACATGATACCCCTTCAGTTGCTCAGCAGAAATCGCCAAGATCTCCATTCCTAGCTTTGTCACTTATACTAGCCTGCATGGAAGAAAAGTCAATAAAAAAGACAAGCTTATGCTTGTCTTTTTTGATGCTTCCTTACAAGTCCACGAAAATGTCAAACGGTCTTCTGAACGACTTTCAGCCTCGTCACGGCTCTCCGAAGGGCACTCTCCGCCCGGGTGAAATCAATGTCTTTGTCCGACCGGTCATGGGAAAGGCGTTCCTTGGCCCTTTCCATGGCCTTCGTGGCTCTTTCCACATCGATTTCACTTGCTCTCTCGGCAGCATCCACGAGAATCGAGACATTGTTCTTGAAGACCTCGGCAAAACCCGCAGTAACGGCCAAAGCCTCTTTCTCTGAACCTGCAGTGTACCGCAATTCACCCGGAACAATTCCTGAAAGAAACGACACATGGCCAGGCAAGACGCCGAATTCCCCTTCGCTGCCGGGCGCAACCACAATGTCCACGTCTTTTTCGAGCACCACCCTGGCGGGCGTCACGATTTCCAAATGGAGCTTGTCCATAATCTAATCTATCCCTCGTTAGGCCGCCGTAGCCATTCTTTCTGCCTGCTCCTTGACCTCGTCAATAGACCCTACCATGTAGAATGCCGCTTCGGGGAGATCGTCATGTTTCCCTTCGATAATCTCGCGGAACCCTCTCACGGTCTCTGCCACGGGCACATAACGTCCTTTTCTTCCTGTAAAAGCCTCGGCCACGTTGAAGGGCTGGGAGAGGAACCTCTGGATTCTCCTTGCCCTGGCAACCACCAATTTGTCTTCGTCCGACAGTTCATCCATCCCTAGGATGGCGATGATGTCTTGGAGGTCTTTGTATTTCTGAAGAATTTGCTGGGTCTGCCGGGCCACGCGATAGTGTTCTTCCCCCAGGACGTTAGGATCAAGAATTCTGGAGGTGGAATCCAGCGGATCCACCGCCGGATAAATACCGAGCTCTGTAAGGGGCCTTGAAAGCACCACGGTCCCGTCCAGGTGGGCAAAGGTGGTGGCGGGTGCAGGGTCAGTCAGGTCATCCGCAGGCACGTAAACGCACTGCACAGAAGTGATGGACCCCTTGTTCGTGGAGGTGATTCTTTCCTGAAGTTCACCGAGGTCTGTTCCAAGGGTCGGTTGATAACCCACCGCAGAGGGAATTCGTCCAAGCAAAGCGGACACCTCTGATCCGGCCTGGGTGAATCGGAAGATGTTGTCGATGAAAAGGAGCACGTCCTGGTTCTGAACGTCCCGATAGTATTCGGCTGCGGTGAGGGCCGAGAGCGCCACCCTGGCCCTTGCGCCGGGCGGCTCGGTCATCTGTCCGTAGATCAAAGCGGCCTTGTTGATGACGCCCGACTCCTTCATCTCCAGATAAAGATCGTTTCCCTCTCGGGTTCGCTCTCCCACACCGGCAAAAACACTGATCCCGCCGTGCTG
The DNA here is from genome assembly GCA_964580575.1 of uncultured Desulfobacteraceae bacterium. GTDB lineage: Bacteria > Desulfobacterota > DSM-4660 > Desulfatiglandales > HGW-15 > CAVPDE01. The sequence goes on from CAZOLJ010000004.1 coordinate 67,025, forward strand.
CATGGCGATGTTGTGAATCATCTCCATCATGACCACGGTCTTGCCCACACCCGCGCCTCCAAACATGCCCATCTTGCCGCCACGGGGGAAGGGGATAAGGAGGTCGATGACTTTGACGCCGGTTTCCAGGACTTTGACCGACGTGTCCTGCTCCACAAAGGAGGGCGCATGGCGATGGATCGGCAGGAATTCCTTTGCATTCACAGGGCCCAAGCCGTCGACCGGCCTGCCCACCACATTGAGAACCCGGCCGAGGATGATGTCCCCTGCAGGCATCATGATCGGTTTTGCCGTGTTTTTCACCGGCATACCCCGGACCAGTCCATCGGTCGTGTCCATGGCGATCGTGCGGACCACGTTGTCGCCCAGGTGCAGGGCCACTTCAATAACCAGATTGTCCGGCGTGTTATCGATTGTAGGATTTGTTACATGGAGTGCGGTAAAAATAGGGGGCAGATCTCCTTCCGGAAACTCCACATCCACCACAGGGCCCATAACCTGAATGACTTTGCCATCACTCATGACTTGATCAAAACCTCCCTTTTTAAAGAAGCCTGGAGCTTAGAGCATGGAGTAAAGACAACCACCCCGAGAGATTATTTCTATCTTACTCCCTGCTCTCCACTCTTTGCTCCCTGCTACTGTTGCCTTGTACCTTGAACCGTTCTCATGCGCCTCGCAACGCTTCGGCACCGCCCACGATGTCCATGAGTTCAGCGGTAATGGCAGCCTGCCTGGCCTTGTTGTAGATCAGCGTCAGGCTGCCGATCAACTCGCTGCAGTTCTTGGTCGCATTGTCCATGGCGGCCATTCGCGCCGCATGCTCGCTCGTTTCCTGCTGAAGAAAAGCGTTCAAGATCTGCACACTGATGTGCTTGGGAAGCAGGTCCACCAGCAATTGCTCCGAGGATGGTTCATAAAGATAATCCACCTTTCCGCCCTCTGCCCCTTCCTGTTTCGGAGGTTCAATGGGGATCAGTTTCACCAGGGTGGGTTCCTGCCTTGCCATGCTCACGAAGCGGGAAAAAAGCACATAGACTTCGTCGATCTCCCCTGCCATGAACCGCTGGATAAAGCCGGCGGTCATCTTGTTCACAAAGGATATATCTGCAGTTCCATAGATATTGGTATGCGCGGCGGTCACAGGAACCGTTTTTCTCCTGAAGTAGTCCCTCCCCTTTTTTCCCACCAGAGTGAGGCGAACGTCCAGGCCTTTGGTTCCCTGCTCCTTGATCCACTTCTCCGCCTTGTTGATGGAGTTCATGTTGAAGCTCCCGCACAGACCTCTGTCGGCCGTGAAGTGAAGAAGCTCCACCCTGGAGACCTTCTCCCTCTTACTCAGGAGCGGATGAACGTCCGGATTGATTTGGCCGGCTAGGTTCCCCAGGACTTCCGAAAACTTCCGGGCATAGGGTCCGAAATTCTCCATTTTTTCCTGGGTGCTCCTGAGCCTGGCCGCTGCTACCATGTTCATGGCCCGGGTAATCTGCTTAGTCTTTTTGACTCCAGAAATTTTCTGTTTGATATCTCTCAGTGTGGCCATCGACTCCCCTTAAACGCTATGCCTGCGAAGCCGGCTGAAACATTCCTTTGAATTGGTCCAGAGCCTTTTTCATTTTCCCTTCCAGATCATCGCTGATGATCGCTTTTTCCTTAATCTCCTTCAAAAGCTCCGGGTGTTTGGTCCCCACGAATTCGAGCATCTGCTTTTCGTATTCGCTCACCGAATCGACCGGAACTTCGTCAAGGTATCCGAAGGCTCCTGCAAAAAGAATCATCACCTGTTTTTCTGCAGACATGGGCTGGTACTGGGGCTGTTTCAGGATTTCCACCAGCCTGCGTCCCCGGTTGATCTGCCGCTGCGTTGCCTTGTCCAGGTCGCTTCCGAACTGGGCAAAGGCTTCCAGCTCTCTGTACTGCGCCATGTCCAGACGCAGGCTGCCTGCGACCTTTCTCATAGCCTTGGTTTGTGCCGATCCTCCCACGCGCGAAACCGAGAGCCCCACGTTGATGGCTGGCCTCATGCCGGAAAAGAAAAGCCCCGGTTCCAGGTACACCTGTCCATCCGTAATGGAAATCACGTTGGTCGGGATGTAGGCGGACACGTCGCCTGCCTGAGTTTCAATAATGGGAAGCGCGGTCAGCGACCCTCCTCCGAGCGTGTCGTTCAATTTGGCGGCCCTTTCAAGAAGCCTGGAGTGGTTGTAGAAGATGTCGCCGGGAAACGCTTCCCGCCCAGGCGGCCTTCTCAGAAGCAGTGAAACCTGCCGGTAGGCAACCGCTTGCTTGGAGAGGTCGTCGTAGATGATCAGGGCGTGCTTGCCCTTGTCCCTATAATATTCGCCGATGGCGCAGCCGGAATAAGGAGCGATGTACTGCTGGGTGGCCGGGTCACTCGCACAGGCTGCGACGACCGTCGTGTACTCCATGGCCCCGTGCCGCCGCAACACATCCACCACCTGGGCCACGGTCGATTTCTTCTGACCCACCGCCACGTAGATGCAGAAAATCCCTGAGTCCTTCTGATTGATGATGGCATCCACGCCGATGGCCGTCTTGCCGATCTGCCGGTCTCCGATGATCAGTTCTCTCTGGCCGCGGCCGATGGGGGTCATGGCGTCGATCGCTTTGATCCCGGTGTACATCGATTCCTTCACCGGCTGCCGCGCGATGACGCCTGGGGCGACCATCTCGATTCTTCGGAACTCGGCGGCATTGATGGGACCCTTGCCGTCCAGAGGATTTCCCACGGCATCGATCACGCGACCGAGCACCGGCTGGCCCACAGGAATCTCTGCGATCCGGCCTGTACGCTTGACCGTGTCCCCTTCCTTGATCTTGGTGTCATCGCCCATGATGGCCACACCGACATTGTCTTCTTCCAGATTGAGGCAGAGGCCGTAGATGCCGCCCGGGAACTCCAGCATTTCCATGGCCATGGCATTCTGCACCCCATGGACCCGCGCCACCCCGTCCCCGACGGACAGGACGGTCCCGGTCTCGCTCATTTCGACCTTTTTCTCATAATCCTTAATCTGGCCCCTGATAATCTGACTGATCTCTTCTGCTCTGATTTCCATGCCCTTCACTCACCCCTTTTCAGTGATTCTTTGATCCCTTGCACCTGGGCTTTCACGCTCCCATCCACTACCAGATCACCGATTTTGACGATGACGCCTCCCAGAATACCGCTGTCCTGCCGAACCTTCATCTTGACCTTCTTGGAGGTCATTCGCTCCAGGGCCTTGACCAGCCTGCCCTCCGCCTCCCCGGCCAGCGGTCTGGACACCACCACTTCCGCACGAAGGATGTTGGAAACCTCGTCGGTCAGCTGCTCATATAAAGCGCTGATCTCCCCAAGAGCACTGATCCGGTTCTTGTCCAGAAGAAGATTCAGGAAGTTCCGGATGGTTTCCGAGGTGGCGCTCCTGGCCAACACGGTCTTCAGGATTTCCTTTCGATCTTCCAGCGTAAAGGCCGGGTTGGAAATAGCCTGATTCAGTTCCCGGTGGGATTCGCAGAAATCCGCAAAGGCCCGAAGCTCTTTGCCGTATTCTTGGTAACGGCCTTCTTCCATTCCGAGACTCAGAAGAGCCCTGGCATAGCGTTTAGAAACTTTCGAGCGTATCAATGTGTTTTCCCCAGTTTTTCTATGAATTCATCCACCAGGCGGTCCTGGTCCCTGTCCGTCATCTTCCGGGCAATGATCTCTTCCGCTTTTTGAGCGGCGAGAGCCACCACATCCTGCTTCAGCTTTTCCTTTGCGCTCTGCATCTCGAACTGGATACTCACTTCAGCCTGTTCGAGGATCTGCTTGGCACGTTCCCTGGCCTCGGCCAAGATCCGATCCTTTTCGGCAAGACCGTCGGCCCTGTACTGCGCCAGAATCTCTTTTCGTTCCCCTTCAAAGGCTTTCAGTTTGCTTTCCAGATCCCGAGCTTTGCCTTCGGCCGCCTCTCTTTGCTTCTTCAGGTCTTCCAGTTCTTTCTTGATCCCTTCGATCCTGGAGGCAAAGAACTCCTTGATCGGAACCTTTCTGAGAACAATGGCGAGAATGATCACCAGAAGAGTGAAATTGATCCACCGGTAAAGCAGATCGAGAAGGTCGCCGCTGCGATCAGCCTCCCCTCCTGCCGCCAAGGCAAAAGAGGAGAGCAAGACACTGGCTGAGGCAAAACACCCTAGCGAGAACAGGAGCCTTTTCCCTTTCTTGGAATAGCTCTCCATTAAATACTCCTCCCCAGGATCTTCTCGGCGAGCTCTTTCGAAAAGAGGCTGAGTTCCTTTTCCAGAGCTCCTCTGGCCTCCAGGAGCTTTTCTCCCATTTCCTCTCTCGCTTGCCCCATCCGCTCTCCAGAAGCTGTGGCCGCCTCTTTCAAGACCGCCTTTTCCTCTTCCAGACCCTGCTTTTTCAGGGTTTCCTTCTCCTCATATCCCGTCTTCCTCGCTTTGGCCATGCTCTCCTCGAGATCTCCGGCAAAGCGGCTCGCTTTACCTTCCAGCTCGCTCACGGAATGTTGCAGGCCGCCCACTTCCGCCTTTCTCTTGCCGAGAATCTGGCGAACCGGTCTGTACAAAAGGATGTTCAGGATAAGGAGTAGGAAGAGAAAATTCGCTAACTGGAGAAAGAGGGTATAATCCGGCATGATCATAGATCCCTTTCCTCCTTCGCACTTCAACCGGCAAATGCCGCCACGGATTTCTGCCCCGGGAAAAGCACCGTGTGCCCATCCCTTGCAAAGTCCTGAGCCAACCCATCGGTTTTGGATTCGCAAATTGAAGGACTTAGCGAAGCCTTTTACAAAAACACCAATCCCTTTGTCAAAGGTTTTGTTTTGTTTCGCCTCTTTTTTTTGCAGCGACCGCTACTCTGAAGGCCCGGGTTTTTCGCCGCCGGGTCCTTTGATCTCCTTCATCCGGCAGCAGCCCTCGAAAACAACCCCTGCGTCCATGACCACGGCCGGAGCCTGTATGTTTCCAAAGACTTTTCCGGGAGGATGGATTTCAATTTTCTCCGCAGCAAAGAGATTGCCCCGAACCTCTCCGCAAACGACCAAATGGGAAACTTGAACCTCGGACTCGATGACAGCGTCATCTCCGACAATCAGCGTGCCGTCCGAGAGGATCTCTCCTTTGAAACGGCCGTCGATCCGGACCGTGCCTGAAAAAGAGAGCTTTCCCTCGAACTCCGTGTTCTTTCCCAGAAAGGCGTTGATTTCGTCCCTTCGTTTCATGTTTTCCTCTACGGATATGGAGCGCAAATTCTTAGCACACCTGCACGAGCTAAGCAAGAAAAACGGCGCAAGAGGTTACTGGAACATAAAGCGCCGCATGCTGATGTTCATCAGGAGCCCCATGCCCACCATGGTTGAGAGAATCGACGAACCTCCATAGCTGAAGAAGACCAAAGGAATTCCTACCACCGGCAGCAATCCCGTGGTCATGCCCACATTGATGACCGTTTGCCAGAAAATAATCGCTACGACCCCCAGGGCGATAATGGTCCCGAACTTGTCTTTCGAACTCAGCGCAATGTTTATCCCCCACAAAATCAGAAAAACGTAAAGGACCAGCAAGCAGACGCCGCCCACAAACCCCCACTCCTCAGCAAGAACGGAGAAGGCGAAGTCCGTGTGCTGCTCCGGCAGGAAATGCAACCTCGTCTGGGTTCCGTTCAGAAAACCTTTGCCCCAGGCCATTCCGGACCCGATCGCGATCTTGGACTGGTTGATATGGTATCCCGCTCCGAGCGGGTCCATGTCCGGGCTGAGAAAGGTGAGGATTCGGCGCTGCTGGTATTCCTTGAGATGCATCCACAGAAAAGGGGCGGCGCAAAGACCGGACAAGGTGAGCGCCAGAAGGGATCGCCATTTCATCCTGGCAAAAAGCAGAATGGAGAAGGAAAGCGCGACGACCATGAGGGCCGTGCCCAAATCCGGTTGCTTCACGATCAGCAGGGCCGGTGCCGCGATGAGGAGAAAAGGCTGCCACAACTCCCTGAGGCCGAACTCGTTGATGTGGCTCCGGTCGTTGAAAAACCTGGCCAGACTGAGGATGAGCGTGATCTTGACAAGTTCCGAGGGTTGAAAGGAAAAGCCGCCGAACCCCAGCCACCTCTGGGATCCGGATCGAACGTCGCCGATGAGAGCGACAAGCAGAAGAAGGCACAGAGAAAAGAAGTAGGACGGATAGGCCAGGCGCTCCAGCCCGTGATAATCGAAAGTGGTCATGAGCAGCATGACCCCGATCCCCAGGAGAAACCAGTAAGCCTGTTTCATGAAAATCTGGGACCCGCCCAAACCCTTGATCGGGTAGGTGGCGCTGTAGAGATTGAGCACGCTCGCCATACCGATGACGACGAGCAGCAGAAGCAGCACCCAGTCGAAATGCTGAAGCAGTCTTCGATCAAACATACTCTTCGTTCCTAAAGAATGCTTGTCACCAGTAGAGGCACAGAGAAAGTATTTTTCATTTGCCGGGAGATACCGACAAATGAAAAGGCTCTGCTCTGAAGAAATCTCACTAAGGTCTTATGGCTTTCTTTTGTCTTTGAGAGGTTTTTTTATGAAAAGATAACTCCCTCTCTGTGTCCTCTGTGTCTCTGCGGTGAAATATTCATTTACCGTAAAAGGCCTCGAACATTTCCCGGGCCATGGGCGCCGCCGCGCTTCCGCCGTGCCCGCCGTTTTCCACGAGCACCGCCACGGCAATTTCCGGCTTGTCCGCGGACGCAATCGAAACGAACCACGCGTGATCGTTCAAATCCGGAGGCGGTTCCTCCCCTTTCTGGACCGGTTTTTCCTTGCCCAGCGCCACCACCTGGGCCGTCCCTGTTTTGCCGGCCACAATGGCTCCGGTCTTAACTCTTGATCGGGAACCGGTTCCGCCGGGCTCGTTGACCACACCGATCAGGGCACTGCGGACCAGAGCGATGTTCTGTTCTTTCGCCTTGAGTCGGCCATTCACTTCCGGAGTGAACTGATAAACCTGTTTGTCATCCTTTCCCACCCACTTCACCGCTTTGGGCTGATACAGAACCCCTCCGTTGAAGAAGGCCGAGATCAGCCTGGCCATCTGGAGCGGAGTGACCAGCACAAAGCTCTGCCCAATGGAGGTTGAAATCGTCTCCCCCGGCTGCCAGGGAACACCAAATCGCTTGAGTTTCCAAGGGCTGCTCGGAATCAACCCTTCTCTTTCGGAACCGAGTTCATAACCGGAAACCGTCCCCAATCCGCACATCCGGGCATAGTGGTGGATCTTGTCCACACCCAGCCGTTTCCCCAGCTTGTAGAAGTAGACGTCGCAGGATTCCACGATGGCGCGGTGCATGGCCACGCGGCCGTGCCCCTGCTTGCGCCAGCAACGGAACGTGTGTTCGCCGAACGGGAACTTCCCGTCGCAAAAAGCCTCTTCGCGCGGGTCAATGCCTTCCTCAAGCCCGGCAAGAGCCATCACGATCTTAAACGTGGACCCAGGGGGGTATTGCCCTGCAACCGCCCTGTTTTGAAGAGGATGCTCTTTGCTCGTGACGAGCCTCGTCCATTCCGTCCGGCTCAGCCCTTCCAGGAACAGGTTCGGGTCAAAGGCGGGATTACTCGCCATGGCGAGAATCTCCCCGGTCATCGGATGGAGCGCGACAATGGATCCTCTTTTGTCTTTCAGGCATTTCTCTGCAGTGAGCTGGAGTTTCTTGTCGATGGTCAAACCGAGGTTCTGCCCCGCGACGGGAGGCCTTCTCGATATCACGCTAAGCCGGCGTCCCGCCGCATCCACCTCCACCTGTTCGCCGCCCCGGATCCCGTTCAGGTTTTTCTGCCAGATCCGTTCCACTCCGGCCTGTCCGATCAGATCCCCCTGCTTGTTATCGGGATAGTTGCCGCTCTCCAGCTGCGTTTCGCTGATCTCTCCGAGATACCCGATCAAGTGAGCAGCCAGCTCCTTGTAAAGATAGTACCTCTGCGGTTTGATCTGGATCATCACCCCGGGCAGGTTGAAAAGATTGCCCTCCACAACGGCCAATTCTTCCCGGGTGAGGTTCTTCTTGATGAGCACCGGTCTGAAAGCGTATTTCTGGGATTCCTTGCCCAGTTTTTCTTCAAGGCTTCTGGGTTCCAACCCGATCAGCGCATGAAGGGTCCGGATGAGTTCCTCACGATCAGAGATTTCTTCAGGGACGACATAGGCATCAAAGGAGGGACGGTTATCGACAAGAAGTTCCCCGTTGCGGTCGAAAAGCATTCCCCGGAAAGGGGCCACATCCTGGAGCCGGATCCGGTTGTTCTCAGACTGGACCCGGTAAGTCGGTCCCTGGAAGATTTGGAGAAACCACAATCTCAACAAGAGCACGACAAACACAGCGACCACGAGGAAGGGCAGACTCCTGAGTCGCTTTCGCAGAACTTCTACCGATGCCTGTTCAAAAGCCTGGTTCCTCAATGGGGCAAAGCCTCTTTCGATGAAGATAAAACCGGACGCATGTCACGAAGCTTCTTTGCTTGCTCCTCCGGTCCGGATCTCGACCGTCTTTAGAATACTGGAAATGAGAGGCGCAATCAAGCCTGTGAAGAAGGCCGACGCTCCGAACCAGAAGAAAAGCGACGCGGACAAAACCACCTCAAAAGCAAAGGCGTCCAAAAGGCCGACCAGAACTATCTCCTTGATCACGACAACCAGGCCGACCAGGATGAACTGTCCCTGCACCGAGCGCAGATCAAAGAACCTGGCTCCGAGTTCGAGGCACAGAAAGCTGATGACGTAGAGGAGAGCAAAAAGTCCCAGGAATCCTGCCGAGAGGAGATCGATGAGCATGCCTTGGCCGAAAGCGAAGATCGCCGCCCCTGCGCTTCCGGAACGGATCAGAAGAGAGGCGGTGATGGCAATGACCAGATCGATGTCGAAGAAAAGGGGAGCGAGGTCGTTTACCACACTCCCTTTGAGAAGGATGTAAACCAGGGAGAGCGCCCAGGCGGCTCCATGGAGGACTACTTGGTTCTTTGAGACGGGCTTGATAGAGGATCCTCCTTGAGCAAAACCAGCACTTCTTCCAGTTTCGAAAAATCCGCAGAGGGTTTCACTCTCACATCCTTAAAGAACTCCCATGGCGTGTCCGCGATCTCCATCACCTCTCCCACGGGCAATCCCTTGGGGAAAATCCGGTCCAATCCGGAGGTCACGATCTTATCGCCTACCGCAACATCCGCGGCCCTGGAAACGTAGTGGAGCCTGCACAGCTGGGAGGGCAGTCCCTTCAGGATGCCTTTCTCGCGCGTGCGCTGAATAAGGCAGTCCACGGCGCTGTTCTGGTCAATGATCAGAAGGACTTTCGAGTAATTCGGGGAAACCGCCACCAACCGCCCGATGACACCCCGGGCATCCACCACGGGCATGTTGAGCCTCAGCCCTGCACTGGTGCCCTTGTCGATGAAGATGGATTCGAACCACCCTGTAGGATCTCTGCCGATGACTTGCGCCGCCACCATGGGAGAGCGAATGCTCTCCTTGAACTGAAGGAGTTCCCGGAGCCGCGCGTGGGTGGACACCAACTCGCGATAGAGGTCGTTCTGCATTCGGAGATCGTCCACCTCTTTTTTCAGGCGGGTGTTCTCTTCCCGCAGATCCACCAAGCTGAAGTATTTCAGCCAGGCCTTTTCCACGGTCTCCGCGGACCGTCTGATGAGCTTCTGCATGGGGGCGGTGATCTCAATGACCACCTGCTCCACGGGCGTCCACGATCGTCTCTTGCCCACGTTGAAAGAGATGAGAACAAGAGCGACAAAGATGAAAATAACCCAGACCCAGTACGCTCTGATTCGTTTTAAAGGGTTCAAGGATGCCTTTGAGCTCCGCAGTAAATGGGGTTACCTGATCGCGACCTCTTTCAGGAGCGTCATGTCGTCCAGAGCCTTTCCAGAGCCGAGCACGACGGCATCGAGGGGATTCTGCGTAACCCTGATGGGAAGTTTGGTCTCCTCTTTCAGAAGAACGTCCAGGTTCTTGAGGAGGGAGCCGCCGCCGGTCAAGACAATGCCCGTGTCCACAATATCTGCAGCCAGTTCCGGAGGCGTCTGCTCCAGGGCAATGCGAACCGTCTCCACAATAGTCTCCACCTGCTCGGACATGGCTTTTCGTACCTCGTCCGAATCGATGGAGAGGATCTTCGGAATCCCTGTGACCAGATCTCTTCCTTTTACCTCAATCGTTTCCACCTGGTCTGTGGGATAAGCGTTCCCGATCGTCGTCTTGATGATTTCGGCTGTGGCCAGGCCGATGAGGAGGTTGTACTTCCTCTTGATGTGCTGCAGGATCGCATCATCCATCTTGTCTCCGGCCATGCGGACGGATTTGCAGTACACGATGCCCGCCAGGGAAATCACCGCCACTTCCGTCGTTCCTCCCCCGATGTCCACGATCATGTTGGCTTTGGGCTCGGTGATGGGCAACCCCGCACCGATGGCCGCGGCCATGGGTTCCTCGATAAGGTAGACTTCTCTGGCTCCGGCCGATTCCGCGGATTCGCGCACCGCCCGCTTTTCCACTTGGGTAATGCCTGACGGGACGCAGATGATGATCCGTGGCCGCACCAGGGTCCGCCGGTTGTGCACTTTCTCGATGAAGTGCCGCAGCATGGCTTCGGTGATCTCGAAATCGGCGATCACGCCGTCCTTCATGGGGCGGATGGCGACGATGTTGCCGGGGGTCCGGCCCAGCATCATTTTGGCCTCGCGTCCCACGGCGAGCACCTTGCTCGTCCCCTTGCCGTCTTTTCGCACGGCGACCACAGAAGGCTCACTCAGAACGATGCCTTTGCCTTTGACATAGACCAAGGTGTTGGCCGTCCCTAGGTCGATGGCCAGGTCGTTGGAGAACAGACCCAAGAGGGGATCCAGCAACATGGAAAAGCTCCTTTCAGCCGGTGGAAGACTCTCCCTTTCCCGGACTGAAGAGTTGGACTTGACAAATGCTTAAATTCTGTTTATTAAAGTTCTCTTTTGAATTCAATTAAAAAACGGATACAATGACATCATGAAAAGAACATATCAACCAAGCAATATCCGAAGGGCGCGGACTCATGGATTCAGGGCAAGGATGAGTACGACCGGGGGTATCAAGGTCCTTAAAAGAAGAAGGGCCAAAGGCCGAAAACGTTTGACCGTGTAACAGTGCCGTAACCTTCTGAAACGACCACCATTGTGCGATGCCTGCGTTTGCCTTTTCGAAGAGTGAGAGGGTATTGGACCGTAAGGATTTTGTCAATCTAAATCGGTCTGGGAAAAGGCTGCGGACAGCGCATTTCACGGTCTTTGTCGCAAAGAACGGGCTCGGCCGCACAAGGCTGGGGGTCACGGTCAGCAAGAAAGTCGGCGGTGCGGTCACCAGGAATCGCTTGAAGCGGCTGATCCGGGAATTCTTCAGGCTTCACAAGGGACTTTTTCCTGCAGGTTGCGACATCGTCGTTTCAGCAAGAGAAAGCGCCGGCGAACTGGATTTTCGGGAAGTGAAAGAGGAACTCCTTGAGATTGTCTCGAATTCGACGTTACGTTTATACGCTTAGATATATTCCGATAGGAATGATTGTCGTTTATCAGAAACTCATTTCCCCTTTCCTCTTACCGTCCTGCCGTTTCTACCCGTCGTGCTCGGCTTATGCCCGCCTTGCCTTCAAAGAGTATGGGATTTTAAAGGGAGGCATTCTGTCCTTGATGAGGGTTCTCAAATGCCACCCCTTGCACCCGGGAGGCTATGACCCTCTTCATTAGCCGGGTCGGCCTCCGCCGCCTATGAGAAAAACCCTCTAGGGTCAGGGAGTCGTCATGGATAAGAAAACCATTCTGGCATTCGTTTTGTCGCTTGCCGTTCTGATCGCCTGGTCTTTCCTCTTCACACCCAAGCCGGCGCAGAAAACAGAACCGCAGACCAAGGAGGAGTTCGTCAAGTCTCAGCCTGCGCAGCCTTCCTCGCCCCAACCGGCGCCGGCCGTCCAGAAGACGGAAAAGCCTGCGGACACGACGGCTCCCAAGGCTGAAGAAAAAGAAGTGACCGTGGAGACCCCCCTTTACAAGGCCGTTTTCTCGAGCACCGGGGCTTCCATCAAAAGCTTCCTGCTCAAGAAATACCACGTAACGGCCGACCCGGCTTCACCCGAAGTGCAGCTCGCCCATGGCCAGGGTCCCTTGGTGTCCATTTTTCTTGAACCTGCCGGCAAGAAAGAAGCGAGCGGGACGGTCTATCACGTGAATGAAACCTCGCTGACCCTCGAGGCGGGTACGTCTCCCAAGGATCTCGTCTTTAGTGCCACCACTCCTGAGGGGCTTCTGCTCCAGCAGACTTTTCGCATTGATCCGGACCACTATGCCATCGAGCACACCTTCACGGTTTCCAACCCTCTTGAAAAACCCTTGGAAGGGATTCTGAAAGCGCAACTCACCAATCTTCCTCCCAAGGAGTCGACGAGCTATTACTCCTTTATTGGGGGTTCCCTTCTCCTGAACAACAAGTACGAGGAGATCGCCGCCATAGACCTCAAGAATGAGAAGAGCCTGTCCGGCCAAATCGCGTGGATGTCCTACCAGGAAGACTATTTCATGACCGCCTTTGTGCCTGAGGCCGAGTCTCAAGCCAACTTCACGGCCCGCAACCCGGGTTCCGGGGTTTTCGAACAGACCTGGAGTACAACGATTCAGCCCGTTCCTTCGGGAAATCCGTTCTCCACACGCTCAACCCTTTACCTGGGACCGAGGGATCTGGATCTTCTCAAGCCTGTCGGAAATAGATTGGATTTAGCCATCGACTTTGGATGGTTCGACATCATCGCCAAGCCCCTGCTCTACCTGCTCAAGTTTTTCAACCAGTACGTGGGGAACTTCGGCGTGGCCATCATTCTTCTCACCATCCTCATCAAAATCCTGTTCTGGCCCCTGACGCACAAGAGCTACAAGTCCATGAAGGAGATGCAGAAAATACAGCCCCTCATGGCCAAGATCAGGGAGAAGTACAAGGACAACCGGGAGATGATGAACAAGGAGATGATGTCGCTTTACAAGACCTACAAGGTGAACCCCATGGGAGGATGCCTTCCCATGATCATCCAGATCCCCGTGTTCTTTGCCCTGTTCAGGATTCTGGGCAACTCGATCGAACTCAGGCACGCTCCCTTCATGCTGTGGATCAATGATCTTTCCGCGCCTGACCGGCTGTTCCATTTTCCGTTCACGATCCCTCTCATGACACCGCCTACGGGGATTCCGGTCCTCACCCTGCTCATGGGAGCCTCCATGTTCATTCAGCAGAAGATGACTCCCACACCGGGGGATCCCACCCAGGCCAAGATCATGCTCCTCATGCCCGTGATCTTCACCTTCATGTTCATCAATTTCCCCTCGGGCCTTGTGCTTTACTGGCTGGTCAACAACGTCCTGTCCATCGGCCAGCAATACCGCATTATCAAGCGAGCCTCTTAGCAACGGGAGAACCGTCATGGAAACTTACGAATTCGAGGGAAAAACCACTGAAGAAGCCATTCAAAATGCCGCTCGTGAACTCAACCTTCCTGTGGAAGAACTCAGTATTGATGTGATCGAGCCCGGATCTGCAGGGATTTTCGGTCTCGTCGGAGGCCGAAAGGCCAAGATCAAAGTCACCCTGAAAACTCAGGCCGAACTCGAGGAAGAAGAGGAAGAGGAGGAACCCGAAGCTGGAGAGCAAAGGGAAGAACTTCGAGAAAACGACGTGACTTTCGCCAAAAAAACCCTTGAAGAGATTCTCGCGCTTATCCCGGTGGAAGCGACGGTCGCTGCGAGCCGTGGGGAAGGGAGGATCACCCTGCGGGTCCAGGGGGATCGTTCAGGCCTCCTCATCGGCCGAAAGGGTAACACGCTGGATGCCCTCCAGTTTCTTGTAAACAAAATCGTCAGCAAAGCTCTGGACAAAAAGATCGACGTGGTCATTGATTCAGAGAACTACCGCCGGAGAAGAGAAGACTCCCTGACCCAGCTGGCGTTGAAAATGGGCGACAAGGCCAAGAGGATCAAGAAGCCGGTCACCACCAACCCGATGAATCCCCATGACCGGAGACTCATCCACCTGGCACTGAAGGACGATGAGCACCTGGAAACGAGGAGCCGGGGCGAGGGACTGATGAAGAGGGTCGTGATTATTCCAAAAGGCAAGGGAGCAATCACGGATAAGGAGTAGAATCTCAGGCGCAGGGTTCTCCCTGCGCCTTGCACCGTGTACCGGTTTTTCCCTATGTTCCTCAATGCGTCCGACAAAGATACCATTGCTGCCGTAGCCACGCCTGCGGGGCAGGCAGGGATCGGTATCGTCCGCATGAGCGGCCCTGAAGCCCGAAAAATCGCCGACAAGGTTTTCAAACCCAGGACCCCGGTGGACTCCCTTCAGAGCCACCGGCTTTACCTGGGTCAACTGATCGATCCCGCCTCAGGCGCAGCCGTCGATGAGGTCCTCCTTTCCTACATGGCGGCGCCTCACACCTACACGCGTGAGGACGTGGTGGAGATCAACTCTCACAGCGGCCCCCTTCTCCTGGAACAGATTCTGAGAATTCTTCTCCGGGAAGGCGCTCGTTTGGCCAAACCGGGAGAATTCACCTTCCGTGCCTTCATGAACGGCCGAATGGACCTCACCCAGGCCGAAGCGATCATCGATCTCATCAACGCCCAATCCGAAAGAGGCCTCCAACTCGCTTCGAACCAGATTCATGGCAGGCTTCGTGTTGAAATCGAAGCGCTGAGGCAAAAGGCCGCGGACCTCCTGGCTCACATCGAGGTGGCCATTGACTTACCCGAAGAGGACTTCAGTCTCCTGAACCGGGAGGAGACCGTCCGCCGCGTGGGAAAAGAGCTTCTCGATCCCGTGTCTCGAATCCTTTCCGGTTACGGGGAAAGGAAATCGTGGCTGGAGGGCCTCAAAACCGTGATTGTCGGCCGCGTCAACGCCGGGAAGTCGAGCCTCCTGAACCGTCTCCTCAACGAGGAGAAAGCCATGGTCACTCCTATCCCCGGCACCACGAGGGATGTCATTGAATCCACGATTCACATGGAGGGTCTCCCCCTGCGGGTAATGGACACCGCGGGGTTCAGGAAAGGGAGGGGCAAGCTGGAGAAGATCGGCATTCATCGAGCCGAGCAGAAGATGGAAGAAGCCGACCTTGTCCTGCTGGTGATCGATCAGAGCAGGCCTCTCCAAACAGAAGATCTGGACCTCCTCGCCAGAGTTCAAAAGAAGAAAGCGGTGGTGGTGCTCAACAAGATCGACCTCCCGGCAGGAGTGAAAGAAGAAGCTCTTGAAACCAGGGCCGGCGGGCTCCCCCGAGTGAGGATCTCGGCTTTGAAAGGAGACGGCATAGAGGATTTGCGGAAAGCGATCCGAGTCGTGATCACCGCCGGGATCGACACTTCGGATCTCGGTGTCGCCCCGAGCCTCAGGCACAAGGAAGCTCTGGAACGGGCCTCCGGTCACTTCGAAAAGAGCATTTCAAATCTCAGGGACGGCCTGCCTTTTGAAATCGTCGCTGCCGATGTTCAAGAGGGCCTGGAGGCCCTGGGCGAGATCGTGGGAGAGACCACGAGCGACGAGGTCCTAGACCGGATCTTCAGCCGGTTCTGCATCGGAAAATAAAGGAATCAGAAGGGGCAAAGGGACAGAGGCACAAAGGCGCAAAGCAGAAAAACATTTCTCTTCCTCTTTGTCCCTTTGTGCCTTTGTATCTTTGTGCCTTTCTTTGTGCCTGGATCGTGGTCAAGGTTGACTTTAGGTCGCCGTTCCAATATAGGATTCTTGTCCCTGAAGCCCCTTTGCGCCGCCTCTTTCTTCTCTGACGGAAATCCCCGCGAAGAGGGCTGGAGAGCCGGATATGAAAAAAGCTCTTAAGCGGTTTTTCTCACTGAATCCCGGCTCTCTGACCGTCCTTCTTACCCTCCTCATCCTTGCGCTCTTTGTTGTGCAAGTGGACCTCTTCGAAATCGTGGAGCTGAAAACCTACGATTTCCGGTTCCTTTCAAGAGGGGCCAAATCACCTCGACCCGACGTGGTTATGGCTGTGCTGGATGAGAAGAGCCTCAAGTCGGAAGGCCGCTGGCCGTGGCCGAGATCCAAAACGGCGAAACTCATCGAGGTTCTTTCGCGCGATGGAGCCAAGGTAATCGGCTTTGATATTATTTTCGCCGAACCCGACGAGAACTCCAGCATTCAGTTCATTCGTCAAATAGAACAGAAGATGAAGCACTACCGCGTGGAAAACGAGGGGGTCAAGGCGTTCATCGAAGAAAGCAAGGCCAGCGCGGACAATGATCTTGCTTTGGCTGAGGCAATCAAGGCGTCCAAGGCCAAAGTGGTCCTAGGTTATTTCTTCCACATGAGCCAGGGGGAATTGGACTTCGAGCTGGACGACAAGGACAAAGAGGACCAGATGCGCAGGATCACCGGTTCGCGCTACCCCGTCGTCTTTCTCGCCAGGCAGGACCGGGCGGCCGACTCTTTTGTTCGGGCTTACGCTCCCCAGGCAAACCTGGCCCTTCTTGCCGGGGCAACCGATGCCGCAGGCTATTTCAACATGATCCCGGACAAAGACGGGGTGGTTCGCTCCATGCCCCTCGCAATCCAGTGCGGCAAAGACATTTACTCTCCTCTCTCCATCCAATGTATCTGGAATTACCTTGGGAGGCCTCCTCTGGTGGTCCAGGTGGCCAGCTATGGGGTCGAGGGCATTCGAATGGGAAACCTGGTGATCCCCACCGACGAAAACGGACACATGCTGATCAACTATCTTGGTCCCGAAAAAATGTTTCCCGACTATTCCATCACCGACATCCTTCAGGGCAACGTTCCAAAGGGCACCTTCAAGGACAAAATCGTCCTGGTGGGCGCTACGGCCATTGGTCTTTATGACATGAGGAATACGCCCTTCGCAGCGGTCTACCCCGGGCTCGAAATCCACGCCACGGTCATCGACAACATCCTTGAAAAAGCCTTCATTCACAAACCGAAGTGGACCAGGATCTTCGACGCGATGACCATTGTCCTCTTTGCGCTTATCCTAGGCCTCCTGATCCCTCGCCTGAGCGCCATCAAAGGGGTTGTCCTGACCTCGGGGGTGTTTGTGCTTTACATTTTCGTCACCCAATGGCTTTTCAGTCATGCGCTTCTCTGGGTCAACATGGTTTACCCTTTGCTCGGTCTGGTCCTGATTTATACGTCGCTCACGATTTACCGCTATCTGACGGAAGAGCGGGAGCGCAAGAAGATCAGAGGCGCTTTCAGCCACTATGTCTCCTCAGCCGTGGTGAACGAAGTGCTCAAGAACCCCGAGAAGCTGAAACTGGGCGGGGACATGAAAGAGCTGACCGTCCTTTTCTCTGACATCCGTGGCTTCACGACCATCTCCGAGGGTCTGGGCCCTGAGCAGGTGCATCGTTTGATCAATGAGTATCTCACCGCCATGACAAACATCGTCTTCAAGCATTGCGGCACCCTGGACAAGTACATGGGAGATGCGATCATGGCCATTTACGGAGCGCCTGTCGACCATCCGGATCACGCCCAACAGGCCTGCGACACGGCCCTGGAGATGATGCAGGTTCTGAACGAGCTCAACGCCGGTTGGGCCAGAGAAGGAAAACCGGTGCTCGACATAGGGATCGGCATCAACACGGGGATGATGATGGTCGGGAACATGGGCTCTGAGCAGAGGTTCGAGTACACGGTCCTCGGGGATGCGGTCAACCTCGGCTCCCGGCTGGAAGGGGCCAACAAGAGCTACCTGACTCACATCCTCATCAGCGAGTTCACCTATGACAAGGTGAAGGGCGAGTTCCTGTGCATGGAAATGGACAGCGTCCGAGTCAAGGGCAAGACCAGATCCGTGAAGATCTACCAGCTCATGGGAAGGAAAGACACGTCCCTTTCACAGGCGGAAACGATCCGTCACTTCCACCAGGGCTTGCAATTCTACAAAGAACAGAAATGGGACAACGCTCTGGAAGCCTTCAAAACCGTGAGCGCCATGGACAAGGGAGTTTATGCCGCACAGATTTACATGGAACGAATCGCCAGCCTCAAATCCAACCCTCCCCCTCCCGACTGGGACGGAGCCTTCACCATGAAGGAGAAGTAGGGCTAGAGCAGCCCTTTCGCTTTATAGTAGATACCCACGGGCTTACGCCCGCGGTCCTCAGCTTTTCATTTGATAGATGAATTCTCGATGATCACCTCACGGACCTATCTCCGCGTTTTCCACCAGTCCTCCGCTCTGAATTTGGAATAGGGTGTGAGCACGACCGTGGTGCGGAAATCCTTGTCCGGAATCGCCTTCCTGAAGATCAGCCAGACGCGTCTTGAATGGGTCGGCGAGGTGACTAGGATGAGGGAACGGTATTTCTTTTCGTGGAGGAGGCGCTCTCAGGTTCGATGGGCTTCGCATCGGGCGCTTGGCTTCTGTCTGCGGGTTGGCTCCCCTCCGGGCTTTTCGGTTTCGGCCAGAAGCTGAGACTCATGGGTTTCCTCCTCCTAAGCAAACCACGGCCTATCAGAATGTTTTCTCAGTATCTAAAAGAATAGTCACCGGGCCGTCGTTGACCAGATGAACCTCCATCATCTCCTGAAACACCCCAGTGGCCACCTTGAGCCCCTTTTCCCGGATCAGCCTTGCGAAGTGCTCATAAAGCATTCTGGCTTTTTCAGGAGGCGCAGCCCCTGTGAACGAAGGCCTTCGCCCCTTGATGCAGTCCCCCCAGAGCGTGAACTGGGATACCACCAGGACCTCCCCACCCGTCTCCAGGATCGAGCGGTTCATGAGTCCCTGCTCATCGGAAAAGATCCTCAGGTGAGCGATCTTTCCGGCCAGATAGTCGCAGTCTTTTTCGGAATCCCTGTGTCCCACCCCCAGGAAAACAAGGAGACCGGCCCCGATTTCTCCGACCGTCCTTCCTGCCACCTCCACCTTGGCCTCTTTGACCCGCTGTACAACCGCTCTCATGACGCTCCTCTCAGTTTCCAAACTTTGGGCTTTGTCATCCCGGAGTCCTTAGTATACCCTTACAGCAAGGAGCACAGAGCAGAGAGAAAAACACATCCCGGAAACCCTATCTCCTCCAGTGCTCTCTTTTCTTTGCTCTACGTTCTACGCTCTTTGCTCTGTGCTGAGTGGAAACCGTGGTGACATCCGCAAAAATGGCTCCCTCCCTGATCCTCATCAATCCATGGATCTACGACTTTGCCGCCTACGATCTCTGGTCAAAGCCTCTCGGTCTTCTCTATCTGGCAGGGTATCTCCGGGCTTGCGGATTCGACATCCAGCTGATCGACTGCTTGGATCTTCATCTTCCAACACTGAAAGACAGTGTGCTGCCGGCCCGGCGTGCTTATGGCACGGGCAAGTTCCCAAGAGAAAAAGCTGTCCGCTCACCGGCCCTCGACCATGTTCCGAGATCTTATAGCCGATACGGGATTCCAAAACAACTCGTTGTGAACGCCATGAAGGAGGTCAAGCAGCCCGCAGCCATTCTCGTGACTTCGCTGATGACCTATTGGTATCCCGGTGTGACCGAGGCCATCGCCGTGGCTCGGGAGGTTCATCCCCGGACTCCGATCCTCCTCGGCGGCATTTACGCATGTCTTTGTGAAGAGCACGCTATCGCGACTTCCGGCGCGGACCGGGTCGCCACGGGGATCTCCCTTCACACCATGGCGGAACTTCTCGATGACCTTCGTGACTTCGGCCTTGAAGGGGAGAAGGTCCCGTCGTCAAAAGAGCTTCCCCTTCCCGCTTTCGACTTGCTCCACGGCCTGGACTATGCCCCGATTGTCACCTCCACCGGGTGTCCTTATCGTTGTGAATACTGTGCGAGCCGTTTCTTGAACCCTCAGTTCATCACACAGGATCCCCACCAGGTTCTTGATGGGATTCTGCACTGGCACCGGAAGCGCGGAGTGCGGGACTTTGCCTTTTATGACGACGCCCTGCTCGTAGGTTTTGCAAAGCACCTGGGCCCTATCCTGGAGGCTCTGGTGAAACAGGACCTCGACCTTAGGTTTCACACGCCCAACGCCCTTCATGTGAGGGAACTGTCCACTGAAGCGGCGGATCTCCTCTGGCGCGCGGGTTTCAAGACCATACGGCTCGGATTTGAAACATCGGACATGACCATGCATCAATGCCTCGATCGGAAACTTTCGGAAGGGGATTTTGAAAGGACGGTGCGATCTCTGCTCAAGGCAGGTTTTTCGAAAGAGCAGATCGGTGCTTATCTCCTGGCAGGGCTACCAGGGCAGTCCGTGAGGTCCGTAAAGGATACCGCAGAGTTTGTGAGCAAGGCAGGAGCCATGCCTTACCTGGCCGAATACTCCCCTATCCCCCACACTCCTCTGTGGAACAAAGCCGTTGCCTGTTCCCAGCATGACCTTGTCTCAGAGCCTCTCTTCCACAATAACACGCTTCTTCCCTGCTGGAACGAGGAGCAGAGAAAAGAGTTCAGGCAGGTGAAAGCAAGGGTGCTGGAGATCAGAAGAAGTGCCTAACCGAGAGGTGAAAGGTACGAGGATAAAGGTGCAAGGAAAGAAAGGGAGACGACCAGCAATCCGCGACCAGGTTCCGACAACGCACGACTGACAATGGACAACGGACGACAAGCAATCTGCCACATCCAACTTGCAACTGGCGTTCTGCAACGGACAACGGACGACGGACAACGGTCATTTTCTGTTCATCAAGCTTGCCGCATAGGCTGCGCCGAAGCCGTTGTCAATGTTGACCACCGTCACGCCTGAAGCACATGAATTCAACATGCCCAGAAGCGCGGCAATGCCCTTGAAACTCGCCCCGTAGCCCACGCTCGAAGGGACAGCGATCACCGGCTTGTCCACGAGCCCGCCGACCACACTGGGCAGGGCTCCCTCCATGCCGGCCACCACGATGATCACCGATGCCTTCTGGAGCTTTTCCCTGTGTGCCAGCAACCTGTGCAGGCCCGAGACGCCCAGATCATAAAGGGTGTCCACTTCGTTTCCCATGAAACGGCCGGTGACGGCCGCTTCTTCCGCTACAGGAATATCCGATGTTCCGGCACTGATGACAAGGATGGTTCCCTTTCCCATGGCCTCCAGGGCATAGGGGATCAGCGTGAGGGTTCGTGATCTTGGGTAGTATTCGGCTTTTCGATATTTCTTCTTGATCATTCCCGCCTTTTCCGGAGACAGGCGGGTGATGAGAATGTTCTCTTCCTGGGCGATCATCCTGTCCATGATCGCAAGAATGTCCTCAACCTCCTTCCCTTCTCCGAAGATCACCTCCGAAGCCCCCCTGCGGATGCTCCGATGGTGATCGATGCAAGCCACGTCAATGTCCTGAAAGGGAAGATCGCGGAGCCGGCTGACCGCTTCATCAACCGATACTTTCCCCGTTTTCACCTTTCTCAACAGGTCTTTGATCCTCTTCTGGTCCAAGTTCCTATCCTTTTGTTGCCTTCTGTTGTTCGTGTAACACGCCTGCTAAAGGAGTTTGGACTCCTTTAGGAAGGACATGGATTGCTGGCCGATGTTCGTCACGTTGCTCAGGGCCCTAGCCACATGAATAAGGGCTTCCTCCCCTATTCCGGAATCAAACATCACCCTCGCCTTGTTCAGAAACCGTTCAACCTCGTTCCACTCCTCGTGCCCTGTGACGACCTTGGCCAGGCCGACTTCGTGACCCAGCATGCTCAAATCCACATAAATGATTCTCGATGCTCCGCGCTTCTCCTCCACCGGCAGGTTCTTGAGAAGCTCCAGGCTGCTGGCGATCATGATCAGTCCTGACTTGATCTTCTCGCTCTGGGAAAAAGCCATGATGGCTTCGTGGGATTTCATCCTAACTTTCCGACCTCCGGTTTTGAAGTTTCCTACGTGAGGAACTCAAAGTCCATCTTCAGGTGGAAAAGCCCTTACAGCTGGCAAGCTTTCATCATCTCGCACACTTCCTGAAAGACGTCCGTCAGGCGCAGGATGCCGACAATTTCTTTTCCCTCCTTCGTAACCAGCAAAGACTGGTGATGGCCTACGACGAGTTGATGAAGTGCCTGGTCCAGGCTGGCTTCCTGGGGAACGTATTCCCCTTCCGTGGGCGTGTACATGACGTCTCTCACCTTGATGTGAGGGGATCTCCTGCAAATGTCCTCCAGCGGTTTCTGCCACAGATCATATTTGTCTACCATAGACCTGATGAATTCCGTACTGAAACCCGTGTGCGAGATGCCTTTGAAGTCCCCCATTTTCTTGTAGCCCCCTTCAAGGCCCTTGATCACATCAAGCTGACTGAGCTTCCCGACCACTTGTTTGCCCTTGTCGAGGACAAGAATTGCACGGTGCTTGTAAGCGGCTTGTCGGAATTTCTTCTGCGCCTCCTCGAGCGCCAACACGGCTGCATAGAGGCTGGCGTCTTCGCTCACTGTAGCATATTCCTCAAGGGGCACCATCAGATCTTTGACTTTCCTGGTCTTCATCACTCAGTCCTCCTGTATTTTTCTCGGCCTTTGAAGCCTTTCTCCATAAACCCGGGAAGACACCGCTCTCCGGCCGGCTGCCTTTCGGCATCGGCAAAGGCCCATGGATCCCCGGCTGTGATGGAATGCCTCATGAAGGAAGGAAAATGTCCCATTAAGGAACTATAGAAAATAGCATGCCGAGTGTCAAGCACCAGGACGGTTACTCGGGCTTAAAAGATCTCCCGAGTCCCGCAGGGGCTGATCCGCTCAAGATTCGCACCATGCCGCGGAGCCATGGGGATCCCCTGCTCGACGTTTTTGCAGAGCTCCTTTGTGCCAGGTACATGACGATCAAGGCGAAGATCATGAGTGGAAAAGGAGCGACCTGGAACACCTGGGCAGGCACCGAAGGCCACCCCCCCTGAAAATGAATTCCCATGATCTGCAGAAAAGAGAAGAGGTACGCTCCCAGGGCGGTTTTGACCGGGTGCCAGCCTCCAAAGATGACGATGGCCAGGGCGATCCACCCGGTTCCTTCGGCGCCTTGAGGCCGGCCCCAGCCGGTCTTGGTGCACAGAGAGAAAGTAGCCCCTGCAAGGCCTACCAGGAGCCCGCCCGCCACCGCGTACCAGAACTGGATCGATCGAGTGTTTGTGCCTCTGGCATAGGCCGCTTCCGGGTTCTCCCCGATGGCCCTAAGGCGAAGACCCATGGGTGTTTTGTACAAGTACCACCAGACAAAAGGAATCAGGAGCAGGCTCAGGTACGCGGGAAAGCTTTGATCAAATAAAATGGGACCCAGAACAGGGATATCCTGAAGCCATGGGATAGGGAGAAGGCCGGTTTGAGGGCCGTAGAGCCTGGCGTATGGATTCCCCAGAAAATAGGCAAGGTCCCTGGCCGTCAGGGTGAGAACAAACCCTACAGCCACCTGGGACAGGCCCAGGGATACGCTGAAAAACCCGACAACCGCAGCTATCAGGGCCCCCACGAGAGCACCCCCTGCAAATCCGAGAAAAAGGTTGTTGCTCTGATAGGCGATGGCAAAGGCGACCATGGCGCTCAAAAGGATAGAGCCGTCGAGGCTCAAATTGATCACCCCTCCTTTTTCCGAGATCGTCTCTCCCAAAACAGCCAGCACAATCGGCGCAGCGCCGGCCACAATGGAAGCGAGGAGAATGGTGAAATCAAAGTCGGTCACTGGAAAGTCTCACAGGCATCCTATTTGTTCGCAACATATACCCTCCTACGCTACAAGGGTGCATACCATCTAGAAGGAGCCCTTCGTTCGAGGACCGCCTCGGCTTCGCCGGGCTCCTCCCCCTTGGTTTTGCGCCTCAGCCCATACACCAGAAGGGTGGTGAGCACCAGGGTCCCCTGGATGATCCCGCTCAACGAAGAATCCAGTTTCAACACGATGGGAAGTTGGATGCTTCCCACGTTCAGGCACGCAAAAAAGAAAGCGATCCAGGGCGATCCCCAGGCTCGGTAATTGGCAAGCATCACCACCAGAAGCGCAAGATAGCCGTAGTTGCTCGATATGACGGGGATGAGGCGGTGATAGACTCCGGTAACCTGGAATGCTCCGGCCAACCCTGCGCACCCTCCAGCCATTCCCATGGCAATGATAAAATAGGTATTCGGGTTCAGGCCATGAATATACGCCGCCCTTGCATTGCTCCCAATCCCTTTGAGGGCAAGCCCCAATCTTGTACGGTTGAGCACCCAGGTCGCCACCACAAGGGCGAGCACCGTGACGGCTAAGCCGACAGGTGAAAGCTTTCCGGACAGGAGCGTCGGAAGCCACAAGGATTCAGGGAATAGTTCCGTCCCGCTCATCGACCCAACCCCGGGCCGTTTCCACGGTCCGAAAATGAGCCAGAGGGTGATTCCCTGTGCTACAAAATTGAGTCCCAGCCCGCCAAAGATTTCGTTGACGCCGCCCTTGGTCTTGAGGAAACCGGCCAGGATCGCCCAGGCGCTTCCTCCCAGCATTCCTGCTGTGAATGCCAGGACAATCATCAGAAAGGGGGAGCCGCCCTCCACTCCGAACCTGAGCACGGCGGTGGAAGCTATGGCGCCGGCCACGACCTGACCTTCCACACCGATGTTCCACAACCCGATTCGAAAGCTGTAAATCAACCCGCAGGCGCACAAGGTGAGAGGGATCCAAACCATCAATACATGTGACAGCTTGCTCCACGATCCAAAAGCACCTAGAAAAAGATGATAAAAGGCCGGCCAGGGAGCAGCGCCTGCAACGAGGAGCACCAGGCTGGTCAAACAAAAGACACCCCCTGCGATGAAGAGGACTCTCAGGAGAAGCTCTTTGGGCGGGGTGCTTTCAGGAAAGAGGCTCATGGCTATCCCTTGCCTGCGATGGCCTTCGCAAGCTCCTCCACTGTCGTATCGCAAGGCCTCACGTCCTTCACCACCTCCCCGTTGAAAAACACCAGGATCCGATCGGCCATTTGAAAGATCTCGTCCAACTCAGCGGACGAAAAGACAATGCTCGTCCCCTGAACCGCATAGGCCGTGAGCTTTTCCCACACCCACCGGACCGAATCCATATCAAGCCCACGCGTGGGGTGCTCCAGAAGCAGCAGCCGCGGATTGTCCGGAAGCAGAGCCAGGAGCAGGCGCTGCTGATTTCCTCCTGAAAGCGATTCTGCTGCGGAAAAAGGATTGCCCCTGATCCTGAATCGCTCGATCCCTTGTTGGGCCCTGTCCCAGGCTTTCGGCCAGTGGATCACAATCCCTTTCAGCTGCTGGAGAGCGAAATGTTCCGTGATGGTCAGGCCGGGCATCAGGCCTTCCTCCAGCCGGCCCGCCGGCAGGAACGTGACCCGCCTCGCTTTGTAGGCGTGGTGATCCTTGTCCGTCATGTCCGCTCCGGCCACCCGGATCTTTCCCGTCTGAGGTTTCTCCAGCCCTGCCGCCAGACGCAAAAACAGACCCTGCCCGCTCCCCTCCAATCCTGCCAGCCCGACCACTTCGCCCTGCCGTACAGATACCCGGCACGGGCTCAGCCCGGCTCTTCCCCCCAAGCCAGAGACCTCCTCCATGGCCAGCGTCAGGACTCCCTCCTCTGTCCGTTTCTCGAAGCAGGGAGGCGGAGCGAGTTCGTTCCCAAACATCCACTTCAGGAGTTTTCTAGCCTCAAAGGGTAAGCCCATGTCCCCTTCCACCTTGCCGCGCCTCAAAACCGTGATTCGGTCACAAAGGGCTTCCACATCTTCGAGTTTGTGAGAAACGAGGAGGATGGTTTTTCCCTCACTGGCAAGCTTCCGGAGGACACTGAACAGGGCTTGCTTTTGAAGGCTCGAGATCCCCGTGGTAGGCTCATCCAGAATCAACACTTCCACGCCCAGGGCAAGAAGCCTGACCAGTTCGAGTTGCTGCCGCTCTCCCACCGTGAGACGTACTACGGCTGTACCGGGGTCAAGATGAAAGCCGAAAGGGTCGGCCATTTCCTTGAGACGGACACGATAGGCCTTCTCTCTTGAAACGAGTCCACAATCGAGCCCCATCATGAAATTTTCCATGACCGTGAGCGGCGGGAAATCAAGCGGATCCTGGTAGAGCATGCCGATGCCCAGGCGAGTCGCTTGTGAGGGGTGGTCGTACTCTGCGGGCTGACCATTGACGAGAATCGTGCCGGAGGTCTTGGCCGTGTATCCCGCAAGAACCTTCATGAGGGTGCTTTTGCCTGCACCGTTTTCACCCAGAATTCCGTGGATGGACCCTTCGGTGATCTCCAGGTCGATCCCGTCGTTGGCATTCACCTTCCCATATCGCTTGCGAATGTTCCTGAGCGTAATCCTCATGAGATTCTTCTTGCGGAGCAGGCATTGGCGCCCGCTCCGCCCTTCACCGTTTACCGATCACTGTTCACTGACGGGTGGCACGGACAAGCCCGCCCCGGCGGGCTTGTCCGTGATGTATGAAAAACCCTGGATGCCCGCCTCCGCGGGCATGACGAAAAGACGGTACATTTTTGGGCTCTTTGGGTTCCCCTCTTTACTGCTTACTTTTTCGCTTTACTCTCTCCGGCCATGCCCTTGAGGAGCTGTTCCATGTACCAGATCTGTTTGTCCGTCGCCACTTCTCCCGCTTTCAGGAAAGGCTTTCCGTCCTGGTAATCCAGAGGACCCTTGAAGAGCTGGATCTTTCCGCTTCCAAGGTCTTTGACAAAGGTATCCAAAGAAGCCTGCGCAGTCTTTGAAAGGGCGCCTCCTGGGAGGAATCCTACGGCGCTGGTGTCCGGATTGTTGATATCCTTCCAGTCCGGCCCGTTCCAGAGCCACGCCTGTTTGAATTTGCCCTCCATGGCATCCTTGATGAAATGAACGTAGGTCGGCCCCCAGTTGAAGTAGGGGACACCCAGGCAGGCGTCCATGGCGCCCTCGCACGCTCCCTTGTAGTCATACGGGATGGCCCACACCTGCTTTTTCTGCTGCCTCTTCTGCCGCGCCACCACCAGAGCTTCCGTGGTGTCAATCCCGGAGATCACCACATCGTATCCCGTGTTGAAAAAGTTCTGCGCCACCTGGGTGGGATCGGCCGTGACGCCCGGGATGTTGAACCAGAACCCGATCCAGGTCACCTGGAACGAAAGGGTCTTGGGGTCTTTCTTGAACACGTTTTCCCAGGCGTAACGGGCTCCGAGATAAGCGGAAACAGCGAGCCTTCGCGTTTCTTCATTGATCAGAGGGCCAAGGTAGCCGATCTTTCCGGTCTGGGTGGTGAGAGCCGCTGCAAAACCGGCAATCATCTTTCCATATTCCATGCGGCCCATGACATTGGCCAGGTTTTTCGACGCCTTGCCTGTGAGGACATCGTCCCCGGACACATGGATAAAAGAAATATCCGGATGGCGCTTCGCCGCCTCTCTTGCCCCGTCTTTCATGTCGTCGGAGTTGGCAATGATAAGCTTTGCCCCTTTTCCCACAAGGTCATCGACAAGCTGGGGAATGGTAACTCCCGGCCTGTCTGCAGGGTTGACCTTGTCGATATAAACCATCTTGCTTCCCGGCACTTTTTTCTCAACATAAAGACCGGCATCGTAATGGGCCTGGCTCCACCCGTGATCGTTGTAAGGCCCTACCAGGAGCAATCCGAAGACAAAAGGCTTGGCGGCTGTTTGAGCGTGGGCCGGGTTTATGATCAGCAGCCCGCACAAAACAAGGGCAATCAAGAAGAGCTTTTTCCTCATGGTCTTTTTCCTCCTATCGTTTCAAGTTATCTGTTATCCATTCACGGTTCACCGTTGTCAGGCTTGTGTTGTCCGCGGTCGGCGGTTCGCCGTCGGTCGCCAGTATTCCCCGCAGGTTGCGTGTCGCCGGTTGCCTGTTGCCTGTTGTCCGTCGTCAGTCCCGCGTTGTATGACGCGGATCGTCTTTCCTTTGATTTGCCGTGCACCGTGTACCTTGCGCCGTGCACCCTGATGCCTTTTAGGCATTTCTTAGTTCTTTTATCTTCCTGTCCGCGATCCCGACGAATGCCTTGTTCAGCGTATCCAGAAACTCTCTGTCTTTTCCCTCAATGTAGAACCTCAGAACCGCATCGGTCCCCGAAGCTCTCAGCTCAAACCACAGGGTCCCAAAATCGATGTAGGTCCCGTCCCCTGCCCAGAACACGCTCTTGATCTCAGGCACCCTGGCTCCTTCTCCCACCAGTCTCTGCAAGGCCTCCCGCGCTTCCTGAGGAGATTTCTTACGGGTCAGGTCCTTGAAAGCGTCGACCGTGTATTCCTTGGCCTTGTTCCCGATCGCTTTGGCCTTTTCTCTCGCCTCGCCGATGAGGCTTTCCTCAAAGAGCGTTTTGTCGATCCGATTGTAATACCGGTGCTGAATGTCAAACTCCTCGATCTTCTCCACGTAGAGCTCGGCAAAGGATTTCTTTTCAAGATAGAGCTTGCTCATCACCCCCAGGTTCATGAGGGCGATTTGCATGCCGTCCTTTTCCTTCATGGCCAGGCTTTTTCTGTTCTTGTCCTTGCTGAGCCGCCAGGTTGCGCTTCCCATGGCCGCACCCCCTGATTCCTCGGCCATAATGAGAATTCGCGGGCTCCGGCCCAGGGAGACCTCCTTTCCCGTCACGTCCTTGAGAACCACCTCATTCCCCCGGTCCAACTGGGACTCGATGTCCCCCACCATCTCTCCCAAGTACTTAAACCCCACAGGAGTGTTGAACACCCGGATGCGGGTTCCGGACTGAGCGAATTCCTTCGCATATCTCTTGTTGAACACGTCGGCCAGTTCACCGATGGATTTCGACGTGGGATAGGTGATGCCGATCACCTGATCATGCTTGAAAAGGTCTCCGCTTTCAGCCAGCATTTCCAGCTTGAGAGCCGCGTTGAGGAAATAAATCTGATTGGGTTTGAAATAGACAATACACTTGCCGGTCCCCACTACAAATTCCACTTCCAGACCGCTCTCCTCAGCCCGCTTTTTCACGGAGCCCGGCGCGATCGTGACCATGTTGTAACGGTCGCCGTCCGGATCCCAGATAAACCCGAAGTGACTCTCTCCTGAAAGGAGTTTCTCCTTGAGCCCGATATTTCGGTAAATGATTTGTTTTGTGGGGTCGCATCCGTAATTCTGTCCGTCAATCTCGCCCACCTTGTGAAAGTCATCCCGTTTTTCCCAGTGCATGTACTGGATCAGGCCGTCCTGCCCGGTTTTGATCCCGAAGCGTTCGAAGAGGGCTAGCGAGTTCTCGTGCATGCTTCCTCCCACCGTGGAAACACCCACCTTCATCCCGGCTTTTTCCGCCTCATGGATCAAACGGAAAGCCTCTTTAGGGACGATGTCTTTCAAGTAATCGGCATAGGCTTCCAGGTAGTGGAAGTCCTTCTTGATGTGCGGCGAGTTCAGGGCGCTCAGGCTGATCGAGAAAGAGTTCGCCTCCGCCTCTTGACCGATTCGGCGCACCTCCTCCCTGATTTCGTCCGCCTCGGCGAGGAGCTGCATGCCCTTTTCGTCGACCGGTTTAAAGCCCTGTTTGAAATTCTGAGAGTGACTGGCGGTGATATTGGCTCCCCCATCCAGCTCATTGTAGAAGACGCCGAAGGACGTGGCCCAGATGGGGGTCGTGTCCCTGTCCGCGTTGAGATGGACCGTGATGCCGTGGGAAGCGAAGATCCTCCCTATAAGGTTGATGATTTCCGAGGTGAACCGCCGAACCTCACCGCCCAGGTGAATGGACCCGTACCCCTTCCTGATGTAGATCCGCGCCATCGCTTCTGCGACCATCATGATGGTGTGCGCGTTGTAAGGGGCATCGGTGGAGAAGAAATCGTTCAAGTCGATCGTATCTCTGTAACCGGCAGTGCCCAGCTTGAAATCGGAGATCCACTTGAGAAGTCCATTTTTTTCGAAAAAGGATGCCCTGTATACCAATCGCACATCCTGGTCCTCCGGGATCCGGAGTTGAGAATCCTTGTCCACTTGGATGTCCATCATGACTGATCTTCCTTTCCCCAAGCTTATCGGCCTCCGAGACTATGAAATCCCCCTGAAAACCTCAACCATTTTTTTCTTCAACCCTTGACGCTCTCTATCCATTGGGTTAGGTTAAGATCACTTAAAGCTGGTGCATGGTCTCAATCCGCACTTGTCATCTCGACCCAGGCGAAAGCCGGGGGAGAGATCTTAATCGCCTATGATGATCGTAAGATTTCTCTCCCGCTCACTGAGCGGGATCGAAATGACACCTGCAAAAGGCATTATCGAGACACTGCGCTAATTCGTCTCTGCGATTGCCGAGGTTCCCATGCGAGCAACGTTTCAACGTGTAACCCTGATTCTGATTCTATTCCTGTTCCTCACTTCCCCATGCGCAGAGGCCCAGGAAGCCCCCGGCCCGGCGTTCAACTCTTTCCCTTGCCCTAAAACGCTGACTCTCTGCGGGGAGCGCATGCCCCTGGAGAACCCGGACGTTTTAGAGATGCTGGACCGGGAGTTCACGGTCATGGTGTGGGACCATGCCCGGGTCTTCATGCTGCTCAAGCGAGCGGCCCGGTATTTCCCGTTCATCGAAAAGGCGCTCCGTGAGGCCGGCATGCCCGATGATCTCAAGTATCTGGCCGTGGCTGAAAGCTCTCTCATTCCCTATGCCCGTTCAAGCTCAGGAGCCCTCGGACATTGGCAATTCATCCCGGAGACAGGCCAGAGAAAAGGGCTTCGGAAAGATCAGACAGTGGATGAGCGAATGGCTCTTGAACGCTCGACAGAGGCGGCCATCCTTTATCTGACGCAGCTCAAGGAAATGTTCGGGGCCTGGACACTGGCCATGGCCGCCTACAATTGCGGGGAAAACCGCCTGCAGAAGGAAATCATTGAACAGAAGGTGTCTGACTACTACAGGCTCAATCTACCTACCGAGACCGAGAGGTATATCTTTCGCATCGCTGCCATCAAAATCATCATGGAGAATCCGCGTCGCTACGGCTACCTCCTGCCTGAAGACCAGCTTTACAAACCCCTGAAATTCGACACGGTGACGGTGAACATCAGCTCCTCCGTGCACATTACGGACCTGGCTCAGGCCATCGGAACCGACTTCAAGGTGATCAAAGAGCTCAACCCCGAGCTGCTGAGCTCCCATCTGCCGACAGGCCAATACAGTCTTAAAGTTCCGGCCGGCTCCGGACGCAATGCCCTTGCCGCTCTTGCCCAACTCAACCATGGCGGCCCTGTGGCAGCCTGGGCCAACAACAGCTCTTCGAGTCCGGCGAATAATTCATCCCAGGGGGTTTACGTGGTGCAGCCCGGAGACACGTTGACCAGGATATCCACGATCACCGGAGTGCCTGTGGAAAGGTTGAAAGCGCTCAATGGAATTCCCGACTCTCACATTGAGGTAGGACAGAAGCTGAAGCTAAATCCGTAAACAAGCAGAGGGCGAAGAGCAGGGAGCATAGAAGGTTCAGACACCCCTCCCCTTAATCCTCTCCCGCCAGGGGAGGGGATGCTATTGGTCGTGCGCTCCCCGAGAAACATTTGAGGCAACTTGGGTGCAGTCGAAAATGGCTTCTGATCCTACAAAATTCCTATTCCGCGACCTCCATCCCCGCGTCTCCATTGGCACAGCCAGTGACCGGTACGCCGGATGGCTCGGGCAGATCTACTCCCGCGAACGGTTCGGCGGCAGGATCTCGAAAAGATCCAAGACCGTAGGTGGTCAGACCGTGACCGAGGAACTCCTGCCGGTCAAGAGCGTGCAGGAGTATTTTCAGCACTTCTCTATTCTGGAATTGGATTTCACCTTCTACAGCCTGCTTCTGGACGAGCATTCCAATCCTACCCCGACCCATCGAGTTCTTGAGACCTACCGCAGAAATCTCAAGGATGCGGACGGCATCGTTCTCAAGGTGCCCCAAACGATTTTCGCCCGGAAATTGTGGAGAGGCGGGAAGTTTGCCGAGAACCCCGATTACCTGAATGCGGAGATCTTCATTCAGAGATTCTATAGCCCCGTCACGGCTCTGATGGGTCCCATTCTTCAGGGGTTTATCTTCGAGCAGGAATACCAGGCAAAGAAGGAACGCTCCCCCGTCGATCTCATTGTCTCAGCTGTCGACCGCTTCTTCGATCAGATCCCAAAAGATGATCGCTATCACGTGGAAGTGAGGACCGAAGCGCTACTTACAAAAACCTATTTCGAAGTGCTCGAAAAGCACGGTATAGGCCAGGTCCTCTCACACTGGACCTGGCTTCCTCCGCTTCGCAAGCAACTCTCGAAAGCCTCAGGCCGATTCTTTAATGCCGGGAAGCAAGCGATCATCCGTTTGATGACGCCCATTGGAATGCGTTACGAGGAGGCCTACCTTAAGGCTTTTCCCTTTGACAAAATGGTGGAGGGCATGATGAGTGCTCGCATGCCGGAGGAAACCGCAGAGATCATGCTGGAGGCCCTCAAAGGGGACGTGCAGGCCAATGTGATCATCAACAACCGGGCCGGAGGCAATGCCCCGCTCATCGCCCGGAAGGTTGCGGAGAAATTCATACAGGACAGTAAGCCTTAAGGAGGTTGGAGTAGGCACCAAAGACCGCTCCATACCGCCTTCTCCTTACGGCCTACTGCGTACTATTTTCCTATCGGAAACAGCCACGCCTTGAAACGATCGTCCTTGCCGGCAACAATGTCATCCACCAGGGCGATGAGCTTTTGGGTCACCGGTCCCGGAACCTTTTCCAGGACTCTGTTTTCAATCTGGCGAACGGGAAGCGCCTTCATGGGGGTGCCGGAATACAGAATCTCTTCGGCCTCAAAAAACAGTTCGGGTCTCAACCTCCCCTCGAAAGTCGGGATCCCTGTCGTCTGGGACACCTGAAGAAGCGATTTTCTGGAGATGCTCGCGAGAATAGTTCCCAGACTCGGGGCCATCAGCACTCCGCCCTTCACCAGAAACACGGACTCCGTCCCTCCCTCTGCGATGAATCCCTGCGTGTCCAGCATGACGGCGTTCTCAAAGCCCCGCTTTTTCGCCTCTCCCCTGGCCATCATGCCGTTGAGGTAGTTGGCGGCCGCCTTCGCTTCCAAAGGCACAGTTTCAGGATCGAGCTTGCGCCACTTGGAAATGCAGGCGCTGACCCCTCGCTCAAAGGGAAATTTGAGCCCCCCTAAATCCTGCAGAGGATCGACCACGAAAATGGAAAGGTCGAGCTTTTTCTGGGGCGGTAGAATCTCAAAGGCGATCTGGGAATAAAAGCAGATGATCTTGATGAAACCTTGCCGGATGCCGTTTCGCCGCACAGCCTCCAGCACAGCCTCTTGGATGGACTGCTTGGTCCCGGGGAGTTCCATGTCCAGGAGTTCTGCGCTTCTGAAGAGCCGGTCCATGTGCTCATCCAGCCGGAAAACTGCGGGCCCCATTCGGGTGTCATGAAGGCTCAGAACCTCAAAGATCGCAGAGCCGCGACCAAAGGAATGACACATGAGATGCGCTTTGGCCTGATTCCAGGCCACAAATTCGCCGTTCAGAAATACCATCCTGTCTTCGAGCATAAGAACCTCCTCCGGACCTTGGAAATCTCAAAAAAAACGAAGAATCGCAACACCTTCGAAGCTGCAATATAGGGCAAAGAAAAGCGGGAGTCAACCCTTCGGCTCCCACCTTGTTTCCCCACGGGGCATGCTCAGGGTTGACCCTGAGCGGTTCGAAGGCCCCAAGGCCCCCGGGAAAGCTTTTCCCTTGATAAAAGGGAGCGGTTCATGCTATTGATAAT
>CAZOLJ010000005.1:0-27762 GCA_964580575.1 uncultured Desulfobacteraceae bacterium
ACACTCTTTTAACTACGAATCCCTACTCTTGCAACAGGGAAGTTCGAGGTCCCCGTTCTATTGATAACCTGTCTGTTTTCAGCTATGATCCTACCATTTCGACAAATCGCCAGGGAGGCCCCCATGAACCCTCAGAGTCCGTCGCCCGCTGTTTTTCCTTTTCGTCTGGAAAGCCCTACCGGCCTGAGCATAGAGCTGAACGCCAATGGCTCGATTCGGCGCATGGATCACCGCGACATCCTTTTGAACCTCTTCCTCGGCACTGAAATCGAAGGCGGCCCCGCCAACCTGTACCTGCGCCGTCTGGGCGACTTCGTCGAGGCCACACCCCTTTTCGGACCCCGAAGTCCTGCATCCATCCACGTGGATCAGCGAGGCATGACCGTGAACGGGGAATGGAAAGGAATCCGCTTCAGCGTTTCGCTCTGTCTGGCAAAGTCTGCTCCGGCCTGGTTCTGGCACGTGGTGCTCGAGAACACGCTCGCAACAGAGGAGACGGTGGATCTCATCTATACGCAGGACCTGGGGCTTGCGCAATACTGGGCCGTGAGAATCAACGAGTTCTACACCAGTCACTATGTGGACCACACCGTTCTATCCCATAAGGAGCGAGGTCTTGTTCTGGCTTCTCGTCAGAATCTCTCCATGGGGGGTAGGAATCCCTGGACCGTCATCGGAGCCCTCGGCAAAGGCATGGCATATGCTACAGACGCGCTTCAGTTTCATGGCTTGGCCACCCGAGCCGGACAAGTGCCGTTGGCCCTCGCCAAGGGCTTGCCCGGTGCCCGCCTGCAGCACGAGCACTCCATGGCGGCCATTCAGGAAAGCCCGATGAAGCTCAAACCGGGCGCAGAAATCAAAACAGGCTTTTTCGGTTGGTTTGAAGAGAACCATCCGGCAGCAACCTCTGCGGCCGACCTGGTTTTCGTCGACAACGCCATGGCCTTGGCTGAGGCAGCACCGCCAAGCGAGAGGAACATTCCAGAGGGGTCAAAACCGGCGGCGACGCTGTTCAGCGCAGCACCCCTGCTGGAGGCTCAGGAACTGACCGACGTGGAGATCGCCGCCCTTTTCGGCCGGGAACGCCGTGAAGAAGAAAAGGAGGACGGCAAAACGCTGTCCTTCTTTACCGGAGCGAACCGGCATGTGGTGTTGAAGGCCAAGGAGTTGAGGGCCATGCGGCCCCATGGCCAGATTCTTCGCACGGGTTACGCTTTGATTCCGGACGAGGCGGCGCTCACCTCCAACACATGGATGGGCGGCGTGTTCCACTCCATGGTGACCCAGGGTCACGTGAGCATCAACCGCTTCCTGTCCACCCCCCACACCTATCTGAGCCTCTTGCGCGGCAATGGCCAGCGGCTCTTCGTGAAGCTGGAGAGCGGCTGGCATCTTCTGGATGTGCCATCGGCCTTCGAAATGACTCCGGAGAGCTCCAGATGGATTTACAAGCATGCTGCAGGCCTGATCGCGGTCCACAGCGCTTCGGCCATTGACCGCCACGAGTTGACCTTGTCAGTGGAAGTGAGGTCCGGGAAACCCGTGCGTTTTCTTTTGTCCAACCATGTGGCCATCAACGGGGATGACGGCAGCAATACCCTGCCGATTCAATACCTCAAGGACGGCGACGGGGTCTTCGTGCATCCGGTGCCTGATTCCGATGTGGGCCGCCGCTTTCCCAAAGGAGGGTTCCGCATTGAAGCTCTCTCCGGAACGATCATCGAGCGCATGGGAGGGGACGATCTGTTGTTCCTGGACGGTCTCTCCCGAAGTCAGCCGTACCTCTGCATGATCAGTGCACCGGCGCTTTCCATCGGCTTCCGCATGATAGGGCAATTGATTTCAGGAGAGCCTGTTGAGGCCGCAGGGTCTGAGAGGGCGCGCTTCTGGACCGACATCACATCGGGCCTCCGCATCCAGCCGCCTGAGAGCAGTCCCCTGGCCGGCGGGGCGGCAAACCTTGCTGAAATTCTGCCCTGGTTCATTCAGAACGTTCTGATCCACTACCTTGCCCCGCGCGGCCTTGAGCAGTACACAGGGGGCGGGTGGGGCACTCGCGATATTTCTCAGGGGCCGGTGGAAATGCTCCTGGCCTTGAGCCGCTATGAACCCATAAGAGACCTTCTCATACGAGTCTTCAGGACCCAGAACCCTGACGGCGACTGGCCCCAGTGGTTCATGTTCTTCAATCGGGAGCGAAACATCCGGGCAGGCGACTCTCATGGCGATATCGTGTTCTGGCCTGTGTTGTCTTTGGCTCAATATCTCATGGCCTCAGGGGACATGAGCCTGCTCGACGAGATCGTGCCCTACTTTCATCCGGAGGGCGACGACAAGGCCGAGAAGGCCACGGTCCGCCACCATGCGGAGCGCGCCATTTCTCTCATGAACCGCCGGGTCATTCCCGGCACATCGCTCGCAGCCTATGGCCACGGGGACTGGAACGATTCCATGCAGCCTTTTGATCCCGCCATGCGCGAGCGCCTGTGCAGTGCCTGGACGGTCACGCTCCACTACCAGACCCTTACGACCCTGAGTACGGCGTTTCGACGATTCGGCATCAGCGACCGGGCAAGCGGGTTCGAGGCCATGGCAGAGAAGGTCCTGAAAGAATTCCAGCAACGCCTGATCGTGGACGGGGTCATTGCAGGGTTTGCCTATTTCCACGACAAGGGCGGCATCGATTACCTTCTCCATCCCAGGGACCGGATAACGGGCGTGTCTTACAGCCTGCTGCCTATGATCCACGCCATCATCAACGGTCTCCTCACTCCGGAGCAGGCCAAGGAACACTTGGGCCTCATTGAGAAACACCTTCACGGTCCTGACGGCGCGAGGCTTTTTGACAAGCCCATGCAATACCGGGGCGGCTCCATGAAGCACTTCCAGCGAGCTGAAAGTGCGGCCTTCTTCGGCCGGGAAATCGCTCTCATGTACACCCACGCTCATCTGCGCTTTGCAGAGGCCCTGGCCCGCTTCGGCGATGCCGAGGGTTTTTTCAAGGCCCTCTGCCAGGCCAACCCGATCGGCATTCGCAGCCTGGTGCCTCGCGCAACTCTTCGCCAGGCCAACTGCTACTATTCCAGCTCGGATGCGGCTTTTCAGGACCGCTACCAGGCCTTCGAAGAGTACGGTCGCGTGAAATCGGGGGAAATCCCCCTGGATGGAGGGTGGAGAGTTTATTCGAGCGGGCCGGGCATCTGGACACGCCTGATGTTCCAGTGTTTCCTTGGATGGCGGCCGGAGCACGCCGCGCTTGTCCTTGACCCGGTAATCCCGAAGTCTCTGGACGGAATGAGGGTGGAAATGGAATGGGAGGGGCACGCGATGGAGATCTCCTACCGCGTTCAGGGAGGCGGTTGCGGCCCTAAGGGAGTGAAACTCAATGGGGCCGACCTCCCTTACACCCGTGGAGCCAACCCTTATCGCATAGGCGCGGCGGAGATTCCCATGTCCGCAGTTCGGGATCGGCTTACGGCCGGCAACAATCGCCTGACCGTGTACATCGGCTGAAACTCTGACGGTTGAATCACTGGGGATCCATTCCCCGCGGCTTGCCGTGGAGTCGTCATACCGGCGAAAGCCGGTATCCAGGAAAGGAGGCTGGATTCCGCGTCAGGCACGGAATGACGGGACCAGAGGAGCAGAGGATGCCCTGCTTGCGGCGGGGTACTTCATTCGTAGCTCTTTTTGATGATTGGATAAGGCGTCTCAAGAAAATGGGGAAAGAGGTGGAAAGAAAACGTGTCGGGATCGTGCTTTTTGAAGACATTGAAGTGCTCGACTTTTGCGGGCCCTTCGAGGTTTTCTCCGTTACCCGTTTGAACGAAGAGAAACGGAGAGAAGAACCTTCACCCTTTGAAGTGTGGCTGGTGGCGGAGCATCAAGGGCCTGTGACAGCCTCGGGCAACATGAAAGTCCTTCCCCATTACACCTTTGAGAACTGTCCCCCGCTCCATATCCTCGTCGTCCCCGGCGGCGGGGGCACGCGCAAGGAATTGAGCAACAAGGTCATGCTGGAATGGCTCCGCACCCGCGCAGCGGAAGTCGAAACGCTGACTTCGGTTTGTACCGGGTCGATGCTGTTGGGATTCGCCGGGCTGCTGAGCGGACTGCACGCCACCACCCATTGGCGATCGCTGGAGTGGATGCGTGATTCCTTTCCAAAGGTGAGCGTGGAGTCTGAAAAACACGTGGTGGAGGACGGCCGCGTGCTCACGTCCGCGGGCATCTCAGCGGGCATTGATATGGCCCTCAAGGTGGTGGCGCGAACCTTCGGCGAGCCTGTGGCCCGGGCCACGGCCCGGCACATGGAATACCCCTATCCGGACAGCAACGAGCGCCGGATTCGCCTTTGAACCGGCCCTTCCCGTTAAATACCATCGCTACCGCATTAATTCTTTTTACCCCCCCTGCCCTCCTCAAGGGGGGAGGGTTGGGGTGGGGGTGAGGTCTCATTATCTGTTGCGTTTGTATTCAGATCGGAACAGTAGAATCCGTTGTTGACATGCAAATCAGGATCTGTTAGAAAAAGTCCATAAAAAGTCAAAGAGTTTCATTTCTTCTTGCTCATCACTT
This sequence comes from uncultured Desulfobacteraceae bacterium, assembly GCA_964580575.1. GTDB lineage: Bacteria > Desulfobacterota > DSM-4660 > Desulfatiglandales > HGW-15 > CAVPDE01. The sequence goes on from CAZOLJ010000005.1 coordinate 4,579, forward strand.
ATCCCTAATATCACTCGCGCAGTGTATGTGGCGAAGACATATGCGGAACCGTTCGTTATCCGGGATTGCTGATTTCAGATTGGTGCTTGTTTGAGCCAATTTCGATTGTTTTAAGGGCCGCGTGCCGCTGAACCGGCACCGGGAAGGCCCACAAGGGTCCAGGACCGGTGCACAGAGGCGGCGCGCCTGATCAGTCAATTGTTCTCGGAGCAGAAAAGGAGGCGCGTAATGTCGAGGATTAAACCTGGAACCACTCTTTCGCTTTTCGTATTAATCGTTGCAGTCGTTTTCGCTCTTTCGGTGATCAACACGGCCAATGCGCAGGAGCGCAAGTCGATCCGCTGGGCCACGTCCAGCACGGGTTCTTACGGGTACAAGGTCGCAGCCTCGATGGTAAAGATCGTGGAGGATGCGCTCGGCGGCCAATACACCGTCACCGTCAATCCCTATCCGTCTACGACCGGCGCCATGAAGGCCACTATGGACGGCGACGGAGAGATCGGCTACACGGCTGACGTCGGGATGACCCCGCTCTATGCAGGCGAGGGTGCCTTCAAAGACTTCAAACCTGCGAAGGGCTTGATGGTGCACACCTGGTACGCCTATCCCATGGAATCTTTTATGGCAGTGGCTGCCTCGAAGGCAGACCAGTTCAAGTCGTGGGCCGACTTCAGCGGCAAGCCGGTATTCTTCACTCCTGCAGGCTTCATGAACTGGCTCAATTTCATGCGTATCTACAAAGCCCTCGGATACGAGTTCAAACATGTCCAGATCGGCGAGGCCACTCAGGCTGACGCGCTTCAATCCGGCACCATCGTCGGCGCCGTCGCCTACACGACCGCGGGCAAGTCCCTGGCGTCCTACTGGCGAGAGACCGAACTGCGCACAGATATCAAGGTGGTCAATCCGAGTCCTGAGGAAATTGCAAAGCTCAAGGCGGCAAACCTTGCTCCTGTTGAGATCAATCCGGCCGATGCATTCAGCAAGGACGTGGGCGTAAAGACGATCCTGGGCGTGCCGCTCCTGTTCGGCTACAACATGCGCGCAGACATGCCCGAAGATGTCGTTTACAAGATGCTGAGCGCCTTCTACAAGGAGCGCGAAAACCTTGCCAAGTCGGATCCGGGGTTCACGCCCATGGCAAAGGATTTTATCGGCATGCAGGTCAACGGCATCAAAGCCAATCCCCATGTTCCGGTCCATGCGGGGCTGGCCAAGTTCCTGAAAGAGCACAAGGCCTGGGACGACCAATGGAAGATCGCCAAGTGATCGTGTAAAGGGCTTGCCGGGGGTGAGGAAGCAGCCTCGCGATCGTGCAGGGTCTCACCCCGGCGCGGCTGTCGGTTTCTGAATCACGATCCAGGCCGGGTAGTTGTTGCGTGGGCCGATGCGGCGGCAGCGGGCAGGCCCTCGTGGGTTTGCCGTGCGCAGTCCTTTGTCAAGCAAAAGCCCTCTGGGTCGAAGGGGAGAGAGCCATGCCGAATGACCGCCTCAAACGCTACGTTAATCTCAAGAATCTCACTTTCATCCTATCGCTGGTCATGTTCATCTGGCTGATCTGGTATTTTTACACCGGCTTCGGCGGCCCGATGGAACTGGCGTGCTATCTTGTGCCGATCGCTCTGCTCCTGCAGATCCTGTTCATGTACCAGGAGGATTATCTCTACAAGCGGTTGCCGCCGATGGTGAATCATGTCCTTGTCGCGTGTTATGCCGCGGTCTGCATTTTTGCCTTCTATCATTTTTGGATGGAATACGAACAGATCGCGATCTGGCGGCAGGGCTCCTATACTACCCGGGATTTCATCGCCGGTCTGCTCATCTTTCTGCTGGTCATGGAACTGTCACGCATCGCCCATTCGTCCCTGTTCTGGATGAACCTCGTCCTCGTGGTCTACACATTGTATGGGTACCTGAGCCCCCTCGATTTTTTCTGGCATCCCGGGACCTCCTTTTACCGGATCGTCACATCGAGCACGGTGGAGCTCGCCACAGGCGTCTATGGCCTCTACGGTCAGCTTGCCCTGACGGTGATCGCAGCCTTCCTGATCCTGTCGGCAGCGGCAAACGGTTTTAGGGCCCAGAATGCCATGGTCATGGTCATGCGGCGGCTTGCCGGCCGGTCACGGCAAACCATCCCGCAGACCGCAGTGCTGGCATCGGCCTCAATCGGCCTGGTAAGCGGCAGCGGTGCCGCCAATGTGGCCGTGACCGGCAGTTTCACCATTCCGCTGATGATCCGCTACGGCGTTCCGCGGGCCTTTGCCGGGGCCGTGGAAGTCAGTGCGTCCATGGGCGGTCTGATGATGCCGCCGCTCATGGCGGCAGCCGGCTTCCTGATGGCCGAGTTCCTCGGCGTGCCCTATTGGGATGTGGTGGTTCGCGGGTTCGCCATATCCTTCGTGTACTATGGCACGCTCGCCCTCTCCATCTATCTTGTCAGCGTCCGGGTGTTGCCTGCCGATCCGATCGAGGTTTCGCCTGTCGCGGACTACGACAAGGTCAAGACCGCGATCTTCTTTCTTTCCATCGCGTTTCTCATCGTGCTGATGGGAGTTCTCAAATACGGCGAGCTGCGGGCCGCTCTCTTCACCGGCGGTTTCATGTACGCGCTCCTGATCCTTGCCTTCTTTTACTTCAAGTATTTACGGAAAGACCCGGAAGCGGAAAAGGAGAGTCTCTTCAAAAATTTCCGCCTGACCGTCGAGACGCATGCCAACATGACATCCTATCTCCTGCTGCTGCTTGCGACGCTCGGTATCATGATCGGTCTGTTCACCGTGACGGGCTTCATCAACCGCATGGGCGCCATCCTGCTGGATATCGGCGCCTGGAGCATCATCGCCACCATCCTGATGGCCTGGATCTTCGGCTGGCTTGCCGGCGCCGGACTTCCACCGACCGCGACCTATATTGTCCTCGCGGTCATCGTGGTGGACCCCCTCCGCAAACTGGGCATTGATCCGTGGGTCGCCCATTTCTTCATTTTCCTGATCGCGGTCTGGGGTGAATTGTCTCCGCCGACATCGCTCACAGCCGCTGTTGCGGCGCGGATAGCGGACGCCTCCTTCATGCAAACCATGTTCGAGGCGGTAAGATTGTGCCTCCCGATCACGATGATGTCTTTCGCTATCTTTCTCCGCTCCGACATGGTGGTGAATCCCGGTTGGCGGCAGGTCGTGGATACCCTCCTGGTGACGGTCTCCACCTCCGGCATCTCCTTCGCCATGCTTGGTCGAGTCATGAGGGAGAAGATTGCAGACACCGTCATCCGCGCGGCGCTGGCCATCGCCTCGCTCGTGGTGATGTTCCACCCGAACGGTGATGTGGCGCTGGCTGTTGCCGTGATCGTGCTGGTGGGAACGGTCTGGGGCGTCGTTCGCCACAAGCGGATCGCATCGCCGAAGAGCGGGGTGCAGCCGCAGCCCGCGAGCTGACACGAAAGCATCTAATTGTTTGCCGTTTAGCCCCCTCACCCCGCCCTCTCCCCCAAACTGGGGGAGAGGGAAAGGGGAGGGTGGCGACATCGATAGACCGGAAACCGCCATCGCGACCCCGAACAGGCCTCCTTTTTTTTCGTCAATTGGCTGATGAGATCGCCGAATGGATATGCACGCGGAGCAAAAAGATTCCGGGTGTGACGGAGAAATCTGATGGATGAGACAAAAATTCTGGCAGAAAAGTGCCATGACCTCAGATTCGAGCATCTGCCCGAGGAGGTGGTGGATCGCACCAAATACCTCCTTCTCGATTACCTGGGCGTAGCTGCCAGAGGGGCGCTGAGTGATTCCAGTATCCCTGTGCAAAGGGTGGTCGAGCGTGTGGCAAAGACTTCAGGCGGAGCCGTGGTCATCGGCACGAGCATGAGGGCGGACCCCGCCTATGCAGCCCTGGCCAACGGAGCAGCCGCCCATTCCCTTGAACTGGATGACGTGGTCAACGAGGCATCGCTCCATCCCGCCGTGGCCGTCATGTCTGCGGCCCTGGGAGCAGGCCACCTTGCAGGCTGTTCCGGCAAAGACCTGATTGAAGGCATTGTCGTAGGCTATGAGGTGATGATCCGGCTCGGTTTCACCCTGGACCCTGCGGTCCACTATGCCCGGGGGTTTCACCCTACGGGCACCTGCGGGACCATGGGATCGGCTCTGACGGCGGCGAAGATACTGAAGCTGGATCAAAGGGGGATGACGAACGCCCTGGGCATTGCGGGCAGCCAGGCGGCCGCGTCCATGGAATTCCTGGCAGACGGCGCCTTCACCAAGCGCCTCCATCCCGGGTGGGCGGCCCACAGTGGCATTGTTGCAGCTCTGCTCGCCAGCGAGGGTTTCACCGGCCCGGCATCGATCCTGGAGGGAAAGCACGGATTCCTCCATGCGTACTCGGACGGCGCTGTTCCTTCCAGGCTCCTGGAGGCCTGGGGGGCGCCTTACAAGGTGATGCGGACCAGCATCAAACCGCATGCCTGCTGCCGCTACAAGCAGGGCCCGATTGACGGCATCCTGGAGATCATGAAGAAACACGGATTGAAGCCGGCGCATGTCCAAGAGGTCAAGGTAGGCATGCTGAAAGCAGGATATCCCATTGTGGCCGAGCCGCAAGAAATCAAGTGCAACCCGAAGTGCGTGGTGGATGCCCAGTTCAGCATGCCCTTCGGTGCCGCGGTGGCCATACTCTACGGTCGAGCCTCATTGAGCGAATACACTCAGGAAAACCTGGGGGCCGTCGAAATCGAAGAGATGATGAGACGGGTAACTTGTGTGCATGACCCTGAGTTGGAGAAGGTTTTCCCGATTCAATGGCCTGCCTCGGTTTCCATCGTGACCAAAGCAGGGGAAGTGCTCAAGACCCGCATCGACTATCCCAAGGGAGATCCGGAGAATCCCCTGACCTGGGAGCAACTCATTGAGAAGTTCAAAGATCTGACCGATCCGGTCTTCGATGAATCCATCAAACGCCGGATCGTGGATGGGGTCAGGACTCTGGATTTTGAAGGGGACCTGGACAGGCTGACGAAGCTTTTGCTCATAAAAGAATGATGGGTGTAGGCAGTCACCGGGCAAGGAGAGAATCATGAGATTGCTGGAACACGAGGCAAAAGAAATATTGAGACGATACAAGATCCCTCTCCCCAAGGGGTATGTGGTGGAATCAGCAGCAAAGATCCAAGAGGTGAATGGCCCGATCATGCTCAAGGCGCAGATCCCCTTGGGCGGAAGGGGCAAGAGCGGTGGAATCATCGAGGTCTCTTCATTAGAGGAAGCAAAGAACAGGACAGAACACCTGCTTTCAACCCAGACCAGGGGATACACCCCCACGAAAGTCCTTGTGGAGAACAAGATGGGGGTGACACAGGAAGTTTTTATGGCCATCACCTACGATACGGTAGCCAAAGAGCCCTTGGCGATTTTCTCCACGGAAGGCGGGGTGGACATCGAGGAACTGGCGGCCACAAAGCCGGAGAAAGTGATCAAAGAGTGGTTTTCGGTTCGCGGGAGACTGCCCCAGTACCGGGCCAGGGAAATCCTTTCGGAGGCGGGTGTGACGGGGAGCATGCTTCTGACGCTGGGCAGCATCCTTTCCAGCCTTGCAGACATTTTTCTGGATTGCGATGCCACTGTCGCTGAAATCAATCCCCTGGCCCTCACGGACGACGGGAAGTGGACTGCTCTCGATGCTCACCTGGAGATCGACGATGACGGGCTTTTCCGGCACAAGGATCTGGCTGAAAAACAGGCGGATCAGGGGAGATACGCGGGCGGAAGGACAAGCACGGAGTTTGAGAGGAAGGCTGCTGAAATCGACCGCCTGGATCATCGGGGCGTTGCCGGCCGCATGATCGAATTCGACGGGTCCCTGGGCCTGATCATCGGAGGAGGCGGTGCTTCGCTCACAGCCTTCGACGCGGTGAGACAGAACGGGGGCAAGCCGGCCAATTACTGTGAAATCGGAGGCAACCCGTCAGTCCTTAAGGTGAAAGAACTGACCAAGCACATTCTTTCCAAGAAAACCGTAGAAAAGATCGCGATCATCATGAACGTGGTGAGTAACACGAGGGTCGACCTGGTGGCCCGGGGCGTGGTCAAGGGCATTCTGGAGGCAGGGAGGGTTCCTTCTGAAACCGTGGCCGTGTTTCGCGTGCCAGGCGCCTGGGAAGAAGAAGGGTTCAAGATTCTTTCGAAGTATGGCGTGCCTTTTTGCGACCGAAGCGTTTCCATTGACGGCGCAGCCAAAATGGCGGCAGAGAGACCCCCATGGCCTTTTTCTGAAACTATTTCAAGAAGCTAGACTGTTACCAAACGAGTGGAATATTAGGGGAGAGATGATGTCCATACTGGCGGACAAAAATACCAGGGTGATCATTCAGGGGATCACCGGCAGAGAAGCAGCCTCTTTCACCAAGGACATGCTGGATTACGGTACCCGTGTGGTCGCCGGGGTCACGCCCGGCAAACAGGGGCAGGAGGTCCACGGCGTGCCTGTGTACGACACGGTTCGCGGGGCAGTGAGAAACCATCCGGCCGATGCAGCCGTGATCTCGGTTCCGCCGGGCATGGTGAAGGGAGCTGTGCTGGAGACCCTTGAAAACGGCATCAAGCTCCTGGTGGTGGTCACCGAGCGCGTGCCGAGAAAAGACGTCATCGAGTTTCTGGAGGTGGCGAAGGAAAAGGGGGCGGCCGTCATAGGCCCCAACACTCTCGGCCTGATCTCTCCGGGAAAGGTCAAACTGGGCATGGCAGGAGGACCGGCGGAGGATGTGAGAAAAGCTTACATGCCGGGCCGCGTGGGCATCGCCTCCAGAAGCGGGGGCATGACCACGGAGATTGCCAACCTTCTCACGACCCACGGCATTGGACAGAGCACCTGCATCGGCATCGGCGGAGACCCTGTGGTAGGCTCCAATTTCCTGGACCTCATTCCCCTGTTCCACGAGGATCCGGAGACCGAGGCCGTTGTGCTCTTCTGTGAACCGGGAGGAATCATTGAGGAGAGTCTTGCCGAGAGGGTCCTTTCCAGAAGAATCACTATGCCCATTGTGGCCTTCATTGCCGGCCGTTTTGTGGACCAGATGCCCGGAGTGAGATTCGGCCATGCGGCCACCATTGTGGAAGGCGACAGAGGGACAGCCAAAGGCAAGGTCGAGAGCTTCAAGAAGGCCGGTATCCGTGTGGCCGAGAGCTTTTCGGATATCGTAACGCTTCTCAGGAAACACCTTCACGCGTGAGAGGATGATAAATAATGGAACTTACAGACACTCAGAAAAAAATATGGGAGCAGGTGCGGGCCGACCTGGCGCACGAGCCAGTAGCAAGCCCGGATCACGTGGAACGAATGACCACGTGGTGCCAACGGATCGGCCAGGCCAAAGGAGCGGACATGGAAGCGCTGGTAGCGGGCGCCTTGGTTCACGACGTGGGTGTGGTGATTGACCGCAAGACCCATTATGAAGTGGGCCGTGACAGGGCCGAAGAGATCCTCCGCCGGGCGGGATTTCCTGTTAGGAAAATCCCGGCAGCGGTCCACGTCCTTGAGAGCCACAGCCGTTACGGAGGCCCAACGCCCAAGAGCGTTGAAGCCCAAGTGGGACAGGATGCCGATGCCCTGGAGTACATTGGTGCCGTCGGGGTTCTGAGGGCCCTGGTCAGGGGGTTGAAGGACGGCTCCTTCAACGGCAGGATCTGCGATTTCCCGACATTCCTTCGTTCGACAATCAAGAAAGTGGAAGCGACTTTTCACACCAAGGAAGCTGAAGCGATAGGGCGGCCGCGGCTGGAGTACATGAAAAGCTTCCTTGAACGCATGGAAAAGGAACTCAATTTCGAGGCATGAGATGGGTGAATTCATTGAGATCGAAGTAGACTTCCCGAAATGTGCAGGAATCATTGCCTGCGGCGGATGCGTGAGGGTCTGTCCCGTGAACATCTTTGACAAGGAAGGAGACCGGCCGTCCGTCAACGCAGAAAACGAGGATGAATGCACCCTCTGCGATCTGTGCAAACAGGCTTGCGCTCCATCGGCGATCATCATTCACAAGCGCTATGAAAGTCATTAGAAAGCAATTGGAAGAGGCATGGAGTTCCGGCCTCCGGAGAGTGCCCGGGGTCTCCTTTTATGCCGAGACAAGAGGATGGCCCTTTGTGGTGAGCTGGGCTCACAGGATCACGGGCCTGCTCCTGGTGCTCCTGGTGCTGTTCCATATCTCTGGGCTCAAATCCGCTCCGGAGTCCGGAAGGTTTTTCCTCACCCCCTTCTTCCAATGGGTTCTGAGCATCCCCGTGATCTTCCACGCGTTCAACGGGGCAAGGGTGATGCTATACGAGTGCTGGGGAAGGCGTGATGACGAAAACATGCTTCGGTGGGTGTTGAGCCTTTTGGGGGTGTTTGTCTGCCTCCTCGCCCTCTTCATGATCGTGGGAGACCAGCAGGTGTCGCCTTTCTTCTATTGGATGCTGGCGACGGCCGGAGGGCTCGCGACCGGGTATGCTGCCTGGCTGAGGATTTGGAGCACAAAGCATTCTGTGTTCTGGAAACTTCAGCGGGTGAGCGGCGCCTTCCTGCTGGTCATTATTCCCGCTTATGTGCTTTTCCTTCAGCTCCATCCGGCGGTAAAAGCCGGGGAAATTTTCCTGTCGAACGAGATAGTGTCTTTGCCGGTTAAAGGGGCCTACGTGGCTCTCCTTCTTGCCGCGCTCTATCATGGCGGATACGGAGTATGGTCTGTGGCGAGTGATTATGTGTCCTCAAAGACCGTGCAGAAACTTCTGATCGGAGCCGTCGCCTTGCTTTTCCTGGTTTTTCTCTGGATCGGCCTGGGAGGGGTTTTGTAGATGACTCACGGATTTCGAATATCGTCTACCTTCGAATGTGACGTGCTGATCATCGGCGCAGGCGGGGCAGGCCTGCGTTGCGCTGCGGAAATCCTCGAGAGGAGGCCGGGGTCCAGAGTGATCGCCGTGACCAAGGTGGCCAGTCCCCAAAAATCCCACACCCAGACCGCACAGGGGGGCCTGGCGGCCGTTGATCCCAAGGACACCGTGGACAAAGCCGTGTATCACATGTTCGATACCTGGAAGGGGTCGGATTGCACTGCGGATCAGAAAGTGATCAAAAAGATCGTAGAGGCAGGCTGGGAGCAGGTCCTCTGGATGGAAGAGCGGGGCATGCATTTCAGCCGCAGGGAAGACGGCAAGCTCAGCAAAAGGACCTTTGGCGGGCACACGCTCAACTTTGGTGAATCCTCGGCCCACCGATGCGTCTTTGAGGCTGACCGAACCGGCAAGGGAATCATGGACAATGTGTGGGGGGAGAGCCTGAAAGGGGGTGCGATTTTCATCAACCAGGCCCTGGCCACAGAGCTCCTTTTCAACGACGAAAGGTGTGTCGGAGCTGTCCTGTTCAGGCAAAAAGAGGGGGAATTTGTTCGCGTCACGGCTAAGGCCACAGTTCTGGCCACAGGAGGGAACGGGCAGGTCTTCAGGGTCACCACCAACTGCCGTCAAAACACAGGGGACGCGAACGCTGTCGTTCTTGGTGCCGGCCTGCCGATCATGGACCCCGAGGCTATCCAGTTTCATCCCACCGGGATTGTGGGTCCCGGTATTCTCGCCAGTGAAACCTTGCGGTCTGTGGGCGGGATCCTCCGTAACAGAGCACTGGAGCCTTTTATGGAAAAATACGCTCCCAAGATGAAGGAGTTGGCTCCGAGAGACCTTGTGGCCCGGGCTATTGAGACAGAGATCCGCGAGGGCAGGGGAATCTTGAACCCGGACCATCAGATCGAACACGTGTGGATCGACCTGAGGCATCTCACCGATTATGTCCACGATGTTGAAATCCCCGAGGTGTCGGGCTTTTTCAAGAAGTTCGTCAATCTCGACCCCAAAAAGGACCTGTGCCCGGTGCGGCCGAGCAATCACTACCAGATGGGCGGAATACCCACCAATAATCTTGGGGAGGTGCAGTCAGGCGCGGGGGAGACGGTTCCCGGCCTTTTCGCGGTTGGGGAGTGTGGAGCGGCCAGTTTTCACGGTTTCAATCGCCTCGGAACCAACTCTCTCCTGGAACTGATCACCATGGGAAAATTCGCCGGGGAAAGAATTGTGGGAAGTCTTGACCAGAGCATGGGCGAATCGCCCGGGGACGCCGGAGAAAGGACCTTCTCAACCTTCTCCCGTTACCTCGAGGCAAAGGGGAAGGACAATCTCGGCCAAATCCGCGCGGAGATGCGAAATCTCATGACGGAGAAGGTGGGTGTCTTTCGCGTTGAGAAGGGCATCCTGGAGGCGATCGAAGCCCTGAAGGAACTCAAGGAAAGGGCATGCCGCACCGCTTTGTCCTGTGAGGGGCTGGTCATGAACCCGGACCTCATTCAACGTTGGGAGGTGGATAACCTTTTGGACAACGCCATGGTCATCGCAACAAGCGCCCTAAACAGGAGGGAATCAAGAGGGGGGCACTTCCGGGATGATTTTCCGGAGCGAAACGACCAGTTCCACTATCACACGCTGGCCTGCATGGAGGCGTATGGAGAGGTGAGTCTCGAAAAACGGCCTGTGGACATGAGCCTATTCGAGGCCAAGGGGGCTCATCACGAGAAATTCGGCATTATCGAGCGAAAGTATTAGAAAGCGCCCGAAGACAATGGATCGACACAAGGAATTTCCTTTCACCGCCTCCTCGCCTCCCCCGTCGAGGGGGAGGAAAATATTGGGTACCGCTCAAACTTCCCCCCTGGTGGGAGGGGCTAGGGGAGGGGGAAGAAATGGGGCGACTCATGCAGACGACCTATGACATCACATTGAAAATCAAGCGCTATGACCCGGAGACACATAAGCGCTGGATTCAGAACTACCCCTTGAAGGCAGGGCGGATCCTCCGGTTCACCGACCTTTTTCGAAAGATCAACAATGAATTGGACCCCACCCTGGCCTGGAACTCCTCTTGCGAGCATGCCCAGTGCGGCACCTGTGCCGTGAAGATCAACGGAAAGCCCATGCTCGCCTGCGAACTGCTTGTTGAAAACGCCGTGCAGCATTTCAAAACCACTGTCTTTCAGGTGGAGCCTCTTCCCGTGGCGCCCGTGGTCCGTGACCTGGTGATTGATTTAGAGAAGGCCTACGAGAAGGTTCACAAAGCCAAGCCTTACATCATCGAGGCCACGGAAAAGCAGGACCGGAACAATGCCTACCCCATTTCTCCGAGAGCCATCGAGGAGTATGTGGATGCGACCCGCTGCATCAACTGCTTCTGTTGCGCTGCCGCCTGTATGAGCAGCCAGAAAAGCTTTATCGGGCCCAACGCGGTCATGGCGAGCGTCGTCAGGCTCATGGATCCCCGGGAAAACGCGAAAGAAGAGAGGTTGAAGCTCCTTTACAGCGAGGAAGGCATCTACCGTTGTCACACGTCCAGGGCCTGTTCCTTCGTCTGCCCCAAAGAAATTGACGTGGCCCATTTCATAGCGCTTGCCAAGGAAGGCAGGTTCAAGTCCTCATGAAATAGTGTTTTCTGTTTTCAGAGGGACCCCCATGGCCTCAGCCATCCCTTTCAAAAAGCTGGGCGGTCACGGTTTTTCTTTTGCCAGGGAGAGCAAACGGCGCGCCCGTTCCACCACCGGTCGATCGATCATCTGCCCGTTGAGGGCCACGGCGCCCTTTCCCGACCGTTCCCCTTCTTCATAGGCTGAAACAACGGCACGCGCCTTGGAAATCTCTTCTTGCGACGGGGAGAGCAGGTCATTGACCACCGCCACCTGCTTGGGATGAACGACCTGCTTAGCGCGGAAGCCCATGCGACGCCCGGCTTGCGTATTGGCGATGAGCCCCGGTTCGTTGCTCACGTCGGGAAAGACCATGTCAATGGCCTGGACTTGTGCGGCCCGCGCAGCCACGGCAATCCTCTGGCGGGGATAGTTCAGCTCTTCCGCGCTTTCGGTCCGCACGATGTCGAGGTCCAGGGCATAATCCTCACCTCCCATGGACACCCCCACGATCCTTTTGCCGGCTTTCAGGATCTCATAAACATGAACCAACCCGAGGGCGCTTTCGATATTGACGATGAGCCCCAAAGAGCCGGGATTTAACCCCTGCCTCTTCTCCGCCTGCTCCAGGAGGGCATCCACAACGGGAATTTGCTGGGGCGTTTCAATCTTCGGCACGCTGATCCCTGTGAGAGCGGGGTGGGCAACGGAGAAGAGATCGTCCACAAACTGGTCGGTTCCGATGGCGTTGACACGCACAAAGAGAGCCGCGCTGGTCCTTCGGGCAATGTCCGGAAGGGCCTTGGAGACCATGCCCCGCGCCTTTTCTTTTTGAGCAACGGGAACAGAGTCCTCCAGGTCCAGGATATAGGCGTCGGCCCCGCGCTCCGGAGCCTTGGCCAGCATCCCCTCCTGAATGCCCGGCACATACATGTAGGTTCGAAACAGGTTCATTTTTATTGCCTCCATCGGGGATTGGGAGAAAAACCCTCGCCTTTAGGCGAAGACTTCAGCTTGGTCTTTTGCGCCGAGATTTAGGCACAAAGTCACAAAGGCACATAGGCACAAAGCGGAGAAGAGAGATACAGAGGGACATAGGCACAGAGGCACAAAGCAGAAACCGCTATTTTTTTTCTTCACCCTCTGTCGCTTTGTGCCTTTCTTCCACTTTGTGCCCTTGCCGCTCCGTCCCTTTGTCCCTCAAGCTGTCGGCTTCAGCCGACAGCGGTTGATTCCTGAAAAACTTCCTTCGCAAGCCGGAAGCTTTCCGTCGCAGCAGGCACGCCGCAGTAAACGGCCGTCTGGAGAAGGACCTCCATGATTTCCTCTTTGCTGCAGCCCGGATGAGTCCCGCGCGCCTCCCCCGTCAATACCTGACAAGAGCCTCTGCAGGACATTCTGTGCAGGTGAACCTGTCCGGCTTGAAGTCCGAGAGGATCCGGCCGTTGATCTCCACCTGCCGGATAGGGCGGGGCAGGGGAGGCATCACGACAATGCCGCCCGGCGGCACCGCCAGGTCACCCTTCAGTTTCACATGTAGGGTGCCTTTCCTTTTGATGCGCAGGGAGTGAGAGAGGTTCCCGTAATAGGTGGGCAGATTCTTGACCCCTACGGGTGAACCGCCCGACAGCCACTCCTCCGCCACCCCGGCGGCGATGACAAGAGACTCATCCTCTTCCCGCTCGTAAGCGAATAGAGCGCACATCGCCAGCATGTACTCTGCGCTGATCCAGGTGTGTGGGAGATCACCAATGAAGCTGGGGCCTGAAGGATCGCGCCAGGATATCTCGGGCCACTGGTTCCACACCGGGATGCGCCGGTCAGCGAGCATGAACTCCAACACCTCCAGTGCGTCGCGGCGTCTGCCGAGCCTCACGAGGGCGCCGATGATGCGTATCTCATAGGCGCTGTAATTGTTCCAGGCCACTGCACCGTCCCTGCGCTTGCGGAAGCCCTCCATGTATTTGTCGAAGGTGTTGTTGATTTCGGGCTGAGGGAGGAGATGGAGTTGGTCCAGCAGATTAACGGCGACAGAGGTCGCGGTCGGGTCGAAATCACCGAACTCCACGGAGCCCGGCACAAAATCGATTTTATGCCGCTCGATGGTGGCTCGCAGTGAGTTGCTCACATCCCCGGAAAATGAATCTCGCAGGTCAGCGAGACGCGCCGCCTCTGTCGCATCCCCCAAAACCTTCGCCATGAGAGAGGCATCCCTCACGCCCCTGATGCCCCAGAAGTCGTCCCAGTAAGCGTGAACCGGGTGGGCCATGTACCCTTCGTGGCTCATGGATTCAGGCAGAAGGCCATAGCAGGCCTGTTTTTCACCGCTTTCGTATTCCTTTGTGAGCCGTTTGCTGCGCAAGCCTTCCATGTAGGCCAGGGTCTTGGCCACAGCCGGCTGCATTTCCGCCAGAAACGCTTTGTCGCCCGAGAACCGGTAATACTCCACGACCGCGTAGATGAATTCGCCGTAAGCGTCGAATTCCGGGAGCCACTCCGTGCCTTCCCGATCCGCACAATCGGGGATGTTCCCGTCATCCGACTGAAATCCTGCATACCAGCGAATGAAATCCCTGATCGCCGTGGGATAGCCCGCCCGCAGCAAAGCAGCGCCCATGATGGCTCCGTCCCTGATCCAGGAACGGTTGTAGCGGCGGGGCCCCGGGTGGAGCGCCGGGCCGTCGCGGTTGATCAGGATGTGAGCGGCCGCTGTCCTGAAGGTGTCGGCCATGGCCTGCATCTGCGGCGGCACCTGAATTTCGGCCGCGCCAAGCTTCGCTTTCCATTCCCGGGCCGCGCGAGCGAACTTCTTGGAAGCGGAACTTCGTCGCAGCGAGGCCCCGGCTGAACGGTGGGCCCCTCTCTCGACAGTGCCGAAGGGAATTGCGAGATAAACCTCTCCGGTGGAGCCCGGCGCCAGGTCCAGATCAAAGCGCAAGGCACCGGAGGCATAGCCGAACTCATCAAGGACTGCCGTCTCAAGAGGCAACCGGCCCATGGAGAGATGCTTGGTCACACCTCCTGAATCGAAGGCTGCGGCACCGAACCCGTTCGGCACAGTGAGAGGAATCACGGGCTTGTTTCCATTGAGCCAGGCCGTGCCCCTGGAGAACCGCAGTTCGCGGATCGGGGTGACACCGCCGAAAGACCTCCAGTTCTGCCAGGTCGGTGTCACCTGGAAGGGCCGAAGCACAGTGAAAAGGGTAAGCGATTGCGTTTGCTTTCCCGTGTTCAGGATGCGGTAGCCAAGGTACAGGACAGGGGCCCTCGCCTTACCAGGCGCAAACGCCGTGATCGTCATGGTGAAGCGGTCGGTCCGCCATTCAGAGGAGGGAAGGGGCAGATACCCATTTATCAATTCCTGTCTCAGATCCGCATCCGCCCACGTGAAAAGCTTGGCGTCCGCATAGACGAACGGCTCAATGGAAAAGGAGCCTTTGTCAACCTCCACCATGCCCTCCTCGTTCATCAGGGCTTGGGTGTCTGACTCACCGGTTCCCACGGGAGTCCAATAGGTCTGCCGGCCGATGAGATACTTTGGATAGAGCCCGGGGGTGGCTTCCCGGGCGATGTTTTGGAAGAAGTGGTTGATGGTGCGGGAGAAATCATAAGGTTTGACCTCGATGCTTCGAATGGCAAACCCGCGGCCCTCGACGCTCTGATGGAGATTGAGCCGGATGTATCGCGAGATGGTCTGTGGGAGATAAAGGTAGCTTCGTTCGGCGTTCCCCTGGCTCGTGGTATAGACAGTGCTCCATCCGGAACCGTCGACCGATACCTGAACATCGAACTCTCGCGCCTGAAACCCCTTGTCCCAGTCAACGACCAGCCCCCCGTATTCCCTTTCCTGCTGAAAGTCGATGAGGAGCCACTGGGGCTCATCCGTCGGCTCGCTCTGCCAGGTGGAGGTCTCGGAGGTTGTCAAGGCGTTTTCCGGGGCGTGACCCGGAAGAGCACTGGAGGCCTGGACCGCGGGCATTAAGCGGTAGGTGTCATCACGAAACCAGAGGCCGTCGAACCAAACCGTGCCCTTGCCGCCCGGACCCGCTGCGATCACCAGCTCAATGGCCGCCACGCGGGCGGGCGGCCCTCCACCCAACGGTCCCCAGCCGAAAACGATCCGGCTGCTCCGGATGTGCAAGGGTTCCCACTCTTCATGGAAGTCAAAAGCTTCGACCCGATAACGCCAAACGTTCTGATTGGTATCATCCACCAGCTTGAACTCGAAGATGTTGGCCGGAGCGCTGCCGCGGATGTTGAAGCCGAAGGAATAGGTTTCAGGGATTTCGAGGGGGAATGCCTTTCGGGCGACCACGAAGCCTCCTCCCCCTCGGAAGTCGAAATCCAGGCGCATGGCGCTGCCTTGGAGCCCCTGGTCCCGGCTGATCCGGAGTTGAGCCTGCCCTGAGGCGATCGCCGTCCAGGTCGAAAGGTCTTCAAAATCATCCAGGGTTCTTTTATCCATAACAGGGGCCTCCAGGACGCTTACTTCAGCCCTCTTGCTCTCCCGAAATCCGAATATCGAAATTCGAAACTCGAAACAAATTGAAAATCCCAAATTCGAAGTACCAAAACAAATGCAAGTCCGTTTCCAGTCGACTCTTGTTTGAGATTTTGGATATTTGAATTTGGTGTTTGTTTCGAATTTCTGACCTTCCCGGCACTCGTTCTACAAGTCACGAAAGTCCATCTATCGTTTCAGTACGTTGCTTCGATGACGACGCTTCCGCTGAGTCCCGTGATATCCACATCTTCCTCTGCAAACCGGGTCCACGGACGGCCATTGACGGTCACCCCACGCATGGCGGCTCTGTCCGGATGGCGGAAGCGGACCAGAACCTGGGGGCTGTCCCGAAGCGCACCCAGTTCGACTCGGGCGATGATCTTTTTGTCTGCCAGGCGGGCTTCATAGTGCACTCCCACCCGGCCAAAGAGGGTGCACACCCCGGTCAGCTCGACCGGGGTTCGCTGTGCGAACCAAGCCCTCGGCATGGCGCGGCCGAAGTGAAGAAGCCGGTCGTTCCAGTAAATGACCATGTATCGCATCCACATGACGGCGTTGGCTTCGTCGCTCGTCTTGAACACGACCGAAGTCGAGAAGCCCAACTCGGGCATGGGATGCTCGATCATGCCGGAGATCTCTTCGCGGTAGATGGTGGCAAAGGCGTTAAAGAACATCCAGAGATAGATCTCCGGTTCGTCCCGCTCCAGGTGCGGTATGAGACCGGGCAACAGGCAGGGCTGAATCGAGAAGCCGCCGCGGCTCAGGAGATCGGCATCGAGCTCCCGCATGACATACCCGTAAGGAGGGGTCAGGTAGAGATTATCCTGATAATCGTCCAATATCCATGAGGCCTGCTTGGACAGGGGACCGTACAACCCTGAGATCAGCAAATAGGCGGCGCCTTCGATGACCTGGCGGATCCACCCCGTGTCCCGGCCCCTGCAATAGAGACGGCTCGGGTACTGGGGCACCCATCGGCCGTCGCGGAGTTTGACCAGGGGCGAGTGTTGGCGCATGGTTTCGAAGCCGTGGATCAGGTCCAGGCCGAAGGCTTCTGCCTCTTGCCGGATGCGGCCTGCCTCTGCATGTCCGCAGATCTCCAGGGCCTTTGCAGCCCGATCTGCACCGCGCCAGGTTAGACAGTTGGTGGAAAGCCAGTAGTAGAATTCGGTCACGTCTTCGAGGCTGCCGGCGGGCAGGAAGCCGTGCTCCCATCCCCGCGAGTGAGGCAACTCTCCCATGGTCCGGCGCCTCTGCCGGAAGATCCAGTCCGCGCCTGCGATCACAGAGTCTGCCACTCTTCCGAACCACTCGCGATCCCGGGTGAGGAGAAAGTGTTCGGCCATGCACCAGAGCACGCAGCCGTGGTGCTGGTTGTAGAACCCCTGCTCGAAGCCTCCCGCACCATAGTACATGCCGTCGAAGTCCGAGAAGTTGCCGGGCTGAGTCGCCGTGCCTTGGTGCTTGACCCAAAGGTCCAGGCGCCGCCGGCAGTCATCGTGAAAACCTCGCTGGTCCAATTCCTGGACGACCATGCAGGACTCATTGCTGAAATTGCCGTACGTCGAGCTGCCCACCGACGTGTTGATCAGGCCCTGAGCGTCAGGCATTGCAAAGTCGGTGATCTCCACATTGCTCAGGTGGCTGGCATGAAGAGTGTCTAGCTGAGCAACAGGCGAGCGGAGACAGCTGCCCTTCTTGTTCTCCATGCGCCAGAATCGGGTTGTTTCCTCATGGCACTTGTCGAACTCCAGCCGGGCCAGAGACTCCATCTCAGCCTCTGAGGTGGGGGCCAGATAGGGGATTTTGAGCAACGCCTCGCAGTGTTCGCCCGGCTGCAAGGTTTTGAGCAGCTTCACGGCGTCGCATTCAGCAAGGGCCGTCATGGCTGTTTCACAGGCGCAGCGCACTACTGACCTGTTTTCGTAAAGGCTCGTGATCCGGCTTCCGTTCAGCGCCAACTGATCCATCGGGCTTTTGGGCACCATGTGATCTGTCTGGCCGGGGTCGATGTGCAGAAAGTGAAAACTTCGGCGCGAGTCTCCGGAGTAGCGGATCGGCAAACGGGCTTCGACCGGAGCATCTCCCAGGTTGTGGAAGCGGAAGCGCACGAGAGCCACGGTGGGCTCACTGAATCCCAGCTCCCCGTCCAGGATCGATTTCCCTAGGGGCACGCACAGGACCTCCTGCTCCAGTTGCAACGTCCTCCGCCGGAACCCCAGGTGATAGCCCAGCACGGGAGGAGGATCTGTGAAACGGGCCGTAGCGGTCCACTCTTCCAGGCCGAAGAAAAATCGGGCGTTCCCTTTGTTAAGGAATCGCGCGGGAGTGTTCCCAGGATGCGCGAGCCGGGTAAGGTTATCCTTGTGCAGCACCAGGTCGCCGTTCGTTTCGAGCCAGAAGCGCTGGGGCGAATGCTTGCACCCCAGGCTGTAGGCTACAGCGTGGGGCCGCGGCTGGCCCAGAAAGGCGCGGGCATAGGAGTGTTCGGGCCACATGGCCACGCGTTGATTGATGTTTTGGCCGGTCCCTTGTTTTCTGCGATACTCGGCGAAGGTTGTCGGGTCGTCGGCTAGGGCTACGAAGATGCCTTCCTCGGCGTACCAGATAGGGCCTTCTTCGGCCAGAGCCTCGAGGGAGAAGGTGAAGGCGTCATGGTCCAGGTGAAACTCCACAAGGCCTGCGTCCCCGCAGTATCGGTGTGTGGGGACCATGTGTTCGACCTTGAGCAGGAAGGAGCGTTTCTTGCTTTTTCCGAGTTTCACCTCGTCACGGCCTAACGCAAGCACTCCTCTGGGTGAATCCAGTCCGGCGATCCGGGCATTGTACCCGGAGAACTTCAGTTTTTTCCCTCGGGTTGTCTTTCCGGCGTCCAGTTCAATCCGCAAGAGGCGTGAGGTCTTCCCGGAAGTCGTATGGAGGGCGAGCTTCTGGACCTGGCTCCAGTCGGGCACCAGCAGTTGCAGGGCCATGGTGCGGCGGAACTCCACGTCATAATGTTTCGGAGTTCCTTCAACCCCTTCTGCGAGGAGCCCCCTGAACCGAAGGGTTGCGGTCTTGCCGCTCACCTCCTTGCGCATCTTGGCCTGCCGCCACTTCCCGTTGAACCAGTCGTCCGTCTCCACCCAGCCGAAGGCAGCAGGGTTCTCCTTGTCGTGTCGCTCCTCGTGGCGCGTGTTGGGCCACTTGTCCTGCAGGTAGCGCAGTCCAATCCGAGTCGGGACCGTACTCTTGAACTGCACCACCACTTCCCGGATGTCCCGGCTCTCCTCGAACCAGAATTCCATGGGAGGGCCGTTGGGCAAGGCAAAAGGAAGGATGTCGAAGCTTTTCACGGTAGGATCTCCCCAGTGAGGTTTAGCTGATGACCTGTCGGGTTTCTTCGCTCAAGCGCCGGTCTTTCGCAGATTTGAATTCCCAGGTTCCTGCCTCCTTGATCTCCAGCACGGCATCGTAGCGATCCATGTTCAGGTCGCTCTCATCACTCTCAAAGGTCACGTAAGGAATGGAGCGCTCGTTGAGCAGGTCCAGGATCAATTCCACCCGTTCGGGGCCGAGCGTGCTGCTGGGTCTGTCCAGGAACACGAAGCGAGGTTGTGACAGAAGGACACGGGCCAGCACTAGCATCTGCTGCTGGTCCAGGGGCAGAATGTTTTCCCAGTGCTGCCTCTGGTCCAGTCCCCCGAAATCTTTCACCATGGGTTCGATCTTCAGCGCAGCCAGCGTTTCCATAATCTGTTCCTCAGGAACCTGGATGTCGGAGAGATTCTGTCTCCAGGGGAGGGGCGCCTCAGACCAGGGCCGCATGAGCAGTTCACGGAGCGTCCCCGGAGGCAGGTAGGGGAGTTCGGTCACCAGGAGGAGCTGCTCCAGGGAAGGACGGCCGATGCGGCCCTCGGCAGCGTCCCAAAGTCCGACCGTGCTGAGGAACAGAGCTGACCTGGCCGTTTCATCCCGTCCCCGAACCAGGACATGAGTGTCCCGGGGGATCGTGACCGACAGGTCATTGATCAAGACGCGGCCGCTGCGGGGGGAACGGAGCGTCAAACCTGAATAAACCACTTGCTCTTCCTCATGGGAGAAGGCAATAGGAGCGGCTTCCTCCTCGGCCTTTGCACTCTCTCTGGCTTCGGCCAGAGCCCCCAGCCTGGCAAGCACGGCGGTGTAGGAGGAAATGGACTGGAATTGGTTAACGATGATGGAAAAGGCGCCCAGCAGCTGCGTGAAGGCAATCGCCGACTGGGTGATCACTCCGAACTCGACCTTTCCTTCGATAAAAAGAGGAGCGATGATGAGGGCGGGAATGATCTGGATCAGCCAGTTGTATCCGGTGGTGAAAAAACCGACGTTGCGGTTGACGGCGATGATGCGGCGAAAATTCATGGCCAGGTCGCCAAGGCATTTCAGGCTGAGCTGGATCAGGTGCCCTTCCCGGCGGGAGACCGCCACGGATTCGGCGTTTCCTCGCAGGTATGTCAGAGAGGCGCGCAAATTGGCTTCTTTGTCCAGCTGGTCGTAGTTCAACCGGACCAGGGGCCGACCGAAGGTGACGGTCATGAGCGTTCCCACTGCGGCGTACAGGACGGACACGACGAACAAGAGCGGGCTGATGGTCCACATGACCCCTGAGAAGGCGATGACCGTCAAACTGGCGTTCACGAGGATGAGCATGAAGGAGAGGGTGGTGGTGCAGTAGGTGCGGATGTCATCGGCGATGCGCTGGTCGGGGTTTCCGATTTCCCCTTTCTTCCTCAGACGATAGTAGGCCCTGTTGTTCGTGTAATTAAGAATAGCTTCCCGTGTGCCCCAAAACCTCCACAGCAGACCGAGGCGCTGCTCGGTGAAGCTGTAGGAGACGGAAACAAGCGTCGAGACGGCGAAAACCCCCACATAGATCAGCGACATCCGGACAAACTCGTCGAACTTGCGGTTCTCGATGGCAGTCATGAAGTCGCGGCCCACGTAGCTGTTGACGACGTTCAGAGCATTGATGGCGAGCAGGAACAAGGCGAGCGTTGCGAACAGCCATTTGGCTTTGGTGCCCACCTGTTCAGCGGTCACGAACATCTTCAAGTTGCCAAGGAAGATATCCCAGCGTTTTCGATTAAAGGAAAGTCTTTCTGTCTTCACTCTAGACCTCCAATATAAGGAGTCCCGGAGATTTTGGAGCGATGATCGCGTGCCGTCCGTGGAACTCAAACCCGGTAGGACATCATGGGGACAGGCCTTTTTTCAGAGCGCTTTCAGAAAAGGCGTCCACCCAAGGGGTGACCAACGGCATTTCATCAGAGCGTCCTCTAACGGACGAGGACCCCGCGCTTCTTGAGAAAATCCTTGAGTTCCGGGATGCCGATGAGGTTGAAGTGAAAGACCGAAGCCGCAAGCAGGACCGTTGCGCCTGCCTGAACAGCATCATAGAAATGCTCCAACTTCCCGGCACCGCCTGAAGCGACGACCTCTACAGAGGTCGCTGCCTTGATCTTCTGAATCAGGGGGAGATCATATCCGGTTTTGACACCGTCTGTGGTCTTGCTGGTGGGCAGGATCGTTCCGACGCCGTATCCATCGGCACGCTTGGCCCACTCGATCGCGTCTTTTCCCGTGGCCGTCCGTCCCCCGTCGATGTAGACCTCGTAGCCGGAGGGCAGGTGGGGGTTCGCGGCCGCGTCAATGGCCACCGTGACACGATCCCTGCCGAACTCCTTGACCATGTCTTTGATCCCTTCGGGTTTGCGAAAGGCGGCGCTGCTTGTGGAGATTTTGTTCGCTCCTGCTTGGATCACGGCGGCCGCGGAAGCGACGTCGCTGATCCCTCCACCGACGGTGAAGGGGACGGTACACACTTCAGCAACGCGCTTGACCACGTCCAGCATGGTGGAACGGCCCTCGATCGTTGCAGTGATGTCCAGGAGTGCGAGTTCGTCTGCCCCGGCCCTGCAATAGGCCAGGCAGCATTCCACAGGGTCGCCCGCGTCGCGGATGTTCACGAACTGGATGCCTTTCACAACGCGGCCTTTTTGCATATCCAGGCAGGGCATGATGCGTACGGTCATTCTCCGTTCTCCTTTGGCCTCCTCTTCCCCTCCCTGGTGGGAGGGGTTAGGGGCGGGGGTTAAGGGACCTGTATTTTATGTTTCCCTTTTCTCACCCCCACCTTACCTCCCCCATCAAGGGGGAGGAATTTCTGGGTTTCGAGATAGACTCCAAAGGGAGCGAGCACAGGGAATGAGGCTTTTGATGGCTCACACGGCCTCGATGGTTGAAGGCGGTTTGGTGGTGATGTTGTACGTCACGCTGACTACGCCGGGAACCTCGGAAGTCATCCTGGCGGCAAGGTTCTGGAGCAAGGCGAACGGCAGTTTGGTCGGCGAGGCCGTGACGGCGTCTTTGCTGTCCCAGCATCGGATTTCGATCTGGTATCCATAATCTCTTTTTCCGGCCCGTATGCCCGTGACCCGGTCTTCATGTACGATAGCCATGTACTGGAACGCTTTGATCCCGGCCAATTCTTGCTCAACCACGACCGTGGCTTTTCTCACCAGGGCGATGCGCTCACGGGTTGCCTCGCCGATCACCCGGGCCACGAGAGCAGGGCCGGGGAAGGGGGGACGATTGTACATCTTTTCAGGCATGCCGAGGGCTTTGCCCACCGCCCGAACCCCTGGTTTTCGGAGCTGAATGAGAGGCTCAATCACTTTGTATCCATAGGCCTTCTCCGTGTCGATGCCGAGCTGGGCCAGGATATTGTGCTGACGCTTGATCCCAGCCACCGTCTCTTCCATATCCGTATAGATCGTTCCTTGAAGAAGGTAGGGAGCTTTGCTTTTCCTGACGAGCCGGCCGAAAACGGTTTTGTAAAAGGTGTCCGTAATGGCCTGGCGTTTCTCTTCCGGATCCGTCTTGCCCTTGAGGGCGGAAAAAAACTCCTTCTGGGCGTTCACTAGAACCACCGGGACCCCGAGTTTTTTCATGGCAGAGACCACGGCTTCGGGCTCCCCTTCGCGCATGAGACCATTGTCAATGAAATAGGTGATGAGTCGGGGACCCAGCGCCCGATGCGCCAGCATCGTGGTCACTGACGAATCCACTCCTCCGGACAGGGCATTGATGGCCTTAGAATTCCCGACCTCAGCCGAGATCAACCGGCACTGTTCCTCGATGAACGCTTTTGCTTTGAGATTCTGAAGTCTTATTTCCTGAATGGACA
>CAZOLJ010000005.1:27862-95354 GCA_964580575.1 uncultured Desulfobacteraceae bacterium
CTTTGGGGCCGAGGGACCCCGCATTGGCTTGGAGTACAGAGAAAAGACGTTGGTGTCAAGAGGGAAAAATTAGGTTATTCCGAGAGCTTCAGCAGCAACCCGGTTCTCTAGGCCCTATGCAAAGCGGCTTTCATCGCAAAGACCTCGACCACCAGGCAGGCGATGACCATGACATACCCCTTGAGCAGGACAGGAGAGAAGACGGGCGGAAACCCATAGAAGCGACGAAAATATTCCAGGTTTTCTCTCACTCAATCGGAAAGGGAAGATCAGTTTTTTTCTTGACAAGCGAATGGCGGTGTTCTACATGTAGACCATTCGTTTTCCTTGTAGAACGATCGACCCTCGGGAGGAGCTTGCGTGGAAGGAAAGTTCAAAAGGGTGCCTGCCTTGGACAAATGCTTTGCCCTCCTGGACCTGATGGCGCACACCAAGAAGCCCCTGGGAATCAGTGACCTTTCCAACGCCCTCGGCTATCACAAGAGCACGGTCTTCAACATGGTCTACACGCTCGTAGACCTTGGGATTCTGGAGAACGGAACCGACGGCAAGTTCCGTTTCGGTCCCAGGCTTTATGCCTTGGGCAAGGCCTCCGGCGGGGGGTCTGAACTGGTTTCCACGGTCCATCCCTATCTAGAGGAAATCAGCAAAAAGACGAAGCTTTCGGTCTTCCTGGGAATTCGCTCAGGGAAAAGGGCGGTGATCATGGACAAAGTGGATTCCCCTTTCGACATCAAGGTCTCTTCGGAGGCGGGCATGGCTATCCCTCTTCTTGCCGGGGCCGGGGGCAAGGTGCTGCTCTCCCAGCTTTCGGATGCTGAACTCGGTGACCTTCTCTCAGAGAGCAAGTTAAAAAAATTCACCCCTGCCTCCTGCATCCAGAAGCAAAATTACAGGAACATGATCAAAAAGGCCCGTGAAGAAGGGTTTGCCCTGGATGATGAGGAGTACATCGAAGGGTTGCGAGCGTTTGCCGTACCGCTCCACCTCAATCGAGGGAATCTGCATGCAGCGATTTGGGTCGTGGGGCTGAAAAGTCAGATCAAAGATGAGGTTCTTCCGTCCTTCCGATCCATGTTGAAGGACATCGCAAGGAGGATCGAAATCCGGTTTTCTTAGCCAAGGAGGATAATCTATGCTGAAGGTTTTGGATGGGTTCACGCCGTATAAGAAGAAAGACGCCGAGAAGTACAACAAGTTTCGGTGGTGGGCAGGGCTGACCTTTGGGGATCTCCTGGACAGGGCTGCGGACATCCACCCGGAAAAAGAAGCTTTTGTGGATGGGAAAACGCGCCTGACCTATGGCGAAGCTCGAGAAAAGACCAATCAGCTGGCCATCGGGCTCATGGATCTGGGAATCCAGCCCTTGGAGCGGGTCCTGGTTCAGCTCCCGAACTGGAACGAATTTGTTCTCGCTTATTTTGCGCTTCAGAAGATCGGCGCCATTACGGTGCTGCTCATCGACAGGTATCGCCAATTTGAGATTACACGCCTCATCAGCCTCACAGGAGCCACGTCCTGGATCGTCGCCTCACAATACAAGAATACCGATTACGCTCCCCTCATCCACGACGTGGTCGAGGAACATCCGCAAGTGAAAAATGTCATTACCGTGCGCGGCGAAGGGGATCCAAAGCCCTTTTTCAGCCTCGAAAGGCTGATCGAGAAGGCGGAACTCACGGAGGACAACTTGGCTCGGCTTGCAGAGCGGCGACCGGACCCCATGCAGGTGGCCCACATGGGGCCGACCGGAGGGACCACCGGAGCGCCCAAGATTGTCCCCCGCACACACAACAGCCTGATCAACGGGATAGAATACTGCTCCAAGTCCTGGGAGCAGAGCATCGAGGACATCAACTTGCTTGCCGGCCCCATCGGCCATGACCTCACCTTCACCAAGGGCTTCATCGGAAGCGTCATCACCATGGGAAAGGTGATCTTTCTGGATTCCACCGACAACAAGGACATCTGTGAGGCCATCGAACGGGAAAGAGTCACGTCCATCGTCTGGGTTCCCACTCTGGCCCAGAGAATGCTCCAGTACGAAGATCTCGGCCAATACGATCTGAGCTCTTTAAGAAAGATGCACAGCGCCGGCGGCGCAAGCCACCCCAATCTCGTCAAGGATGTGACAGAGAGATTGAAGATGAAGTTCTTCAACGGGTACGGCGGAACAGAGGGCATGACGACGATCACCCGGCCCAGAGACCCGCTGGAGGTCATATGCACCACCGTGGGCAGGCCCACCTGTCCCTATGACACGTACAAGGTCATCACCCCGAAGGGCAAGACCCTTGGTCCGGGCGAGGAAGGGGAACTGGTGCTGAAAGGCCCCGGGGTCTTCACCGGCTACTACAACAACCCCGAAGAAAACAAGAAAGTCTTCACCAGGGATGGGTTCTTCAGGACCGGGGATTTGGCGAGAATCGATGAGAAGGGCTACATCACCCTCACCGGCCGCATCAAGGAAATGATCAACCGGGGCGGAGAGAGCATCAGTGCCACGGAAATCGAGAGGCTGATCACTCGTCATCCCGATGTGGCGGCCGTAGCCGTGATCCCCATGCCCGATCCCCTCATGGGCGAAAGGGTTTGCGCTTACATCCAGCCCAAAGCCGCTGCTCGCGTCACCTTTGAGGCGGTTATTTCATTTTTGAAAGCCCAGAAAGCGTCGGTGCAGCAGCTTCCGGAGAGGATAGAATTCATCGATGCCATGCCTTACACGGGCGCGCAGAAAACGGACAAGCGGTTCCTGCAGGAAGACATTGCAAAAAAACTGAAGGGAGCGGCATAAGGTCCGGGGCTCAGGACGTTTTAAGGATCACGCAGAGAAATTTGAGACTCTAAAGCGTAAAGGAGTGAAGATATGGGAGAAGTGAAAAAGATCAAAACATGTTGCCGGGGGTGCCACGGCGGTTGTGGGGTGATCGCCCACGTGCAGAACGGCAAAGTGATCAAGGTGGAAGGGGACCCGCAATCCCCCATCAGCTACGGGACGATGTGCAGCAAAGGGCTGGCGGTGACCCAGCTGGCTTACCACCCGGACAGGATCATCCATCCCATGAAGAAGGTCAGCGGGAAATGGGAGCGGATTACCTGGGACGAGGCGCTCGATACCATCGCGACAAGGTTCAAGGCGGTCATCAAGGAGTACGGACCCGAATCCATCGTCGTCGGCCAGGGCACCGGGCGGGACTATGAGAGCCACCTCTATCGTTTTGCCAACCTGCTGGGGACGCCCAACGTGCTAACCGCAGGACACATGTGCTACGTCTCGCGCGTAGCCTCTACGTTGATCACCTGCGGCAATTTGCCCATTTGCGACTACCGGGGCAATCCGAAATGCATCGTCCTGTGGGGCTGCAATCCCCAGTGGAGCAACCCCGATGAGTACAAGGGTGTGGATTTCTGGAGGGCGTACAAGAAGGGAGTGAAGCTGATCTGTGTCGATCCTCGCAAGGGATTCGTGGCGAACAAAGCCGACCTCTGGCTCCAGCTTCGGCCCGGAACCGACGCGGCTCTGGCCATGGGTTTTCACCATGTGATCCTCGATGAAGAGCTCTATGACAAGGAGTTCGTTGCGAACCACATCCATGGATGGGACGCTTTCCAGGAAAGGGTGAAGCAGTATCCTCCGGAGCGGGTTCAGGAAATCACCTGGGTGGACAAGGATCTGATCAGAAAGGCGGCAAGATTGTATGCCACCACCAAGCCGGCCTGCATTCACTGGGGTGTCCCGACCGAGCAGAACAACAACTGTGCCGACTGCACGCGCATCATGACCGGCTTGATGGCTGCGACGGGCAATTTGGATGCTCCCGGAGGGAACGTCCTGTACGTGAACCCTCCCACACGGACGGTGGCCGAATTTGCCCGGCACAAGGAACTCTCTCCGGCACAGCGTGCCAAGCGGTTGGGCGGCGAACAGTTCAAACTCGGCGCCCGCGTGGCCTTTATCAACCCCAAGAAAGCCTGGGACGCCATTTTGACCGGGAAACCTTATCCCCTCAAAGCGGGTCTGTTGTGCGGCACCAACCCGGTCATCACGCGAGCCAATGCCAAGGAAGCCTATGCAGCACTCCAAAAACTGGAGTTCCTGGCGGTCATCGACTTCTTTATGACTCCCACGGCGGAGCTGGCGGACATCTTTCTGCCTGCCGGCACATGGCTTGAACAAAATCACGTGGCCGACAACTGGAAGAGACACGGTTTTGCGCTCGCCCGGCAGAAGTGCGTGGAGATCGGGGAAGCCTGGCAGGACCACAAGATCCTCATGGAACTCGGAAAGAAAATGGGGCAGGAGTGGTGGAACACGGTGGAAGAGGCGCTCGATTATTTGCTGGAGCCCGCAGGACTGAACTGGGAACAGTTCAAAGAGAAGGGCTACATCCAGGGAGAGATGGTCTATTACAAGTACAAAGAAAGGGGTTTTTCCACCCCCACAGGGAAAGTGGAGCTCCTTTCCACCACTCTGGAAAAATGGGGGTATGATCCTGTGCCCAAGTACACGGAAATCCCGGAAAGCCCGGTTTCGCGCCCCGATCTTGCGGAGCGGTTCCCTTACATCCTGAACGCCGGCCTCAGAACTCCCACCTTTTTCCACTCCGCGAACCGGATGATCCCGTGGCTCCGGGAGATACGGCCCGATCCGATCGTCGAGATCCACCCGCAGACGGCAGAAAAGCATGGCATTGAGGATGGAGCCTGGGTCTGGATCGAGTCCCCGAGAGGACGCATCAAGGAGCGGGCAAAGCTGAATGACGGGATTGACCCCCGAGTGATCGTTGCAGAGCACGGGTGGTGGTTTCCGGAGATCAAGACCCCGGACCACGGCTGGGACCTGTCGAATGTCAATCTCCTGACCGACAATGCTTATGAGACACTGGATCCAGCCATTGGGTCCACGAATCTCAGGGTCTGTCTGTGCAGCATCGAACGGGCCTAAAGGCGGGCACGGCGGTATCCCCGGGTTGGATCCGGAAATGACGGTGAGTTCGGCGAAAAAAACAGCAAGGACCTGGACAGATCCCAAGACAGGTCTGGAATGGCAAAGGGAGTCCCCCGGGGGGATGACCTGGAACGAAGCGCAGGCTTATGCAAGCGGCCTTTCCCTGGCGGGGAAGCACGACTGGCGGTTGCCCGCCCTGGCAGAACTGGAATCTCTTCTCGACAGAACCCGGTACCGTCCGGTCATGCGGGAAGAAGTCCCTTTTAGGGATGAGGGCTCCTATTGGTCGTCGACCACCTTTGCGGTTCACACGAACAGCGCTTGGATGGTGATGTTCGACGGGGCCTATCTCCTGAGCTACTCCAAGAACAACCTCTACTCTGTCCGCTGTGTGCGGGGATAGGGAGAGTTAAAGATTTTCAGGAGGATATCCATGGAAAAGAGGTTCTTAATGATCTTTCAGAAGGACTGTATGGGGTGTCATGCTTGCGAAGTGGCATGCAAGCAAGAGCACAACCTGGGGGTCGGCCCACGCCTGATCAGGGTCATCGAGAGATCCCCCCACTTCTTTCCGGTCTATTGCCACCACTGCACCAAGGCTCCTTGCAGGGCGGCGTGCCCTGCACATGCCATTTTCCGCAACGAGCAAGGCATCGTGCTGATCAAGGAAGAGAACTGCATCGGGTGCCGGGCGTGTGTGGAAGCATGCCCCTTCGGTGCCATGCAATTCGAAGAGGAGCGGGAGGTTGCGGTCAAATGCGACCTGTGCATTGATAGCGTCGGGACCGGCGAGCTGACCGCGTGCGCCAAGGCCTGCCCCACGCGCTGCATCTCCTTGGGTGGCGCCAAGGCAGTGAATGAGAGAATCGAAGAGACCATCCAGCAGAGGGTGAGAGCGTAGGACCCCTTGGCTGCTTGGACGCCTGCCGAGGCGCGGTGAAAAGCACCGAGGAGGGACCGGAAATGCACGATCCAAAGACTCTGATCAGACAGGTTCAGCACAACTGCAACCTCTCGGACTGCCGGTATGCCGGGACCTATTCAGTGTGCGGGCTGGCCCTGAGGCTGCGCGATCTCTACAAGTGGGAGAAGGGGCTGGAGCCATGGGTGGAAGAGGACTCCTCGGTGGTCCTGGAATGGATCGGAGAAAAAGAAGAGGAGTGGGACAAGCTGGAAGGGCAGGAATTCGCGGGAATCACGGTGGCCGGAAAAGCCTTTGATCCCTTTGACGCGGAAGGGCTGAACGCAGTTGTGGCACCTCATGGTCTTTTCTACGGCGCCGGCTATGTTCAAGGGCTCAAACCCAGCTTTTTGCTCGCCGAGCTTGTGGAAACGAGAGAGGTGGAGGGTTTACCGGTCTACGTCCTCGGCAGGGAGCATGCCAGAGACCTCCTCACCGTGCCTGCCTTGTCTCAAGGGAACTCCATCCTGATTCGAAAGGAATCGGCAAAAGTCTTTCTCTGGAATCTGATTTTCTTTCTGAAGAAATCCTCAAGGGACGCTTTGCGGTTTGCCCTGGAGACCTATGGAGTACCGGATCACCATCCCCAAGCGCTCAAGGAGAGCTTTCAAAGGATCTGTGAAGACGAGGTGGAGACCTACATCTACCACGAACTGGGAGAATTGAAGGACACGGCTTTCGATCGAGAGGTGTGGCGGGACATCGTAGCCGCTTTCCCCCATTCGGTCATTGAATTCTTTGTTCGCGCTGTCAAAGACATACTGGCGGACACCAATGAATACGGCAAGCTGAGCTACATTATCCGGGGAAAAAAGTCGGCCTCTTTGGCCCTTTACGCCGCGTTTCTCGACGGTTTGAGAAGGCTGCTGTTCCCGGAGCTTGCCGAAGCGTTCAAGACATTCCAATCGACGCATCAGTGGCAGTTTGTAGAGAAGGCGAGGTGGAGCGGGTATTGCGCGGCGCGAGCGCACGCAGAGGCGATCACAGAGATTTACAGGAGAGGAAAGGAGGATAGGGCTTGGGTCGCCAAGGAGATCGAGAAAACCGTTCTCGGACCCCTGGGCCTCCTCAAATGGAAAAGCGAAGCAGAGGCATAGAGAGGGGTTATAAAAACTCTGCAAGCAGGCCGATCGAAGACGCTCAGGTGAAGGGTTCACTTCAGTGACGATCGACGAGTAACACGTCACGAGAAAACACCGACTTGTCACTCAGTACTCGTCACTTGTCACTAGACTCTCAGGTTCCTTTGAACCACGTGGCCAGGATGGGGAAGTCAATCACGAGCGCAAGGCCGACAACATCGATGACACAGGAGGGCCACGCGGCCCGGTCAATGTCCTTCAGGGTCACTTCCGGCGGGCTGGTCGCCTTTGTGAAGAAGATCTCTCGCGTCTAGTCCTTGTGCTTCAGTCCGTAAGCGGCTTTGAACTTATGCCATTCGTCGTGGTCAAGGGACTTGTCTTTGTTTAAGTCAATGGCCTCGAAGACCTGCGGGGTAGCCTGGGGGAAATGGGCCTTGAACTCCTCCCAGTTCACCTTGCGATCCTTGTCCTTGTCCATGTTCGGGAAATGGGCGTTGTAGCTCTCCGCATTGGGAATATCCGTTTTTTGCGGCTTTTGCTCAGCGCTGAACCCAAAAAGAATTCCGGTGAGCGCAAACAGGGCCAGAACCATCGCTACTCTCTTCATCATCACCAACCTCCTGTCAAGGAATCTCGAAAAACGACTCAAAACGTGGACTAATTTAACAAGCATTCCGGGCTCGTCAAGAAGGGCAGGAAATGAAAAAGAGAGAATATCATTTGAAAATCCCGCCTAAGAGGTACTAAACTCTATTGTCGGCGCTCGGATTAAATCCGTACAGGTGCTCAGCGAAAGCAAGGAGAAAAGGATTATATCAAGATGTTTGAAGTCAACAAGGATGTTAGGGGGATTGAAATCAGATTCTGGCGGGTTGCCCCCTTGGATCTGAGCGTTTTTGAGCAACCTGCGACTTGAGTCATTTTCACCACTTTGCTGGCCGCGTAAGCGGAGTTCTGCACAGGGAGATGGTCGATGAAGTATTACATCTACTTTGACCGGTACCGGCGTCCCAAGAAGGCCGTCGGCGAAAAGGAACTGAAGGAAAAGTATGGAAATGATCCTGGGAATCTCCTGCAAGTGATGGATGAGGAGCACGGGATGAACGGGCATGTGGGCATTCTCAGCTTTGAGACAGAGAAGGAACTGATGGAGTATTTTGAGAAAACCGGGGAAGAGATCATCGGTTTTTACGAGTGTCGGGAGGAGAGCCGTCCCTACAATTTCTAGAAACGACTCCGCTGCGAAGAAGGATTCCCGCTCATGCTGGAGCCCCTGGGAAGGATTCCATGGAGAAAACAGATCCGATTCTACGGGATTCTCATTGGAGTCTGTTTGATTGTGGCGGCGGGAATCAACGCCCTGATGGATCAGGGGCGACAAGACAGTGGAGAGAGTGAGTCTCTCAGAAGCTTGAAGTCGGAACTGGAACAATACAGAAGGCTTACGAGAACATGAAAGGCAAGAAACCGTGAGCAAACCGACACCGTCTCCAAAAAGGAAAAAGAAGAAGGCTTCCGGAAGCAAAGGCCTTGACGATGAGGTTACGGGGATTTTGCGCCATCGCGGTCATTACGTGGTTATCGATACGGATTCGGATTACCTCTATGTTGGGAAACTCCTTGGAGTGCACGGCCCATTCATCACCCTCGGAGAGGCAGACGTCCATGACCGCCGGGAGAGCTCTTCTATGAACGAGAAGTATGTCCTGGAATCCAAGAGATACGGCATTAGGAGCAACCGCAGGGAGGTGCACCTTCGGTTTCAAAGGATGGTGAGCTACTCTCTGCTTGAGGATGTGATCGATTATTGAGAGATAGCTTTCTTGCCATGGCTCAAGTTCTGCTTCGCTTCTATGAAGAACTCAATGACTATCTGCCGCCCGGTAAAAGGAAAAGGGACTTGGAGGTCCCTTTAAGCGGGAAAGAGACCGTCCGGGAGATCATTGAAAAGTTCGGAGTGCCGCCGGGGGAGGTGGATCTGGTGCTCGTCAATGCAAGGTCCGAGGATCTCGACTCTGTCTTGGCGGAAGGGGACAGGATCAGCGTCTACCCTGTTTTCGAAAGATTTGACATTGAGGAGGTCAGCCGCATCAGGCGGAAACCGCTCCGGAATCTTAGATTCATCGTCGATGCTGATCTGAAAGCGGTGGCCCAATCTCTTGAGAGTCTGGGTTTGGATGTTTTTTTCCGAGAGAATCTCGAGAGAGAGGAAATCCTTCGGGCTGCCAAGGAGGAACGCAGAATCCTCCTGACTCGGCAGGGAGATCTTCCGGGATCGCGAGAGTTCGATGGCATGATCGTTTTGAAGCCGGGATCCCTTCGCGAGCAGGTCAAGCAGGTTATTGATGCGCTGGACCTCAGAATTGAGCTGGCGCAGAAGAGCTAACATGAGCGAAATAAGCAAGAAGAGGCTTCACAAGAGCGAAGGGGCTTCGTGGATTGAAGAAGTGGTCCGCGACTTTCTCGTCCTCTCACCAGAGAACACGCTCAGGAATCAGGAAAAGGATCGGGCTTTTGAGCAGGTGATCGTCGGGTTCTCAAGGGGAGAGGATCCTTTGTATGATGCGTACAAAGAGCTTGTAGGACCTTTTCACTGGACACCCTTGGAGATCTTCGCCAGGACTTTTCCAAAACTTGCAATGACAGCCGGCGAACTCACGGTGATCGCCTGGGTTGTGGCTCACAACCCCCTCACGAAAGAGGACAACCGGCGAGAAAGCTTTTATCCTTCCGAGCGATGGGCGAGGGCTCGAATTTTCGGGGAAGAGGTCAACGAGAAACTGAGAAGACACGTGGTCGCGGCACTTGGGAGCGAGGGCTTTGCCGCCGTTGCTCCTGCGCTCTCGCCCCATTGGGAGCGGAAGCTCTCCGAGAGATATGTCTTCGCGTCAACCTGGTCGGAGCGCCACGCGGCGTATGCTTCGGGATTGGGCACCTTCGGGCTGTGCGACGGCCTGATCACGCCCCTCGGGAAGGCGGTTCGGGTGGGTTCCGTGATCGCTCGCATCCGGATTCCGCCCACGTCTCGGCCCTACAAAGACCACCAGGCGTACTGCCTGTTCCATTCCAGAGGCATCTGCAAAAAATGTGTCACCCGCTGCCCGGTGGGAGCCCTGAGCGAGGCGGGACACGACAAGAAGAAATGCCGGAGCCACGTGCGCCCTGTCACAGAGGAGTATGTAAAAGCCCACTACGGGTTCGACGGGTACGGCTGCGGCCTGTGCCAGACCGGCGTGCCCTGCGAATCCAAGATCCCGCTGCCTCCCGAGGGTCAGTAAACAGTATGTAGTAAGCAGTAAGCAGAAATCAGCAGGCAGTTCTCTTTCTGTCTACTTCATACTGCCTACTGCGTACTTTCCTTGAGATCGAATTCGGCCGCCTCGTTCAATCCCACCTGATCCAGCAAGGCTGCGCGCTGTTTTCGCAGGGAGAGATCTTTGGGCGCCGCGTCGATCCTCTCCGACACTCCCGCCAGCGCATCGTACCACAGGCCCTCTTCCGCGAGCACAAACGGCTGTCTGCCTTTCGGCGCTTGGTTGAGCCTGGCCGATAAATCAGGAGAGGCGGAAACGACCTCGATCATGCCGCCGGAGATAATGTCCCTGGAGCGGCGATCGGGGTCGGTAATCACGGCCACAAACCATTTGTAGAGAACGTTCGGCCGGAGTTGAACCCCGTGGTCGGCCAGGCGGATGCACTGGATGCCGGCTTTTCCCAGGGGTTTCAACCGTGCCTCCAAGAGCGGCTTGACCGCATCCTTTTCTGTAAGGGTGAATTCAATGGGTTGGGTGGGCTTTTTGGAAATGAACCAGTACAGACGCGGCTGGCTCTGAAGGGTGAGGCCTACATGGTCGGGGACCAGCACGGAAAGGGAAACGTGAGCTTCCAGGGATGCGCCTCGTGTTCCCCCGCCCACGCGGCCGCCCGGGGAACCTCGGAGCGGTGGTTTGTAAACAGGCGTGCTGTCGGCCGTGCTCACTTTCTTCTGGTCTGCGCCGGTTCCGGGAGACGCAGTCGCTTTTTCCTTGTCGGCGGCCGTGCCTTGAGCGCAGACCGTGCTCGAAGAGAAAACCATCAACGCGGCCACCGCCAAGAGGACAATGAGAAACCTTCCTTTTCGCCGATTCATTGAGCCACCTCCTTGTCTCGGGACTCAGGAGGAAGACCGTCCTCCCCCAGCACCCGATAAATGGTAATCTTTTCTTCCTTGCCCTTCAAGTTCACTTCTCCGATGCGCTCTGTGCGGAACTCGGGCCCCAGATATCGCAGCGTCGATTCGCCGATCAGAATCCGGCAAAGGGCCTCCTTGCCGAGGTCCTTGTCAAAGCTCTCAAGCCTAGACGCAATGTTGATGGTATCCCCAATGGTCGTGTATTTCATCCTCTGAAAACTCCCCAAAGCACCGGCCACCGCAGGACCGGTGTAGATTCCGACGCGCATTCCCACTTCCGGGAGTCCCTTCTCCTGCCAGTGGGCGTTCAGACGATGCATTTCCTTTTCCATGTCCAGCGCAGACTTCACCGCACTCAGGGCATCTCCACGGATGACGGACTCACACTGCTCCGGCAGGGGCAAACCGAAGTTGGCCTTGATTCCGTCCCCTGCGAAGTCGTCGATGATGCCGCCGTGCGCCATGATGATGCCGGTCATCCTCTCCATGTAAATGTTGAGCCAGTCCATGAGATCCTGAGGATCCATCTTTTCGGAGACCGTGGTGAAGCCTCTTAAGTCGGAGAAAAAGGCGGTCATGACGAGCTGTTGCGATCGCGGCCTGCCGTTCTTGAGAAACTGCTCCCTCTGCTGCCACAGGGATTCAGCCACCTCTTTTGAAACGTGCTTGGAGAAGATCTGCATCAAAAGGGCCCGCTCCTTTCTCACAAGGCTTGTCACGTAAGCGGTGACGAGCGCTGCGGTGAGAAGAAAGGCGAGCGCAGGAGGCGCAAGAGGAATCCACCACCGGTGCAAAAAGGCGACGTAGGCGGAAAGACCGATGAGGAGCACTCCGGCAGAACCGAGGAGAGAGAAACGCCAGGCCGA
Organism: uncultured Desulfobacteraceae bacterium; assembly: GCA_964580575.1. Taxonomy (GTDB): domain Bacteria; phylum Desulfobacterota; class DSM-4660; order Desulfatiglandales; family HGW-15; genus CAVPDE01. The sequence goes on from CAZOLJ010000005.1 coordinate 39,891, forward strand.
GTGGGCCTTGAGCCCGAGGATGCCACCGAGCAAACCCCAGAGCAGGATCCAGAAGATCTCCTGCCTCTCCGTGAGGGTCTCAAGGGGCCGGAGACCCTCGATGCCCGCCCTGAGCAATTGGCTGACCATAAGAGCGTGAAGAATCACGCCCGGAACCTGCTGCGCTTCTGAGAAGCCGCGGCTATAAGGGGTGAAGAAGAAATCCTTGACGCTCTGGGCGGTCACGCCGATGAGAACGATCTTGTCGGTGACGGCCTTCGGGGGGATCTTTCCGGACAAGAGGTTTGAAAGCGAATAGGACCGAAAGGGCGGGACAGGACCTTGATAGTCCAAAAAGAACTGGTAGCCTCTCGCATCCGCCTTCACATACCCGCCGTCGTTTTCTTCAAAAGGTCGGAAGGTCACATTCCCTAAACGAAGGTGTTGAGGGTTCTGCTCATCCGGCTGCGGAACAATCCCCTGTGCCTGCAGATAGAGAAAGGCGAGTCTGAGGGCAAGGGAGTAGGCGACGCTGTCTCCCTCATCCAGGAAGAACAGACCCCTGCGAACGACTCCGCCGGGATCGACGAGAATATCGTTGAAGCTCACCTGTTCCGTTCCCTTGAGAACAGGAGGGGGCTGGACTCCTCCTTCCCCGAATTTCATGGTGACGATGATGTTGGGGTTCTCCAAGAGGACGGTATCCAGGATTTCCGTGCCGGGTGGGACCGGGATATCCCGGAAGATGTCAAGGCCGATCGCTCGGGGGCTTTCCTTGAGAAGGGCGGTCAGGGCTTGAGCGAGGATTTCGTCCGTGAGGGGCCACCGGCCAAGGGAAAGGATGTCTTTTTCCGACACCCTCACCACGGTGATGCGGGGGTCGTGGACAAAAGAACCCGGCTGCAAGCGCACAAACCAGTCGTAAGCCGGCAACTCGAGGAATTCCAGATTGCCGTTGCGCCTCACCCCCACGACGGCGAGAAAGACGAGGAGACAGCTGAGTGCAGCAGCGAAGATGGAATTTCGGATTATCTTGATCAACAAGGGCATTGCCGGATCCGCCTCACAGCCAGTTGTTGATGAGAAGAAAAGGAGCCCAATAACACGAGTCATCATAACGCGAGCCTTTCAGCAAAGCAAGCTGGGCGGCCTCAAGGGCGGAGGCCCTGAGGGCGATGAGTGTGGGGATAATGAAAAAACAGACTGAAAGGAAGGAAGCTTTGCGACGGGTAAGGGAAGAGAGAAGAGCTTGAAATTTCTTGACTCAATTCCCTTTTTCCTGTTTCAATACCTGCAGTCATGTCCTACACCCCTCAGGCTCTGACCACGAGGGGGTCCCAATTCATAACAAGCTCCATGTTAGCGCCTTCAAACCTTAGTCGGTGATCCAGTCTGCCGGGGGTTTTAAGGAGAAGAGAACAACCTGATCTCAACAGGAGGGGCATCATGGCGATTATCAGTATTTCCAGGGGCACGTTCAGTGGCGGAAAAACTCTCGCGGAACGCGTGGCAGGCCGGCTCGGTTACCCGTGTTTGGGGCGTGAAGAGGTTCTCCTCGAAGCAGGAAAAGAGTACGGCATCTCGGAAAGAGAACTCACGGAAGCCATCAATCAACCTCCACCGTTCTGGCAACAGGTTCCGGGAAGGCGGGTCGCCTATCTCATGTGCCTGACGGCGGCTCTGATCCATCGCGCCCAGGCAGGAAACCTGGTCTATCACGGCCACGCAGGCCATTTCCTTCTCTCCGGCATTTCTCATGTTCTGCGGGTTCGAGTGATCGCCGACATGGAGTATCGCATCAAGGCAGCCATGGAGAGGATGAGCCTGAAACGTGACGAGGCCATCGTCTACATAGACAGAGTGGACAAGGAGCGGATCAAGTGGACTCGATTTCTTTACGGCATCGAGTGGGGAGATCCTTCGCAGTATGATGTGGTGTTGAATCTGGAGCGAATGACCCTTGAAGGAGCGAGTCTGGCGATTGTATCGATGGCTCAATTGGACGATTTCAGGGTGACGCCTCAGTCACAGAAGGCTTTTGAAGATCTCAAAGTGACCAGCGGGGTCTGGGCGGCTCTGGTCAGAGACGAACGGACGAAAACCGCTTCGGTCCAGGTGGTCGCCAACAATGGGGTCGTCACGATCGCGGGAAAGGCGAGCGCACGGAAAGTGGTAGATGCGATCCCTGTGGTCGCTGGTCAGGTCCCCGGAGTGAAAGAGGTCAAAAACGAAGTCGGAATCGGCTCGGACTGGTACTGGTGATTCACGGCATTAGGGGGAAGAAAGGAGAGGGGCGTGTCTATCATAACGATTTCAAGAGGGTCTTACAGCAGAGGGAAAGAAGTTGCAGAAAAAACCGCTCAGCGATTGGGATACGAGTGCGTTTCCCGTGATGTTCTGATCGAAGCGTCCGAGGAGTTCAACATCCCGGAAATCAAGCTGGTGCGTGCCATCCATGATTCTCCATCCGTTCTCGACCGATTTACTCATGGCAAAGAAAAATATGTGGCCTACATCCGGGCGGCGGTGTTGAAACGCGTACTGAAGGATCATGTGGTTTACCACGGGCTGGCAGGCCACTTTTTTCTTCAGGACGTTCCTCATGTCCTGAAGGTGCGGATCATCGCAGACTTCGAAGACCGCGTCAGAGAGGAAATGAAGCGTGAAAACGTCTCTGCTGAAAAGGCGCGATACACATTGAAAAAGGATGATGAGGAACGGCGCAAGTGGGGACTTTCCCTTTACGGGGCAGATACGGCGGACAACAGGCTCTACGACATGGTCTTGCACATCAAGACCCTGAGGGTCGAGGACGCCGTGGAACTCCTTTTCCAGGCTGCGAACAGGCCGTGCTTTCGCACCACACCGGAATCGGGGAAGATCCTCGAGAATCTGAGCCATGCGGCCCAAGTGCAGGCTGCGCTTGTGGCAGGATTCCCCTCTGCCAGGGTGACCGCCAAGAACGGATTAATTTTTGTGAGCAATGTGGAGACGTCCCTTCTCATGGAGAGAGAGGTGATTGCCGAGGTGACCAAAATGGCTCGAAGAGTACCGGGCGTTGAGGAGGTCACGGTCAGCACTACCCACTCCATCACGTCCGACTGATCGGTCTGCCCTTTTTCCCCCCTCCCCAGGCCCCCCTTGCAGGGGAAAGGGGAAAAAGGCAAACCCGTTCTACAGTGCCCGCCTTCCCCTCCCCTAAGGCAACAGCACGCGGATAACCGCTGCCCCACGAGAAAGGTTGAACTCTTGATTCCACCTGAGTATGGTGTGTTCACGGGAGGCGAAAGCATTCCCTCCTGAACTTCGACGACGTTGACCATCAGAAATGCAGGGAGAAGTGAGAAAAAGAAACATGGGGAATGAGAAAAGCACGATTGCCACTGAAGATGCTCACTATGCGCCGTTCTTTAACAAGACGCCTATTTCCATTGAAAGGGGTGAGGGCATCTACGTTTGGGACGAAGAAGGCAGCGAGTATGTGGATTTTACCGCGGGGTGGGGGGTCACCTGCTTGGGGCATGCCCATCCGGTGATCACCGAAGCCGTCGCTGCGCAGAGCCGAAGAATCATGCAGAACCCCAACTCCGGGATCACCTATTCCCCTGCGCGGGCGAGGCTTCTCTCTCTCCTCATGAGAATCCTGCCAAAGGGGCTCACCCGGGTCTTCTTCACCAACAGCGGTGCAGAGGCCAATGACGCCTCTATTAAACTTGCCCGTAAAGCGACCGGGAGGTTGGACGTGGTTTCGACCGATTTGAGTTTCCACGGCCGAACCATCAGCACGGCGTCGGCCACCGGCCAGGCGAAACATCGGGACAAATTCAAACCGCTCATGCCCCACTACCGGTTTGTCCCTTTCAATGATCTGAAGGCCATCGAAAAGGCCTTGGACCGTGAGGTGGCGGCAATCATTCTCGAACCGATTCAGGGAGAGGGGGGGATCAATCTCCCGGCAGAAGGATATCTTGAGGCTGTCTCCGCTCTTTGCAGGAAGAACGGCTCTTGCCTGATCATCGACGAGGTGCAGACAGGCTTTTGCAGGACCGGACCCATGTTTGCCATTGACGGATTGAACGTGAAGCCTGATTTCTTCACCCTGGCGAAGGGGATAGCGGGCGGGTTTCCTTTCGGGGCCTTTGCCATGACAGAGGAGGTGGCTCTCAAGCTTCAGAAGGGAGACCACGGTGGAACCTACTGCGGCAATCCCCTCGGGTGCGCCGTGGCCTATGCGGTTATCAGCCACCTCCTGGAGACGAATATCGGGAAAAACGTGGAATCGGTCGGTTCCTTCATTTACGAAAACCTCAAAACCCTGCAGCAGGCTCACCCGGCGATGCTCAGGGCGGTCAGGGGCAAGGGGTTGCTTCTGGCCATGGAAGTAGGCGAGCCGCAGATCGCCGCTGAGATTCTCGATAACAGCCTCGAACTCGGGCTTTTCGTCAATCTCACCCAGGGGAATGTGATCAGGATATTTCCTGCTCTAAACATCAGGAAGGAGGAAGCAGAAGAGGGGCTTGAACTGCTGAAAAAAGCCATTACCATGGTTGCAGAAAAACACGTGAAGGAAGGTTGAAACTGCTGCTAGGGTCCCTGTGTTCGGAATCGCGAGGTGATGAAGATGAGCGCGTTAAAGGCAGGGTTGATATCGCTTATTCTGGTTTTGAGCCTCACTTTTGCGGCGTGCGGAGCCACTCCCAAGACCACAGCCACGCCCTGGAACAAAGCGCCGATGAAGGACGGGCTGCCATGGGATGCCTACCACGCTCCCTAACAGGCAAGTGACAAGTGACGAGTAACGAGTGACAGGTTCGTATTCTTGTATCGTGACTTGTTGCCCGTTGCTAGTGACTGAGATTCGCGCCTGGTATCTGAGCGTTTTTGAGCAACCCGTTGATCTTTGTGCGACGGGGGGTAGAAGAGCTTTGTCGAGGCGGATCAGGGTGTTTGCGGTCCGTCTTTTTTCTTGTTTGGAGGTTGGGTCGCAGGCTTCTTCAAGTCCTTCTTTTCAAGGGCGTCTGTTTTCGGTTTGGGTTGAGGCTTTTCTTTGGGTTCTGTCCTCTCCTTTGGCTGAAGCTGGCTACGATTCTCCATCGTGTTCTTGGGTGGGGCTTTCTGTCCCATTCCGGGCTTCGGTTGGATCTTCCTGCTTCCAGGGGCTGTGCTTTCATGTTTTTTCATCTGGTTTGATCTCTCGGTCTTGATCGCCTTCCATTTCTTGAGCGTCTTCTGGTAAACCACGTTCCTCTTTTCCATAATTTTCGGCAGGTCCCGGCGCCTGTCCGTGCCCTTGTTTTTCAGAAGCTCGAAGGGTGAGGTGAAAGAGATCATCCTTTCTCTGAGCTGAACAGGAGAGGCGGGCGGCTTGTTCCTGTACACGGAGCTTTGATATCCCTTTCCCAAGAGGACCTCGGATCTGGATAAGAACCTCTCCCTCAACATCAATCAACGTGGCGGAGAAGGGATCCGAGGGTTGAGCGCAGGGGGAGGGCTAAGGAAACAAGAGAAGGAAAAGAGGAAGGAAGACGAGGGAAAAAACTTTCTTGCACATGGCCGGCTGGCGTCCTCCTTTTTCGGGAATGAGCGCATGGCATGTTTGAGCGGAGTTAAACTCAAGCCAGAAGCATAGTCCATCCCTTTTTCCGCTTCAAGGCTTCAATGGATTTGAGTTGAATTGACGAAGACATTGCGCTGCTTTATACTGAAAAGGAAAGACCAAGGCCGTGGAGCGGAAGTCCTGACAGGAGATGAGAGATCTTATCATAAATCCCCGGGCTCTAAGGGAGCAGATTTCAGAAGCGCTTCATGAAAGGAGCCTCGGGGGCGATGGATTTCCGGAAGACGTATTTCTTTCGCCCGTCACGTCCTCGGTGCTGTTTCTTCTGGGGGGGCACTGTAACGGTTCTTCAGATCCGTGCGTCGTCTTCAACAAGCGGTCTTTTAGGGTGCGGCAACCTGGAGATCTGTGCTTTCCTGGAGGAAGAGTGGCTCCGCGCCTTGATTTCTTTCTTTCGAAGATCCTGAGGTCCCCTCTCTCGCCTCTCGCCCGATGGCGGTTCTGGCCCCAATGGCGAGACCATCGGCGAGAACAAGCGAATCGTCTTTCCCTGCTTTTGGCGACCAGCCTGCGAGAGAGCGTGGAGGAGATGCGTCTGAACCCTTTTGGAGTGACCTTTCTCGGCCCCATGCCGTCAGAAGATCTGCAGCTTTTTCAACGCGTTCTCTATCCCATGGTGGCCTGGATCAATCGGCAGAAGCGTTTTCTGCCCAACGGGGAAGTCGAGAGAATCGTTTATGTTCCTCTCAGGGAACTTCTGAACCATGAGTCTTACGCGTGTTACCGTCTTCACTTCAAAGGGGCGGGGAAAAAAGGGGAGGAAGGCTATGTTCAGGATTTTCCCTGTTTTCGCCATCAGAATGAAGGAGAAAGAGAAGTGCTGTGGGGGGCTACCTTTCGTATTGTCATGTCTTTTCTGGAGACGGTTTTCGGATTCAGCGCTCCTTCCATGGATTCTCTGCCCGTGATCACCAACACCTTGAATGAAAGGTATTTAAATGGATCTCTATAATCCCATTCCCTCAGGTCCCACCTCCAAGAGTAAAGACGAACGCTCGACGGACTATCCCGCCCTGTGCGTCTTTGTCGGTCTTGTGATCGCTCTGTTTGTGACCGGCTATTTCGCTTTGAAGAACGTGGACACGGACTTTGGTTTTAGTCCGGGCCCGTACCTCCAGGAGTGGACAAGGGATATCGAAGAGAAAGTGAAGAGCTTTCTGGGGGAGACCTCTAAAGCGCTCAAGATTCCCGGCAGAGAAAGCACGGACGCCAAGACCCACCTGCTGAAAGGGTATAGGCTCCACCGGCAGAAAAGCTATAACGAGGCCCTGGCAGAGTTAAACAAGGCAATCGAGATCGATCCCAGAAATGCGGAAGCCTATAACTGGAGAGGGCGCACCCTGGTCAACCTGGGAAGGCTGGATCAAGGGGAGGACGATTTTAAGACCGCGGTGAGATTCAAGCCGGATTACGCTGAGGCCTACGACAATTTGGGTTGGCTGGCTTCCAAGCAGGGCCGGGTGGAGGAGGGGATCGCTTACCTGACGAAGTCCGTCGAGTTCAAGCCGGAAAATGCGTGGGCCTTTTACAACAGAAGCAGGCTGTTTTTCAGCAAAGGGGATTTGGCAAGTGCCATGCGGGATGCTGAAAAAGCGTGCAGCCTCGGGTATCAGGAGGGCTGCAAAGCTTATGAGACCTATAGGAACAGCTCCAAAGAAGGAGGGTAGGATGGCTCGGGGGCTTGAGCATTGAACATTGGTCATTGAGCATCTGGAGCTGCGGCAAACGTGCAAGCCGAGGGCTGTGAAACCGTGGCTGAAACTGCGCCTTGCACTATCAGACCTTTCTCGATTGAGGATCTCAGGCAGATTCTTGAGATCGAGCGAGAGGCTTTCCCCAAAACCGGTTATCCGAAGGAAGTCATTCTGAATTATGCGAAGAGGCTCCCGGGCGGATTTATCGTGGTGGAGACCGGTGAGCTCATTGTGGGGTACATGATTTTCGATCAGACCGGCCATGTCTATTCCGCAGCCGTCAGACCTTCGCACCGGAGAAAGGGTTTCGGGAGAAGGCTTTTCCTGAATGCTTCAGAGCAAAGCTATGGAAAGCTCTGGCTTGAAGTGAGGTCCAAAAACTCAGGAGCCATCGGTTTTTATCAGCGTATCGGCATGAGAATCGTTGGGAGGGTTCAAGGGTACTACCACGGGGATGATGCGCTGATCATGATCCTGGACGGTTTGGGGGAAGGGAGGATGACAACCGCCGGGGAAATCCGATGATCATCAGCGCAAGCCGCAGAACCGATGTCCCTGCTTTCTATTCCGACTGGTTCATGAGACGCATTGAGGCAGGACACTGCGACGTTCCCAACCCTTTTAACCCCACCCAGATCAGCAGGGTCTCTCTCAAGCCGGAGGAGGTGGATGTCATTTTCTTCTGGACTCGCAACGCTTCTCCTCTCTGTCGCCGTCTCGAGGAACTGGACCGCAAAGGGTATCGATACCTCTTTCTCTACACGGTGATGAACAACCCGAGGGCCTTGGACCCCCGGTGTCCTTCCTTGGAGGAAGCGCTGGCGACGTTCAAAGCCCTTTCGGATCTTATAGGCGCTGAGCGCGTCATCTGGCGATACGATCCCGTTGTCTTCAGTAGTGCAACGAACGCGGAATTCCACATGAAAACCTACGAAACCCTTGCGAAGCAACTCCGCGGTTACACAAGACGTTCGATCATGAGCGTCGTGAACGTTTACAGAAAGGTGAGACAAAGGGTGACGGCCCTGAGGGAGAAGGGAATTGATCTCGTGGAGTGCGGGGGGCAGTCCTTCGCTGACTTGATGAGGTTCATGGCGTCGGCCGCCCGGGAAAACGGCATAGCCCTTTCGAGTTGCGCCCAGGAGAGGGCCTTGATGGCCTACGGCATTTCACCGGGCAAGTGCATTGACGACGGTCTGATCAGGGAGGTCTTTGGATTGGAGGTGAGTCACACGAAGGACCCGTCCCAGCGTAAAGCCTGCGGGTGTGTGCTAAGCAAGGACATCGGGATGTACGACACCTGTCTTTACGGGTGCGCCTACTGTTACGCCACGAAGAGCTTTGAGAGGGCGAAAGAGAATTACCGGAGGCATGATCCGCAGGCACCGGCGCTGGTTGTCCCCCCGGCTTAATGAGGGGAAGACTATCGCTTTTAGGCTATGCCTTCAATTTGGGTTTTTCAGCGCGGTGCAGGCACAAAGTTGCAGAGGCACATAGGCACAAAGCGGAGAAGAGAGATACAGAGGGACATAGGCACAGAGGCACAAAGCAGAAACCGCTATTTTTTTCTTCACCCTCTGTCACTTTGTGCCTTTGCCACTCTGTCCCTTTGTCCCTCAAGCTGTCGGCTTCTGCCGACAGCGGTTCACTTTTCAATCATCTTCTTGAACTCATCCTCACGGATCGATTTCACGCCGAGGCGCTGAGCGTCTGCGTGTTTCGTTCCCGGATCTTTTCCCACAACGACAAAATCGGTTTTCTTGCTCACGGATGAAGACACCCGGCCTCCCAGGGTCTCAATGATCTTGCGTGCTTCATCCCGGGTCACAAAATCGAGGCCGCCCGTGAGAACAAAGGTTTTTCCTGTAAGGGGTGTTTCCCGGAGTTCGATTTTTTCCTCGGGGAAGATCACTCCACCCTTCTTGAGTTTATCGAGGACCTTGAGGTTCTTCGGATTGTGAAAAAAATTGTAAATGCTCTCCGCCACGATAGGGCCGATTTCATGAACCTGGGTGAGGTCTTCCAGGTTTTGTTCGGCGAGGTTGTCGATGGACTTGAAGCTCCTTGCCAGCACGGTTGCCAGATGCTCTCCCACATTTCGGATGCCCAAGGCATAGATCAAGTTGGCGAGCGCCGGTTTGCGGCTCTTGTCAATGGCGTCCAGAAGATTCTGGGCCAGCTTGTCGCCCATCCTGTCCATTTTCATGAGAGCCGCTTTGTTGAGAACATAGAGGTCTGCCTGATCCTGGATAATGCCCTTGTCCACCATCTGCTCCAAAAACTTGTATCCCAGACCATCAATGTCCATGGCCCCTTTGGAAGCAAAGTGAGACAGGTGCTCCTTGATCTGGGCAGGACAGGCCAACCCGGTGCAGCGGTGGACCGCTTCACCTTCGGGCCTTTCCACCTTGGAGCCGCAGACCGGGCAGAGGTCAGGCATGATGAAGGGTTTTTCCCTGCCTGTTCTCTTCGTTTCGATGACCTTGACGACTTCGGGAATCACATCCCCCGCTCTCTGAATCACGACCGTGTCCCCGATCCGGATATTCTTCTTCCTCACTTCATCGTCATTGTGGAGGGTGGCCCGGCTGACTTCTACGCCTGCCACCCGAACCGGCTCCAGAAGAGCAATGGGGGTTAGCGCGCCTGTCCTCCCCACGCTGACGATGATGTCTTTGACAACCGTGTGCTCCTGCTGGGCAGGGAACTTCCAGGCCACGGCCCACCTTGGGCTTCTGGAAATCTCTCCCAGCCGTCGCTGGAGCTCGAAGTCGTCCACCTTGATGACGATGCCGTCGATCTCATAAGGGAGTTGGTCCCTCATATTCAGAATTCTTTCGTAGTAGCTCTTCACCTGCTCTATGGACGTGCAAAGTGCGATGTGCTCGCTGACCTTGAAGCCTATCTTCTGGAGATAGGACAGAGTATCCCATTGGCCGGATCGCTTCTTTCCCATGAGCATGCCGGTGCCGTGGGCGAACATGGTGAGAGGTCTCGCGGCGGTCACCTGAGAGTCGAGCTGGCGCGCGGAACCGGCAGCTGCGTTTCGAGGGTTGGCAAACAGGGGCTCGCCAGCGTTTTCCCTTTCCCTATTCAGCTTTGCAAAGTCCTCTTTGTTCATGATGACTTCACCGCGGACCTCAATCAATTCCGGCACATCTTCTCCGCGCAGACGCAGGGGGATGGACTTTACGGTCTTGAGATTCAGGGTGACCTCTTCGCCTACGGTGCCGTCCCCTCTTGTGGAGCCAAGACGGTAAAGTCCTTCTCTGTAAACCACCTCTACCGCAAGACCGTCGAACTTCGGTTCCACGACGTAGGTCATCTTTTCCACCTTCGACAGCTCAACAACTCTTCTGTGAAAATCCAGGAACTCGGGTTCTGAGGTGGCTTTGCCGAGACTCAGCATGGGGAGACTGTGCCGGACGGTCTTGAACGCTTCAAGGGATGGTGCGCCCACTCTCTGAGTCGGAGAATCGGTCGTGACGAGTTCAGGATACTTCTTCTCCAGAGACGCGAGCTCGTCGAAGAGACGGTCATATTCGGCGTCGGACACTTCAGGTTGGTCCAGGACATAGTACAGGTAGTTGTGCTGATGAATTCTATCTCTCAAGGCCTGGACTCTGCCTGCGATTTTCCTGTCCGTTTGAGTCATGGTTAATCCCTTTCTAAGTTCTTAACGCAGAGCCTTTTGCGGGGCCGGCTTTTCTGGCCAGGGCCTCTATTTCTTTCAAGTATTCTTTTAGTCCTCGATCAAAGATGTCGTTGTGATCGGCGAACGGGATCTTGAGCAACGTCTTCTCTGAAGAAGGGCAGGCCTCATAAAGGGCCTGGCCTTCGGAGAAAGGGATGATCTGATCGAACTCGGCGTGGATGATCAGAGCCGGCTTGTCCCAGGTTTTGATTTTCGCGAGGTTCCTGAACCCTTTTTCTTCCTTGAAGCCTATGGCCTCTGGGTTTATTCCAAGAAGCCTAAAGAGGGGACCTGCGTAGGCAAAACCGCTTTCAATGATGAGACCGCTCATCCGGTCTTTGTAATGACTCGCGAGCTCCAGCGCCGAAGCGCTGCCAAGCGATCTTCCCATGGCAATGAGAGGGCCTGTGTAGCCCTGGTCTTTAAGCCATTTCACTGAGAATTCGAAGATCCCGTGGCAGTCCCTCATCATGGCCGTGATCGTTGGACTTCCTGTGGACCGGCCGTACCCGCGATAGTCCACGGCCAGGAAATTGATCCCCATGCGGTTATAGAGGGGACCCATCTCGTCATAATCCGCCGCGATTTCCCCATTTCCATGAAAAAACAGGAGATTGGGGCCGGCTTCCTGTGCCACATGAAAGCGGCCGCCGATCACCACGCTTTCTTCTACCGGGATGAGCACATCTGTGGCGTTCGGAGGCGTTCCCATCCCGTAGTATTCGCCTCTGGGGTGGAAAAGGAACTGGAGGATTTCAGGGCGGTCCAGGTGGGAGTAGTCGATTCGTGATCGGTCAACCATCGCTTTTCTCCTCTCTAGGCGGTTGGGTCGAAGGGGGCTTGGCCCTTGGACTTCGCTTTATTTCGCTCGGCTTTACGCCGTTCTTGGGCTTTCAGTTCCTCCCAGAACTGTCGGGGGTTAAGAATCTTGAGGTTCTCGACATGGCCAAGATCAAGCATCTCTTTGTCCCCCGTTATGAGGACTTCTGCTCCGGCCGTGATCGCCGCGGCCAGGATGGTCAGATCATCTTGTTCTTGGAGTTTAACTCTTGGAATCCGGGAAGGTTTTGCCAGAACAGTATCTTGGCGGAGAAGCCGGACAAAATCATCAATCACGTCCTGAGCGACACGGAACTTAAGTTTCAAAGCGCGTCCAAGTTCGCTTAGAACTTGCTCTGATAGGAAGAGGTCGTGGGAAGCGAAAATCTCCCGCAGAACATCCGCGCAAAGCCCTCGGGTCGCTGCAGCACAGGCTAGGACGCTGGTATCCAGGAAGATCTTCATGACACGACGGCAAAAACGTCTTCATCCGTCAGATAGCCGCGCGCTTCTGCGAAGGGCATGATTCTCCGTCGCAGCGTTTCAAACTGGCTGGCACGAAGTTGCCGGCGCAAAGCCTCCCGGGCAATCTCACTTCGATTTCTGCCCGACAACCGGCTTGCCTTAGTCAAGAGTTCGTCTAGGTCTTTGTCTAGTCTAATGGTAATTGTACTTGTCTTCATGTCATACAATGTAAGACAGCCAGCAAGTGTTGTCAATCGAAAAATGTTCGGCCAACGCTTGAACGGCTGTTAGGGCTGCTTGTCGTGTCCATTCTTCATCAGCAGTCGTATTGTCCTCAAGAAGCGCTTCTTCTCGGACAACAATCCCGAGCTTCCGCAGTTGTCAATGCTGTGGCGGCCGTCGTAATAGTAAAGGAAAACGACATGGTTCTCTTGCACGGTCATCGGAACATCAGGCATCAGGGGCGCCGGCGCTACTAGCCGGCGTCCCTTGCATGCCCTGGTTAGATTTCGCCTTTGTAAACATCCTTACGATTGCCGATTCTGAGGATAAGGATATCAAGACCCAACAGGGCATAGATCACCCTATAGTCACCGACGCGGTACTTGCGAAGCCCGGCAAACTGACCCTTGAGCACAGGATTGGATTCAGGCTGCTTGATCAGTTCCTTCTCAATGAGGTCAAGGATTCGTTTCGATTCGAGCTTCGATAGCTTCTTGAGGTCGCGGTGGACCGACTTCTTGTAGACGATATTATAGGCCAAGAGACTTCCTTATCTCTTTTGCTGAAACAACCTCATCCCCCTTGTCGTGGAGTCGGTCCAGGGCGATCTGGAGATCCGCGAAATCCTCGATATAGGACTCCAGGGCCTTCTGAATAATAAAAGAGCGGGGTCTTTCGGTCTCTTTGGCTATGCTATCGAGTTGGCTGGCAAGATTCTTGGGTAGCCGTACTGATATTGCTGTATTCATACTGAACCTCCTGTCATTTATGTAGTACAATGTGTGCAGGAATGCCTGTTTTGTCAAGTAAATTTTCGAGGTCTAACGGGCTGCGAGATGAGCCGCCGTCGGTTGGCAACGGAAATTGCCGGTTTTGCAATTTTCCGTGACAACCGAGGGCGCGGCAGCGAGCGGTCCGCTTATCGGCAGTAGATAGAACCGACATTGTTAGACCCACGAACAAGGAATTAAGTAGTTTCCGGGAATCTACCATAAAAGTGGGAGACCTGCAAAATCATATTGACATAAGGGATCGGGATTGCTATAAAAATCTGCTGGCTAACATCCCATTTGGAATGAATACACCCTTTCCGGCTAAATGCCATGCTGAATATCCCTCCGGACCTGTTGGAGCGCTTTGTTGCCGTTCTCGAAGAGAGAGGTGTGCCTTCCGCTCAACACGCTTACTATAGGAAGTGGCTGCGGTACTACCTGGACTTCTGTGATAAGTACCGTATGGAGGCCACATCGCCGAAGAGCCAGACTTCGTTTCTAGACAAGCTCCGGGAGAAGAAGCAAGCCGATTGGCAGATTGAGCAGGCGGCCCACGCTGTGTCGCTCTATTGGGACGCGCTGAGGGCATTGAAAGCCCGGCCGACGGCTTCCACAGCAGAGTCCTTGTCCAAAGCCGCAGAAGCGGCAAAACCGTACCGCCTGCCGCCAGAGCTTCCAAAGAAGCAAATACCGGGTAAAGAGAAGGAATTTCGGATTCCGCCTTTGGCGCAGGCGCCATGGGATCGGGCAATATCGCAACTCGTCGCGGTTATCAAAACCCGGCATTACTCACCTAAGACCCTCAAGTCCTACAGCCACTGGGCAAAGAAATTACAGTCTTTCAGGAAAGACAGGGCGCCTTCATCGTTAACTTCCGAAGATGTGAAGGAATTTCTCACGTATCTCGCAGTCCAATGCCGGGTCTCCGCTTCATCGCAAGACCAGGCATTCAATGCACTTCTCTTCTTCTTCCGGCACGTGCTGCAGAAGGACTTCGGCGAAATCAGGGATGTGGTGCGCGCCAAGCGGAGGCCTTATATCCCTGTGGTGCTTTCACGCCAGGAGGTGGATGCGCTCAGGTTTCTGAAGGTATTAGGAATAGTTTAGGTCGCAAGCAGGAGCTTGCTCCTAAAGAAGGGAAGAAAAGGGTGGAAACGACAAGGAAGACTGCACTTGGCGAAACAGAAGAGAAGACCGTGGGGATCAAAGGTCGCGAATTCACCCTTCTCACCCCTAAGTTCATCGAGGAGCACATCGACGCTGAAAGCCCTCTTCACGACTTTCCCCTGTGGGCTAAGGTCTGGGAGGCGTCGTGGATTCTGGCGGATTTTCTGGCCGGCCTACCTGCTGACCCTGGAAAGCGTTTTATCGAGATCGGCTGCGGCCTTGGGCTTGTCGGGGTGGTAGCAGCATCGTTCGGTCACAAGGTCGTTATGACGGAGCACAATTCTGAAGCCCTCGAGTTTGCTAGGGCGAATGTGGAACTGAACCAATGCTCGGATGTGGAGATTCTTGATCTGGACTGGAACAGCCCGTCTCTCTATGGCCGGTTTGATTACATTGTAGGGTCTGAAGTCGTTTATCACGAAAAGGATTTTAAACCTCTCAAGAACCTTTTTGAGCGTTTACTAAAGCCTGATGGTGAGGTGATCCTGTGCGAGGGAATCCGCAGGACGAGTTTGAATTTTTTCAAAGAGATGCAGCGCCACTTTGATCTCAAGGCTCAGCAGAAAAGCATCCGTTCCCCCGAAAAAACAGTTCTCGTCATTCTCTGCCGCATGAAACGCAGGAAGTGAAGGGACAAAGGAAGACAGGCACAGAGGGACAAAGGCACATCCCCCTACACGGATGGCGGGTAAAAGGCACAAAGCAGAAAAACCAACGAACCCCTTTGTGCCTTTGCCACTCTGTCCCTTTGTCCCTATCCGTTCAGGAGCGACAGGAGATCTTGCCAGGAAGAAATCCTTGGGACGGGCGGGTCAGGAGGTTCGGGCACCCCTGTCAGAATGCCGCGGGCATAAGGGATCTGATGATCCATGACATAAGTCGTCCACACGGGTTGAAGCCCCACGGCCCTCGCTCCCTCGATATCCGGTTCAGGATCGTCGCCGACATAAAGGATCTGGCTGGTTTCTACGCCTAACTGCTCGACGAGTTTAAGAAACACGGAGGGATGCGGTTTTCGATATCCGAGTTCTCCCGAGATGAGGATGGTGCTGAAAAAGGGAGTGATCCCAATATAGTCCAGGATATCTCTTGCTGCAGGACCGTGGGTGAAATTGGTCAACAGTCCAAGGCGATACTTCTTCTTCAGCGTCACGAGCATAGACTCTGTGCCTGGGATCAAACGGCAGTAATCAAGGAAGGCGGAAAAATAGGCCTCAACAGCGTCGCTGATTCTCAAATCATCAGGTGAGATCCCGTATCCCTGGTCTGCAAGAGCTGCGCTTATCCAAAAACGGTTGTGGGTTTCCCGCCCGTCTTTCTGACACTCCGCAAGGTGATCCATGGCGGACTGCCGATGCGCTTTTCTAAAAGAGTCCTCCTCAAGCTGAAACCCGCTTTTAATCAGACTGTTGAAAAGCCTGCCGTGGGCTTCCTGGAGAGTCTGAGGTTCCACCGTGATCAGCGTGTTGAAAAGGTCAAAGCCGATGGCTTTTATTTGGTTCATGGGGAGAGTTCTTAATTAAATGAGCAAACCAATGCAAGCGATAAAATGAAAGGGATCATCGGGAAAGGGACGAAACAGGAAGGGCCGGCATATCCCGGCCCTTCGGATCTGATTCTCACGGGCTCCGGCGAAACGATCCTGAGCGGCTACGGCGCTTTTTTCGCAGGGGTCTCTTGAGCCGGAGCTTCCTTCTGAAGCTGCTTGATCTTGTCCTCGTAAACCATGACCTGGTTCTTCTCTTTCAGACTCTTCATGAGTGTGTCAAAAGACTTGGAGGTTTCCGTCGCCTCAAGACGGGCTCGTGCCCGTTTGATTCCCTCCTCCATGGGGATGTCCTGCTTTTTCACAAATTCCGTCACCTTGAGGATGGTCCACCCGGTAGGAGTTTTGAAAGGTTTGGAGATTTCGCCCGGCTTCATGGTGAAAGCCACGTCGGTCAGGACCTTGTACTGTTTCTGGGTGATAAAGCCGATGTCTCCACCGCGCTTACCGCTCACATGCTTGCTTTGCGCCATGGCCAGCTGGGTAAAATCCTTGCCTGCTTTGAGATCTTTGTAGACGGCGTTGATCTCTTTTTCTTTGTCCAGGTCCACTTCAATCAAGCTGAGGCGGACCCTGTCAGGCTGAATGAACTCCTGTTCGTGTTCCTGGAAATACTTCTTGGCCTCTTCGTCTGAAACGGGTTTCTGGCCTTCCTTCAGGGCTTGGAGAAGGCTGTTCCGGTAAAGGCTGCGCGTGTAATCCTCTATTTTGGCAGCGATGGCCGGATCTTTTGTCAGACCTCTGGATTCCGCTTCCTTTTCAATCAGGATATTCTCGATGAACTGGTTCACAACATATTTGCGTCCGTGCTCGGATTCAGCGAGCTTGGGTGACAGCTTGACCAGTTGCTTTTCATAATCGCCAACTCGAATGTAGCGGTCCCCGACTTTGGCCAGCGCATCGGGAGGAGCGGCCTCGACCGGTTTCTGCTTCGACGTCTCTTTGGAAACCTGCGGAGCGGCCTTTTGTTCTTCCTTCTTGGATTCGCACGACCCTAGGGCAAAAACAAAGGTTAGAAGAAGAAAAAGAACGGATTTTATTTTCATTCGTGAAAACCTCCTGTGTCCTGGAAACCCGAGACTCGCCCAACGCCGGTGAGTCCCTTGACCATTGAGGGAATATTCTAACATGTTAAATTCTATATGTGAACCCCTGATTAGTGTACCCCGTTATTTTCGTAATCGTCTGTCGCCCAAATCATCACAACACCTCTGAAGCCGGACCACGAGGCCTTTTCCCCGACTAGATGACGCAGTCTGAAAAGGTTGTCGCCGGCTTGAGAATCTGATACACATGTTGACTGAAATGAATGGAGCGCAGGACCCGGACAGCAAAAGAGATGCCCAAAAGGAGGGTCTGAATCATGTTCAAGGAATTATTGAGGACAGACAACAGCCCTGCCCAGCTCTTCATACGGCTTGCCCTAGGCGTCGTTATGTTTCCCCACGGCGCCCAAAAGGTTCTGGGATGGTTCGGCGGGCCTGGAATCACAAAGACCCTTCAAGCCTTTGCAGGGATGGGTTTCCCTGCTTGGTCTGTCGTCGCTCTCATGGCTGTCGAGTCTTTGGGAGCCGTGCTGCTAGTCTTCGGATTCCTCACCAGACTCTGGGCCCTAGGCATCGCCGCGAGCCTTACGATTTGCATGTTCCTGAATCATGTGCAGCACGGCTTCTTCATGAACTGGTTCGGGCAACAACAGGGAGAAGGGTTTGAATACCATATCCTTGTTATTGGGATCTGTCTCGCCCTCCTCATCAAAGGCGGAGGGGCCCTTTCCGTGGACAGGAAGCTCTCCTCCGGCAGCAAATACCTTTACGCGCGACAGTCTAGTCGTTTTCTGAAATGACCTTGACTCAGGCGTGCCGCTCCACTTGTTCTTCGAAACGCACAGAGACCAGACTGAGCCAGACGGGACACTCAACAAAGAAAGCTCAAACAGGGGAGACCCCTTATGACAAGGTTCAAGCTTTACCGTCTGAGGAACGCCATGCTGTTTGCCAACCTCATCTCCAATCTGATCGGCGTTTCTGTGGTCATGTTCATTAGCGAGAGAGCCGCTGTAGGGGTACCAGAAGACATAAGGCAGCTGACCAGCATCATTGACCCCATTTTTATCCCCTGCGCCTTCATCCTGCCCGTGGTTCTGACGGTACTTTACGAACGCCCCATACGTCATTATCTGAACATGACATCCCGCAACCAAGGGATTCCAGCGGATTTCACCGTCAGAGTCCACCGGAGATTGCTGAACGAGCCCTTTTTCCTAATTGCCCTCGACATGGCCATATGGCTTGCGGCGGCAGTTCTCTATTCCTCCTTTTTCTGGGCCTATGGTGTCGGTCGCCCGATGATGTTCCGCCCCTTTTTTATGAGCCTCTTTACGGGTCTCATCACCATCACCATAGCGTTTTTCGTGTTTGAGCACGTCCTCCAGAAAAGGGTCGTGCCTTTCTTTTTTCCCAATGGGGGACTTTACGCAACCACCATGACCCTTCGAATCCGTATTAGAACGAGACTCGTTGCCTTTCTTTTTGCCTGCAATATAGTCCCCTTCCTCGCTATCCTGAACATGTTGCGAGAGACCGTTGATACCGGTGTGGATAGCGTCACCGTCTTGCACGGATTGCGCTCAGAATTATTCTATAATTCACTGATTTTCATGGGCGTTGGCGGGTGGCTGACCATCCTGATCAGCAGCAACCTCACCAGGCCTTTGCAGGAAATCATTCGCGTTTTGAGGGGCGTGAGGCATGGCGACTTTGAGAAGAAGGTTCGGGTCACCTCCAACGACGAGATCGGTTACGCCGGGGACGTCATCAACGAAATGAACCAGGGACTCAAGGAACGGGATTTTATCATGGAAACATTCGGGAAGTATGTAGCCCAGGAAGTTCGGGATGAAGTCCTCTCCGGCCAGATTCCTTTGGATGGAGAAATGAAGGAAGTGACGGTCCTCTTTGCCGATTTGCGAGATTTCACTCCCATGTCCGAATCCCATGACCCTAAGTTCGTGGTCAAGATCATGAACAGTTACTTTGAAAAGATGGCCGATGCTATTCAGCAAGAGGGGGGCTTGGTCCTCCAATTCCTTGGCGACGAGATTTATGCCGTCTTTGGTGCGCCCATCTCTCGCCCTGACCATCCTGTGCGCGCCGTCAGGGCAGCGACCGCTATGAACCGCCAGCTCATTGAACTCAACCAAGACTTTTCGAAACGGGGTTGGCCGAGCCTTCGGCATGGCATCGGCATCCACACGGGTGAGGCCGTCGCGGCCAACATCGGCAGCCCCAACCGGCTTTCTTATCTCTTGGTGGGTGACACGGTGAATCTCGCATCCAGGCTTCAGGGCTTAACCAAGGATATGGGAGAGGAGATTATTATCAGCGAAGCGACGCGCGTGTGTTTACACGATGATTTCCCGTTGAGGAAGCTGACCGCTGCGAAAGTTAAGGGAAAGAGCGACCCGGTGCAAATCTTTACGCTCTCCGTAGAGAAAAACGGATTAGGGCTTTGTTCATAAGCGATCGAGGAGGCCCATTGGCACCGACGGTGCGCAAGGCGTGGCGATGATGGGGGATGCTGAGTGAAGTCAGGACGAGTCGACAGCCGCGACGCTGCTCCTCGATCGAACTGCCGGTTCATCTTGAAAGGCCGCTTTGATCTCCACCCGAAGCCAGATCTTTAGCGGTTGGCACAAGGCCTCACAAGCGGATCAGTTCCTGCTTTGTGAGGGTGAGTCTTTCGACTCCAGAGGGGGTGACCCCGTAGTCATCTTCCATGCCGACCACCCCTTTCCCCGGAAACACGAACTTGGGTTCGAAGGCAAGGACCATGTCTTGTGCCAGCTCCCCTTCGAAGTTTGGGGCAATGACAGGGAACTCATCGATTTCCAACCCAAGACCATGGCCGATGAACCGAACCTGTCCTTCTCCGTGGCCCATGAAGGAATCGCCGAGACCTCTTCGTGAGGCAAAGTCCTTGGCCATGGCATAGAGTTCAGGGCATGAGATTCCCGGTTTGGCCTCTCGCACAAAAAGCTCATGGATCTCCTTCGAGCATTGGTGAGCTTTTTCGAGATCAGGGGGAAGCTCGCCGATCACAAAAGTGCGGAACTGATCGGCCAGATAGCCGTTGATGCCCACACCATAATCGATGCCGATGGGTTCATTTTTCCTGACCTGACGAAAGCTCGCTCCCTGGGCCATGGCCGGGGTGTTGCCGCTCCCTCCGTGGGGGCTGTTCAGGAAAGTGACCACAGAACCGCTGTCGCCTGAAAGCACATGGGCATAGGTCATCTCCTGGTTCCAGCCCCGCATCCTGAGGATTCCCATGTGACCTTCTCGTCGCGCAATGAAAGCCAAACGGCCGTCAATCTCGAGCTCACTCACTCCCTCTCGGATGAAAGCCTGAATCTCCGTGAAGCCTTTGTGGAGAACGGCCGCGGCCTTCCTGATCTGATCTATTTCATAGGAAGACTTGATCATCCTCAGCTTGCGAATAGGAAGGGAAACATCCACAAAACGGCATTGGGGAAAGGTTTCTGCGATCCGGAGATAAAGCTGCGCAGGAAGAACATCCATTTCAAGCCCAAGTCGTTGAACGCCATGGATATCGAAAGCCCGGAGCGTGTGGCTGAGGGAGCTCCTGCCGTTGACGGCGGTGATGTTCTTGAGGGGAGATTCTTCCTTCACCCTCTGGAAACCCTTCTGCACCATAAGGACAGGATCACCCTGCGTTGGGATGAAGAGGATGGAAGATTGGATGGTCCCGGAAAAATAAAAGATATCCACGTTCTGGAAAAGGAGCGCACCGTCCAAATCGTGGGCGGCAAGGTCTGTTTGGAATCTTGTGAGCCTTTGATGGATATCTTGAGCCGGGACTTTTTCCATGTTTCTTCTCTCAATCGCTCAATTCAGGAATTGCGGCTCCCCGCGAACCGGGGAGCCTCCGCTTACAAGGGAATCGATGATCTTGGCACGAATCGTCTTCAATTCATATGTCACAACGGGGTGATGCGGAGTACTCACCGCTTGAAAGGCTTCCCGTAAAGGTTCTGGTGGACCTTGCCGTACTGCAGGTCCTCTTTTGGCCGGGGAGCTTTTTGTTCATCCGGATAGCCTATGGCGATCATCGCTTCGACCTTCAGTTTTTTCGGAAGATTCAGAACCTCAGCGATATAGGCTTCGGATGCTTTTTTCTGGTCATGCATTCTCTCGCGGATCTGGATCCAGCAGCTGCCAAGGCCCAGCGACTCTGCCGCAAGTTGAATATAGGTGCACGCAATCGAGGCGTCTTCGACCCAGACGGAGCTTCGTTCCGGATCGGCGCAGACCACGATACCCAGCGGGGCGTTCTTGATGAAGGCCGAACCCTGGGGTTTGGCTCTAGAAAGCCTGTCCAGGAGATTCGCGTCGTCAACAACGACGAACTCCCAGGGATTGTAACCCATGGAAGACGGCGAGCGAAGAGCCGCTTCTACAAGGGTTTGGATTCTGTCGGATTCGATGGGTTTCCTCTGATACTTCCGGATGCTTCTTCGCTTTTGGATCAAGGGCAGAATCATGACAATACTCCTTGCTTTTTTTTAAACGAGTGTACAGAATTCCCGGAGAAGAGCAAATGAAAATCCCACTCAAGGCTTTGAGGGGGTTGACCGTCACAGCCCTTCGTCCTCTCAGCGCCTCAGAAAAGGCGCTTTTGCATAAAACTCCGCAACGATTTCATTGAATCCATAGACCAGTAGCGTCGCGCGGGCTTCCTCCTCTGAGAACCATCTGAGAAACTGGCCTTCCTGCAGGGAGATCCTATCGATATCCAGATTGGCGGACTTCCAGAAGGTGTGCTCTATCCTGTCGCTGAATTCCTTCACAGAGAAGATCTCAAACCCCTCGAGGTCAAGGCCCATCTCTTCTTTCATCTCGCGAACAATGCACTGGGTCGGGGTTTCGGCCTCTTCCATGTGGCCCCCCGGCACATCCCAGGTGTTGGGATAGGGGATGTGGGGGAGATCATCGCGCAAGAAAAGAAGGATCTGCCTTTGCTCGTTCACAAAAAGGATGCTGCAGCCCTGTCGTTTCATGGGAGTCCTCAAAAGTCACCCTGCGGATTTTCCTGCGCGAAATTTCGCACGACATCGTAGCGGTTTTCGACTAGAATGAAAAGCCATCTTGAATGAATCACAAAGGAGAGATCATGACTCGCGTGGCCCTTCTCAAGTGCGAGGACTACGATTCCCTGCTGATCAGAGAGAAAACGCTTGAAGCGCTGGATCTCATCGGTCTTGAGCCGGGAATCTTTGCGGGGAAAAGGGTGGTCATGAAGCCGAATCTCTTGAGCGCCACAGCGCCGGAAAAAAGCGTGGTGACCCACCCGGAGTTCTTCCGGGCGGCGGTGCGCATGGTCCGAGACCACGGAGGCAAACCCATCCTGTGCGAGTCGCCGGGCTTTCAACCCCTCGCTAAGGTGATGAAGAGGGCCGGCTACGACCGAATTGCGGAGGAGGAAGGCTGCGAGATTGCGGACCCCAGAGCGACAGGTGTCCTGTTCTACGACGGTCCCTGCCGGTATAAGAGGTTCGAGATTTCTTCAGCCGTGTTTGATGCGGACATCATCCTGAACCTGCCCAAATTCAAAACTCACGCGCTGACCTACATTACGGGCGCGGTGAAGAACCTGTTCGGTTTGATCTACGGCCTGAACAAGGCTCAGTGGCATTTGAAGGCGCGCAGCAAGGAGGAGTTTTCCGGGTTCCTGCTGGACTATTACGGCGCCCTTCTGGGAGGGTTTGAACAACCCAAAGTGTTTATCCATCTGATGGACGCGGTCATGGGCATGGAGGGCGAAGGGCCTGGTGTTGCAGGAACCCCCAGAAAGATCGGCGCCATTCTGGCAGGACAAGACGCCGTGTCTGTAGATGCGGTGGCGACCAAGGTAGTGGGTCTTCGTCTGAAAGAGGTGCTGACCGTCACCCTAGGAGAGAAGAGGGGGCTCGGTACAGGCGCTTTTGATCGGATTGACCTTAAGGGCGCTGGTCTGGATGGGTTTCAAGTCCGTGATTATGTTCCGAGCAAAGCGAGGGGCCGGTCGCCCGGGTCCCGCTGGCCGCTCAGCACAAAAGCATTTAAAGATCTTCTTGTCGAAAAACCCGTGCCGTCCAGAGAGCGTTGCACTCTGTGCTATCAGTGCAAAGCCATTTGCCCCGGAGGAGCCATTAGCGAATCCAGGGGCGAAAGCGGCATTCCCCGTTACGACTATGACAAATGCATCCGGTGCTACTGTTGCATGGAAATCTGTCCGGAAGCGGCCATCGGTCTTAAAAGGGGAAAGCTCCAGTGGATTGCAGATCAGTGGAACAAATGATTTTCCCTTCAAAAAAAGGCCATAGAACTTCCAAAGGAAAAGTGACAGCGAAAGGGTTCATTCTTGACTGCGCCAAGAAGGCGCTGCGCTGGCAAGCAGGGCTCCGCCGGCACACGATCCAGGTGGATGATCACGGTTGGGTCTACCTGGAAGGCGGAAAGGGAGAGACCATTCTTTTTGTTCACGGGTTTGGTATGGAAAAGGATGGCTGGGGACTGTTCCCAAAGGCCTTCAGCCGGGCTTACCACCTGGTTCTTCCTGATTTGCCGGGCTTTGGCGAGAATTCACGGTCGGAGTCCGTTGCCTATGATGTTCCGAGCCAGGTGAAACGGCTGAACCGTTTTGCGGAAAGCCTGGGTCTCAAACGACCGTATCCTCCATGTCTCGGGTGCAGAGATCTTCAGGAAAGGGCTCAGGAATGTAAAGGTGGTGATCCTGGATCAGTGCGGTCCCGTGCCTTTTTTTGAGAAACGGCCGGAGACGGTCAAAATCTACAAGGATTTTCTCGCAGCGGCGAAATAAAGCACTATATTGGACTCATTGAGAATAGGCGGGCTTTTCGGCAGAAGCGAAGATCTCCGTGACCTTTCAACGTCAACCAGGGAGGAAAGAAAATGAGAAAAAGGATTCTGTGTGTGGCAATCGTTACGGTGGTTGCTGTGGCCGCATTTTTCGCCACGCCGGCAGCCGCTCAGGATGTGAAACGAATGACCATTGAAGAACTCAAGGGAATGCTCGGCAACCCCGATCTGGTGATCATCGATGCGCGTCGGGATGGGGACTGGAAATTGAGCAAGGTGAAGATCAAGGGGGCTGTGAGGGAAGACCTTGAAAAGGTAGCGTCCTGGATGAACAAGTACTCCAAGGACAAGACCCTGGTTTTCTACTGCGCCTGAACGAATGAGTACACCAGTGCCCGTGTGGCACAGCCTTTCGTGAAGGCCGGGTATTCCAAGGTGTTCGCCCTCAAAGGCGGATGGGACGAGTGGGAGAAGGGGAAAAATCCGGTGGATCCCAAATAAGGGACTTTCCGGGTCTGGGCGGCAAGAGAAATGCCTTGACAAGAAAAGTTCCGTTTCACTAAATTCGACGGAAGATTCCCCACAAGAGTGGCACCTGATAGCATAAGCGACTATCCCCTTAGGCAAGGAGGCATTAGCATGGAGGTGAAGAAGATCCTTTGGCCCACCGACTTCTCTCCGAATGCGGAGAAAGCGCTGGACTATGTGACCTCTTTAAGTCAGAAATACCACACAGAGGTTCACGTGCTCTATGTCATTCAAGAACTGGCCCAGCACCCGCCCTGGTACGGAGACTTCGACAAGTCCCATTTCGACAAGATCCAGGATTGGGAGAACAAGACGGCAAAGAAAAGGCTGGACGAAGTCTGTGAGAAGTATCTGCAGGGCTGCCCGCTCTACATCAAACACGTTGCCTCAGGAGACCCGGCTCAGGAGATTCTCAGGTTGATCAAGCAGGAAAGGATTGACATGGTGGTCATGGCCAGCCATGGAGCCAAGGCTCACTTCCGATTCGGGGGCGTTGCCGAGAAGGTCTTGAAGAACTCGCCTGTGCCGGTCGTGGTCATCCCTATCGAACCTGAAAAATAAGAGACGATTCCCCCGTGGGACCGAGTTCCTTAGTCTGAGCCGGGACGTCCTTTGATCATCGACTTCCATACCCATATCTACCCCGAGCCATCGGCCTCAAAGACCTTAACGGCTGTTCAAAGCCGGGCAGGGGTCTCTTGCTTTAGCGATGGTACTCAGCAGGGACTCGTTCAGTCCATGGACAAGGCCGGCATAGACCTTTCCGTGGTCTGCAGCGTGGCCACAAAACCGGAAATGGTCACAACGACCCATCAGTGGCTGGAGAACATCCGGAACCGGCGGATCCTGCCCTTTGCGACCATGCATCCCGATCGTTTGGTTGTGGTCGAAGAGCTGGAAGAGCTCAAGAAAAGAGGATTCAAAGGCTTCAAGATCCACCCGGATTACCAGGGATTCTTCGTGGACGAAAAAAGGATGTACCCCTTTTACGAGGCGGCTCAGGCCGAGAGGATGATTATTCTTTTTCACGCGGGGTTGGACCGGGGTTTGCCTGACCCGATTCATTCAACCCCTGAGAGACTTGCAAAGGTCCACGAGGATTTCCCGTCGCTTCGCCTGGTGGTCGCACACATGGGAGGGGAAGCGGTCTTTGATGAAGCGGAAAGACACCTTCTGGGAAGGGATGTCTTTATGGATACCTCTTTTGTGTTGAGGGTCATGGCGCCTCATGTACTTGAACGGTTCTTGAAAAACCATCCTGTGGAAAGAATTCTCTTCGGATCAGACAGCCCCTGGACAGACCAGAGCGAAGAGCTGCGTTTTCTGATGAGCCTCCCCTATCTGAACGGGCTGGAAAAAGAAAAGATCGCAGGCAGGAACGCGGCCGAATTGCTGGGGTTGCCACAATCTCTCAACCCTGCACCACGATGAAAAGCGGTTCTATGAATTCCGGATCTTCCTTGTCCAGGACCTGGATGATGGACTTGTACATCCGTTTTTTAAGCTCGCCGAATATGCCGCGCTTTTTCTCAAAGGTCCTTGCAAACTCCATCGAGTCCTTCATGAGCTCATCCTGATCTCTGCAAGCCTTTCGGATGACGTGATGCTCTTCAAGTTCAGGGGCTGTGAACCGTTTCCCCGTGTAGACTATCTCCTCATATTTGTATTCGGGAATCGCTTTTCTGGCAAAGGCGATCATGCCGGGAAGGAAGGGGATGCTCACATCCACTTCAGGAAAGCAGAAGAACCCTTTGTCCGACCGCATGAAGCGGAAATCACAGGTGCAGGAGAGAAGCGCGCCGTTTCCAAAAGCGTGCCCGTTGATGGCTGCGATCACAGGCATCGGATAGAGAAGCAGCTTCTTGAACAGGTCGTTCATGCGGTAAAGGAAACTCCTGATGGCATTGAGATCGTCGGCCGCCCGGCGCTCCATGAGCCACTGAAGATCAATCCCCTGCGACCAGTTCTTTTCGTCGCTTGATGCGATCACGACTGAAAAAATCCCCTTGTCCTCCAGGATCTCGTCAAGGGCCTTGATCATGGTGTTTGCGAAGTCGAGGTTCATCCGGTTCTCCCTGTTGTTCATGGTGAGAACGGCAACCGTGTCTTTCTTTTCAAACAGAACAATAGACATACATCCTCCTGATTCCGAGACCATTTCTGTATGATCAGCTTGATAAGTGACTTGGGTTACTTACCACGTCTTCAGTTTCAGCCTGAATATTAGGGAAAAGCTGGATGCCAATCAAGGGTAAAAGTCTGATGGGGTTAAGATGGGGCGGGGCTGGATGACGGAGGGTTGACTTGTGAAAGTCACTGCCCTAGGATGAAATGGACCTTCAAGGCTCGGCTGCGGCTGAGAGAGGAGGGGGGAGTGTCATGGGAAGTAAATGCACCAGGTTTGCTGTTCTGGGAGTCGTTTTGATCCTTTTCCTGCTGTCCGGTTCCTGTGCCATGAACCCGGTGAGCGGGGGACCTGAACTCATGCTCCTCAGCGAATCGGACGAAATCCAGCTCGGCAAGCAGACAGACGTTCAGGTGCGCAAGCACTACGGCGTCTACGAGGATCAAAAGCTGAATGCCTATCTCAATGACATGGGCCAACGGCTGGCCAGGGTTTCCCATCGTCCCAACCTGCCTTACAAGTTCGAGATAGTCGATGCCTCTGCGGTGAACGCCTTTGCCGTGCCCGGAGGCTACGTGTACTTCACGAGAGGAATTTTGGCCTATCTCAACAGTGAAGCTGAGCTTGCAGGGGTGATGGGTCATGAAACAGGCCATATTACAGCCCGTCATTCGGCTCAGCAGTACAGCCGTGCGCAACTGGCCCAGTTCGGAGTTCTCGTCGGAGGACTGTTCCTGGGCGATCTGGTTTCCGGAGTGGCCCAGCTGGGGGTAGGGATGCTCTTCCTCAGTTTCAGCAGGGATAACGAGAGGCAGGCGGACGAGCTTGGCGTGGAGTACGCGAGCAAGGCAGGCTACGACGCCAAAGAACTGGCCGGTTTTTTTGAAACCCTGGAGCGCATGAACCCGGGTTCGGACCGGAGCGGGTTGCCGGGGTGGTTCTCCACTCACCCGAGCCCTGAGGACCGTGTGGTGGCCGTGCGTAAAGAGGCGAGGGAGTGGCAGCAAAGACTGGGGAGCAGAGATCTCAAGGTGAACCGCGAGGTCTATCTGAGGCACATCGACGGCCTCGTGTACGGAGACGATCCCCGGCAGGGATATGTGGACGAGGGAATGTTTTACCACCCTGGTATGAAGTTCCAGTTCCCGGTCCCTGCCAACTGGAAAGTGAACAACACCCACTCCCAGGTCCAAATGGTGAATGAGAACAAGGATGGAATAATCCTTTTCTCGGTCGCCGCCGCTGCATCACCGAAAGAAGCAGCAGCGAAGTTCGCCCAGGCGAATCGCGCCTCTGTGCTCGCCTCTGATTCGATCACGGTAGGCGGTTTTCCTGCTCATCGTCTTGTTTGCGACGTTCGAGTCCAGAGCGAGGCGATCCGGGTGGTGTTCTATTCTATCCAAAAGGACAAATCGATTTTCTTTTTTTACGGGGTCTCGTCGCAATCCGTGTTTGACAAATACTTGAACACCTTCGAGAGAACCATGAAGGGGTTCAAAGAACTCTCAGACCCGAAGAGGGTCAGCGTGAAGCCGGACCGGATTCGCCTCCGCACAACGAAGACAGCCGGCACGGTGGAGAGCAGCCTGCGATCCATGGGAATCCCGAAGGACGATCTGGATGACGTCGCCTTGCTCAACGGCATGGAGCTCAATGAAAACCTGCCTGCCAACACGATGGTCAAAGTTATTGAGAAGGGACGCTGAGAGGTTGACTTTTCTCAAGCGAAAGGTATGATCTGCCCAGCTTCGGGCGTCAGCGTTATTGAAAGGGGATAGAATGAAGAAGACTCTCGGACTGATCCTCCTGGGTGCTTTCATGACCGCCACATGGGCCGTGGCCGCGAGTCCCAAAGCCGCCTCCAAATCCGCAACCAGCACACAGCCCGCCGCCAAAGCAGGACCTAAGTACGCACCGAGCACCGGGGACAGAGATCTGGATGTTGTCCTCTCCAATCTCAATGTTGAAGCCGGAGTGCATGTGGACGCCTTCGTTTCGGAATTGAGCATCTCCTACACCATACCCAAGGTTCAGATTGAAGACTTAGTCTACACCGTGAGGATGCCCTTCGGTGATGTGTTTGTGAGCGTGTGGCTTGCCGCATTCACGAAAAAGCCCCTTTCGGCGGTGGCCAAAGAATACGACGTGAACAAGGACAAGGGGTGGGGGGTGATGGCAAAGAACCTGGGAATCAAACCGGGATCCGATGCCTTTCATTCCCTCAAAAAGGACACGTCCGTTGAGCTGGACCTTGCCCAAAAGCGGAACAAGGAAAAAAAGGCGGAACAGCCCGAGAAGACCGAGAAACCAGGGTCCAAAGGGAAATCAAAAAAGTGAACTTCGGGGGAGTCGTGTCGTACGTCCCTGAACACAAGGAGAGGTGGGGAGATGAGCCAGTCCGTTGTTTTGGAAGTTTTTTCCGACTACATCTGACCGTGGTGCTACTTCATTACCGGGCGTATTGAACGACTTCAGAAGGTTTACGATATCCGCACCGCATGGGTCGCCTTCCCTCTTCATCCTGAGATCCCGGAAGAGGGAATGACTCTGCAGGAGCTTTTCAACGGTCGTATGGACCTGGAAAGCGTGAAGGCGCGCTTGCTGCGGGTGGCCCGAGAGGAAGGGTTGCCCTTCGGCCACCGAGACAAGACCTACAACAGCAGGCTCGCACAGGAGCTTGGCAAATGGGCCGAGTCCAAGGGCAGAGGCCAAGCGTATCACGATGCCGTGTTCCGCGCTTATTTTGCTGAAGACAGGAATATCGGAAAGCGCTCTGAACTCCTGGCTCTTGCCGGTTCCCTGAGTCTGCCCGTAGAGGAGGCTCGGAAGGTCCTTGAAGAAAGATCTTTCAAAGACCTTGTGGATGCGGACTGGCAACGCTCTCACAGAATGGGGGTACAGGCGGTGCCCACGTTCCTGCTGAACGGGCAGCTTCTTGTGGGAGCCGTGCCTTATGAGGCAATGGAGAAACTCCTGATCGACGGCCGTGTCTCCAAACGTCAACAATAGTGTGAAGGAGGGTCTTTACGCTTGCGGGCATTGCATCAAGTGAATTATTTTTTGTTAACTTTTAGGTTGAAATCTCTAAAAACTTGTATAGACTGTGCCAACGCAAACAAACAACCCACTCACCATTTAAGAAAGGAGATTGAAACATGAATAAGGGGGATCTGGTAAACGACGTCGTAAAGGTGGTCAGCACCAAGAAAGAGGCCCAGGCAGCGGTGGACTGCGTCTTTGCATCCGTCACCCAGGCTCTGAAGAAGAAAGGCGCAGTGACCTTGGTTGGTTTCGGGACCTTCAAGGTCGACAAGAGGAAGGCGAGGATAGGAAGAAATCCACAGACCGGCGAAGAGATCAAGATCAAGGCCAAGAACGTGCCCAAGTTCGTGGCAGGGAAAGCCTTGAAGGACGCGGTGAACTAAACCCTCCGAAGAATTTCCGGGAAGCCTCCATTCAGTCCCTCATATTGAATGGAGGCTTTTTTTGTGCCCGGAGAGAGTTGGTGCTTGAAATGGGGCCGGAATTGTAGTCTCATCCGCAGCATCACGATAGGACGCAGGTCATGGGGATGAGAAACTGGTATATCCTCAGCATTGTTGCGCTCGTGCTCATGGGGGTGCAGAGATTCCTTTACAAGGTCTCTGCGGAGAGAGAGTGCAATACCGCGTGGACCACTTTTTCCTTCATGGCAACGGTCACGGTTCTGAGCGTCGTTTTTTTCCTTTCCCTGAAAGAATCGGTTTCCGATGCCAGGATGCTCCTGCTGACCGCAGGGATCAACAGTGCCTCTTTTGTCCTCGGCACCATCACCCACATCGAGGCGCTCAAGCACGTTCCCTCCAGCGTGGTCTATCCCATCATCCGCCTGAACCTGGTGGTGGTGGTCCTCTTTTCCATCCTGTTCCTTCAAGACCGTGTGTCTCTGCATCAGGTCCTGGGCATCCTTCTTGCGATCGCGGTCATCGTCATTCTGACGAGAGACGCGGAGGAGGTGAAGGGAGCTGTGAGGAGCGTGAGAAAGGGGCTTTTCCTGGTCTTTGTCTCTCTGGTTTCAGGCAGCGTGGCCTCAGTCTCAAGCAAGTTCGCAGCGGTTTATTCCAACAAGCTGGGGTTCATGGCCCTTTCCTACTTCTTGGGGACCGTCTTTTCAGCGGCCCTGATCAGGAAAACAGGGAAAGAGGGCAGCGGAGGGAACCGCAAAGACGCCATCCGGATCGGGCTCGTGATGGGCCTGATCAACTTCATGGGCTTCTACGCATTCCTGGCGGCTCTCTCTGTGGGGCCTCTTTCGATCATTGTTTCCATTACAGGGATGCACTTCGTGATCGCCGTCCTATTGTCGGTGATTGTTTACAAAGAAAAACTGAACAGGATGCGCATCGTCGGCATGGGGCTCGCCATGACGTCGATTCTCTTCCTTCGCACGTAGCCCTTGTCATATAATGACAGATGAGAAAACGACTGCGGACCGCCGACGGCCGACCGCCGACAACGGACAACGGACTTTCCTCCACCATGGGCAACTTCCGAGTTTTTACCGGCAACCGATTGGAGATCCTGTCGGACCAGCTTGCGCAGGTTCTCCAGCAATCCCTGCCGTCTCCCTTTGACCCCGAGATCATCGTGGTTCAGAGCAAGGGCATGGAGCGCTGGATATCTCTGCAGCTTGCAGAACGACACGGAATTTGCGCTAACTGTCGTTTCCCTTTCCCCAACACCTTTGTCCGTGAGATTTTTCAGAGCGTCCTCAAGGACCTGCCAAAACCGAATCTTTTTGATCCCGGAGTGATGACGTGGAGGGTGATGAAGGCACTGCCCAAGCTCATCGAGGAGCCGGCGTTTGAGCCCCTGCGGATCTACCTGGAGAGCGGACGCAGCGATCTCAAGCGCTTCCAGCTCTCGCAGCGGATCGCCGATCTTTTTGACCAGTACCTTCTTTTCCGGCCTGAAATGATGTTCCAGTGGGAACAGGGAAAAGCCCGGCACTGGCAAGCGGTGCTGTGGCGGGAACTGGTTAAGGGCCATGAACACGAACACCGCGCAGCGCTGGCTAAAAAACTCTTCACGGCCATCGAGAGGGGCATCGACCCTCGCTCCGGAATTCCAAGAAGGATTTCCGTGTTCGGTATCTCCGCATTGCCTCGATTTCATGTTCAAGTGTTTGCTTTCCTGTCGCAGGTGGCCCAGGTGAACCTCTTCCTCATGAACCCGAGCCGGGAGTACTGGGGAGATATTCTGGACACGTGGGAAATGAAGAAAAAGGAAAAGGCACAGAAAGGCGTCTCGGAAGAGGAACTGCACATGGAAAAGGGGAACTCTTTGCTCGCTTCCATGGGCAGGCTGGGGAGGGACTTCTTTGAGATGATCCAGGACCTCGAGGCGGAGGAATTTTCATTCTACGAAGAGCCGAAATCGGGAAATCTCCTGGGTTCTGTTCAGAGGGATATTCTCAAGCTCCAGGAGAGGCAGGAAAAGAACAAAGTTTCGCCAGACGATCTCTCTATCCAGATCCATTCCTGCCACAGCCCCATGCGGGAGGTGGAAGTTCTCCGTGATCAACTTCTACGGATGTTCGAAGAAGATCCCGGTCTTCTGCCCAAGGACATTCTGGTGATGATGCCGGATGTGGAAACCTATGCGCCTTACATCCAGGGCGTCTTCGACACCCCTCAAGAGGATGCCCGCAGAATTCCTTTCAGCATCGCGGACCGGAGCATGCGAAAGGAGGGAGGGATCGGTGAAGCGTTCCTCAATCTTCTTGACCTTCAGGGAAGCCGTTTTGGAGTCAGTCAGGTCGTGAACCTTCTTGAATGCGAAGCGGTGAACCGCAAGTTCGGTCTTTCCAACGAAGATCTGGAAACGGTGCGCAAATGGATTTCTGAAACACGGACCCGGTGGGGAATGGATGAAACACACAAAGCCGAGTTGGGGCTGCCTCCCTTCCCTCAGAACACCTGGAGAGCCGGCCTCGACAGACTCCTTCTCGGCTTTGCCATGCCGGGCCGCGAAGAAAGGCTGTTTTCGGGGATCCTGCCTTATGATCCCATCGAAGGGGAAGAGAGTCGGATTCTTGGCGCTTTCGTGGAGTTTGTGGAGAAGCTGTTCGAGCGAGCCACCGCTCTCGGGAAACCGAACACATTGGAATGCTGGCAGGCGGAGCTCACCGGCGTCCTGGCGGATTTCTTCGAACCGGGGGAAGAGGCGGACCGGGAGATGCAGTTGATCCGCCGAATGCTCGACGACCTGGTTAAGACCGGCGCGGTTTCTCTCTTTGATGAAAAGGTTCCTCTGCAGGTCGTAAGAAGTTACCTTGAGTGCACTCTCGACCAAACAGGTTTCGGATTAGGTTTTATGACCGGAGGGGTGACGTTTTGCGCCATGCTGCCCATGCGAAGCATCCCCTTCCGGGTGATTTGTCTTCTGGGGATGGACGGGGAGGCTTATCCGAGACAGTCCAAGCCCCTGGGCTTCGATTTCATGGCGAGATATCCCAAGCCGGGCGACCGGTCCCGGAGGAACGACGACCGCCACCTTTTTCTGGAGGCTATCCTCTCTGCCAGGGAAAGGCTTTACATCAGCTATGTGGGGCAGAGCATCCAGGACAATTCAGTGATTCCTCCCTCTGTGCTGGTGAGCGAACTCATCGATTATGCGGAACAGGGTTTCGAGATGCCGGATCGCAACCTCCGTGACCA
Organism: uncultured Desulfobacteraceae bacterium; assembly: GCA_964580575.1. Taxonomy (GTDB): domain Bacteria; phylum Desulfobacterota; class DSM-4660; order Desulfatiglandales; family HGW-15; genus CAVPDE01. The sequence continues at coordinate 73,098 of CAZOLJ010000005.1, forward strand.
GCTCCAGACCAAGCACCGTCTACAGGCGTTCAGCCCTGAATACTTCAAGAACCAGGAGAAGCTGTTCACCTACTCGGAGGAGAACTATGAGATTGCTGCGACCGCGATCGCCGAGCGCGGGGAACCGGAGCCTTTTTTGAGCGCAGGGTTGTCCGAGCCTGATGAGTCGTGGAAGAAAGTGGATCTCCATGGCCTGTGCGCCTTCTTCTCCAGCCCCGCGAGGTTTCTGGTCAACAGGCGGCTGGGGATCACTTTGGAAGAGGCGTCTTCCTACGCGGAGGAAAGGGAGCCTTTTACCGTGGACACCCTGGAGCGCTACCTCCTGGAAGAGAGCATGCTGCGAAGACGGCTCCAGGGTCGAAGCGTAAAGAAGGACGTCGCTTTGGCCATAGCCTCCGGCCGACTTCCTCACGGGCCTGTGGGACACTGCGTCTATGACGGGTTCAGTGCCGGAGTGGAGCGTTTTGCAGAGGACCTGTCGCGGCTCATCGGCGAAAACGCCCTTGAAACCCTGGACTTCCAGATCGATGGGGGAGGGTTTTCTTTAACAGGATCGCTGAAGAATGTCTTCAGAGAACGGATGATCCGGTACCGCTATGCCCGTCTCAAGGGCAAGGACAGGGTGGTAAGCTGGATTCATCATCTGGTGCTCAACAGCGTCCGCGCCGAGGGATACCCGCGGCACACGCTGCTTGCCGGTCTGACCAAGGAACGAAAGAGGGCTTTCTACGACTACGCCCCGGTGGAGCAGGGAGGGACCATTCTCGAAGGGTTCCTGAGGCGATACGGAGAGGGATTGAGAGCGCCTTTGCACTTCTTCCCGGAACTCTCCTGGTCCTATGCAGAGGCGCGTCTCTCGAAAAAGAAGCCCAGGGAGTGGGCCCTTGAACAAGCGCGTGAGGCATGGGAGGGGGACGGGTGGAACGAGGGGGAAAGGGCCGAGGTCTACCATCGGCTCTGTTTCCCCAAAGCCAGTCCCATCGACGCGGCGTTCGAAGAGATCGCCGTGGAGATTTTTGAACCTTTGCTGAAATACCTCAAGGAAAAGACTTGAGGAAATTCTAAATCCGAAGCACGAAGCACGAAACAATATCCAATAAGGCAAATTCAAATGATCAAAACAGAACCTTTGGATAGCGACTTTGTTTAGGTGATTGGGACATTCGGATTTTGAATTTGTTTCGATATTCGAATTTCGGATTTTGTCCAACTCGCTATGTTGAGTTGAAAAAGCCAAGTAAGCAACTCGCGTGAGAGAGTGCATGGTGGACTATAAGATCTTTGATCCTATCGAGACTCCTCTTGAAGGAGCCAACCTTATCGAAGCCAGTGCTGGGACGGGAAAAACCTACACCATCACCGGGCTTTTCCTGCGCCTCCTGCTGGAAAAAAAACTGGCGGTCCATCAGATCCTGGTCGTCACGTTCACCGAGGCAGCCACGGAGGAGCTGAAAGACCGAATCCGCAGCAAAATCCGCGATGCCGTTCAGGCCTTTTCAAGAGGCGAAGCAAAGGATCCCTTTCTCGACAAGCTCGTGAAGCGGCAGGCGTCTTCGGGAGACGCGTTACGCCTGTTGCGAGAAGCGTTGAGGACCTTTGACGAGGCACCCGTCTTCACGATCCACGGCTTCTGCAGAAGAATGCTCCATGAGAATGCTTTTGAGAGCGGCAGCCTCTTTGACACGGAGCTGCTCACGGATCCCTCCGCCATGATCCAGGAGAGCGTGGATGATTTCTGGCGACGCCGCCTCTACACCGCATCGCCTCTGTTCGTGAACTTTGCGCTGGAGAACCGCTTCACGCCGGAAGAACTGACCCGGCTCTTGAAGCGCAAAATGAACCAGCCCTTTCTTCGCATTCTCCCCGAGCCGGAGAACCGGGACACCGGCGCGCAGGAACAACGATTCAGAAAGGCTTTTTCCAAGGCGGCCGACACGTGGCCCTCGGTCAAGGAGGAGATCGTTGACCTGCTTGCCTCCTACGAGGGCATGAACAAGAAGCAGTATAGTCCGCCTAAGGTCGCACTCTGGGGACAGGAGATGGAGGACCTCTTCGCCTATGGGGAAAACCGCACGAGCCTGTTTGAGGAGTTCAAGAGATTCACGAGAGGGGAACTGGAGAAAAGGGAAAACCTTAAAAAGGATTGTGATCCGCCGAAGCACGCTTTCTTTGATCTTTGCGAAGACCTCTACCAGGCCTCTCAGGACCTGGAGATTCTTTTCGCCGAACGCTTGCTGGGGCTCAAGGTCAACCTGTTCAAAGAGGTGGGCGAGGAGTTCTCCAGGAGAAAGACGGAAAAGAACGTTCAGACTTTTGACGATCTGCTGCTGAAACTCCAAGCCGCTCTGGAAGGCAGAGGGGGAAGGGACCTTGGGATCGCCATCCGCCGAAAATACCGGGCCGCTTTGATCGATGAGTTCCAGGACACGGACCCTGTGCAGTATGCCATCTTCCAGAGCATCTTCGGAAGGGGAGGGAGCACGCTTTTCCTTGTGGGCGATCCGAAACAGTCGATTTACGGGTTTCGCGGTGCGGATATTTTTGCATACATGGAGGCGGTGGACAAAGTCGACACCCGCTACACCCTTACGGAGAACTGGCGATCAGACCCCGAATTGATCAAAACCATCAACGCCCTGTTCGGGAATGCGAAACCCGCATTTGTCTATGAAAAGATTCCCTTCGAGCCGGCCAAGGCCGCCAGGAGGAAGAAAACCGAGACTCTCGTGATCGGGGGGAAGAGGGAATCCTTCACCCTCTGGTTCATGGACCCGGGAAAGTGGGCCGAAGCCAACGGCATCATCAACAAGGGGGTGGCGGAGGCTCACCTGCCCGGCTTGGTCGCCGCGGAAATCACGCGGCTTCTAAACCTCGGCAAGGAAGGAACGGCGCTTTTCGGCGGCAGGCCCCTCAGGGCGAGCGATATCGCGGTGCTGGTGCGTGAAAACAAGGAAGCCCTTCTCGTGCAAAGGGTCCTGTCCGCGAGAAACGTCCCGAGCGTTCTCCACAGCACGGAGAACCTTTTCGATTCCCACGAAGCGATGGAGATGGCGAGGTTCCTCTCCGCCGTTGTGGAGCCCGGTGCGGAATCCCTGGTCAAGACGGCCCTGTCCACCGATATGTTCGGGGTCTCGGGTGAGGAACTCGATCGGCTGAGGCTGGATGAAGCCCGGTGGGAGCGCTGGCTCGTCAAGTTCAGGGATCACCATGACCTCTGGCAGGAAAGAGGGTTCTTCCGCATGTTCCGCTCTTTCCTCAAGGAGGAGAAGGTCCTGACCCGTCTGATTGCTTTTGCCGACGGGGAGCGAAGAAACACGAATCTTCTCCATCTCATGGAAGTCCTGCATCAGGCCTCGGTAGAGAAAAAGCTGAACATGACCGGACTGCTGAAGTGGCTTTCCGAACAGAGAGACCCCGACGCTCCCCGGTCGGAGGAGCATCAGCTCCGCCTGGAGCGCGACGAGAACGCCGTGAGACTCGTCACCATCCACAAAAGCAAAGGGCTTGAGTACCCCATTGTGTTCTGCCCTTTTTCGTGGGACGGCGTCAGGCCCAAGAAAGGCGCGGAGCCCCTTCTGTTTCACAACCCGCAGAACCGGATGGAGCTCGTTTTCGATCTTGGGTCGGAGGACCGGGCGGCCCACAAAGCCCTTGCGGACAAAGAAGAGCTGGCTGAAAACCTGAGGCTCCTGTACGTTGCCCTCACCCGTGCGAAATGCCGGGTGTATCTGGTGTGGGGGCGTTTCAAGGGGGCTGAGACGTCCGCTCCGGCGTACCTGCTTCACACTCCGGCGACCGAGGACTCCGGCGACCTCGTGAAGGCGCTCGCAGACAACTTCAAAGGAGTCACGAACGAGGAGCTTCTCCTCAAAGTCAGGTCTCTGATGAAGAAGCCTGCAGCCGCCGTAGAGGTGATCAGGGAAATTGAGGATGACGAAAGCCGCTTTTCTCCGCTGCTCGAGGAGATGCAGATCAATCCTGCAAAGGATTTTGCCGGCCGGATCGACAGACGGTGGAAGATCTCGAGCTTCTCCGGCCTGGTCTCCGATCGACTCCACAGTGAAGAGGGGACCGACTACGACGCTCTCACGTTGCAGGCTCGGGAGGATCCTCTGCGCACGATGGAAGAGCCTGCAGGTATCTTTGCCTTTCCGAAAGGGGCTAAGGCAGGCACTTTTCTTCATGATGTGTTCGAACACCTGGACTTCTCCAATGTTACTGCTTCGTCTACAAAAGACCTGGTGAACGAAAAGCTGGTCCAATACGGATATGATCCTTCGTGGCTGGAGACCGTTTGTGACACGGTCGACAAAGTGCTCAGGGTCCCTCTTGATGCGGAACAGCAGGATTTCTGTCTGTCCAGGGTCAGGATGGAGGATCGGCTGAATGAGCTCGAATTCTACTTTCCGCTCAAGTCCCTGGCCCCTGAAACGGTGGGAAAGATTCTGGCCAGAGGCAGCCTCCGCCAGGAGGTCCCCGAGAAGATAGAGCGCTTAAGCTTTTCGCCCCTTTGCGGGTTCATGAAGGGGTTCATGGACATGGTCTTCAGGTTTGAAGATCGCTACTACCTCGTCGACTGGAAATCCAATTTCCTGGGCGCGAGCGTGGAGGATTACAGCCCTGAAAACCTTGTCAAAGCCATGGAAGAAAACTTCTACACCCTTCAGTACACCTTTTACACTTTGGCACTCAACCAGTACTTGAAGCTCAGAGCGCAGGGATATGATTACGACCGGCACTTTGGAGGGGTCTTCTACGTGTTCCTGCGCGGGGTGGACCCAGGGAAAGGGCCTGAGTTCGGAGTCTACAGGGACAAACCCAGGCGGGGTCTGATCGAATCCTTGAGTGAAGAACTGATCGGGGTAGGGTAGGGAAATTTTCAAGCACGAAATTCGAAGCCGTTGATTGTGTTTGGGATTTGGAGCTTGGAATTTGTTTTGTGCTTCGTGCTTCGGATTTCGGATTTAGAGTGATGGATTTCAATGGGAATGCGTGAGCCATGATCGATCTGGATTCTCTCCAAAAGAGTGGGTTCTTTTCTCCTCTGGATCTTCACTTTGCGAGGTTTATGGCGAAGCTCTCCAAGGCTCCGTCCCCGGAACTTGTGCTGGCTGCGGCGCTGGTGAGCCGGCTCACGAGCGAAGGCCACATCTGCCTTGAACTTTCTTCGGAAAAGCCCTTTCACACTTCGGAGGCAGGGGAGAGTTTTGTTTTCCCTGAAGTGGGGAAATGGGAGAAGGAGCTCAGGCGAAGCGGTGTGATTGGGGAACCGGGTGAGCCCAGGCCCCTGATCCTTGATCCTAAGGGCCGGCTCTACCTCTACCGCTACTGGGAGTATCAGGAGGAACTCGCAAAGGGAATAAAGAGCCGGATCACCGATGAAAACCATGTTTCACAGATGACGTCTTTGCGGGAGGGGTTGAGCAGAGTTTTCCCTGGACCGAAAGAGGTCGGGATAGACTGGCAGAAAGTGGCGGCTTTTGCTGCTGCACGGAGGAGGTTCTGTGTCATCACCGGAGGTCCTGGCACCGGAAAGACGACAACGGTTGCCAAGATCCTTGCCCTTCTGATGGAGATAGAGCAGGACAGGACACGGGGACTCCGAACAGCCCTTGTCTCCCCCACAGGGAAAGGGGCTGCGCGGCTCCAGGAGGCTATGAAAAAAGCGAAGGAGGGCCTGGCCTGCGAACAAAGCGTGAAGGCGCTCATTCCGGACGAAGCTTCGACGATTCATCGTCTTCTCGGGACCGTCAAGGATTCTCCTTATTTTCACTTCAACGTCCTAAACCACCTTCCAGTCAACGCCGTGGTGGTGGATGAAGCTTCCATGGTGGATCTGGCTCTCATGTCCAAGCTCGTGCAGGCTCTGCCATCGCAGGCGCGGTTCATCCTGCTTGGCGACAAGGACCAGCTTTCTTCGGTGGAGGCCGGCGCCGTGCTCGGGGATATCTGCGACACGGGAGTGCCCCACCCGTTTTCAAAGACGTTCTGTGGCGAAATTCAACGAACGACCGGGTATCAGATCAAGGCAGCCAAAGCCGCGCCTGGAATGAGCGACTCCATTGTTCAGCTCACCCGGAGCTATCGTTTCAGCGATGAAAGCGGGATTGCCTCGGCCAGCCGTTCGATCAATGAAGGCAATGCCGATGCCGCCCTGAAAACACTGCAGGATGCAACGCGCGGGGATGTGCGCTGGAAATTCCTACCCTCGGCGAAGTCCTTACCCCGTGCGCTGAAGGACAGGGGGTTGGAGGAATTCCATTGTCTTTTCCAGGGGAGTGACCCTCGGACGGCCTTCGAGCGGTTGGACTGCTTCAGAATCCTATGCGCTTTGAGACAAGGTCCCTTTGGGGTCAATGCCATCAATCTTTTGGTGGAGCACCTGTTGAGGGGGCAAAAGCTCATCCGCGGAGAGGGGAGGTGGTACCGGGGCCGGCCTGTTCTGATCACCCAGAATGATTACAACCTGCACCTTTACAACGGGGACATCGGCATTGCCCTGCCGGATCCCGGAGCGGATGGAGCGCTTAGGGTTTTTTTCCAGGCACCGGACGGCGCGCTCCGAGCCCTGCATCCTGTCAGGTTGCCGGAGCACGAGACCGTCTATGCCCTCACGGTTCACAAGAGCCAGGGCTCTGAGTTTGACCGGCTCCTTCTCCTTCTTCCGGAGCAGGATTCTCCGGTGCTCACGAGAGAGCTCATCTACACAGGCATCACCCGGGCAAGAGAAGGGGTGGAAGTGTGGGGCAAGGAGGATGTCTTTCGCGAAGCCGTCGGCCGCCGCACAACCCGTGTTTCCGGTCTGAGGGATGCTCTGTGGGAATAGGATTGGCGGTTGTATTTGTTTCGATAGAGGGGTAGCATATAGAGGATATAGCCGCGGGGGGCGCACGGGTCGATCATTCGAAGGAGCAGGAGGAGATTGGATCTCATGACACGTTTTCAGCCTCGGTCAAGGAAGGAATATATCCAGGAACAAAAGGAGAAATACGGCCGACGCATCTTCGGGGTCTTTCCCGCCCAGTACCCTAGGGAGATCTTCTGGGCCATGAATGCGCTGCCTGTGGAGATCTGGGACCCTCCTCTGGAAGTCAGCCACGCCAGCGCCCATCTTCAGCCTTACATCTGCTCGGTGGTGAGATTCGGCCTTGAACTCATCCTTCAAGGCCACTGCGACGGTGTGGACGGGTTTCTTTTCCCTCACACCTGTGATTCCATCCAGAATCTGGCTTCCATTGTGAACGATTACCTGGGACTCAAAAAACCCTGTACCTTCTTCTACCACCCCAAGGCGCCGTACAGGGCTTCTTCCCGCGATTACTACCTGAAACAGCTGAAAGAGCTCGCTTCAGGCCTGGAAAAGCAGCTCGGGCCCCTGAACCTTGATGAGTTAAAACGGAGGGTCCGCCAAAGTCAGGAGATATCTTCTTTGATCAAAGAGATTTATGATCTGAGGGCAGCGGCGAAGCTGCAGAGCACCAACGAGGAGTTCTATCGAGTGCTCCGCCAGGGTGAGTTTCTTCACCCAGACGACTTCATGCCCCTTCTTTCGGAATTTGCAGGGATCTCGAGGCGAGACCCGAAGAAAGGCCCTGTTGTGATCATGAGCGGTGTGCTGCCCAGCCCTCCCGAGATCCTGAACCTCCTGGATGACCTCGGCGTGCGCATCGGGGACGATGACCTGTTGAGCTGCAGCAGAAGACTCCTCGTAACCCCTAGCCCCCGTGGCGATCCTTTTGAAGCGCTTGCAGACGGCTATTTTGCCATGCCCCCTTGCTCCACCAAGAACTCCCCGGTAGAGGAAAGACTAAAGCACCTTGTGCAAAAGGTTGAGCGGAGCGGTGCAAAGGGTGTTGTTTTCTACACCGTGAAGTTCTGCGAGCCTGAGCTTTTCGACATCCCGCAGCTTGTGGAAGGACTGAAGAGCAAAGGAGTTGCGACCCTGGCAATGGACACGGAATTGAACCAGGGTGTGAGCGGGCAAATGAGGACGAGGGTGGAGGCATTTGTGGAAATGATCTCTTAACAGGTTGCTGAAAAGCGCCCATCTACGGCGTTGCCCTCACCCCTCGTCCTTGCGACGTACTGGACGGTACGTCTCACTCCTCGGGGTTTCGGTCGCCTTGTATCTGAACGCTTTTGAGCAACCTGTAAAAGGAATCTTTTTCAGTAGGCTTTCAAGCGATTTAATCGAAAGGGAACCTTATGTCTCTTCCTAAAAAAATCCGTTACTCCTTCATGAAGGATTATGGTGCTCCGGCCCTGATGAAGCTTGCCGGCATGAGAAAGAAGAAACGACGGGGCAAGGCAAGCCCTTTGTTCGGCCCTCCGCTCAGGTGTAACGATCGCCTGAAGGAGATCATCACCAGACACTATTTCCTCTCCCGCTACGCCGAAGGAGCAAAACCCGTGGCCTGGGTCACGAGCGGTGCGCCTGTGGAGATCCTTCGGCCCTTTGACTTCTACACCATCTATCCGGAAAACCACGGAGCCCTTTGCGGTGCGCAAAAGGTGGCGCCGGAACTGTGCGAGCTGGCCGAGGAGCGGGGATACAGCCAGGATCTTTGCTCCTATGCAAGAGTGGACCTCGGTGTTTGCCTGACCGGGAAAACGCCGGTGGGAAGGCTCCCCAAGCCGGATCTCCTTTTTGCTTCCAACAACATTTGCCAGACCGTGGTCTACTGGTACAAGGTGCTGGCTCATCACTGGAAGATTCCCTTGATCCTCTTCGACACGCCTTACAATTTCGGCGGAATCCAGGAGGGGGACGTCGCGTACATGGTGCGCCAGTTAGAAGAGATGATCCCTGAGCTCGAGCGTATCTCGGAAATGCCCTTCAAGGAGGAGAAATTCCGGGAAGTGATCCGCACGGCCAAGGAGACCTCGCTCACCTGGGGGGAAGTGCTTGCCACCATGAAGGCAAGACCTGCGCCCATGACGATCTTTGATGCCTTCGGCCACCTGGCCCCGGTCGTTTCGCTTCGGGGCCTGCCTGTGGCCCTAAACTATTATCGAACCTTGCTGAGTGAACTGAAGGAGAGGGTGGAACGAGGTGTGGCCGCGATCCCCAACGAGCGAAAGAGGCTCATGTGGGACAACATTGCCATGTGGTACAAGGTGAGGGACTACGCCAACCTTTTCGCCGAGCACGGGATGAATTTTGTGACAGCCACCTACACGAATGCCTGGGCTGAGACAACCCCTCACATGGATTCGGACCGCCCTTTCGACTCCATGGCGCGAACGTACAGCCTTGTCATTCTCAACAACAACCTGAACCACAGGCTCCATCTGATGGAAAGGCTCATCAAGGAATACCAGGTGGACGGCCTGGTCATTCACTCGGCCAGAAGCTGCAAACCCTATTCGGTGGGGCAGTACGATCTCAAGAGGCTGCTCATGGATCGTCTTGGAGTTCCATCCGTGGTGATCGAGGGAGACATCACGGACTCCAGGGCCTATTCTGAAGAGCAGGCTCGCACAAGGCTGGACGCGTTTTTTGAAACAATGGAAAACTAAAGACAGTGACGAGTGACAAGTAACGAGTGACAAGTCATAAGAAGAAAAAGACTCGTTACTTGTCACTGCAAGTTCAACGGACAAGGGACAACGGATAATGCACCTCTTCGTAGGTATTGACGTCGGTTCTCTGAGCACAGACTGCGTCCTCATCAATGAAAAGGAGGAGATCCTTTCCTACAGCATCACGGAAACCGGCGCAAACAGCACCGAGTCGGCTGAAAAGTCGCTTGAGGAGGCTTTGCTCCGTGCGGCGGTGCAACGCGACAGGGTCAAGCGTATTGTTGCGACAGGCTACGGCCGGATCTCTGTTCCTTTTGCCGACAAGAAGGTGACTGAGATTTCATGCCATGCTCTCGGGGCGTGCAAGCTCTTCCCTGATACAAGGACGGTCGTCGATATAGGAGGCCAGGACTCCAAGGTGATCCGGGTGGGTCCGGGCGGTAAGGTGCTTGATTTCACCATGAACGACAAGTGCGCGGCAGGCACGGGCCGCTTCCTGGAGGTGATGGCGGCCAAGCTGAAGGTTCCGCTGAACGAGATGGGAGCTTTGTCCATGGGGGCGAACGGTGAGGTGAGGATCAGCAGCGTGTGCACGGTCTTTGCCGAGAGCGAGGTGATTTCCCTCGTGGCCCGGAACCATCCAAAGGAGGAAATCATCAGGGGCATTCATCGCGCCATCGTGAACCGGGTCTGGAGCATGGTGAAAACCCTTGGGGTCAAAAGAGAAGTCACGATGAGCGGCGGTGTGGCCAAGAACCGGGGCGCGGTGGCCTTTCTGGAAGAGAAGCTGGGGCATCCGATCCACGTATATTCAGAGCCGCAGATTGTCGGCGGCCTTGGCGCCGCGCTCCATGCAAAAGGGTTGTAGCCGGATCCTGGTGCTGTGTCTCTGCATTTGCTTGCCGATGCTCATTTCCTGCCCCCTCCCCTAGCCCCTCCCACCAGGGGAGGGGAATATTGAGCCATAGCAAATAGGCTCCTCCTCCTTGAGGGGTGAGGCGAGGAGGGGGTGAAAAGAAGTTGAATGGGTAACGCGTCACCAAGACACCACACTTGGTTCTGTATACTTAGCTCTGGGCAGCGACAACTGACGACGGACTACGGACTACTTTTCCTCGTCTTCGTAGACGTTTCCGACACAACATAGGAAGAGCACAGGATCGGACGTGCTCAGGTTCTTGAGGCTGTGCGGTTCCATGGTCGGTACAAAGACCACGTCAAAGGGTCCTGCCGTCCGCTCTTCCTTGACCCGGCCTGTTTCGGACTCATGAGAAAAGACCGCGACCCTTCCGCTCAGGATGAACATGGTCTGATAGTAAAAGTGATTGTGAATCGGGATCTCCCCCGCCGCGCCTATAGTGAAAAAGCGTAGACCGTATTCAGGGGAGTCCTTGGGGCCGGCCTGACTGAGCCACCGAATCCACACATCTTTGACCTTGTAAGGCGTGCCTTTGTAAGGATAGGTCTCGATCTTTACCGGTGATTTATCAAGAGCATTGAATACTTCCATGAGAGTCCTCCGAACTTCTTTGGCTAGTGATAGAGAAAGATCTCCATGGGGTATTCCTTAACACAACTCTTCTTCTATAGCAGCCGAGAAATCAACCTTTCTTGCCGTCTTGACGTTTGCCGCAAACCTAAGTAACCTTGCTTATCCTTCCTTTTTCAGAAACCCTATCAGCGCGGAGGTGCTCCATGAAAATCAATCCTGATTTCTTGGCTCCCTGTGGGCTGTACTGCGGAGTGTGTGCCGTTCTTTACGCGACACGGGAAAACAACGTGAAGTTCAAAGAAAGGCTCGTGGCACTCTACAAGGGCAGGCTCCCTGAAACCGAGAACCTGTCCGTGGACGATATCCACTGCAAGGGGTGCCTTTCAGAGGAGCCTTTCGCTTACTGCAAGAGATGTGACATAAAAGACTGCACATCCAAGAAGGGATATTCAAGCTGCCGCGAATGCGGGGAGTTTCCCTGCTCGCTGATCGAGACGTTTCCCATGCCGGTGGGGAAAAAAGTCATCTTGAGGGCCATTCCTCACTGGCGCAGCGCGGGGACTGAGAAATGGGTGGAGGATGAGGAGGCTCGGTACCTTTGCCCAACTTGCGGCCACAAGCTGTTCAGAGGAGCAAAACAGTGCAACAAGTGCAAGACAGCCGTGGATCTGGACGGGTAAAGAGACGGTAAAGGGTGCACGGGTCACGGTGCAAGGAAAACCAAAAACGAAACCGAGAGAGTCTTCACCGTGCACCTTGCACCGTGCGCCTTGGACCGCTCCACTTGGTGTTCTATGCCTGACTACACAGAACGCTTTTATCGCAACAGAGTCAAATCGGAAGATCTCGTCTCCTTTGAGGTGAAGGTCAAGGAGACGGACCTTCTTGTCAGCGCAGAGCAGAAGCTCGAAAAAGAGACCCGAGATCTTGTGTTTGAGTCGAGACACCAGATCGAGAGCTACATCCAAACGCATGCCGACTTTCTCACCGCCCTCGATCCCTACCCTGAAGACCCCTATGCACCGCCCCTTGTGAAGGAAATGATCGAGCGATCCCGCGAAGCGGGTGTCGGTCCCATGGCCTCTGTGGCGGGAGCAATCGCCGAGTATGTGGGAAGGCTTCTCCTCAAGAAAACAAACCAGGTGATTGTGGAAAACGGAGGAGACCTCTTTCTCAAGGCCGACAGGTCTGTGACCGTTTCCGTCTTTGCCGGAACCTCGCCTCTGAGCGAGAAGATCGGCCTTCTCGTTTCGCCGAACCTCATGCCCCTCGGAGTCGCTTCCTCTTCAGGAACCGTGGGGCACTCCTTGAGCCTGGGAAAGGCGGACGTGGGCTGTGTCCTTTCTCCGTCGGCCGCTCTCGCGGACGCGGCGGCCACAGCCCTGTGCAACAGGATTCAAGGTCCAAAGGATTTGAGCAGAATTGACGAGTGGGCGAAAGGCATTCAAGGCATTCTCGGCGCCCTGGTGATCCTGGGAGACAAAATGGCAACGTGGGGGGAAATAGAACTCGTGGCGCTGTGATTAAGGTGTGGCGTCTTCGTTGTTCTGTTTTTAGAGGGACTCCCATGGCCTTTTTCTGTGTTCATTTCAAAGAGCAAAAATGTTACGCTGGTGGCGAAAGGCTTGGAAATCAGAGGTGCACGGGACACGGTACAAGGTGCACGGAAAATCACAACATAACCGTGCACTTTATGCCTTCCACCGTGGACCGTGCACCTTGCGCCGTGTACCGCCTATAGTTCGTAGAGCGTTTCGTCTTTTGCGGGCGGTCGTCTCTTGAGGCCTTTACCCGCCTTCTTGTCCCCGAAGCGGAAGGGGTCTTCCCCCTCCAGAAGATCTCCCATTTCCTGTTCGATCTGCTCCGGGTCCTCGCCTGCTTCCATCCTCCGCAGAGCTTCTTCCATGCCTGGACCCAGGTTCATTCCGGTCATGTCGCTGAGTTTTCGCATGAGGTTGGCCGCCTGCTTGGGGTCATTTTCATCAAGGTTTTCCGCTTCGCGGCCAAGGACGTTCATGGCCTGCTCCAGTTTGGACTCGTCGATGTCCGGCATGGGAGTGTCCTCTTCCTCTCCACGTTGACGCACCCTTGAGAAAAGCGACATCTGCCGTTCGAGTCTGACCTTGCGGCACCTGGGGCAGAGCGGTCTCTTGTCCGTGTTGACTGAAGAAGAGAAGAAATTGAACATGATGTGACATTTCTTGCAGTAGAACTCATAGATGGGCATGACAACTCCTCCGGAAAAGAACGCCTCTGCATTCCCTTCAGTCGTCATTCTACAAAAAAGTCCTTCCCAGTCAATCCCCTTTGGAAACGGTTTGATTCGGCTTGTCTTTTTTTTTCATCCTGATATACTTTGATGAACTTTCAGCAAAAACGGGCACATGTGCATGAGAATCGGTGTCCTTTCCGACACACACATTCACCATTTGAGCAAGGATTTCAGAGAACTTCTGGATCGTCACTTTTCGCAGGTGGATGTGCTCTTTCACGTGGGAGACTACACGTCTCCTGTGGTCGTGGATTTTCTCAGGTCGAAGAATTTCCATGGCGTGTACGGAAACATGGACCCTTTTGCCATCAAGGCCGTGCTGCCTGAAAAAAAGATCGTCGAAATCGGCGGCTTCCGGTTCGGCCTCATCCATGGGTGGGGCTCGCCCCGGGGTCTGGAGGAAAGAGTGCTCGCTCAGTTCAACGAGGTGGATGTGATTGTGTATGGGCACTCTCACAAGGCTGTGAATGAGGTGGTCCACGGAGTGCTTCTTTTCAATCCTGGGACTGCAAGCGGTTTCAGCTCATCCGGAGTGCACACCCTGGGGATCCTGGTTTGCGGGGATACTGTGAAGGGGGAAATCGTCGGCCTTGACTGAGAGGTCGGTGCAGGAGGTGAAAGTTCATGGGTGAAGAGAGCGGCATGAAGGTCCTCTGGGCGCCATGGAGGATGGGATACATCCTCGCGGAGAACAAGGCGGATGGGTGCATCTTCTGCCCGGGAACGGACCGGAGCGTAGATCGGGAGCGACTGATTCTCCACGTGGGACCGCGAACCATGGTTGTGATGAATCGATTCCCTTACAACAACGGCCATCTCCTTGTCGCGCCGGTCAAGCATGTCTCCAGCCTCGAACGCCTGAACCAGGATGAGACGCTGGGTCTCTTGCTCATGGTTCGCAAATCCATCGAGATTCTGAAGCAAGTCATGAAACCGGACGGTTTCAATGTGGGGCTCAACCTGGGTCACGTGGCCGGTGCAGGCATGGAGAACCACATGCATTTCCATATCGTCCCCCGCTGGAAGGGGGACACGAATTTCATGACGGTGATCGAAGACGTGCGCGTGATTCCGGAACACATCAAGGCAACGTATGCGAAGCTGGTCCCCTTGTTTCAGAAATGCACTTAAGCGAGGAGGAGGTTGAACATGACGCATCTCAAGGCGATTGTCTTTATCTTGATCGGCCTCGCGGTGATCGTTCTTGTGGTTCAGAACAATGCCGCTCTGTCGACGACCGTCACATTCAGAATGAACCCCTACTTGTTTCAGGAGAGGATGACATCGGACATCACCCTTTACGAGATTGTCATTGTGACCTATCTCATCGGTGTGCTGTCGATCGGCCTCTATGGAATCGCCGAACGGTTCCGCTTGAAAAAAAGGATCAAGGTTCTCACCAGAACTCTGGAGGAAAGAGAAAAAGAAGTGAACAATCTCAGAAACCTGCCTATCACTTCAGATCATGTCCCTCCGTCCAGACCGGATGCCGCATGAGGTCGGCTTCAGGGGAGGAGGGAAATTGAAATGCAGCTGCTCTGGGACTCGTTTCTGGAGCCCACCAACCAGCAACTTTGCCTAACCCTCCTGGTCGGTCTCATCCTGGGAGGTATTGCCGGCCGTTTTCTCAGCTACCGGAAGGAGAAGAGGACCCGGTTCCTGCGAAGAGAAAGCGACAAGGCCTTTTTCAAGGGCATTCAGTACATCCTTTCCAACGACCACGACCAGGCGATCGAGGAATTCACCAAGTCCGTCCAGATCAATTCCGACACCATTGAAACCTACGTGACCCTGGGAAATCTCTACCGGTCCAAAGGAGCGATTGACCGGGCCATACGGATCCGCCAGAGCATCATCCTGCGACCTAACATCGAGGAGGTGTCCAAGACGAGAGCTCTTATCGATCTTGGGCTGGACTACCGCAAAGGAGGGTTCATGAACAGGGCCCTGGAAGCCCTGGGCCAGGCGCTTCAGAAAGAACCTGGGAACCTGGAAGCTCTGGATGGGTCGGAAAAGATCTACGAAGACATGAGAGACTGGAAAAACGCCTATGAGACCAGGCAAAAGATCGCGAGAGTGAGCAAGGGAAACCACAAGCACATCCTCGCCCACTATCAGGTGGAGCTCGGCAAAGAAAGCCAGGAGAAAGGAGACTTGGCAAAGGCAAAATCCTGTTTTCAGAAAGCCATCTCCATTGACGACAGGTGCCTGGATGCGCACCTCCACCTTGGGGACTTGCACTTTCAGAAGCAGGACTACAAGAAGGCGGTGTCCGAGTGGAGAAAAGTGGTCCGCATTGCGCCGCAATTCAGTTTTCTCGCCTACCGCAGGCTGGAAGGGGCCTATGGGGAGATGAAGAACCTCAAACCGGTCGAGGAGTTCCTGAAGGAGTGTGCGGAATTTAGCGGGGATGCCTTCACCCACATGGCCTTGGCCAGGTACCTTTTCAACGGGCAGGACTATCAGGGAGCGGTTCGAGAACTCGACAGCGCCCTGGCGCTGGATCCGTCCTTCTGGGAAGCGAGAAAGTTCAAGGGCGAGATCCTCCTGAAGCAGGGCATGAGGGAGGAGGCCCTGATTGCCTACCGGGATCTTATCCCCCGCCTGAATGTGCCTTACCTTAAGTTCCAGTGCAGCCACTGCGGGTTCAGGCCCGGCGACCTTCAGTGGCAGTGCCCCCAGTGCAGGAACTGGGACACCATCGGTCTCATGGATTCCACGGAAGTGGACGAGGGCGCCGCCCCTTCGAAAACCCTACCGGAGGACAGGCCGTGAGCGACCTCACGCCCATGCTCAAACAGTACCTGGGGATGAAAGGCGAGTACCCTGACTCGATCCTCTTCTTCCGCATGGGCGACTTTTATGAGATGTTCTTTGATGACGCAAAGAAGGCCTCCCGCCTCCTTGGAATTACGCTCACCTCCCGAGGCACGCTGAACGACGAAAAGGTCCCCATGTGCGGCGTGCCCCATCACTCTTCGAAATCCTATATCGCCAAGCTGATTGAAAACGGCTGCAAGGTGGCCATCTGCGAGCAGGTGGAAGACCCTCAAACGGCCAAAGGCATCGTGAAGAGAGACGTCATCCGGGTTGTCACCCCTGGTTCTGTGCTGGAAGACGGGGAAGTGGACAGCAAGTCGAATCTCTACATGGCGGCGCTTGTGGGCAGTGGAAAACCCTTTGGCCTGGCCCACCTGGATCTGTCCACCGGTGAATTCCGGGTGACGGAAATCGAAGAGTGGGAAGAGGTTTTGGACGAACTGGGAAGAATCAAGCCGGCCGAACTTCTGCTCCTTGAAAAGGACGACTTGTCTCTGCGAAAGGGCCTTTCGACCTACCGCCTCGAGGTTCTGGCAAAGGAGAACTTCCACGAAGACCTTGCTGCAAGCCTTTTGAAAAGTCAGCTCGGCGTGCGATCTCTGGCTCCTTTTGGATGCGAGGACATGGAACGGGCGGTCCTTGCAGCCGGCGCGCTCATCCACTACGTTCAGACCACGCAGAAGGTGAATCCCGACCACATCAAGGATCTGATCACGTACCGTCTCGGCGATTTCATGTTTCTCGACGAGGCGACCACCGTGAATCTCGAGCTCTTCAGAACCGTGAGGCGGCAGTCCGTGAAAGGGTCCCTGTTTCAGATCCTGGACCGGACCGTGACTCCCATGGGGAGCCGCCAGATGCGGAAGTGGATTGGCTATCCGCTCCTAAACCTGAGGGAGATCCGTCTCAGGTTGGCGGCGGTTGCGAGCTTCAGGGACAACAGGGTTTTCAGGGAAGAGATCAGGGAGCGTCTGGATGGGGTTCTGGACATGGAGCGGCTCAACGCCAGAATCACTATGGGAAGGGCGAACGCCCGGGACCTCGTGGCTCTCAAACACTCCAGCCGCCGGCTGCCCGGCATCAAGGAGAAGCTGGCCGGATCTCCCAGTGAGCGGCTCCATGAGATCGCCGGAAAACTGGACCCCCTTCAGGACGTGGCGGATCTCATTGAGCGGGCCATCTGCGAGGATCCCCCTGTGTCCCTGAAGGAGGGAGGGCTCATCCGGGAGGGGTATCACGAGGAATTGGACCGCCTGATCCGCGCGACCCGTGACGGCAAAACCTGGATTGCGGATCTGGCCGCCGCGGAGCAGAAGAGAACCGGCATTTCCAGCCTCAAAGTGGGTTACAACCGGGTGTTCGGGTACTACATCGAAATCTCCAAAGCGAACCTGCACTTGGTTCCCTCAGACTACCTCCGAAGGCAGACCCTGGCCAACGGCGAACGGTATGTGACGGAGAAGTTGAAGGAGTATGAAGACCTGGTCCTGGGGGCTGAAGAAAAAAGGGTCGCCCTGGAGTTCGAGATTTTTGAAGGCGTGAGAAGGCGGGTGGCTTTTGAGAATCAACGCATCCGGGAGACGGGAAAACGGGTGGGCGAGGTGGATGCCTTGGCCGCCCTTGCAGAGGCGGCTGAGTTGAAAGGCTTCACCTTGCCTGAGGTGAATGAGGGAACCGTCCTTGAGATCATGGATGGGAGACACCCGGTGATCGAAGAGACGGTGCGGGACGAGGATTTCGTGCCCAACGACATTCACCTCGATGATCAGGAGCAGCAAGTTCTCATCATCACAGGCCCCAACATGGCGGGGAAGTCCACGGTCCTGAGGCAGGCGGCACTCACGGTGCTCATGGCGCAGATGGGGAGTTTTGTCCCTGCCTCTCGGGCGACCATCGGAGTGGTGGACCGCATTTTCACCCGCATCGGGGCATCGGACGACCTGACCAAGGGCCAGAGCACGTTCATGGTGGAGATGAACGAGACGGCCAATATCCTGCGTCATGCGACCCCAAGAAGCCTCGTGATCCTGGACGAGATCGGAAGAGGAACGAGCACCTATGACGGCCTCAGCATTGCCTGGGCTGTTGCAGAGGCGCTGCACGACCGCGACGACAGAGGGGTGCGGACGCTCTTTGCTACGCACTACCATGAACTGACGGAGCTCGTGGCCACCAAGCCGAGGGTGAAGAATTTTAACATTGCCGTGAAGGAGTGGAAGGATCAAATCATATTCCTGAGAAAACTGGTCCCCGGCGGAACAAGCCGGAGCTACGGCATCCAGGTGGCCAGGATCGCAGGGCTTCCCCACCAGGTGATCGGCAGGGCCAGGGAGATCCTGGAGGATCTGGAACGGGGAGAGGGCAACGAGGTGGGAACCCCTCGAATGGCGGTGGACCGAAGCGGAAGAGAAAGAAAAGAGACCGCACAGTTGAGCCTTTTCGGAGCGCAGGACCAGCGCTTGAGAAAGTGGATTCAGAATCTGGATCTTTCCTCCATGACCCCTCTGGAGGCGTTGATCGAGATCAACAAGATGAAGGAGTACCTGAGTCGCCAGTCATCATGATCGACAATCGGATGCGGATGCAGGCCTATGGCCGTATTCAAATGAGAATGCTAAACTCGAATGTCGAATGCCGAACAAGGAATTTCGAATGATGAAGTTAAAAACTTTCTGTCTTTTCCTTCGGAGTTCGTTATTCGATATTCGACCTGCCCGCTGTGCCCGTGAACAGATTTCACGCAGAACTCCCTGCCCTCAACTGGCACGGCTTCCGTTCCGTCACAAAGCATTTCGCGGGGCAGGCGGGTATTCTGCGGTTCGCTTTCGAAGCTCTGAGCAGGGTGCACGCAAGTTTCAGTTCAAGGCAATAATTCTCCTCCTTTTCACCCTTTCGCTTCTCCCGAGGCAGGTCGCGCTGGCCCAGTCTCCTTCGGCCGCCAAAGCGCTCCTGGAGAAAGGGAACCGGTGCGCGGATACCCTGCTGCAGGCCAAAGAGAAGAAAAAGCTTCGCCACAAATGGACCGAGTGCGTTGACGCCTACCGCGACGTGGCTTCCCGGTTTCCTCAGAGCGAAGAGGCAGGGTGGGCTCTTTACAGGGGAGCCAAACTGCAGGAGAACCTTTTCGGGTACTCGGGCAAGCCGCAGGACCTGGACGGCGCGATCGAACTTTACAGGAGAGTGGCCAACGAGCATCCCAATCATCGCGTCGCGGACGACGCCCAATACAGGATCGGGGAGATTTACTACCACGAAAAGAACGACATCACTCAGGCCTATCTGGAATTCCTGAAGGGGGAGAAGAAGTTCCCGAAGGGAGACATGCGGCCCAAGGCGCAGCAGATGGTCGAGAGGCTTTCAGGGATGATCAGCAAGAAGGAGAGTCAGAAGGAGATCAAGGCGGCCAATGCCAAGGCGCCGGGACTTACCCAGGTTCAGGAAATCCGTCACTGGTCCACGCCCAACTACACCCGCGTGGTCATTGATCTGGAGCGGCCCGTTCCGTATGAGCACCATCTCCTCCCTGAAAACAAGGAACAGAAGAAGCCGCGGCGGCTGTACTTGGACCTCAAGAACACCCAGGTGCCTAAGGAGATCGAGAGCGCCATCCTCATTCAGGATGGATTGCTCCAGGGAGCCAGGGCAGGGCAGTACACCAAGGACACGGTTCGCGTGGTTTTGGACATCAACAACATCGAGGGCTTCAAGGTTTTCCCCCTTCACGATCCCTTTCGGATCGTGATCGACGTGCGCGGCGCAGAAGTGAAAGAGAAGGAAAAAAAAAGAGTGAAGGAAAAGGAACCGGAGCCTGAGAAAGAAAAAGAACCGCAGGAGGAGAAGCAAAAGGAGGCGGACAAGGACAAGGAGCGCAAGGAAGTCGCCAAGGTGGAGCCGAGGAAACCGAAGAGGGGGGTGGCCAAGGCCAAAGAACCGGACAAGACCGTTTCCCTTGCAAGACAGCTGGGCCTGAATGTGAAACGAATCGTGATTGACCCGGGTCACGGGGGCAAAGACCCGGGCTGTTACATTGAGGGGCAGATCGTGGAGAAGGACATCACCCTTGCGCTCGCTCAGATCGTGGAGAAAAAAGTGGAGGAGAAGTTTGACATCGACGTGACCCTGACGAGAGACAAGGACATCTTCATCCCCCTCGAGAGGAGGACGGCTTTTGCGAACGTGAACAAGGCGGATCTTTTTATCTCGCTCCACATCAACGCCCACAAGCAGCCGGATGTCCACGGCTTTGAAACCTACTTCCTCAACATGGCGACCGACGAGCGGGCGGTGCTCGTCGCCGCACGAGAGAACGCCACCTCCGAGAAGAGCATCAGCGACCTTCAATCCATTCTGAACGATCTCATGCTCAACACCAAGATCAGCGAATCGAGCAAACTGGCCCACGAAGTCCAAAGAGGCGTTCTGGGACAGGTGAAGAAGAAGTACGAAGACGTCAGGGACCTGGGGGTGAAACAGGCGCCTTTCTATGTGCTCATCGGTGCGGAAATGCCGGCGATCCTGGTGGAGACCGGGTTCATGACCAACCCGGTGGAGAGAAAACGCCTCCAGAGCCGGAAGTATCTGGAGACGCTGGCAGACGGCATCGTGGCCGGCGTCGAGCGCTACATGAAGAGTCTCTCCAAATCCACAAGAGGCTAGAACCATTGACGTAGACTGTCCTTTGTGGGATATTGATTGCCGCTTAAGTTTCCTGCAGCACCCAAGAAAAAAGTCCTGAACGAGAACTGGTTATGGCGAAAAACTACCTCAAGGCGGTGTTCTGGGATTACCCCGAGCTGTGTGATCCTGACGCTATCGCTGGCATGTTGAAGCAGGCCAGGAAGAACTCCGACACCCGAACGCTTGAATGGCTTATGGCCAGGTTTCTGGAAAGAGGGAGAGTGAGAGACACCGCTCTCTTCTTTCGGCCGAAAGAGGTCCAAGAGATGATGAAGGATCTCAGGATTTCAGTTCGGGCCAGGAAAAGGTGGGAAAGGCTGCTGCAAGTCTATGGAGATCGCGGTTAAAGAAGATTCCTGTTGTTATGCTTCTGAAGAACAGCGTCTGGTTCTAAGCCTTCTCAGCGGGATAGAGGTCCTGTCCCGCGAGTTTTTCCTTACTGGAGGCACGGCACTCTCTGTCTTCTATCTTCACCACCGTTCGTCTGAAGATATCGACTTTTTCTCGGCCGAATTCCGAAACCTCGGGGTGGTCGATGTGCAGTTGAGGCGGTTGTTTAGAGACGACCTGGCCCTCATCCAATCGTCGCCGGATTCCTTTTCCTATTTGATCAGGGGCGTGAAGCTGGACCTGATTTTTGATCCCCTTTCCTTCGACGCGCCAAGACCGGTTACAGCGTTGCACACAGGCAAAGAGATTCTCGTCGATACCATCGACAATATCTCCTCAAACAAGCTCTGCGCAGTGGTCAGCCGCTATGAGGTCAAGGATATTGTTGACTTTTACTTCATAAGCGAAAAGCTTTGGAGGAATTCCCAGAGGGAAAGCTTTCTGGCCTGCTACGAGAAAGCGAAAAGAAAAGAAGCGCTCTTGGATGATCCGGCCATGGCCGCTTACCAAATGGAGGAACTTCTAAACAGAGTACTCTCTGAAAAAGAGAAAATCCTTCCTCCCATGAAAAGCAAGATCGATTGGGAAACATTCGAAAGAACGCTCAGATTCTACGTGGATCTCATCTACCACATGCAGGAATGGTAGTCCATCTCCAGCCTCTAGCCGGGACTCGGAAGAAAATAAGTACCACCCTCTGGACGAGGCCAGCACTGAGCCAATGATCCAGCCAATTTCAAGCCTCGATCTTTGATCTCCTTGATACCTCATTTATTCAACCCACTGAAATGCCGATTCAAAGAAACTTTGCTTTCAGCTAAGACTTCCCGCTTTCGGGTGAAGCCGCTATTGCTGAGTTCAGGGTTGTAGCCCGTCAGAGTCAGATTCCCGAGAGTGTGTACCCACTTTTCGATGCAGGCCCGGGAGCATCGCAATTACCTGTGAGCCAGGGGGTACACGTTGAGGATTCGACACAAATTATCCTGAAGCGGGGTCCGCTCGGACAGGTTCGCCGCCGGTGAATTAGATAATCCTCTTGAATTTCATCTGGAAGGTCGTTCAGCCCTGTTTCCCTGGCTAAATC
>CAZOLJ010000006.1:0-93583 GCA_964580575.1 uncultured Desulfobacteraceae bacterium
TCTCTTACCGCATGTCGCGAATGAAGAGAGGCTTGTGGCTTTGGCGTGGGGTTAAGTCAACTATTGGAAATGCTAAAGTTCGGAGCGATAATGCACGAACATGAACACCTACGCTTGGTCCGGCTCGGCTAAGCCAATTTGGAGAATATCCTATGGAGATGAGCGAAACCCCTTTCGGAACCACCGATTGGTCAACAATTGAAGCGACGGAGCACAAGGGTGAGACTGGAACGGCTTACTGGCGGACCCGTCATTTTGGCAATATCCGAGTGCGCATGGTCGAGTACACACCCGGGTACCTGGCAGACCACTGGTGTGTAAAGGGTCACATCCTGCTTTGTCTGGAGGGCGAATTGCACACGGAGCTTGAAGATGGCCGCAAAGTCGTTTTAAAACCAGGCATGAGCTATCAAGTCGCTGACAAGGCCGAGCCCCACCGCTCATTTACAGCGGTCGGGGCCAAGCTCTTTATCGTCGATTAAGGGCCATGCCCATCAAGCCCGTCGACCGGGACAGCCAAAAGCGTTGCTCCGGTCTGCTCTTGGCTGCCCTCTAGGTGTAGCATTAAGAGTGCGGAAGGAACAGAATATGAGTGTGAGCGAAACGTCTCAAAATAGGCTTGCGGTGCTTATTGACGCGGACAATGCACAGCCCTCGATCACCGACGGGCTTCTGGCAGAAGTCGCCAAGTACGGCGTTGCGAGCGTGAAGCGTGTTTATGGCGACTGGACGACACCGAGCCTGAGCGGATGGAAGTCGGACCTGCTTGAGCACTCGATCCAGCCGGTTCAGCAGTTCCGTTATACGGTGGGGAAGAATGCGACAGACAGCGCAATGATTATCGATGCCATGGACCTCCTCTATACGAAGCGGTTTGACGGATTCTGTCTTGTCTCCAGTGACAGCGACTTCACTCGCCTCGCCTCTCGAATCAGAGAGGAAGGTCTGCTCGTCTATGGCTTTGGAGAAAAGAAGACTCCAAAAGCCTTTGTATCCGCGTGTGACAAATTCATTTTCACTGAAGTTCTCAGGTTCGAAGAGGATGTGGGGTCAGCCGTGAAACCCAAAACCACCCATGAGCTGAAAAAAGACGGCAAACTGGTCGCTCTTCTCAGAAGCGCTGTTGAAGCGGCCTCCGACGATACCGGGTGGGCTCATTTGGGTGCTGTGGGCAGTAATATCGTCAAACAATCCTCGGAGTTCGACCCTCGGAACTATGGCTTCGGCAAGCTCGGGGAATTCATCGCCGCCACTGATCTATTCGAAGTGGATGAGAGAGTCCAACGGGACGGTCATTCCAAAGCAATCTACATTCGCGACAAGCGCAAGAAACATAAGAAATAGACCTACAACGTCGAGCTGCGGGCCAGACCCAGTGCACTGCGCTCGTCATCTCCATGGGCGCATCATGGGAGGAGTCGTTGCGCGCACTCATCTTTTCTTGTTGACAGGAGAGAAAAGTATATTTATTCTCTTTTGAAAATAATTCTTTATTTTGCTCGCTGCGTTGATCCATAAGGAATGACCCGACAACAATCCCGTTTCGACAAGATGCTGGAAGCGCTCAAGAGGCACGATTCCCGAATCACGCCTCAGCGTATGGCTGTGCTCAAGATCCTGGCCTCCAGCGAGGGGCACCCGAGTGTTGAGAACATCTACGAGCAGGTGAAAAAGCGTTTTCCCACGACGAGCCTGGCCACGGTTTACAAGACCGTGACCCTTCTCAAAGAACTGAACGAGGTGCTGGAAATTGGGTTTCCGGAGGGGAGCAATCGCTATGACGGCCATAGACCTTACCCTCATCCGCATCTCATCTGCACCAAATGCAAAAAGATTATTGACCCGGATCTGGAGAGCCTCGAGGGCGTGACCCGCGAACTGGTTGCAGATACAGGTTTTCAGATCACCAGTCATCGTCTGGATTTTTTCGGGCTCTGCCCCGACTGTCAGGCAGGAGGGCATTGAGCAGCACCTATTTTTTTGGTCGAATTTGGAGAATCATTCTTTATTAATATTGATACCACGATTTGCAGTCCTTGGTCGCGATGCGGTTGAGCGACATCGCCTTATCAAGCAATCTTAAAAATTCAGAAAGGAGAAATGAAATGGCAGAAAAGAAAAAACTAACCACCAGGAACGGCGCCCCGGTCGTGGATAACCAAAACACCATGACCGCCGGACCCCGCGGCCCGGTATTGCTCCAAGATGTGTGGTACCTGGAGAAGCTCGCACACTTCGACCGGGAAGTGATCCCGGAGCGCCGCATGCACGCCAAAGGATCGGGCGCCTACGGTACCTTCACTGTCACCCACGACATCACTCGCTACACCCGGGCAAAAATCTTCTCTAAGATTGGGAAGAAAACCTATCTGTTCGTCCGCTTTTCCACGGTAGCCGGCGAACGCGGCGCCGCTGACGCTGAGCGGGATATCCGCGGCTTCGCGATGAAGTTCTATACCGAAGAAGGAAACTGGGACCTGGTGGGGAATAACACGCCGGTATTCTTCCTGCGCGACCCCCTCAAGTTCCCCGACCTGAACCACGCCGTGAAAAGGGATCCCCGCACCAACCTGCGCAGCGCCCTGAACAACTGGGACTTCTGGACTTCGCTCCCCGAAGCCCTGCACCAGGTCACCATCGTCATGAGCGACCGGGGCATTCCTGCCTCCTACCGCCACATGCACGGTTTCGGCAGCCACACCTTCAGCTTCATCAATGCCAAGAAGGAGCGCTGCTGGGTCAAGTTCCATTTCCGCACACAGCAGGGTATCAAGAATCTCACTGATGAAGAAGCCGAGAAAGCCATCGGCAAATGCCGGGAGAGCCACCAGCGTGACCTGTACGGGAGTATCGAAAAGGGCGATTTCCCCCGCTGGACCCTGTTTGTTCAGATCATGCCGGAAAGGGACGCGGCAAAATACCGATTCCATCCCTTCGATCTCACCAAAGTATGGCTGAAAAAGGATTATCCGCTGATTGAAGTGGGGGTTCTCGAACTAAACCGCAACCCGGAGAACTATTTCGCCGAGGTGGAGCAGTCGGCCTTCAACCCGGCCAACGTGGTGCCCGGCATCGGTTTCTCCCCGGACAAGATGCTTCAGGGACGGCTGTTCTCCTATAGCGACGCCCAGCGGTATCGTCTCGGAGTCAACCACCACCAGATCCCGGTCAATGCGCCCCGCTGCCCGTACCACAGCTTCCACCGCGACGGATCCATGCGCGTTGACGGCAATTACGGAAGTACCCTCGGCTATGAACCTAACAGTTTCGGTGAGTGGCAACAGCAGCCCGAGTTTGCCGAGCCGCCCCTGGCACTGGAGGGAGCTGCGGATCACTGGGACTTCCGCAAGGACGATGACGACTATTACACCCAGCCCGGTTTGCTGTTTCGCCTCATGAGCGCCAAGCAAAAGAAGGCCCTGTTCGAGAACACCGCCCGCTCCATTGCCGAGGCGACAGAGGAAATCAAGCTCCGCCATATTGGCAACTGCCTGAAGGCTGACCCCGCCTACGGCGAAGGCGTTCGCGCCGCGCTCAAGAGACTTGGCGGGTAGGCCGCATCGTGATAGAGTCGCAGGAAATCCCCCCAACCCCCCCTTCAGTAAAGGGGGAGGAGGGGGGATTTTTTGCAGGAGTTTCGTGTAGCACACTGACCAATTTGTTATCGCCTTTGTATTCGACCAAGGAAAGGAGGGGAGAACTTTGAACCGAACAGAGCGTTACATCAAAGCATTGCTGATGACCGGAGCGGTCGCGGCGGCGCTGGTGACTTGTTTTGCTTTCGCCGGACCGCTAGGGCTGCCGCCGATGCCGGTTCCGGCCGATAACCCCATCACGCCCGAAAAAGCGAAGCTTGGCGACAAGCTGTTTCATGACCAGCGCTTCAGCACCACAGGAGAGGTCAGTTGCTCCACCTGTCATGACAAGGACAAGGGGTTTACCGATGAGCTTCCTGTGTCGGAGGGCATTAACAAGCTCAAGGGCACCCGAAACGCACCGACCGTCATCAATGCAGCCTATCTGGAAACCCAGTTCTGGGACGGTCGTGAGCCCACCCTCGAGTCCCAGTCGGCCCAGCCTTTTGTGAACCCCGTGGAAATGGGCCTCAAAGACCATGATCCCATTCTCAAGATCGTACGAACCGATCCGGAATACCAGGCCCTCTTCAAGAAAGCTTTCGACAAAAGCGGGGACCAGATTACCATGGTGGAGGTAGAGAAGGCCCTGGCCACCTTTCAGAGAACCCTCATCGCAGGGAACAGCCCCTTTGATCGCTATTACTTCGGAGAAGACAAGAAAGCCATGAGCCCTGCCGCGGTTCGGGGGCTGGACATTTTTGTCGAGCAGGGAAGGTGTGTCTCGTGCCACGTGATCGAGCAAACCCAGGCGCTTTTCACCGACAACCGTTTTCACATGATCGGGGTGGCGGCCCACCGGATGCCCAAAGATCTGGACGAACTGTCGGCCGCGGTCGAGGATGTCAAGAAAAAGGGAACGGACATTGCGGTGCTTAGCGACGCAAAAACCTCGTCCCTCGGTCGGTACGCGGTGACGCGTGATCTCACGGACATCGGCGCCTTCAAGACGCCCACGCTCCGCAACATCGATCTCACGGCCCCTTACATGCATGACGGGAGCCTCAAGACCCTGAAGGAAGTGGTGCAGTTCTACAACAACGGGGGACGGGTGAAGGAGAGCGATCCCCTCCCTGATCTCTTGAGCGGCGGTATCCGGCCCCTCGACCTCACCGAAGAGCAGGAGAACGACCTGGTGGAATTCATGAAGGCCCTGACGAGCCCAGAATTTGTCCGCAAGTAACGCACAAGAGCGAAAGACGATCAAGGAGGTCAATGCGATGGAATTGAACCGACGTGCATTTCTCAAGACAACCGGTGCAGCCTTGATGGCGACCGCGCTTCCCATGAGCCTGGTGAAGATCGCTTTCGGCGGCCAGAGTCCCAGCCAGGACTTCACTTTTGGATACCTTTCCGACGCCCACATCCAGCTCATCAAAGGGACCAAATTCGTGCGCAACTGGGACAGGGGACTGATCCGGAGCGTCCAAGAAGCCAATCTCCTGACTCCGCGACCGGACTTTTTCATGTTCGGCGGGGACTTGGCCCAGCTCGGCATGAAAGAGGAACTGGACCACGGCCTGGAGATCATGTCCAAGCTCAGAGGCAAGGTTCACTATGTCATCGGCGAGCACGACTTCTACCTCGATCTCGGGGAGTACTGGCAGAAGAAGATAGGGCCCCTGTGGTACAGCTTTGATCACAAGGGCGTTCATTTCGTGGTGCTCAACAGCATCCTCACCTATGACCGCTGGACCCACAAGAAATGGGAGAGTCCCATGGAGCGGATGCTGGCCATGGCGAGGCTTGACAACCCCGAGGGGTCGCCGTTCATGGTGGGTGAGCAGCAGCTCGGATGGTTGAAGAAGGACCTGGCCAAGGTAAACGAGAACACGCCCGTAGTGGTCTTCTCACACTCGCCGATTCAGAAGATCTACCAGGGGTGGAACTTCTGGACCGAAGATGCGGAAAAAGTGCAGGCCCTGCTGAAACCCTTCAAGAAGGTGACGGTGATCTACGGCCATGTGCACCAGATCCAGTACAATCAGATCGGCAACATCAGCTTTCACGCGGTGATGGCCACAGCCTGGCCCTGGCCCTATCCCCAGTCCTACACCCAGGTGGCCAGTCGTCTTCCCAATCTGACCGCGCCCATGAACCGCGCCGATCCCTTCTTTGAAAGGGATGCCACGGGCTGGCAGTTCATCGATCTGAAGAAAGGCAACGTGGACATGCACTACCAGTTGCCCGACAACGAGAACCGAAGGGTTGGCTTCAGCGCCAAAACCGGTTCTCCGCAAGATGCGAAGTACCAGGCGCCCGGTAGCCGGATTCCGCCTCAAACCCACTTCTAGGCGTTGCAAGGAGGTATTCCATGGGGAAGAAGAAAAGGTCCCTCACCTTGGCTATGGCGGGGGCATGTGTATCCATTGTCCTGATGATGTGTTTTCCGATTCAGGCGGACGAGTTCACCAAGAAAGATCTGGAGCGATGGCAGAAGGAGTTCATGACCGTTGTGGCGGAGGGCGACAAGCTCTTTCACAGCTCCAGTCTGGGGAAGAACAAAGTGTCCTGCGACCAGTGCCATCCGAACGGGGCCAACACGCACCCGGAGACTTATCCCAAGTTCCAGAAGCAGACCGGCAAAGTGATTTCGCTCTTCGAGATGGTCAACTGGTGTCTCCGGAACCCCTTGGAGGGGGAGTCCCTGGCTGCCGATGACCCGAAGATGGTCGCCCTTCTTGCCTACATCACCTATGAGCGGCGGGGTGTGCCTCTCGCACCGGGGAAGCACTGATCTTCGCAGTAAAGAGAGAATCAGGAACACCTTAAGCTTTTGGGTACTGGAACCGCCAACCTGGCATGAGGGTTGCCTTCATGGCGGGAAATTCCTGATTTTTTGAAGAGGAGGTGAAAGGATGAAAGAACTCAAAGTCGGATGTGGCAAGCCGACCGGTTCGACGGTCGGCGGCTCTTCAGAGGAGAAGAAGACAGCGGTAGAAGAGAAAAAGGAGGTCGCCATGGTAGTAGTGAGAGTTGGGGGCAAGGCGCCGGATTTTGAAGCTCCGGCTTATCAGAATGGGCAGTTCGGACAGATAAAGCTTTCGGACTATCTTGGGAAATGGGTAGCCTTGTGCTTTTATCCGGGAGATTTCACTTTTGTCTGAGCAACGGAATTGGCGGCAGTTGCCTCCAAATACAATGACTTTCAGGCCCTGGGCACGGAGATTCTCTCCGTGAGTGTGGACAGCCACTTCGTACACAAGATGTGGCAGGATAACGAGCTTTCCAAGATGGTCAAAGGCGGCGTGCCCTTCCCCATGCTGTCGGACCAGACCGGTAGAATCGGCACCGTGTACGGCGTTTATAACCAAGATGCAGGCGTCGAAATGAGAGGACGATTCCTCATTGATCCTGACGGCGTGGTGCAGGCCATCGAAATCCTGACCCCGCCGGTGGGCCGCAATGTACAAGAAATGCTCCGGCAGATCCAGGCCTTTCAGCATGTCCGAAACAGCAAGGGCACGGAAGCCACCCCATCGGGCTGGCAACCGGGAAGACCCGTTCTCAAACCGGGTCCGGATCTGGTCGGCAAAGTCTGGGAAGTGTGGAAAGTGGAAAACGCCTTTTAGCACGCCGATTCAGCCCCAAGCGGGAAATACGATTGATCAAAAAGTCCAAACCGGTTGTTCCTGGGGCGGGGCCCATGGCGCCGCCCCTCTATTTTTTTGGATTTCAGAATGCTCAGCTTTCTTGTTGGGATCGGGATTCTTACCGCCATCGTGCTTCTGTGGTTTTTGATCACCTACTGGCTGAACCCCCACGTGGAGTCTCCGGATGGAAAAGCGCGCATCACCGGATCGTGCGGAGATACCATGGAGATTTCTTTGAAGTTCCGCAACGAAAGGGTGACTGAAGCCGCCTATTGGACAAACGGCTGCGCTTACAGCTTGAATTGCATCTGTGCCGCTGCAGACCTGGCCAAAGGGAAGACTCCCGATGAGATCCTGGTGATCGATCCTGAACTCATCCAGCAGTCGGTAGGCGGTCTCCCTCAGGACCAGATGCATTGCGCCAGGTTGAGCGTGGAGACGCTCCACACCGCTTTGGAGGACTACATGCAAAACACGAGGGGAAGTGGGAAAAGGGCGAACGCCGGCAAGGCCTAGATCATGACAGAACCTGTTTTTCGGGAGGCTCGATATTGAGACGCTTCATTTTGCGCCACAGGGTGGTCGGGTGGATGCCCATTTCCGCAGCCGTGGCAGTTCTGTTCCACTGATTGCGTTTGAGGGCCTCTCGAATGTAACTTCTTTCCATCTCGCCCAAGGAGGACGGCCTAGTTTCCGGGGGTCTGTGCAACCTGCTCTCCTCCGAGTTCCTGAAAAAATCCGGCAGGTGTTCCACACCGATCGTGCCGTTCTTGCAAACGACCGTGGCGTACTCGATGATGTTTTCCAGCTCCCGAACGTTCCCGGGAAAATCATGGGACATGAGGATGGGGAATGCTTCGGGGGAGAGGCCCTGGATCTCCTTGCCGCTCAGGCGGCAGAATTTCCGTATGAAGTGTTCCACCAGGATGGGGATGTCTTCTCTCCTGTCGCGCAGAGGAGGAAGAACGAGCTTGACCACGTTGATGCGATAGTAGAGGTCCTGTCTGAACTTTCCTTCTTCCACCAGGCTCTGGAGGTTTTTGTTTGTGGCGGCAACGATCCGGACATCCGTTTTCAGAGACTTCGTGCTTCCAAGAGGCTCATAGGTCTTGTCCTGGAGCACCCGGAGGAGACGGACCTGCATGGCAGGAGAAATGTCGCCGATTTCATCCAGGAAGAGGGTTCCGCCGTCGGCCACAGCCAGTCGCCCGGGCTTGTCTTTGAACGCTGTACTGTGGGCGCCCTTCTCATAGCCGAAAAGCTCTGATTCCAAAAGCGCGTCAGGCAGAGACCCGCAGTTGATCGTGATCAGAGGCCCGGTCTTCCTCGGACTCAAGGCGTGAATCGCCTTGGCGAACAGCTCCTTGCCTGTGCCGCTTTCGCCTTCCAGAAGAATTGTGGCGTCGCTTTCAGAGACCTGCTCCAGAATCCCGAAAAGACGCCTCATCTCTTTATTCTTGCTGGTGATGTCCTGAAACGAGTGGCGTTTTGTAAGCTCTTTACGGAGTTCCTCCACCACACTCAAGTCTCGAAAGGTCTCCACCCCCCCGATGACGTGATCCTGCTCATCCCTTAGAAGGGCCGTGGAAATGCTGACAGGGAGTCTTTCCCCGTGAAGATTGACAATGTAGATGGACTGGTTCACCGCGGGCTGGCCCGTCTTCATAGTATGCTTAAGAGCGCACCGCTTTTCGCAAATGCTGGCCCTAAAGACCTCCCAGCATTGGCGGCCAATGGCTTCTTCTTTCTTGATGCCAGTAATCTTCTCAGCAGAGCGATTAAACGATGTGACTTTTAAATCGGAGTCCACCGTAAAAACGCCGTCTGCAATGCTGTCCAGAATGATCTTTGTCTGGTTTTCCGTTTGTCGACCCATGGGTTCCAATAAAACCTCGTGTCCTCCTCAAAAAGGAGATTCATTCTAAATTCAAAAAAACAAATCCCTATTGATCTTTTACTTTCCTGCTGCTAGGGTACAAAAATTAAGCATATCCAATTCTTGGATTCGCTTTTCCTGCCGGCTTTGGTATTACTGATGTCCCTTGCCGCCGGCAAAAAAACGTAAATAAATTGGATGGAGCTGATTTGCAAAGTCTGAGTGAAGGCGAAGGAGTCAATTAATCTGCCCTCGATCCCTGACGTTGCAGACCGCAAAAGCCCCTTAATTTTGAAAAACAACCAACATGTTGAGCTCAGTGCACTTCTGCAATAAACACTAATGCATGAATTGCTTATTTGCAATTTTTTTAAAGGAAGCTGAGGGTTTTAAATCTTCAAAAGGTAGGCTGCTCAAGGCTTACCAAGGAAGTTCGAAATACCGTTGTGCATGGCATAGCCTGTGCATTGTAGTACCTTTTCAATTGGGCACCTACTCCGAGTAGGGTTATCTCGTTTTGTGCGATAAGGGAGCTTTCCACTCGGGATGTTTGAGGGGGAAAGGCGGAAAGGGGACTTATGAGCTTTCAAAAGAGACTGTCGTCCGGTGAATTCGTGATTCTGGCCCAGATGAACACGCCCAAAGGCGTCAATATCTCCGAAATGGTCAACAACGCTCGTCGTATCAAAGAGCGCGTCCATGGGGTTGTCATCCCTGACATGGACAACGGGGTCATGCGGATGAGTGCCATGGCCGGGGGAGCCCTCATGCGACAACAGGGGCTGGAACCCATCATGCACGTGTATGGCCGCGACAAGAACAGGATGGCCCTCCAGGGAGATATTCTTGCAGCCTACGTGCTGGGCATCCAGACCCTGGTGGTCGTGAAGGGCGAAAACATGTCAGCCGGCGATCATGTCCAGGCCAAAACCGTAGACGATCTGGATGCGCTCAGCCTTCTGGAGGCTATCCGCTCCCTTAAGAAAGGCACAGACATGGCGGGTTTTGAACTCGACGGCAACCCCGACTTCACGGTGGGCTGCACTCTGGGACCTTTTGTGGACGACCAAACGCTCGATCAGGAAATCGAGAAGGCGCAGATGAAGGTTGAAGCCGGCGCGCAATTCCTCCTGACTCCCGCCGTCTTCAACATCGATCGGTTCTCCTCCTTTCTGAATAAGGTAAAGGGGCTGGGAGTCCCCATTATCCCGACCGTATTCCTACTGAAGACGGTGGGCATTGCAAGGTACATGGCGACCTACGAGCCCGGCGCTTTCATTTCCGAGCCCCTGATCAAGCGCATGCGCCAGTCCAAAAATCGCGAAATGGAAGGCTTTATCATCGCAGGGGAAACCATTAAACAGCTCAAGGGTGTTGTGCAGGGGGTACAGATTGTCACCCTCGGATGGGAACACCGCCTGACGACGATACTGGACTACGCGGAACTCTAACCAGTGTCTCTTTCATTTCCTTTATCCCCATTCGTTGTTTGGGAGCGGCCATAGGCTTGCATTTGGATCGATATGAAAAACAATGAGATGATCAAGAACAGTAATAGAACCCTTGTGATCGGGGGCGGCGTAGGAGGAATCAAGACGGCGCTGGACCTTGCGGAGGCTGGCCGGGATGTCGTTCTCATCGACAAAGCCCCGGCGATCGGTGGTCTCATGACCCAATTGGACCGCACCTTCCCGACCAACAACTGTGACCTGTGCACCCTTTCTCCTCACCTGGCGGAAAGCGGCAGGCAGCTCCACATCGAGCTTCTCCCCTTGACTCAATTGGCCGCCGTGGAAGGGCAAGCCGGAGCGTTCAGGGTCACCCTGAAGTCCGCTCCAAGGTTCCTTGACCTTTCGAAATGCACGGCTTGCGGGGAGTGCCTCAAAGAATGCCCCGAGTGTGTCCGCTTCACACCGGGCTTGGACCACCGGGCGCCCACCTGCATGCGCTATCCCAGAGCCACTCCCTATGCCTACTCCATTGACATCGAAAAGTGCACGGACCTGGACCGATTGGTTCATGTCTGCCGAGCGGACGCGATCCTGCCCAAAGATTCGGAGACAATGCGGGAGATTACGGTGGGCTCGATCGTGCTCGCGGCCGGAGCCGGCGTGTTCGATCCGGCAGCGCTGGAGGACTATGGGTACGGCACGCGGCCGAATGTGCTGACGGGCCTGGAATACGAGCGAATCCTCTCGGCTTCAGGGCCGACTTTGGGGCAATTGGTCCGGCCCTCGGACGGAAAACAACCCAAAAGGGTGGCCTGGATCCAGTGCGTGGGATCGCGAAGTGTGAAGGAAGGGTGTCTCCCCTATTGCTCCAGCGCCTGCTGCATGTATGCTCTGAAAGAGGCGATGGTGACCAAGGAGCGATTCCACGAAGACATAGAGACCGTGATCTTCTACATGGACATGCGCACGTCGGGGAAAGACTACGAGCTCTATTTGAACCGGGCTAAGGAACAGTTCGGCGTTCGCCTGGAACGAACCCGGCCTCACACCGTGGAGACCGTCCCCGGCTCCGATGACCTCTCCATCACCTATGTTTCTGCAGGTGCCAGCCTGCCCAAGAAGGAAGTTTTCGACATGGTGGTTCTTTCGACGGGATTTGTGATTCCCCCGGATGCGGTGGAACTGGCGGCCCGCCTGGGCATCAAGCTCAATGAACATGCTTTCGCTAAAACCGGAAGCTTCAGCCCTGTGGCGACCTCTCAACCGGGCATCTACGTGGTCGGGCTCTCCGAAAGCCCCAAGGACATTCCCGAAACCATGGTGCAGGCAAGCGCCGCAGCGTGCATGGCCGCTCAGTACCTCACGAGCGCGGAGCCGACCGCCGAAGAAGAGGAAGAGGGGGACTTGCCGGCCGAGCGGGATGTGAGCTCTGAGGAGCCGAGGATCGGAGTCTTCATCTGCGACTGCGGGACCAACATCGGCGGTCTCCTGGACGTGTACCAGTTGGTGAAATATGCGGCTCGGCTGCCCCAGGTGGTTGTCTCTGAGATGACCGGGCGAGGATGTTCCAGGGAATCCCTGGAGGCGATTCAGCGTTCGATTCAGGAAAACTCTCTGAACCGCGTGGTGATTGGAGGATGCTCCCCAAGGACTCACGAAACCCTTTTTCAAGATACCGTGCGCACGGCCGGCCTCAACAAATACCTGGTCGAAATGGCTAACATCCGCGATCAGGACACCTGGGTGCACCTGGATCAGCCCGAGGAGGCCCTGAACAAGGGAAAAGACCTGACCCGTATGGCGGTGTCGGCGGTGGCCCTGGCCCACCCGCTCACGGAACACGTTCTCCCCATGAACAAGAACGCGCTGGTGGTGGGGGGAGGCGTTGCAGGAATGAACGCGGCCCTGGCCCTGGCCGACCAGGGCATGAGGGTCTACCTTGCGGAGAAAGCCGCAGCCCTTGGAGGCGTGGCCGTCGACATCCGCAGGACCCTGGAAGGAGAAGATGTTAAAGCCTATTTGACCAACCTCATCGATCGCACCCTGCACCACCCCAACATCCAGGTCCTGACGCGGTCCGTCATCGTGGATCACAGCGGCATGCCCGGCCTCTTTAAGACCGGCCTTCAGGTAGGTCCCCAGATGTTCTACCGGCAATTCACCCACGGCGTCACCATTCTGGCAACAGGCGCGGTGCCGAACCGGCCGCAGGAATACCTTCTGGACGACCACGACGCCGTTCTGACCCAGCTGGACCTGGACCGCCTCCTCGAAGAGCAGCCTGACAAAGCCAGGGGCTGGGAGAAGGTGGTCATGATCCAGTGCGTGGGCTCCCGGTGTCCTGAAAACCCCAACTGCTCGCGCATTTGTTGTCAGTCGGCCGTCAAGAACGCCTTGAGGCTGCTCGATCTCAACCCAGCCATTCAGATCTCCGTGCTCTACAGGGACATGCGGACCTACGGGTTCCAAGAAGACGCTTATCGAAAGGCCCGGGAGCGGGGTGTCCTTTTCTTCCGCTTCGAAGAGAAAGACAAACCCGTTGTCGAGGCGGACGGGGAAAGGGTAAAGGTCTCCTTTACGGATCCGATTCTAGAGAAAAAGATGACCGTATCCGCCGACAGCCTGGCCCTCAGCACCGGGCTCATTGCGGATGACGAAGGAACCGAAGACCTGGCCATGGTGTTCCGCCTGGCCCGGACCCCGGACGGCTTTTTCCTGGAAGATCACGTCAAGCTCCGGCCTGTGGACCTGCCGGTTCCCGGGTTTTTTGTGGCCGGCACGGCCCATTCGCCCAAGACCATCCGGGAGAGCATTGCCCAGGCCCAGGCCGCGGCTGGCCGCGCGCAGACGCTTCTGGCGAGAAACGTGATCAACCTGGGTGCGGCAGTCGCAAGGGTGGACGGCAAGAAATGCGCGGCCTGTCTCATTTGCGTCCGGGCCTGTCCGTTTGATGTTCCGTTTATCAACGCGGACGGCTATTCGGAAATCGATCCGGCCAAGTGCCACGGCTGCGGCGTGTGCGCTGCCGAATGCCCGGCCAAGGCCATCCAGCTCATGCAGTATGAAGACGATCATCTCATGGCCAAACTCGACGGCCTGTTGGAAGGGGTGCTTCAGTGAAATCCTTTGAACCCGTTATCGTGGCGTTCTGCTGCCATTACTGTGCCTACACGGCGGCGGACATGGCAGGGAGTATGAGACGCTGCTATCCTCCTAACGTGCATATCCTCCGGGTCCCTTGCTCAGGGAAGGTGGACGCGATTCATATCATGAAGGCTTTTCAAAAAGGCGCCGACGGCGTCTATGTGGCCGGTTGCCTGGAAGGGGACTGTCACTTCAAGGACGGGAACCTCAAGGCGGCCCGTCGGGTGGCCTATGTGAAGAAGCTCCTCGATGAGATCGGCGTGGGCGGGGAGCGACTTGAAATGATGACCCTGTCTGCGGGCATGGGCGAGCGTTTTGCGGTCACGGCCTCCGAATTCACCGAGAAAATTCGGAGCCTGGGACCCAACCCGGTGAAAGGGGCGGCACAAGCCGGGCAAACGGCTGCGGCCGGTTGATCGATGAGGTGAAGGAGAAGAGGAAACAATGATCACTGCAGAGCGAAAACCGATTGAAGAAATCATGGAATTGATCCGGCCTTTCAACCGGATTCTTCTGGTGGGCTGCAACGAGTGTGTAACGGTTTGCGCTGCCGGAGGCCGCAAGGAGGTGGGCCTTTTGTCCTCCGCCCTTCAGATGGCTTGCATGAAGGAAGGCAAAGTCCTGGATGTGAAGGAAATGACCCTGGAGCGGCAGTGCGACCCGGAATACGTTGAAGAGCTCGTGAGCGCGATCAACCAAGCGGATGCCGTGCTCTCCATGGCCTGTGGGTGCGGCGTTCAGGAAGTGGCGAGGCGCTTCAAGGAAAAACCGGTCCTTCCGGCCGTGAACACGAAATTCATGGGGGCTTCGGAGCGTCAGGGCGTGTGGGCCGAGCGATGCCAGGGATGTGGGGACTGTGTGCTCGGGCTGACCGGCGGGATCTGCCCTATCGCCCGGTGCTCCAAAAGGCTTCTCAATGGTCCCTGCGGAGGTTCGACGCGCGGGAAATGCGAAATCAACGCCGAGGTGGACTGTGCGTGGCAGTTGATCTGGGACCGGCTGAAAGCCCTTGGACTGGAAAAACGTTATGAGGACATCATGCCGGCAAAAGACTGGCGCACCAGCCGGGACGGCGGTCCCAGGCGAATCATCAGAGAGGATCTCGCATCATGAAAACGGAAAGCGTACTGGAAAGAATTCTGGCCGCCGGGCATCTGGCGGTGACTTCCGAGTGCGGCCCCCCCCGGGGCGCGGTGCCTGAAAAAGTCAGGGAAAAGGCCGAAAAACTCAGGAGCTATGTGGATGCCATCAACGTGACGGACAACCAGACGGCCATGGTCCGCATGTCCAGTTTTGCCGCCTGTCTCATCATTCGACAGATGGGCCTGCATCCCATTCTACAAATGGTGACCAGGGATCGGAATCGACTGGCCATGCAAAGCGATATTCTCGGCGCCTACTCGCACGGAATCAACACCATGCTCTGCCTTTCCGGGGATCATCCCTGCTTCGGAGACCACCCCATGGCGGCGAATGTGTATGACCTGGACTCAATCCAGTTTATCCAGATGGTGAAAAACATGCGGGACAACGGAAAGTTCCAGGGAGGCGATGAGATCCTCAACCCTCCCAAGATGTTCATCGGCGCAGCCGCCAACCCCTTTGCCGACCCCTTTGAACTGCGCGTAGCCCGTTTGGCCAAGAAAGTCAAGGCCGGCGCGGACTTCATCCAGACCCAATGCATCTACGATCTGCCAAGGTTCGAGAAATGGATGGAGGGGGTTCGGGATCGAGGCCTTCATGAAAAGGTCGCCATTCTCGCGGGAGTGACGCCTTTCAAGTCCGTGGGCATGGCCAAATACATGAAAAACAAGGTCCCTGGCATGAGCGTCCCGGACGAGATGATCAAGCGCCTATCCGGAGTCCCAAAGGACAAACAGGCCGAAGAGGGTCTCAACATTTGCGTGGAGACCATGCAACGCCTCAAAGAGGTGAAAGGCGTAGCCGGTTTCCACATCATGGCGATCGAATGGGAAGAAAAAGTGCCGGAGATCGTGAAAAAGGCGGGACTTCATCCGCGGCCGGGGGTGTGAGCACGAACAGAACGCAGTCGCCGAATTCCTTTTCATCGGAACGGGGAGCGGCGAAGAGAGAGGCAATGGGAGCAATCAAACAAGGAGGCAAATCAATGGACGATAAGAAACTTATCCTCGTGGTGGACGACGATCCGGATCTCGTGGAAGCCATCTCCATGAAGCTCGCGAGCGAGAACTATCGCGTGGCCAAGGCCTACGATGGAATCCAGGCCTGGGACAGGATCAGGGAGGAAAGGCCGCACCTGATCATCCTGGACGTGATGATGCCGAACAAAAACGGATACCAGGTCTGCAAGGAGCTGAAAAACGATCCCCAGTACAAGAACATCACCGTCGTCCTGCTGACGGCAGTGGGCGAGGCCGTGACCTCCACCAACTACACCCATATGGACGGAAAGACCGCCCTGGCTGATGAGTTTATTCCGAAACCAATCGACCTGGACAGCCTGATGGAGATCGTGAAAGACTACACCCGTTAAGAGGCAGCTGTGGTAGAGCACAAGGACTGTTCCACAACGGAAAAGTTCGCCATGGATGGGTTGAGGGTGAGCGGCAACCTGGCCCTCATGGAGGTCGCGGATCGATCTTATGCAGGAAAGCGCCTCTCTCGTATGCTCGGTGAACTGGCTAAAGCAGGCGTCAACATGAACCTGTTCATCGGCGGGGAGACGCAGGAAGAGATCCGGTTCGTCTGCTGTGTGGCCGCTTCTGACGGAGCACAGATCAAAGCGCTGATGGACCCCAACCCTGAACTCAGGACAGGGGTGGAGCTCTCCGCGGCGGTGGATCTCCTGGCCCTTTTTCCGCACTGCTTTGATTTGAAGATGTTGGGTCTGGGAATCACCGCTTTGGCCAGAGCGGGGATTCCTTTGCACGGCTTCTGCTCTTCCTTGTCCGCGATCACGTTCATCACCGACCATACCGATTTGGATCAGGCCATTGCCGCGCTGAAGGGATGTTTCGAGCTTGGAGTAGAGACATCCTGATCTCACTATAAACAGATGTTCCCTCGCCTTTTTGGATGATGCTTTGGAGACAAAGGCTGCATACCGGGAATCCCGGATCAAGACCTATGGCTTTCAGAGGATGGCGGGGCTTTCCCTGCTGAGGATGACGGTCCATAGCGAGAATATGGAGTCCCTGGGAGAAGCCTTTTGCCGTTTGGGAGAGACAGGCGCGGATTTCCTCCTGGTTTTCTCCCAGCGTCGCGGCCAGGCTTTGGAGGTCTGCCTCGTTGTGACGGCACAGTGGGCCAGATTGATTGAAGACCGTGTGGAGGAGTTCCTGCCAGGCACGGACAAGGCGGTCTGGCTCGGCGTGCCGGCGGAAATGGTGTTTTTCCAGGGCCCTCATTTCGGAGATCGT
Source organism: uncultured Desulfobacteraceae bacterium (assembly GCA_964580575.1). Lineage (GTDB taxonomy): Bacteria > Desulfobacterota > DSM-4660 > Desulfatiglandales > HGW-15 > CAVPDE01. The sequence goes on from CAZOLJ010000006.1 coordinate 17,101, forward strand.
TACGGCATCCTGGAGGCTGCGGTGAGGGGATTGGCTGCAAGGAGGGTCAAGATGACGGCTGCCGCTTGCTCCGGATCCTGCATTTACATTGTGCTACCCGAGGGGAAATCAGAGGAAGCGGTTGCTGCTCTTTCAGAGGTGTTCGAAATACCCCGGGCTTCCACTCTAAAACAATCAACGACTTGCGGGTGAGAGCCGATGATCGAAAAGGCCGTTGAGGCGGAGGATTGGCGGTTGAGGGTCTTTGACTCTCTTTCCTTTCCAACCCTCATCCTGAGACCGGACAAGGTCATTGTCACGGCCAATGAGAAGCTCTTGGACAAATTCGGTGTCCGCATGGAAGACATCGTCGGCAAGACTTGTCACGAGGTCTTCTACAATTCGAAAGAACCCTGCTCCGCGTATCTTTGCCCCCTTCCTGGAGTCCTGGCCATAGGCGAAGGACATTCCATCCTGCGAGAGGTTACCCTCAGCACCGGCGAAAAGGCATGGGAGGACAGAGTCTTCTCTCCCATCAAGGACGATGCCGGTAACATCATCTACATCATGGAGAGCCTCCGGGACGTGACCAGGATCAAGACCCTCGAGAGGACGCTCGAAGAGACCAGGGAATTCCTGGAAAAGGTCATCCAGAGTTCAGCGAGCGCTATTGTTGCAGCGGATATGGACGGAAATATCCTGATCATGAATCGAGCGGCTGAAACTCTCTTCGGATTTTCCGTCAGAGAAGCGAAAGGGAAAAAAAGTGTGATCGATCTGTACCCTCCCGGTAAGGCCAAAGAGCTTATGCGGGAGATGCGAAAGGGAAAGAGGGGTGGAAAAGGCAAACTCCCTCTCACGAAGGTCAACATTCTGAATATCAAAGGGGAAGTGATCCCTGTGGAAGTTACGGCATCCATCATTTACGAACAAAAAAAGGAAGTGGCCACCATGGGGATTTACAATGACCTCAGGGACAAACTCGCCGTAGAAAAAGCGCTAAAAGACACTCAGGCCCAGCTCTCCCAGTCGGAGAAAATGGCTTCCCTGGGCCAGTTGGCGGCAGGGGTGGCCCATGAAGTCAACAATCCCCTCACGGGAATCCTTCTCTATGCGAGCATGGCTCTGGAGCAAATGAATAAGGATGATCCTATGCGGGAACACCTGGGATACATCGTGGAAGACGTCAATCGATGCAAAGGCATTGTGAAAAACCTGCTCGCCTACAGCAGACGATCGACAACCACTAAAGAAATCATCCCGCTCAATGATCTGGTCCATCAGAGCCTGAACCTCATCCGCGACCAGAAGCTCTTTGGGAACATCGTGGTCGTCAAGGAACTGTCAGAAGAAATGATGATGGTTCACGCGGACAAAAACCAACTCGCCCAGGTGCTCATTAATCTCATCTTGAATGCCTGTGCAGCCATGAGCGGAGAGGGCGTGTTGACGTTTCGGACTTACCGGGACAAGCCGAACAAGCTGGCCTACCTGGAGGTTAAGGACAACGGTTGCGGCATCGCCGAAGAAAACCTGGCGAAGATATTCGACCCTTTTTTTACCACCAAAGAACCGGGGAAGGGCACAGGGTTAGGGTTGAGCACTTCTCTCGGCATCATCCAGGAGAGCGGAGGCCGTCTTTCCGTCAGGGAAACGGGTCCCCAGGGGACCACGTTTGTTGTGGAACTGCCTCTTTTCGTTCCGGAAGAAGGCTCTGAAGACTTATTGCCACCGGATGGTTTGAACGGCGAAAGGACTACCTACACATGAAAGACGATACAAAATCCAAAACAGCCTATCGCGCCCGGGTTCTGGTTGTGGACGACGAGAAACGAATCCGAGACGGCTGCAACAGCATCCTTAACGCAGCAGGGTTCGAGGTTGGGCTGGCGGAGAACGGCTACGCAGGGCTGAAAAAGATCGGGGAAGAGCACTTTGACATCATCCTGCTGGACTTGATGATGCCGGGTTTGCGGGGGATTGATTTGCTGGAACATGTGAAGGCTCGGCACCCCGATACGCTTGTCATCGTGATCACCGGCTACGCCACGCTGGAGCACGCTGTGGAGGCCATGAAAAAGGGCGCTTTTGACTTTATTTCAAAGCCCTTTTCCCCGGAGGATTTGCGGACGGTGATTGGACGGGCCATCGAGTACATCCGAAGCCTCGAGGATATCGCCCACGAGAAATCGCGCATGGGCACGCTGATCAACCACCTCTTAGACGGGGTCATGGCCACAGACGGCGAGAAACAGGTGGCGCTGGCGAACCCGGCGTTTCTCAAGCTCACGGGGTATCGAGGGGAGAGCCCCATCGGCTTGCCGGTCAATAAACTGATCCAAAACGAAAAACTGCTCCAGTTGATTGATGAAGCGCTCTCCATGCCTGCTGATCAGTTTACTGAACTGACGGACGAGTTTGATCAGGGGGCTCTCGCTGAAAACAAGGAGACTGTTCTGGCGGTGCGATGCGTGCCTTTCAGGGACAGACTTCACCGGAACCTGGGGACCGTGACGGTCGTCCATGATATCACCGCTCTGAAAAAGATGGACAAAATCAAATCGGATTTCGTTTCCATGGTGGCCCACGAGATCAAAAGCCCCATGAATTCGGTCCTGGCGCTTGTCAAAGTCGTTCAAGATCGTTTGGCGGGAGAGGTCACAGAGAAGCAGCAGGAGATCCTGGGCAGGGTGTCGGAAAAAATCAAGGGTCTTTCAGATCTCGCAGCCGATCTTCTGGATCTTTCCAGAATAGAATCCGGGTTGATCACGCTCGAAAAGGAAAGACTCCAGATTGCCTCTCTGCTCAACGAGCAGGTGGCTTTTCATCAGACCCGGGCCCAGGGCAAGCGCATTCAACTGAACCTGGAGTCTCTTTCGGAACTTGCCCCCATCCTGGCGAACAAAAGGGCCATCGAGGAGGTTTTCGCGAACCTACTGACCAACGCCATCAAGTACACGCCGGAGGACGGGACGGTAAGCGTATCCGCTTTCGCTGAAAAGGACTATGTCCACATTGCGGTGAAGGACACGGGATTCGGCATTTCTCAGGAAAACCTGGGCAGGATCTTCGAACGCTTTTATCGGGTGAAGGACGACAAGACCCGAATGATTTCAGGAACAGGGCTCGGCCTGGCCATCGTGAAAAGCATTGTGGAGGCCCACAATGGGAGAATCGAAGCGGAAAGCGAACCGGACCGCGGTTCCACCTTCCACGTCTTTCTGCCCATCATGCAAAGTTAGAGGCCAGGCTATTTCCCTTTCCACTGAGGCGCCCGTTTGTTCAGAAACGCGTCCACCCCCTCTTTCGCATCCTCCGTCATGCACAGAGCGGCAAAGACCTCATTGGTGTAAGCGAGGGCTTTCCCAAATTCCAGGTCGGCCATGCCATAAAAAGCCTCTTTGCCCATTTGAAGGGCAAGAGGGCTCTTCTCCGCCAGCCTGTTCGCGAGCGCCATAGTCTCCTCTTCGAGTTTGTCCAGAGGGACCACCCTGTTCACCAGACCCCAACGCTCCGCCTCTCTCGCGTCGATCATTTCTCCGGTCATCACCATCTCCAGGCATCGCTTCCTGCTTAGAGAGCGGGACATGGGAACGGCCGGACCCATACAGAAGAGCCCCACATTGACGGCGGTTGCCCCGAGCTTGGTCCCTTCTGCCACAATGGCGAGGTCGCAGGCTGCAATGAGCCCTACCCCGTTAGCCACCGCATAGCCGTGGGCCGAGGCGATCACCGGTTTTTTCACGGAGGCGATGACGTGAAGGGCCTGCTCCATCCGGCTGATCCATTCGCGGTATCCCTGAAGGGTCTTCCCATGAAACTCAGAGATATCAATACCGGTGCAAAACGCTTTGCCTGCACCCCTGATGACGAAGACACGGACGGTCTTGTCCACCTCCAGTTCAATAAGGGCCTTGCAGAGTTCATCCGCAAGAGCGGTGTTGAAGGTGTTGAACTGATTCGGGCGATTGAGGGTGATCAGCCCTACATGATCTTTCCGTTCTACGATGATGCTCTCATACGGCATGGTGGACCTCCTCCAAAATGGCATTAGGAATAAAAGGGATTCCCCGTGTCAACTTGCTGTGATGATGAATTCAGGCGGGTGGATAATGTGTTTCTTGACGCTGCAAAGGTCCATGACCCTCGTCACTGCCTTCTTGTACCGATCTGGAAAGTCGGCGGGCACCTTTAGATCGATGTGTAGTTTCTCTATCCTCTGTTTCTTCTCGTCCCAATCATAGCTCAGGGTCAGCCCCATGCCCTCGGAAGGGATCTCGCGCGCCTGGCAGAATTCCAGAGCATAAATCCCTGCACAGGTCGCGATCGATGCGAGAAAGATCTGAAAAGGCTCGGGAGCGGTCTCCCCTCCACCATTGACTAACGACTGATCCGTATGAACAACGAAATCTCCAACTTGGGCATCTATCTTTTTCCCGCCAGGGAAAGAAACTGTGATTTCCTTCAACATAGGCCTCCTTTGAGATCCTTTCTCAAGGGGCAACTCCGTCGGGCTAAAGCAAGGTCGGCCCCAAGAATTTCGTTTTCCTGAAAACTTATATGATGGGCCTTCCCATCTGTAAATAGGGAATCAATAGAGCGTTATCGTTTTGGCCCTGTGAGGCTCCTTTCCACATCTTGTCCTCAGGGCGCAGGAGCGTGGCCTATAGACGTTTTTCTCTTCCCCTGCTATAAAAGAAATGGTCCTTAGCGACCTCAACGGGGAGCGAAACCATGCGGGAAAAGAACGGGGAACATCCTTGGGGTGATATGGGGCAATTAATTTTGTTCCTTTGCTTTATGGTCGTCTGGGTTGGTGACTCCTTTTTCCTGGGGGGATCCACGTTTCTTTCCGCTTCTGTCCCGCTCAGCGCCCGACTCCTTATTATGATCCTTGCCCTGGGAACAGCTGTTTGGCTGGCCAAAACAGGCCACGTGGTCGCGAGACATGAGCATCGTCCTGCAGGGGTTCTATCTTCCGGCGCTTTCCGGTACGTGAGGCATCCTTTGTATTTGGCGAGCCTCCTATTCTATTTCGGGCTCGCGGTTTCCACTGCTTGTCTCTTTTGTTTCGGCCTGCTGTTGGTCATCTTCTTCTTTTATAATTACATTGCAAGCTACGAAGAAAAGTTACTGGGGATGAAGCACCGTGAGAATTACCTTTCTTACCAAGAAAACACGGGAAAGTGGATACCGAACCTCAAGTCGATTAAAGACAGAACATAAGGAGGTCTGCAGCAGCATGCAGAAGCTAGAAAAACTCATCGAGCGCATCATACGGCGGGTCAACATCAACCTGAGAGGCCAGGAGTTCGATGCGAGCCCTTTCCTGAAACCCTGCGTACCCCTGAAAAAGCTGTCCGAGTTTTACGCCTTTTACGGGATCACCGGCCACCATCCCCTGCATTTCCACTTCACCGGCTCCAACCTCGCCGGCAGCTATTTTCTGGGCAAGTGCCAGGTTGACGGATCGATCACATACTGGAAGCCAACGGCGCCTATTTCGACGGCAGAAAAAACAAAGGTCACGCCCAGAAGGGCCAGAACATCGCTTTCAACATCATCCAACCCTACTCCATAGGCACGCAAAAGGGCATCTATCCCACCATCCACATCGAACCCTGATAACCTAGCAGGCTGCTGAAAAACGCCCATCTGCGGCGTTACCCTCATCCCTCGTCACTGCGACGTACTGGACTGTACGTCTCATCCCTCGGGATTTCGGGTGCCTTGCATCTGGCCGTTTTTGAGCAGCCTGCGTAGCCGGTGTTTTTCAGCAACCTGCCAGTGTCGTGTCTTGGCTATCCCCTGTGGTCGAAATGAAAGATTAACTCCCAGGCGCTCTTTACGAAGCCGTGAACCTTGAACCGTGCACCGTGCTTCTTTCTTTTTATGAGCCTATGCTCAAAATATTTCTTGACAGGCGTCTTTGCTGTTTTATATTATGAGCGTAAGCTCATAATAGGAGGTTGGCCGTGCCCAGGCCGAGAAAGCTGAGATGGGTTCAAGGGCGTCCGGTGGTTGCCGCCTTTGTTCCAAACCAGATGCCTCCATGGGGAAGAGAGGAAGCGGTTCTTCCCGTGGAAGGGCTGGAGGCGATCCGGCTCGTGGATTACCAGGGCTTGGACCAGGAAGCGGCAGCCGCCATGATGAACGTGTCCCGTCAGACCTTGGGCCGGATTCTGGCCGATGCGAGGGCCGTCGTGGCCGACGCTCTCATTATGGGCAAGATCCTTCGAATCGAGGGAGGTCACTTTGAATTGCCTCCTCGAGGAAGAGGGCGACGTGGCCGCGGTTGGCGCGGCGGATTCTAGAGAAAGGGAGGTGTTTCTTATGCCAGGATTTGATGGAACAGGACCCATGGGTGCCGGTCCTATGACCGGAGGAGCGCGAGGATTCTGCAACCCCGGCGGTGCGGGCTATGGGCGTGGCGGTCGATTCGGCTACGGATTTGGCTATGGTCAAGGCATGGGCCGGGGCCTAGGGGCCAGACGAGGTTTCGGTCCGGGCCGTGGTATGGGCCGCGGGTATGGAAGAGGCTTCGGAGGCCGAGCATTTTATCCTGCATGGGGTGGAGGATATGTCCCGGCTTACGGGCCTTACCCCATGAACCCGCAGGATGAGGCCGGCATGCTGAGGGATGAGGCTGAGGCCATGAAACAGGAGCTTGAGGCCATCCAGAAGCGGCTGCAGGAGCTGGAAGCCAAGCCCCAGTCTTCCTAAAGAAGTGGAGGCTGGAGCACGGTTTCGTATCCCCCTCCTGTCACTCCCCTCCTCGGTCCTCCGTGCCGGCAGCGGCGGGAATGCGCAGCACGGGCGCCAAAGGAGGGGAGCTATAGTTGTCGGAGAAATGGTCACGGGTGAGGAGTGGGCCGGCGCAGAGCCTTTACGCTTTATGAAAGAGCGGCATTCTGAGGGAAGAATACAGGAAGGACGACGGTGAAATTTGATCCCGTCCCTAGCTCACTCTCTACCATTACCCTGCCGCCATGGGCTTCCACAATCGCTTTGACGGCTGCCAGGCCCAGACCAAATCCCTTGACTTGTTCGCCGGCTTTTCCTCGATGGAAGGCGTCGAAAATATAGGGAAGCTCATCGGCGGGAATGCCCATCCCTTGATCCTTGACCGAGACGCGTATCCCGCTTGCATCCGTCGCGGTGGAAACGGTGATGTTGTCCCCCTTTGACGAGAACTTAACGGCATTATCCAAAAGATTTGTAAAGACCCTTCGAAGCTGTCGTGGATCTCCGTTGATGGGCGGCAAGGCGTTTTCATTTTCAAGCTTCAGGGTAAGGCCAGCGCCGGAGATCTTTGGCTGGTAGGCCTCGCACAACTCCATAAGCTCCTTGTCCAGGGAGGTGGCGCTCAAATTGAGCTTTAATTTGCCTGTCTGGAGACGGGCGAATCCCAGAAAATCCGAGATGAGCATCTCCAGCTTGCCTGACTCATCTCTGATAATCTCGAGATACCTGTGCTCCTTCTGATCATCGACCGTATCTGCCTTGTGCAAGAGGCGGAGCACGAATCCGCCGATGATGGTGAGGGAGGACTTCATGTCGTGGGCGAAGGTGGAGATCAGGTTGTTCCTCTCCCGTTCCAGCGATTTCAAAGCAGAAATATCCTGGAACGATTCGACCCCTCCGATGAGGTCCCCGTTTTCGTCAAACAAGGCGGCAACATTCATTCTCACGGGGATGGTCTCCCCTCGCTTGGTCCCGACTGTGGATTCCACCAGAGACAAGGGTTGCTGGCTGGTCAGGGCTGTTCTTAGGGGACAGTGGGTATCGCACATGCCCCCATGAAGGATTTCACCGCAGAAACTTCCGAGCGCCTCCTCGGCTCTATAGCCCGTCAATCTTTCGGCCCACGGGTTAAAACCGGTGATTCTGAGATGTCTGTCAACAGTAATCACGCCGGAGGGCACGCTGTCCACAACGAACTTATAGAAAGCAAGATCCTTGGTATGAGCCTGAGTCTTTTGTGCGCTCTTCGTTCCCATTTTATCCGATTGGGTGGGCGCCGATCTTTTCGTCTCCATTGGACCCTCCTCGAAGCCTATCCCCCGGACGCTGAGTGACGGCCTGCATCGCCTCTTCAACGGCCGCTTCCAGCCGGAGTGCCGTCGTGAGGCTCGGTCGGATGCCGGCATTGGCCAGGACATAGCCGGGCCCCTTCCGCGACAGATCTTCCTTCATCACCACCTGGTCCACGTTCTGCCCGACCAGCCATTCAGCCACCCTTATGCCCTTTGCCACATCCACCGCGCGATGGGGGTTGTCCATCACCTCCCGCTTCTCTACCGCACCGTCCTGCAGGCGCACCGTCACAAAGGCAAAATAGGGAGAATCGCCGAAATGATCGCTGATCGTTCCATCCCGATCCCCCAGAGGGACGGCGATTCGTGCATGGGTCCGGGACTGAGGCTCGTAATGGATCATCACTTTTTCTACATGCGGGACCTTTCGGCGAATCTCCTCTTCCAGCATTTGGCTGATCTGGTGCGCTCTCTCAAGATCGCCCGTCCTGAAGATCATGCTTGTCTGAAGAAACCGAAAACGCCCTGCGTTTCTTCCTATGAGGGAGGTCACCTTGACCACCATGGGGTGACCCTCCAGGATCCTTTTGACCTGGTCCAGGGTCTCGAAATCCATGGAGGCATCCAGCAGTACCCGCATGCCGTCCACAAGGAGTTCCCACCCTGCCCAAGCGACGAAAATCAGGACCACCGCCGCGGCGATCTGATCAATGGAGATCCCCAAGAAGATGTAGTTCCAGTGGAAATAACCCGTCACCACAGAGGCGACCACCACGATGGAAGAGAGCACATCCACCTGCCGATGACGCGCTTCAGCCATGAGAAATGGCGATTCCGTTCGCCGGCCTATCCGCATCGCGTAGCGGCCAAAAAAATAGGTGGCCACTACTCCGGCGGATAGCAGCAAGACGGTGTGGATCGATATGGCAGGGCTTGCTGATGCGGGACGGATCACCTGCAGGGCGATTTCATAACCGGCAAAAAAGATGAAAAATGCCATGACCACGGAAATAAAGTTTTCGATCTTGTAAAGGCCGAGCGGGAAGGAAGGTGTTTTGTGGGACGAGAGTCTAAGCCCTACATACAGGATCAATGAGGCTACGGCATCGGTTCCCGAATCAATGGCGCCGGCAGTGACCGCGAGGCTGCTGGAATAAACGGCGAGGATCCCTTTCATCGCCACAAGCCCGAGGTTTAACAAAAAGGCGTACAGGGCGATTTTCTTAATCAGCGCCGTCTCTTGATCCACACTGTGTGGAGAGATCTGAGGGGAGCCTGTTTCGGGTTGACTCATCGATTCGCTCCATTGTCGGCGGTAGCTGCAATGTGTTTCAGATGGCTTCTGTCGTTTCCTCGAACCCCTTTCTCTCAAACCAGCGGGAGAGTAACCATCCTCCGATGCCCGCACTTCCGAGGATTCCCAGGAATCACATTTTCTTTAACATATCCTCTGCCGCTGTAACGAGGAGATTGTTTGCAGGGAAAAAGGACTGGTAAGGCTGGGCCGAATAACTGAACCGGGTTAGATCCTCTAGCGTGAGACCGTACTGAATGGCCATGGTGATCAGATCAACCTTGTCGGTTACGGGATTGCCGCTTGCAACCTGTCCCCCGAGGATTCGCCCTTTTTGTTTGTCCCCGATCAGTTTCATTCGTACCTTTTTGGCTTCCGGCATGATCGGAAAGATCGTTGTGAGTTCCGAGTGGCCCATGATAATCTCGTATTTACCCCGGGCCGTTTTCTCTGTCAGGCCCGTGCCGCCCCGGCGTCTGTTACCAGAGCGTCTTTCTTGTGCGTCTTTTCAATAGGCAGTATCTTTTCGATCACGTAAGGCATGGCGCAGTAAATCAAGGAGTGGTCTTCCGGTCGAATCACTCCCACCTTCTCCTTGTGTCCAAGTTCTTTGGCAAGTGTGATGCCTGCGGGACCTCCCCCGATAATGAGCAAATCAAATTTCATAGATTCTACTCCTTTTGTGCCACATCGGTTGTTTTCAATGAATGAGTTTGTCAAGGGCATCTGAAAGCGCCGCTTCTGACTGAAGCCCCACGAAACGCAAGACCTCTTTGCCGTTTCGGAAAAGGATCAGGGTCGGAACGCCCCGGATGCCCAAGTTTATTGCCGCTTCGCGATTCTCATCGATATTCACGGCTGCGAAGGAAGCCCTTCCATCAAATTGGGCCGCCAGTCGTCGCATGATCGGCTCTTGCAGGCGACAGGGTGCGCACCAGGGGGCACCGAAGTCAATGAGAGCTACACCCTTCTGTTTCGTCCTTTCCAATTCCTCACCGGATTTTATCTCTTCTACCTCCAAGGCGTTTCCCCTCCTTCTACGGAAATAGACGCCGGATTCCCTTTGCCCCACGAAGACTTTAAAAGTTAAGGGAATTCAAATATTGTGCCACTTGCTGAATTAATGGTCTCTGACCGTCATCCATAATGTAGGAAGGATAACCGTATGAAATCGCGGCTAATAATCGATTAAGAAACAGAGCAATAGGGAAAGACTACAGAAAAAAATCAAATACCTTGACAAACAGAAGTAACGTTACCTAAGTTATTTCTGTTTGTATGTAACGTTCCGGGAATCATCGAAATAGCTTGCCCAGCCCTGTCCGCCCAAAACTGAGCAGCATAGAATCACAAAAGGACCGATTTCCATCATGCAAGAAGACAAAACAAGAAGCATATTGGACCCGAGTTTTTCCAGTCTGCTGCTGGAGTCTATGGCTGACGGCGTTTTTACCCTTGATGAAAAGGGGAGAATAACTTCGTGGAACGCTTCTATAGAAAGGATCACAGGGTATACCGCCAATGAGGCCATAGGTCAGCCATGCGCGATGCTGAATTTCACGCAGTGTTTTCAAAAAAGCTGCCCCGGGGGTATCGGGGACTGCGGGATTCTTCAGCACGACCGGCTGGACGGGAGAGAATGCTTTCTGCGCCACAAACAGGGCCATGATGTGCCCGTAATAAAAAGCGCGAGACTGGTCAAGGACGAAAAGGGTACCGTCAAGGGTGTCATCGAAACCGTGACCGATCTTTCGGAACTGGAAAAAGCGCGGCGCAAAGCGGAAGAAGCCAGCCGCCTTCTAGGTGAAATTCACAGGTTCGACAAAATCATCGGTAAAAGCCACGCCATGCAGCAGGTCTTCTCATCCATCAAAGCCGCCGCTGCAAGCGAAGCAACTATTCTTATCCAGGGTGAAAGCGGTACGGGTAAAGAACTGGTTGCACGCGCCATTCACCATCATAGCGCTCGAAAGATGATGCCCTTTGTAACGGTGAGCTGCAGCGCTCTTTCGGAATCCCTGCTGGAAAGCGAACTCTTCGGCCACGTCAGAGGCGCCTTTACCGGGGCCATTCGGGATCGTGAGGGGCGCTTCGAGGAAGCCGACGGTGGGACTATTTTTCTGGACGAGATCGGGGAAATCAGTCCTTTCATCCAGGTCAAGCTCCTTCGCGTGGTGCAGGAACACGAGATCGAGCGGGTTGGCGAATCAAAGAAACGCAAAAAGGCTTCTTCATTTCCAGATAGACCTTTTGCGTTAAAGGCTCATAGAGACACATGGGGTCGGAGGGCAAGCGATGGAGAGTGATTTTTTCCGGGGCGCTATAATCGACCGAGCACTCCATGAGGATTTGTCCTTCTTCCAAACGGGACTCTGCAGGGATCAGAATCTCCGAATCTGCGTCCACTTTGGTCTGGCAGGCAAGGACGTAGCCCTCGAGGATTTCTTCTTTGGAAAGCAGGCTGATCGAGTGCTTGTCTGCGTGGATCTTGCCGTTGGTGACCTTGACCCGGCACTTTCCGCAAACGCCTTTCCCGCCGCAGAGGTTGTTGATGTGGACTTTCGCTTGTTGGGCTGCCTCCATGAGGGTCGTTTCCCCCTGAACATCCATCTCTTTTTCGTCCGGCAAGAATTTGACTTTGAACATGTCTTAGACGGCTCCTTTCTGAAACTTCAGTGAGTCCATCGGGAATAAAATGCGTTTTATCTCTAACATTTTTTCACGCCCTTGTCTGTCCTGCACTGCCGTCTCTCCGAGCTGAAAGCAAGGGCACCACCATAAGAAATATATCATAAGCAATCCCCATGCCGCGGTTGCAGACATCCTCTCTCGTTGTAAAGGCTGAAAAAATATGGTATCCGTTGGCTACAGATAGACGCCCGAGACGCTGAAAAATAAAAAGTGCGATGGAGATTCCGACCATTTAAGAGCGGCCCGATCTAAACCTCTGCGCGTTACATGCCGCATCTGTAACGGGTTGTAGCGTTACGGTAACGAAGTTCTTTGAAAAACAAGATCTATCCACTTGGACCCCGGTTGACGTTTGCGAGGAACCAGGGGAACGGTTTGACTGGGCGTTGTTTCCATATGATCCTGCGGTTTTACGGTCCGGATCGATTTTTGCAGCGGAGTATCCTCGATGAACAAGGCTCTGATACAGATCAGAGCGGCGGTGTGTGAATTTGAGCTGACCCGACTTAAGGAAAAGGAGAATTTGAAAATGGCACAGGAACTTATCTACACGGAGACAAGAAATCATTGGGACGATGACATGACTTGGATTCCGGGGGAATCAGGGAAAGGCGTGGACACTCATGCTTTCACTTTACCCGCAGGGATGAAATTCGCGAGATATTCAATCGATGTCGATGTGGCATCCCTGGCAAGCTACTACAAAGTCGAGTCTGCACCCAAGGCTGGAGCAACCGGCAAACAGCAGATCCAAGTGAGGTGGTGGTACAATCCCTTTGGCAAGATTCGGTATACCCTGAATGTTTACGGGGGAGAGCCTGAAACCGTCACGGTTTGGTACGGAGAGAACAACTGGGTCGGCAAAACCCTGAACACCCTGGAACAGGATCTGAATCTCAGAATGCCGGGGCGGGGCAGCGTCGCCAGGAAGCTGTTCAGCCGTATGATGCGCATGGCAGACAAAGACCTTCAGCGCAACTTTATCACCCACCCAAAGTCCGGCTCGGTCGCTGGGACGCAGGACACGGCTCTTGGGCTGATCGCAACTGTCAAGTATGGCGCCATGGGAGGCCTGATTTTATATGCTCTCGACAAGGGCTATGAGGTCATGGGGCAGTTCGATGCCGGGGGCGCGCTTCCTTTTGATGATGAACTGGCCATCTCCTTTACAAAGCGCTGAGGCGCTGTGGCTGAATTCGTGATTGAGCCTGGTCCTTCTAAAAGGTAATCACCTCAAAGCCTTGTTCCTGGTAGCGGGCCATGCTGGGATGGCCGCTCATGTCGTCCAAGAGTTTTAGCCCTTCCTGCTTGGCGGCATCCAGAGTGCCCATCTTGTTGGAGCAGGCCTTGCAGACCCCGTCAATGAGATCTTGTTCTTTCGCCTTCATGTATAAGGAAGCCATGGGGTTCCCCTGCTTGGCCAGGTCCGGAATCAGTTTCGTTGCAGACCCTTCTATCACGATTTTCACATCAGTCCCTTTGGCTTTCATGTCCAGGGCATTCAAGAGCACATGAATGAAACACATAAACTCGCCATTGAAGGCGAAAAGCACCGTTTTTCCCATCGCCGACTCCTTCATTCTCCCCTCCGTTCTCCTCTCACTCCGCCAACACACCGGCCCTGTCCTCGATGGTCTGTTCCGTCTCCTCTTGGCATGTTACGAGCCTCCTTTCAATGAGAACTATCCCAAAGTTCTTTGTCCGTAAGCTTTTTGTTTTCTTGGGCTTGAGGGTCTATTCCTCCGCACCGAGCTTTATGAGGTTTGAAACCTTCTCTTCCAGGGTTTTGACCTCTTCGAAAATAATTTTGAGGTATTCTCTATTGGAATCAGTGTCGCTCGACTTTCCATGGAGCCTCCGGGCGACACCGCCTACGACGGTGAGTGAATTCCTGAGTTCATGGGCTATCCTGTTTGACATTTCGCCCACTGTGGCCAACCTTTCGGCCTCTATGAGGCACTTCGTCTTTTCTTCGAGCTCTGCCGTTCGTTCCCTGACCTTTTGTTCCAGACCTTGATTCAAGCTGTGGACCTCCGCGTAGAGTTTCGAAATCCTTATGGCAATACCGATCTGGTTGGAGATGACGTAAATCACGTCGTTGAAGCGCTCATGGAAGTAATTCTTCTTCTTGGAAGACGTCACCAGGACTCCGATCGTTTCTCCTTCAAGCTTGATAGGCGTGACTGCAAAAGACTTGATATTCTCGCAGACAATGCGATTCGTTGAGATGGGTTTGTCTATTTGGTCCGCATCATTGATGATGACAATTCTGCCCGTAAGAAAACAGTCTCCAGAATAGCTGTCAATGGTGGGTTCTCTCGTCGTTTGTTCTATGAACGCCTGGCTCAGCCCCTTGTGACTCTTGATTCTGAGCTTCCCGTCCGGGTCCAGCAGGCGAATGGAACAGGCGTCCAGTTTGAACTCCTCCACCAACAGATGCACGATCGCGTCGAGAACAGGCTGCAGGTCCAGAAGAGACGAGAGAACCCTCGTGATTTCATGGAGGATTCTGATCTTCTGTTCAGCCTCTTTCAGTCGTCTGGAGATCGTATCGACGTCTTGAGTGATTTCCTCTTCTCCTTTTAATGAAAAGCGTTCGAAGGCGAGATCAGGTCAGCAACCCCGTGGACCGGCCTGCATCGAGGACTCGCTGCCCCTTTTCTACACGATCTCTCCTTGTTTTCTGTTTCGACAGAGACCCCTATGACCTTATCCCATAACCCTTTCAAAAGACAAAATGTTACGAACCGCATGATCTATTCTCGCGTCATCGCGGCCCCACATTTGGGGCATCGCTGCTCATAGCAAGGCGTTCCCATTTGGTGGGGCGCTTTTTCCCCGCACTTGGGACAAACGCAGTTGCCGCCAGGGCCTGCCGCAAAACCTCCGCCCTGACGTCCACCGCGACCTCGTCCCATGCCTCTGCCTGTTCCGGGACCTTGTCCTCTTGGTCCTGTTCCGTCTCCTCGTGGCATAGTCATTACCTCCTTTGCTTTTCTTTTTTTGCGAGAGTCCCCATGATTGGGGACGTCACCCATCCATTTCAAAAGGTTAAAAGATTAATGCAGCGGCCGACATGGGGTTATCCCTTCACCATGGTGAGTTTCTTCGTCCCTTTGATTTGCCGGAAGTTGGCTCCTTGGCTGACACACCGGAGTGCCAGGTCCGCATCCATCACTCTTGTCCCTGAAAGGGCGTGCACGCCGTAATCAAAGAGCACAGGGGAAAGAGGCACCGTATCGCCCAGCATGATGATGAAAGCCTTGGGGTCGCAAAGTTCAAGCAGATGGGGCAAGGTGTGGTTGGTCAAGGAAGTCCCTGTGATGGCCACCACATCCGCCTGGGGGATGAAACGATCGGCTTCGGTTTCATTGAAATCCCCTTCCCTCGGATTTTTCTCAATCACCCAGAGGGCCTGGGCCTTTTCGCGAACTCTGGGCAAGAAAGGAAAATGCCCTACAATGGCCACTCTTTTGCCTTCACCCTTGTCCAGAATAACCTCTGCAGCGTTGATCTCCGTGCAGGCTTCAAGATCCACTTCGAGGAGCGAATTAATGGTAGCCATGCCGATGGCCGCCTCGAGGAGGCTATCCGAGTAAACCATCAGGGCAAGATCCCTGGAGGGTTTATCCAGCAGAAACCCGGGCTCCTTTACCAGAGGGCCTTCTTGCTTGAGCGCATCGCGCGGCAGGGTTGCGGCAAGGCCGCAATACCTTGTGAGAACCCCGGTGTGAAAAACCCCCTGGCGGATGTCTTTGACAGGGGCGTCGAAATTGAGAGTCGAAATAATGTGGTCAATGATTTTCATGGCCTCTGTCCTTCATGTCGTTTGATAAGTCCCTTGCCTTTCCGCACCGATTACTCTATAAAAATCTCCGGAACAAAAGTTTTCTTTCACATCCTTGGCGCTGCGTGTCCGATGAGAATTGAAGAGATCATCAAAAAATCCCATAAGGGAGCTCCTTTTTCAAAAGACGAACTGGTGCAGATGCTCAGTTATCCTCCGGGTTCGACGGAGTCCTATCTGCTGATGGCCGAAGCAAACCGGATTTCCAAAGATCTCACCGCTAACCAGGCGGAAATCCACGCGCAGTTCGCATTGAACCTAGCCCCTTGTTCGCGCAACTGTGCCTTCTGTTCGTTTGCACAAAAGAACAAAATCTTTAAGAAAGAAAGGCGGATCTCCGTGGAACAGGCCGTCCATCTCGCAAAGCAGTTCGAAAAGGATGGAGCCAATGCAGTCTATGTGATGACCACCGCCACCTATCCCTTTGAGCTCTTCTTGGACATGTCCCGCGAAATTCGCCGCAGTCTTCAGCCGGAGACCACTCTTGTCGCCAATATCGGTGATCAATCCCACGTAAACGCCCAAAAGGTTAAAGACGCAGGATATGAGGGTGTCTACCATGCCTTGCGCCTGCGGGAGGGGACAGACACCTCGATTTCGCCGAAAACCCGAGAACGAAGCATCCGCAACTTCCTGGATGCCGGTTTGGGTGTGGGAACCTGCGTTGAACCCATAGGCCCGGAACACAGCAACGAGGAGATTGCTGAAAGGGTGCTGTTTACAGGCTCCTTCAATCCCTCTTACAGCGGCGCGGCAAGGCGAATTCCCATTCCGGGGACAGAACTGGCCAGGCTCGGGATGATCAGCGAACTTCGAATGGCTCAAATCGTCGCAGTCACCCGGCTGGGTGTCCCCAGAACGGTTATCGGGAACTGTACTCACGAACCTTGCACTCTCGGAGCCATGGCCGGAGCGAACCTCTTCTGGGCTGAAATGGGAGCCAACCCGAGAGACACCGCGGAAAAAACCGAAGAAGGCCGGGGCGAAAGCGTGAAGAGCTGCAAGGATCTGTTCTGGGAGGCCGGCTGGTCTAAGTGGGATGGGCCTTCCCGGTATTATCCCCCGCCGGTGGCATCTTAATCGTAACTCGCCCGGGTCGCTTCATCCGCCATGGTCGGTGCGATCAGTGGCTTCCACGTTGAGTTCTCCCACGTCCCAAGACGGGTGTGCAGATCCAGATATTTCTTGGGTATGGGATGCGTGCCCACAACGACCCTGATCCCATAGCGTTTTTCAAGAAAGGCTTTGAAGATATCGATATGGGGACAGGGGGGATAGCCGACGACCATGCCGGTGGCCAGGTGAATCACTTGCGCGCCGTTCTTCACCATTTCTTCGCCCGCATATTCTATGTTGCCGCCAGGACAACCATCGCAAGTTGTAAGACCGACCAACTCCACTTCGGTGTCCGAGTATATACTGAAAGCCCCTTCCTTGTTCTTCATCGCTCGGAGACACTTCCCGCCCGCACAGCGACGGTATCGGTCGCAGATGATGATTCCAATCTTGGTCTTTGAATTCATTTCAACTCCTTTCAATTCTTGGTGGATCCATGGTGACGGCAATCCGAACAGCCCATACGTCTGACTTTTCCCTTGTTTGTCCTCTTCGCCACCGCCAGGCCAAGCGCAGACAGACCCTCCTGCCCTGTCTGACGATTTGACGAAGGACGCTATTGCAGAGGGCCCGCTTCGCTGTCGGCGACGTAGTAGAGCAGAGTGTTCCGCACTTGTGCCCGGATTCGTTTCTCCCTCAGGAGTTTCCCGAGATACTTGGAGACCTCGTTGGGGTGCATGTTGAAGGTCTCGGCAATCTCATGGTCGGTACACGGGCGCCGCTGCAACATGGAATAAATCTCTTCCTGCGCGGCGTACATCTCCACTCTCTGTTTCGCTTTAAAGTCTGCAATCACCTCCGCTTGAGGGGCAAAAAGAGAGCACAGGGACTCCAGGCGTTCTCTGGAAACGGGCACTGCAAAATCCTCGGAGGGAGGTCGTACCGCGGTATTGAGATGAATGCGGTGCGGCCCGATCTCTTTGGCCAAAGCCGCGATTTTCGCGACATCCGGAGGGAGTGAGTTCATGCCCGCAACCAGAAAAACCTCCAACCACAACTGTCCCTTGAAGTGGGCTCGAAATGCTTTCTGGCCTTCAACCACCTGATGGAAGGAAAGCTCCGGGTGGGGCCGGTTCATCCACCCAAAAGAGGCCTGGTCCCAAGCGCTCAGGGAAGTCTTGACGATATGGGCGTGAGAGGCGGCCTCTTGAACCTCCGGTAGATGAAGCAGGGTGCCATTGGTCAAAAGCACTGCCGGAATAGAGCTGTGCGATCGGACGAACCGGAGCACTTCCCCGAAACCCGAATGAAGGGTCGGCTCTCCTGAACCTGAAAGAGTGATGTAATCGGCCTTGCCGTTCTCTTTGATCCACGCCTCAAGCTCGGCGATCACTGCCTCCACAGGCACGTATTCCTCGCGCGCCAGGGTTTTATGGGTGGTCTGTCCAAGCTGGCAGAACACGCAGTCCAGGGTGCATGTCTTGCGAGGTGTAAGATCGACTCCCAGGGATCGTCCAAAACGACGGGACGCCACAGGTCCGAAGAGATAACGGAACGTTTGCATAGGGGGTAAGTCCTCTACTCTTTCTTCCTGCGTTGTTTCCTCATGTAGTCATCAAGGGCTGCCTGAAGCGTATCCGCAGCGAGGAAGGCGCAGTGCCGATCTTCCTCAGGAAGGCCGCCCAGGGTTTCGAGAATGGTTTCGCCCGAAATCTCAGCCACTTCATCCGGGGTTTTTCCGAGCGCAAGCTCAGCTGCAAAAGAACCGCAGACCATACTGGACCCGCAGCCGTCTGTCCGGAAGGTGGCTTCTTTGACTCTGTCCTGTTCAAACCTCAAGAAAATCTCCATCCTGTCCCCGCAAGAACCGGCGACATGGCCGTATCCATCGGGATTGTCCATGGCCCCCATGTACTGAGATCTGAGCCATCTCTCAAAGGCCAGCTGCCCGTAGGCCTCCCTGGTCTCCTCATGAATCTGGTGCTGTATTTCCTGGATGAAATCGTCGATCGACTCGGTCATGCCTTCTCCCCTCAATTCCCGTTTTCACACCGCTGATATCGGTCCCCAGGAGGATAGTGAAGCAAGGGGTATGCCATGGTGATGATTTAGTCCCATCGGAGATCCCAAAGGCTTGAGTTATCGGGTAGTTGGTATGGAAACCCCATCAGCGAATTTGTTCTCAAGCCGCTCGGGATCTATGCAGGTTTGCAATGGTTTGCGGCAGTCCTGCAAAACTGAAAACCGGCGGAAAGAAGCCCCTGTCCGCCAAGGTGAATCCAAGGCAGATCAGAGATGGCAGGACACTGATAATGCAGAAGTCCGAGCCCTCTCCAGGCCGAACACATTTTGTACAGAAAATCTTTAAGAACTTGACAAAGTTTGGAGAGACACATAAAGTTAGTTTCAGCTAACTTGAGATGGAGAGTGCGATGAGTATGAATACAAAGCTCAGTTCACAGATGGAAGATTATCTGGAAGCCATCTACCATCTGTGCAGAGATGAGGGGGTTGCTCGAGTCAAAGCCATTGCAGATCGACTTGAAGTGTCGAATCCGAGCGTCGTCGGCGCGATTAGAAAACTCAAATACCGGAATCTCGTGATTCAGGAGCCTTACGGTTACGTTCGTCTCACTATGGAAGGTGAGGAAATCGCAGGCGCGATCACCCACAGACATGAGGTGTTAAGCGATTTCTTAAAAGATATTCTGGGATTGGACCATGAGACGGCGTCAGTGGATGCCTGCAAGATTGAACATGCCGTAAGTCCCGAAACGGTAAGACGTCTGCGTGCGGTTGCGGAGTTTATCAAGCAAGAGCCTCAAATCAATGTGGACTGGGAAAAGGAGTTCAAGCGCTTTTACGGCGAGTACCTGAGGAGGCTCTAGAGTTGATCACGACGCTGGAAAAAGCCAAAGAGGGAATGTCTGCAGTGGTGAAGCAGATCCAGGGGGGCCACAAGATCCGCCAGAGGCTTGGCGGCCTGGGGATACACATAGACGACAGTCTGAAGGTGATCCGCACCGGGTTTCTGGGAGGACCTGTCTTGATTGAGATTCATGGGACTGAGGTTGGGATCGGTCACGGCATGGCTGAGAAGATCGAAGTGGAAGTAATGGAAGAAGAATGAGAATCGCTCTTGTTGGACAACCGAATTGCGGAAAAAGCGCTCTCTTCAACAGCGTGGCCGGATACAAGACCATCGCCTCCAACTTTCCGGGCACCACAGTGGATTGTGTTACAAGCCCGGTCAAATTGAACGGGGACAGCTTCACGCTAGTCGATTTGCCTGGGATTTATTCTGTTTCCTCTTCAGAAAGAGAGGAGATCTTGGCTCGCCGGTACCTCATCAAGGAGAGACCGGACTTGGTGATCAATATCCTGGATGCGTCCGTGCTGTCCAGGAGCCTCGAACTGACCCTTGAGCTTCTGGAGCTCAATTTCCCTCTGGTCATCTGCCTGAATATGATCGACGAAGCAGAAAAGAAGGGCGTGGAGATCGACGTGGGCCACCTGTCCCAGGAGTTAGGAGTCCCTGTGATTCCCACCATCGCGATTCGAGGGCAAGGAGTTCCGGAGCTCTTCCAGTCAGCCCTGGAGACGGCGAAAAGAGGAACTGCAGGCACGATTCATTTTCTGTCCCTGGATGTGGAGCGCGTGATTTCGGAACTCGCGGATCTTCTTGGGGTTGCCACAGCAAGGAGGCTGGGAGTGCCCCAGAGGTTCCTGGCCATTCGGTTGCTTGAACAGGACGAGGAGTTCGAGCAAGCCGTGCGAGTAATCAACCCCGGTATCATGGGCGACGTCGAACGCTTACGAAGCATGCTATCCGAGTGCCACGGAAGGCCTTCGGACATGGTGGTGTCGTCGGAACGGCATTCCCTGGCCATGAACCTTTTTGAGCACGTGGCCAAAGTCAAACCACGAGGTGCAAAGCCTTTCAGGGAGCAAATCGACAAATACCTCATGCATCCTTACCTGGGGTATGCGCTTCTAGGGGCAATCCTCTTCTCCTTTTTCTGGATGGTTTTCAGTCTTGGCAAGCACATCGAAGAACCGATCCTCTCCTTGTTTGAGCAATTCGCAGCTTACCTGGGGGTGCACCTCAGCAAGGAGTCCCTTCTGTTCACCGTCCTCAATGGGTTGATCCAGGGCTTTTCGGGGGGCATTGGAATCGTCTTGCCTTACCTGATCCCCTTTCTCTTTGGACTTTCCCTGCTGGAAGACATTGGATACCTTCCAAGGGCCGCTTTCCTCATGGATTCCATTATGCACAGCATCGGGCTCCACGGGAAATCCATCATTCCCTTTGTACTGAGCTACGGCTGCAATGTTCCTGCGATCATGGGCGTGAGAATCATGGAAAGGGCCAGGGACCGTTTTATCACTGCCGTTCTCGTCACCCTCATTCCCTGCGCTGCGCGGACGACCGTCATCTTCGCCCTGGTGGCTTTTTATCTCGGACCTCTTAAGGCGCTCTTGCTTTATGTTCTCAACGTCGTGGTCATCGCAGCGTCAGGCAAGATCCTTTCACGCTTCATGCCCGAGGTCTCCCCAGGGATGATCCTCGAAATGCCGAGCTACAGGTTACCGCAGTTCTCAGCCGTGATGCGGAAGGTTTGGTTCCGCCTCCGGGAATTTATCCTGATCGCCTGGCCTATTCTGATTGCGGGAAGCGTCATTCTCAGTCTCCTAGAGTACTTCCAGCTCGCTGAGCGCATCAACGGGGTCCTCTCTTTTTTCACCAGCGGGCTGCTGGGCCTTCCTTCGGCAGTGGGCATCACCCTTATCTTCGGCATTTTGAGAAAGGAGCTGGCGATTATCATGCTTGTCCAGGCTCTTGGAACAAGCACCTTTTCCTCCGTCATGACAGAGGAACAAATGATGGTTTTCACGGTCTTCAGTCTATTCTACATCCCCTGTCTTGCAACACTGGGCATGTTGCGCTCCACCATCGGTAACCGGGGCATGCTTTTTACCCTGTTTTTTACCACCGCCATCGGCACCCTGATGGCCCTCGGCTTCCGGGCTCTTTACTGGGCCTCCTGAGAAACAGAAAGGCCCCTTTCGGGGCCTTATGCTTCTTTGGAATTTGAAGAGAAGTCTTGCGGCTATTCTTCTTCCTCCTCTTCCCCCTCCTCGTCAAAAACGATCTCATCCCTTTCGTACTGGGCATCCCTCAGGGCATGAGCTTTTTCCACTTCCTCTTGGCTCCAGGGCTCCACGATGAGCGAGTCGGCCACGAGCTCCCACAGGTATTTGGTCTCGATGTCCAGGCCGAATTCCTTGGTTAGGCCTTTCATGATCTGGTCGCGACAGTTGTGGCAGGGCGCAATGACCAGTTTCGCTCCTGTGTCCTTGATCTGTTGGGCCTTAACCCTTCCGTAGTAAATCCTCTCGTCCGAATAGGGCATGGCCCATGCTCCGCCGCCGGCTCCGCAGCAGTAGTTGTTCATCCGGTTGGGGTCCATGTCGACAAAACGCTCGCAGCACTGCTGGGTGATCCACCTCGGCTCTTCAAAGTAGCCGTGACCGAAAGCTTTCTGACTCTTCCTGCCATAGTTGCAGGGATCATGCACGGTCGCGAGTTCCTCATGGATCGTTTTATCCAATTTGATTCTTCCCGTCTCGATGTATTCTTTGAGAAGATCGTGAACGGAGACGACCTTGTATTTCTTGAAAACTTCGGGATACCAGTTTTGCAGACCAAGCCTGGTCGCATAGTAGGCGTGCCCTCACTCCGGCAAAAGGAGCGTCTTGCACTCCAGCCTTTCCATGTGTTCGACGATGCGGCCCACGAGCGTCTTCATGGACTCGTCATCGCCCGAGAAGAGGCCCCAGTTCACTCCCTCCCAGTTGTAGGAGGGCACGGTCCAGTCCTCCTTGGCCGCATAAAAAATGCGCCACCAGAATTTCATGTCATCGGGCTCGCCGAAAGGCTCCTTGGAATTGACGGTGATCAGCACATTGGCACCCTTTTTGTCCACAGGCACATAGAACCCTGGGAAACCATCCGCTTCAAGCTCTTTGCCCAGGTCGGCGAGAAGAAAAAGGAAATCCGCCTTGGGAATCCCAAGGTTGTTCCCCCTGTTCAGATCCATGACCACGCCCTTGTGGATAGGGCCGGGGACCTTGTCTCTCGCGCGAAGGGTCCTGGCCCTTCGCATCATCTTGAGGATTTCCACGCCCTGGGGACAGGCGTATTCGCAACGGCCGCACAGGGTGCAGATCCAGGGGAACCTCGAATCAATGAGCTCCTGGTCCAATCCCAGGGCAGCCATACGCACGGCCTTACGCGGGTCCATGTTGTCGACGCCGGTAACCGGGCAACCGCTGGCGCAGGTGCCGCAGGTGAAACAGACATCCGCCCACTCGGGAGACACTCTCAGTTTGCTTTCTTTACGGTTAATCACAACGGGTTCCATTCAGTTCCTCCTTTTCCTAATAACATCCCAGCCCTGCAAACACCCTACGCCTTCATTGCGCGGTGTCTCTTGAGGGCGCGGAGCAAAAAACAGCATGCTAACGGCTCAGGAATTTCTTGATCTGCGCAAGAAGTTTTTCTTTGTCCACGGGTTTGTCAAAAAAGGCGTCAGGGCTGAAGTACTCGTCGTCCCTCTCCTTTTCATATCGGACCCCCAACTCGTCCGCCATGCCTGAAATCCCGATGACGGGGGTGTTCTTGAGATCAGGGTCTGTTTTGATCCGCTTGCAGACTTCAAAACCCGAATACAAGGTCTCCATCATCACATCGAGCAGGACGAGGTCCGGATGCTCTTTTTGAGCCAATTCGACACCCTTCTTCCCGTCTTGTGCGGTCAGTGTTGCGAAACCATTGCGTTTCAAAAATGTTTCGGTGGTGAAAAGGAAATCGGGGTTGTCATCGATGATTAAAATCTTTTTAGATCCCATATTCCTTCCTCTCTTTTTTCGACACAGACGACCAACGTCCTAGTATTCGGAGGGCATTTGTTTGAGCTGCGCCAGAGAAAAGACCGGTCCGTCCTTGCACACGTACTGGTCTCCAATGTTGCAGCGACCGCAAATGCCGACGCCGCATTTCATGCGCATTTCCAGAGAGAGAATAATCCGCTCCGGGGGAAACCCCAGTTTCTCCAACACGGGTTGAGTGAACTTGATCATGACCGGCGGTCCGCACACAATGGCAATGGCGTTTTCCGCGTTCTTAATTTTTCGCTCCGTAATGGTGGGCACAAATCCCACGTTGTATTTCCAATTCGGATCATTCGTGCTGTCCACGGTGATGTGCATGTGAATGTCGTCCCTCTGCTCCCAGACAGCGAGTTCCTCCTTGTAAAGGAGCATTCCCGGGCTTCGGGCTCCGTACACCACCATGATGTCCTTGAATCGCGACCGGTTGTCCGGATGAAGCATGTAGACAATGCTGGAGCGAAGGGTGGTGAAAGCGAAACCGCCGCCCACGATGACCACATTCCTTCCCTCCATCTCCTCCCAGGGGTACCAGTTTCCCAGAGGGCCACGGATCCCCATCACTTCGCCCTCTTTCATGTTGTGAAGGTAGGTGGTCACCTGGCCGACCTTGTTCACGGTAAAGGCGACAAATCCCTTTTCCGTCGGGGAGGAGGCGATGCCGATCGGGATCTCCCCTTTCCCTGCGATGGAGAGCTCTGCAAACTGACCCGGAGTATAGGCGAACTTCCTTTCGTCCTCAGGATCAAGGAAAACGAACCTGAAAGTCTTCAGGTTCTTGTCTTCGGTCTCCGTGACGATCTTGTCGATTCGGACCGGGTAAGGAAGATAGGGATTTTGCATCAGACTCATACTCCTTCTTCAATCTGGAGTGATGGAGTGATGGAGTAGTGGAGTGTTGGGTTGAACAATTCAAGAAACCATCGATGACCTTCCATCACTCCAGTGCTCCAATACTCCAGTGCTCCATTCTTAGTATCCATTCATCAATTCAAACACTTTTCGAATATCGATGTTGACAGGACAAAACTGAACACATCGCCCGCACCCGACGCATGCCGGCCCGTTCCTATACTTGTCTGCGTAATACTTCAGCTTGTGCATAAACCGCTGCCGGACCCGTTGGAGCTTTTTGTCCCGGGGATTGTGGCCGGACCCGTGCAGGGTGAAGAGCGGAAACATGCAGGCGTCCCAATTCCGGATCCTGTCCCCTTCTTTTCGGTAGACTTCGTCCTGGATGTCAAAGCACCAGCAGGTGGGACAAAGAAACGTGCAGGTTCCGCAGTTGATGCACGCAAAAGAGACCCTCTCCCAGAAAGGGGCATTGAAAAGCTCATTGACCACTTTTCCCCGAAGCTGCTCCGTGGGCACCTTGGAGGAGATTTTTTTCTCCGCCGCTCGGGGAAGGCTTAACGCCTTCTTGAGGAGAGCATCGTCGGCCTCTGTTCCGAAATCGACCTTTTCCAGGAAAGCCTCGCCCTTGGGCGTGAGGCTTCTCACCAGGTAACGGTCGCCCAGGTCGACCATGAGCGCATCCAGGCCTTTCTCGCTGAAGGGGCCGTTTCCCACAGAGGTGCAAAAGCAGGAGGCACAGGGGTCGTTGCAGCTGAAGCCGACAAGGGTGGTGGACTCCATGCGGCGGACCCACCACGGGTCTTGGAACTGAGGATTGTCGAAATTGATCCTCACCAATTCAAAAGCAAAAGCGTCACAAGGCCTTATTCCCACGATCACCTGGGGAGAGAAGTCCTTCGCCGCTTCCTTGACGACGTGCGCGTCCTCTTTGCTCTCGTCCAGAGTGTACTCGAACATCCGCTCTGACTGCGGAAGGATAACCGACTTCGGGGAAAGCCTGGTGTTCTGGAACTCAAAATTGGGCTTTCGACCGTTTTCCAGAAGCCTGAAGTTGTGGAAGTCCCCTTCCTTCACGGGGACAAACACCTTGTAAGCGCTTTGCAACCCTCTCAGTGCCTCAGTCCACTTTTCCTTGCTAAATGACTTTTTAAGCATAACGCGAATCCTTAGGAGTATTGAATGCTGGAGTATTGGAGTCCTGGAGTGCTGGAGTAGTGGTGGAATAAAGAAAAAGAGAATATCCAGTACTCCAAGACTCCAGCAATCCAATCATTTGACAAAGTCGTTATAGTCGTCCACTCGGTAAACATCCAGAGGCGGCCGCTGATCCATGCGGGTTCCGGCCTCCCAGCCGAAGAGCTCAAAAGCATCCTTGTTCAGCTTTTTGGTGAACGGCCTCATGGAGATCCCCACGGGGCAAACCCGTTCGCAAGCCCCGCAGTCCGTGCACCTTCCGGCACAATGGTAGGCTCGCAAAAAATGAAAGGTCATGGTGTCTACAGGGTCCGTGCTCTTCCCCACCCACTGGGGCCGCGACTCATCAACAAAGCAGGTCGGACAGTAGCAGAGAGGGCAGGCGTTCCGGCACGCGTAGCATCTGAGGCAGGATGAAATGAGCTGAGTGAAAAACTTCCGTTTTTCCTCGGGGCTCTTTCTCTCCAACACGTCAACGTCTTTGAAGGCGTTGACGCCCTCTTGTTCCGGCACCGGGTCGGCGACCATCTCGTCGTATTCCACAGGGTTCCGATGAAGGCAAGTGGAGCAATTGGTCCTCAAGAAATCTTTTTTCTTGAAGGTCTCCTGAAAACCGTTTCCGCTCACCGTGAAGGAGTCCTTGCTTTCAGTGACCTCCAAAATTTCTTTATTCCCCATCGTCCTCTTCACGGCTCGGTGGTCGATCATGCCGGTGCAGGGAACGCCCACGATGTAAAGCTGTTCCCGCTTAATCTGGTTTTCGATGATGTGGGTCACGATGCTTCTGGAATTGCATCCATTGGCCACAATTCCGACGCGGTCGGTGCGCTTAGTCAGATAATTGCAGAGGTTCAGACCACAGTGGCTGTCCCAGTGAAGCAGGTCCACCTCCGCAGGATGCTTGATCAGCACCGGTTCATTCATCATGGGCACTGAGCCCTTCTGGTAGCCGATGAAAACGTCGACGGTTCCCTTCTCCAGGAGCTTTCGAGCGATGTCTCTGATTTTCTGAGTATACTCAAGCATCAAACCACCTCAGCTCTTTTCTTAACAAGATAAGTTGCCTGACCGGTCTCCTTAACCGCCTTGATGACTTCGGTGGCAACCTCCACGAACTTCGTTGCTTCGGCAGAGGAAATCCACGAAAAGTGCAGCCTTCCCGGTTCCATCCCCACATGCTCGATCAGATTCTTGAACAGAGCGAACTTGCGTCTTGCGAAGTAATTACCTTCCAGGTAATGGCAGTCGCCCGGGTGTCACCCGGAAACCCAGACGCCGTCGGCGCCGTGCCGGAAGGCGGCGAGGATGAATTTGGGGCTCACCCGGGCAGAGCAGGGCACCCGAATGACCCGGATATTGGATGGGTACTGGAAGCGGCTGACCCCTGCCAGGTCTGCCGCGCCATAGCTGCACCAGTTGCACAAGAATGCAGTTATCTTAGGTTGCCAATCGTTCATAGATAGCTCCTCAGCTCAAGAGTGACAAGTGACGAGTGACAAGTGACAAGTGACAAGCAACGAAGGCCAAAATCAAGATCCACAGACTCTCGTGACTTGTGACTTGTCACTCTCTTCTCACATTTCATTGATCATGGCCATGATCTGCCCTTCCTCAAATCCCTTGAGGTTGAGCGCTCCCGAGCGGCAGGACGCCACGCACAGCCCACAGCCCTTGCAGAGCACCGGATTGACCTCCGCCTTTCCCGTGAAAGGGCCCTTCTGGATAAAGGAGGTCGCCGAATAAGGGCAGATCTCCACACAGACCCCGCAGCTGCTGCAGACGACAGGGGTCGCATAGGCGACCATACCGCTCACCGCGATGGTCTTTCTGGCCAGCAGGGTGACCGCTCTGGAGGCGGCCGCCTGGGCCTGGGCCACCGACTCATCAATGGGCTTCGGATAGTGGGCCATACCGCAAAGGAAGACGCCGTCCGTGGCAAACTGGGACGGACCGAGCTTGGCATGAGCCTCCACAAAAAAGCCGTCCTCGCTCAAAGGAACCTTGAAAAACTGGGCAAGCTTTTCGTCCTTGTAGGGAACAATGGCAGAGGCCAGGGCAAGCAAATCCGCCTTGATCAGGATGGGCCGTTGGAGGACGTGATCCATCACCTCGATCTCAAGGCCCTCTTTGCCGGCAGAGACTTTCGGTTTCTGTGAAATGGAGAACCGAATGAAGAGGATCCCCGCTTCTCGCGCCTCCCTGTAAAGGAGTTCCCGCTCCCCGTAGGTTCGGATATCCCGGTTGAGAATGTAAACATCCATGGCTGGGTTCAGTTCTTTGAGGTGGAGGGCGCTCTCGATGGAGTGGGTGCAGCAGACCCTCGAACAATAAGGCCTTTGGGGTTCGCGCGAACCCACGCATTGGATGAACACGGCTGTTTGAATCTTCTTGATCGACGGATCGCGATCGATGAACCTGCGGTCGAGCTCCTGGTGAGTCACCACGAGGGGGTGCTTCCCGTAAAGGTATTCCTCGGGCTTGTATTCATAGCATCCCGTGGCGAGCACGGCGATTCCATGTTCAAGGGTCCCCTGGAGGGTGCTGGACTGAAACGTGGTCTTGAAGCTTCCCACAAAACCTTCGACCTGGGTCAACTCGGCTCCGAGGTGGACCCGGATGTTTTTATCCCCTTGGACCGATTGCACAAGGCCCCCAAGATTTTTCTGGATATCTTCCCCCTGCCATGTCCTGTAAAGGTTCAGAGCCTGACCGCCCAGTACGGGAGCTTTCTCGACGATGTCCACCTCATAGCCCTGGTCGCTTAGGGTTTTTGCCGCCACCATACCGGAGATGCCGCCGCCGATCACGAGGGCCCGCTGGTTGATATCCAGCACGGCCTCTGGGAGGGATTCCATAAGAGCGACCTTGGCCACGGCCATGCGCACGAGGTCCTTGGCTTTGTCCGTCGCCTCCTGAGGATTGTCTTTGTGAACCCAGGAGTCCTGGTTGCGGATGTTGGTCATCTCGAAGAGATATTTGTTGAGGCCTGCGGTGACCAACGTCTCCTGGAACAGGGCTTCGTGGGTCTTGGGCGTGCATGCGGCCACCACGATCCGGTTGAGGGTGTTCGCCTTGATCACCTGGGCCATGGTGTCCTGAGTGTCCTGCGAGCAGGAGTAGAGGTTATCCGCCACGTACTCAACGTAGGGGAGGGTCTTCGCGTAGTCACGCACCGCCGGGACATTCACCACGCTGCCGATGTTGATGCCGCAATTGCAGACAAACACTCCGATGCGAGGCCGCTCCCCCCGAATGTCCTTCTGCTCGGGCACTTCTTTCGCCTTGGTCAAGGTATTGCGAGCGCCGCTCAAAAGGGCTCCTGCCCGGGCAGCGGCCGAACTCGCTTCGATTACGGACTGGGGGATGTCCTTGGGCCCCTGGAAAGCGCCGCACACATAGATGCCTTCCCTGGATGTGGCCACCGGAGCGAAGGAACTTGTCCTGCAGAACTGCGACCCTGTGAGGTCGATGCCGAGCTTGTCGGCCAATTCCATGACCTGCGGGGAGGTCTCGAGCCCCACGGAGAGGACGACCATGTCAAAAGCCTCCTGGCGAAATTCACCGTCTTCAGTGGCATACTTGACACTGAGATCCTCGGTCAGCGGCATGGCCTCAACGGAGTGAACGCGGGACCGGATGAACCGAACCCCGTGTTTTTCCCGAGCGGCGTCGTAGTACCTTTCGAACTCCTTCCCGTGGGTCCGCATGTCCATATAGAAGATGGCGCAATCGAGATTAGATCCTGAATGCTCCTTGGCGATCACCGCCTCTTTGATGGCATACATGCAGCAGACAGAGGAGCAGTAGGGATGGTCGCATTGGTGCATGTCCCTGGACCCGACGCACTGGAGCCAAGCGATCTTCTTGGGTTCCTTGTGATCGGACATGCGGGCGAGATGCCCCAGGGTAGGACCGGACGCTGAAAGGATCCTCTCGAACTCCATGGAAGTGACCACGTTCGGGAGCTTGGCGTAGCTGTAAGTATCGTACTTGGAGGGGTCAAAGGGTTGAAAACCTGGTGCAAGGATGATCGCTCCCACATCCAGTTCAATGATTTCATCCTTTTGAGAATGATCGATCGCCCCGACACCGCAAAATTCCGCACAGATCTTGCAGCCGCCGGTCTTGAAATGGATGCACATGCTCCTGTCTATGGCCGGCGTGTTGGGAATAGCCTGAGCGTAGGGAACGTAGATAGGCTTCCGGCCCTTGAGGCCCATATCGTATTCGGAAGGAATGGGCTTCACCGAATGTTTGGTGATGTCTTCCAGTCTGATGTGCCCGGTCGGACAGACCGATGCACAGGCCCCGCACCCCATGCAGAATTCGGTCTGGATGTGAAACGGCGTATCGACCTTCATCTCGGTGCCGCGACCGGTCAGGCTGATGGCGGCATTTCCCATCCTCTCGCAGATCCTGGTGCAAAGTCCGCAAAGGATACAATCATCGTTCTCTTTCTTGAATCGGGGTTCTTCAAGGTCGTATTTTTTTGCCAGTTCCCTTAGAACGGGGACCTCCGGGCAACGGGCCAGAAGCAGCTCCACGAGCAACTTTCGACCCTTGTGAACGGCCTCCGTGTCCGTCTTGACCTCCATGCCTTCCCATATGGGGTAATTGCAGGACGTGACAAAACGGGTCCGCCGTCCGTCGAAGACCTCCACAGTGCATAACCGGCACATTCCTGCAGGCTCCAGGGCCTTGTGGTGGCACAAAGTCGGGATCTCGATCCCATATTTTTGTGCAATCTGGAGGATGTATTGTCCCTCTTCTCCTTGGACCGTTTTTCCGTTCATCTTGAAAGTAATCATCGGTCAAATCCTTTTTTCCGCACTATCCCACGACAATGGCATCGAACTTACAGGCGTCGTAGCAGATCCCGCACTTGACGCACTTTCCTTGGTCCAGTTGATGAACCTTTTTCTTGTCCCCCGCGATGGCTTCCTGGGGACACTTGAGAGCACACACGTGACACCCTGTGCAGGCCTGCTCGTCCACCTCATAGTGAAAGAGGGGTTTGCAGACCCCAGCAAAGCATTTTTTGTCCTTAATGTGGGCCTCGTACTCATCACGAAAGTAGAGAATGGTGGTGAGAACCGGATTGGGAGCCGAGGTGCCCAGCCCGCAGAGGGAAAACTTCTGGATCATGCTCCCCAACTCTTCGAGCAGCTCGATGTCGCCTTCTTTACCCCTGCCCTCACAGATGCCCGTGAGCACATCGAGCATTTGCTTGATTCCCTCCCGACAAGGGGTGCACTGGCCGCAGGATTCGCCGTTGAGAAAGTCAAGAAAGTAACGGGCCAGATCCACCATGCAAGTGTCCTGATCCATGACGATCATGCCGCCGGAGCCCATCATGGAACCTACCTTGGTCAGTTCATCAAAATCGACTTGAAGATCCAGGAACGCCTCCGGGATACAGCCCCCAGAAGGCCCTCCGGTCTGAACAGCCTTGAATTTTCGCTTTTTGGGAATCCCCCCTCCCATGTCGAAAATGATCTCCCGCAGAGGAGTGCCCATCGGCACTTCAACCAGGCCGGTATTCTTCACTTTTCCAACGAGGCTGAACACCTTGGTGCCTTTGCTGTATTTCGTTCCCATGCCGGCGTACCATTCGGCCCCTTTGAGCATGATGACGGGAACGTTTGCGTAGGTTTCGACGTTGTTGAGATTGGAGGGACCGTCCCTGAATCCCTTTTCCACCGTGTGAACATACTTGGCCCTCGGTCTCCCAACCTTCCCCTGCAGCGAGGCCATGAGGGCTGTGGATTCTCCGCAAACGAATGCGCCAGCCCCGGTGGAGATCTTGATGCTGAAGCTGAACCCGGAACCTGCGATGTTGTCCCCGAGCAACCCGAGATCCTCCGCTTGCCGGATGGCGTTGACGAGACGCTTCACCGCCAGTGGATACTCATTGCGCACATAGATGTAGCCCTGAGCCGATCCAATGGCGTAGGCCGCTATCAGCATTCCTTCCAGGACGCTGTGGGGATCTCCCTCCAGCACACTCCTGTCCATATAAGCCCCTGGGTCGCCCTCATCGGCATTACAGATGACATACCGCTCTCCGCGGTGTTTGCGACAGCTCTCCCATTTTATTCCCGTAGGAAATCCGCCGCCGCCCCGACCCCTCAGACCGGACTTCTTGATGCTTGTGATGATATCCTCAGGTTTCATTTCAGCGAGGACACGGGTGAAAGCGAAATAGCCTCCTCTCCCAATATATTCCTGGACGCTCTGAGGATCGATGTAGCCGCAATTGCGCAAGGCGACCTTGACTTGCCGAGAATAAAACGGGATTTCTTCCAAGAAGGGGATCGCTTTGAGGGGTTTCACCTTTTCGAGGGGGTTCCGGATGTCTTCCTCAAGGACGGATCGGGGGTCTCGCATCTGGCCAAGGATCAACTTCTTGCTGAACTTCTCTTCCGTGTAGTCTTGAACAACATCCAAGACCCTATCCTCGGTCACCCGTTTGTACACGACCCTCGGTCGCCCCTTTGCCACTATCTCCACCAGAGGCTCTTCTTCGCAAAAGCCGAGACAACCGGTTTGCCGAACTTGAAAAGAGTGAGCTTCAGGATACTCTTTCAGCGCTTTTTCGAAGGTCGCTTTGGCTCCGGCAGCGATCCCGCAGGACGCCATTCCCACATTGAGCATCATGGTCTCTGGGTAGTAGAGTTTCTGACTATACTCTGAAGTGATCTTTTCCAGATCTTTCACCGAGTGGATTTTCATGTTTCAGCCTCTTGTTGGATCCTATTCGTATCCGCCCAGGATTTTCGTGGCTTCATCAGGGGACAGCCGGGCGTGAACAGCCTCATTAATTTTGACTACAGGTCCGAGACTGCAGCAGCCGATGCAGCGCACGGATTCAAGGGTGAAGCGTCCGTCTCCCGTGGTCTGCCCATCATGGATATGCAACTGTTCTTGTATCTGCTCATGAACCCGCTTGGCCCCTCTGACATGGCACGCTGTCCCCAGGCAAACCGTAATCAGATTGCGTCCGCGCGGCTCCAGGCTGAAGGTAGCGTAGAACGTCGCAATTCCATAGATCTGACTCAGGGGAACACCGACTTTTTCCGCAAGATAGGTGAGGCTTGGTCTAGGGAGGTAATTGTAGCGCCTCTGTATGGCCTGAAGCATCATGATCAGATTTTCTTTGTCATTGCCAAATTGGGATTCGATCAAATTGTCCAGTTCAAAGTAATCCAATTCATCGGCAGAAGCAGTCTGCACCGGACGCACCTCATTCATTCCCCAGTCCTCCTCTCCTGCAATCTACGCCCTGGTTGTCTGATCCGTACGGGGAACACCAACCGCTTGATTGACGACAGGGCAGTTTTCAACGCACACGCCGCAGCCTGTGCACAGATCCATGTTGATGCTCCGGGCCCGTTTTCTTATTTTCACTTTGAAATCTCCAGGGCTTCCTTCTACGGACTCAAGATCAGAGTAAGTGATGAGCTCGATATTAAGATGCCGGCCGACCTCGACCAGTTTGGGGGAGATGATTCACATGGCGCAGTCGTTGGTGGGAAAGGTCTTGTCCAATTGAGCCATGGCCCCGCCGATGGCAGGGGATTTCTCAAGAAGGTAGACATAATACCCGGAATCCGCCAAATCAAGGGCGGACTGCATCCCTGCGATACCCCCGCCCACAACCAGAACCGATCCTTTCACGCTGCTGGACATATCCTTATTCTCCTTGGATTCCAAACAATAATCAGAGTTCCGAGCCTTTCCGGTGTGAAGAACACAATTCGCCTCCCCGACCTGAGCCATCACGACATGTGAATTTCAGGCCTACCAAAACCCTGGACACCCTAGAGTGATGCCGGATCAATACTCATGAGTGACAAAAGGCCAGGCTTAATGAGGAAGACATTTAAAGTGTATAGGAACCAGATACACTATGAGATGAACATAGCCATGACCGAGGGAATCTGTCAATGGTTTTTTGTTCTCACTATGGGGAAAAAAGGCATGGAACCCCCCCCGGCTTCTGCTTCAGGAAGCCGGGGGAGTGGAGGTATCTAGGCCGCCAAGCGAATGGCGTTCTCGGTCACCTTTCTGATCTCATCGGGAGTAAAGGGCTTTGGTAGATAGTCGACCGCCCCCAGCCGGGCGCTTTCCTTGGCTGTTTCGATACTGGCATAGCCGGTGATGATGATGACGAGCGTCTCCGGGCTTTTCTCACGGATGGCATGAAGGAGTTCCAGTCCCTGCACACCGGGGATTTTGAGATCGAGCAGGATGAGTTTGTAGGCCTTCTCCTCGATTTTCTGCAGTGCTTCTTCTTTGGTCATCGCCTGATCGACGGAGAATCCTTTCTTTGACAAGATCTTGCGGATATTGTTGTTCACCGCCGCTTCGTCATCAATCACCAGAACGTCTTGCTCGTTTGCTTTCCTGGGCAATTCATGGACCACGGCCTTGCGGGGGGCTTCTTTCTTCAGGAGGCCGGAAACCCTTTGCTTCAACTCCTCGTAGGGCATGAGAGAGACCCCCTCATGTTCGAGGTATTTCACGAAATCCGGTCCGGTCAGCGCAACCACCTCTTCGTGGCTGAAGGGCATGTCCGGGCCCACCCATTTCCTCACATCCGGAACTTCTCCTTTTGTCCCCGCCGTCTTCTTCCCTTTCATTTGGGGGCACAGGTTGCTCTTGAGGCCTGCCTTGCAGGTGTTCCCGATCTTTTTGTAGATGTCACAGATTTTCACGCCGACTTTGCAATAGTGCTCCAGAGTCTCAGGAGACGGGGCACTAAGGGACGGCATGTCCGAAGGGCCGAGGGTGTCTGCATAGGATTCGCCTGCTTGCATCGCCACTTCGTCTCTTGCAAAAGGAATATCCACGTCAATGACCTGTTTCCTTTTAGCCATCACGGCCGTCATCTTCTTCTTGAGTTCTTCATAGGGCACAAAGGCAATGCCGTCGCTCTGAAGATTCATGAGGTACTCAGGTCCGGTGATTGAAGCGATCTCCTCGTAGCTGAAAGGCTGATCAATGCCGACAAGCTTCTTGGGGTCTAAAGCCTTTTCACTCTTCCCTTCTTTTTTCGCCTTCGTCCCTTTTTTGGCCTGTGGGCACGCCTCGGTCTTGAGACCTGCTTTGCAGGTGTTCCCAAGCTTCTTGAAAATGTCGCACACCTTTTGCCCTACCTTGCAATAGTACTCCAGGGTCTCGATCGATGGCATCTCCACAACAGGCATATCCGAGGGGCCCAGCGTATCCGCGTATCCTTCCCCCGCGACCTTTGCCACTTCTTGCCTGTCAAAGGGGATGTCGAGATCAATGACTTTGATCGCCTTTCTCTCCTTTTCAGAGACCGGCGCCTCGCGCAATTCCCCTGAAAGAGCCTTTTCCACCGTATCCCTTACTTCTTTCGGGGTGAAAGGCTTGGGAATGTAATCCAGAGCACCGAGCCGGATAGCTTTCATGGCGGTATCGGTAGAGGCATAAGCCGTCATAATGATCACTTTGGTGAGGGGCCACTGCTCTTTCACGAGCTTCAAGAGCTCCAGCCCGTTCTTTTCAGGCATCACAATGTCGGAGATCAGCAGGGAATAAGAATCCTTGGCCATCTTCTCAAGGGCCTCCTGGGCGCTCAAGGCCTGAGTCACTTCATAATTCTTTTTTGCCAGGATTTTGTGCACATTCTCACAGATTCCTTTTTCATCGTCCACGACCAGAATCTTCTTTGTCTCCATGTCTTCTTCCCCTTTTATGATCAGAGTTTTAAAACTTTCACCCATGGTAAACAGTCTGCCTTTACACGAAGCATATGTCGTGCCAGGTCTTTGTGCTGCATATAACCAATTGATAATAGGCCACTTTGTTTAATAATCCCTTTTGAGAACCTTGTCGGTGTATAGAATAAATATTCAGGCTGAAAAGGTAGAGTGCGAAAGGTACGAATGGTTTGTCATCTTTCGAGTGAGCAGGGAGAAGCGTTCTTCCATAAACATTCCAAGAAATTGGCTTGACTCCGTAGGAACATAAGCGTGGAGGGGAAAGACTGGAAAACCAAAATGAGAATCTCTAAAATGATGTATATGTTCGCTATACAGGGTATGATTTCTTCAAAAGGATCCTGCTCTGAGAAAAACTCTCGTGCTCTTCTATCTGGATGAGGCTGGCCGAGTTGGAAGGGAAATACCGTGCTTCTTCATCAGATTTTGGAAATTCGGCCGCTGCAGTCCCACTTTTTTTGCAGCCCGGGTGACATTCCAGTCGTTTTGCATCAGGGCCTGGATAATGAAGTTCCTCTCTACCTCTCTCACGGCATTTTCTCTTATCTCTTTTTTGACTCTTTTGAGAGCTTCGTTGTTTTCCGGTACTTGGACAACCAGCCCTCCAAGATCGTCCAAGGCAGGTAGTTCCCTGGGGGTGATTTCTTTCCCTTCACAGAGAATCACTGCGCGCTCAATGACATTCTTGAGCTGCCGCACATTGCCGGGCCAATCGTAAGTCGTCAGTCTGACCGAAGCCTCCTTGGTAAGACCGCTGATGTGCTTGCCGGTCAGGTCGCTGAACTGCCTCAGAAAGTGATAAGAGATCGGGAGAATGTCGCTTTTCCGGTCCCTGAGGGGTGGAGTAAAAATAGGATACACGAAAATGCGGTAGTAGAAGTCCTGCCGGAAGGACCCTTCTTTGACCATCTCCATGAGATCTCTGTTGGTCGCCAGGATGAGGCGCACGTCCACTTTTTGGGTCGATGTGGTGCCTAGGGCAAGGTATTCCCGGGTTTCCAGAAAGCGGAGGAGCATAGCCTGGACCTCCGGACTGATGTTGCTGATTTCGTCCAGAAAGACGGTGCCCCCGTCCGCCGAATGAAAGATGCCTTCCTTATTCTTGTAAGCCCCCGTGAAGGCGCCTTTGGCATAGCCGAACAGCTCGCTTTCCAGAAGGTTCCCGGACAAGGTGCCGCAATCAACGGCAAAGAAAACCTTTTCGCTTCGACGGCTGTTCGCATGGATGGCCCGGGCGATCAATTCTTTGCCCGTGCCGCTCTCCCCACAAATGAGAACGGTTGAATCCGTGGGAGCCACTTTGGCGATCATCTTGATGACCGCCTGATTCTTCGGGCTTTCCCCGATGAGCCGGTGGGAGATAGTCCTTGATTCCCCCTCCTGCAGACTCATTTGCCGATTCTGTGCGCGGATCTCCCAGTCCGAAAGGGCGCGTCGAACAATAGCCCGTAATTCCTCGGGCGTAAACGGTTTGGGAAGGTAGTCATAGGCCCCTGTTCTCATGACCTCCACGGCGGACGAGACCGTGGCATAGCCGGTAATCACGATCACCATGGAGTCGGGATAGGATTCTTTTACGCGCCTCAGAACCTCCAGCCCCCCCATGCTGCTCATTTTCAGATCCGTGATGATGACCTCAAAGGGTTTCTGTTCCATCCTCTTCAGCGCATCGTATCCGTTGAGCACGTAATCGACTTGAAGGCCCTCCTTGGAGAGTATCTTGACACAGCTCTGGCAAATCCCCAGCTCATCATCCACCACAAGGACTCGTCTGCTCTGATCAGGCATTCTGCTCTCCTCTGGGGATGGGGAGATGAATCCTGAACGTCGTTCCTTCACCTACCTTGCTCTCCACGTCTATGGAACCGTCATGTTGCTCAATGATTCCGTGCGTAATGGCAAGACCAAGGCCTGTCCCGGTCTCCTTGGATGTGAAGAAGGGATCGAAGATCCTGTCCAAAGCCCGCTCCGGTATGCCGCCGCCCGTGTCGCTGACCGTGATTTCTACCACCTGTTTTTCGGGAACCAGACGGCTGGCAAAGCGAATCTTTCCTCCAGGATCGGTCGCGTCGATGCCGTTGATGGCGAGATTGATGAGGCATTGCTGGATCTGATCCTTGTCGATGTCCACCAAAGGCAGTGGCTCAGAGAGAACGGCCTCAAAAGCGACGTCCTTGAAAGCGGCTTGCTTTCTGGTGAGGGCCATGGAGTCACGAACAACCTGGTTGATGTCATGACGCGCCTTTGCCGGTTTGCTCTGACGCGCAAAATCGAGGAGGCTGGTCACGATTTTGCGACACCGCAGAGTCTCATTGGCAATCGTCTCAAGCTCGCGATAGTTGGGATCTTCAATGTCCATTTCCTCCTGAATCAGCAGGGCCGTGGTGAGAATAGTGGTCAGAGGGTTATTGATCTCATGGGCCACGCCTGCGGCCAATTGGCCCACGGAGGCGAGTTTCTGCTGCTCCACGAGTTTCTTTTGAAGGAGAATGTCCCTGGTAATGTCCTTTGAAATCTCTATGACACCCTGCACCGCATGGTCGCTGAAGATAGGATAACAGGAAATCGAATAGTAGCGTGGGTTGTCTTCTTTGTCCCGATGGACGTGAGTGGCTTGTGAGGCTCTGCCGGTGCCGAGGCATTCTATGAGAGGGCAGGGGTGTTCTTTCCCATCGCAGGGTTTATTCCGGTCGTGGGAAAGCTCGTAACAGTGCATGCCCAAGGCGGAAGCCCTGTTTAGCCCCATCTTCTTGAGCAATGTGTCATTGATGTCGAGAATGCCGTAGTCCCTTCCGATGAGCATCACGTCTTCGTGAAAAAAAGCATTGATGACCGCCTCGTACAGAGTCGTCATTCTCGCAAGCTCCTGTCGGGTCCTGTCCAGGACTCTGTCCCCGGCAACAAGCTCGCCCAAGAGTTCCGCCGCTCCATCGTCAAGAAAAATAACCTGTTTCCCTTTTTCTTGAAGCACCGTCTTGGATACACCCGTATCGTCGGTCAGGCTGACCACCAGGTCAATGTCCTTTCGCTGGAGTACCTTGTGCAGATCCCGCGTCACGGATACGCTCCGGTCCCCTGCATGGGTCACGGCCGATGCCTCTTCTCCCGAGTCTACGATCGCGACGATGGCGGGATCAAGTGTCTCGAAAACGCGTTTTTGAAAGCGATCCAGAAAATCCATGCATTTCTGCCCGCTACCAATCACGACAATCTTCAGCTTCTTCCTCACCCTTTTTGTGGCTCCTTAAAGGTCCCTGTTAAGCGAATACGCATCTCCGAGAGCGCGCTGAGAAGCCCCTTTGTACAGGCCCCTCTACAAAATCATGGTAGGCCAGTGAGGATCTAAAATCAAGAAGGAACAGGCTCGGGAGGTTGGGAAGGCTCCGGATGGTCTCGGGGCCTGGCGAAGGACCACAGAGGCCCTCCGAGGGCGTCCTCATCCGGAGATCTGCGAGGTGAACGGCAAAATGATTCTGAAAGTGCTTCCTTTGCCGGGGCTGCTGAGGACCTCGATTCTGCCGTCGTGCTCCTTCACGATTTCATGAACTACCATCAGTCCGAGGCCGGTGCCGTCCGTTCCCTTTGTGGAGAAGAAGTGGGTGAAGATTTTCTCAGAGGTGGCGTGGTCCATCCCAATCCCGTCATCCTCCACCTCGATGACGAAATGACGGCGGTCATAGAAATCGGCTTTCACAGCGATGGCGTGAGAGTCTTTTCCTTTATCCCTGCGGCACGCTTCCATGGCATTGGAAAGAAGATTGATCAACATCCGGCGCATGGCGCCGGGATCCATATGAACCACAGGAAGACGAGGGTTCGTGTTCGCTCTCAGTTTGCACTCGATCGACTGAGCTTTTTCGTAAAAGAATGCGATGGACTCCATGAGCATTTTATCAAGGGCAATCGCCTCATAGACAGGCTTCCTTTTCTTGGTGGAATACAGGATATTCTGGACCAGGCCGGAAATCTCCTGGATGTTTTTTTTGACCACAGACCATCCTTTTTTCATCAGTTCCTGATCTTGGTCCTTCAGCGCTTCATCCACCACATAGGCGCCTCCTTGGAGACCCTCCAAAATGTTCTTGATATCATGGGAAAGGATCGCCACAGACTGACCGAGGAGAGTGAGTCCCTTCTGGGTCTCTTTCACCTTGCTGATGTTGGACGACAGCTCCAGAACCGCAACGACATTGCCCAGGGCATCCGTAATGGGGGAAGAGTAAATCACCACGTGGACGGGGCCGCTGCCCCCCAGTTGCACGACCTCTTCGCTGACGTGGGCCTTCTTGTCCTGAAAGGTCTCCCAGACAGGGCAGGAAGAGCATCGGGCGGAACTCCTTAAATAGACTTCATGGCACTTCTTGCCGATCGCATCGCCGAAGTCATTTCGGAAGGTCTGGTTGGTTTGCAGGATGGTGAAAGATCGGTCTTGAATGGAGACATAGCAAGGAAGCAGATCGACAATCGCCTTGTACCCAAGGTCAATGAGGGTGGGATGAGTTTTTTCTTCCATGGTCCTGAACTCTCCGGCTGGTGCGAACCCTCAAGGTCCGGTTGGCCTTATTTCAGGCAGTTCCGAACGGCATCCAGGATTTCATCAGGCTCAGGCGGCTTCTCGATGTAAGCTGCAGGTTCAGGGATTTTCTCTCCCTTGTATTCATCCAGCACTTTCTGGGAATGAAAAAAGGTTTTTTTGGACAGCGCTGACAACATGATCACAGGAATATCCTTCAGTTCAGGGTCGTTCCTTAACTCGCGATAGAGGTTGATCCCGCTCTCTTTGGGCATCATGATGTCCAGGATAATGAGAGCCGGCCTGCTCTTGCGGGCCACCTCCAGCCCCTGGAAACCGTCCTGAGCCGTGAGAGGCTTAAAGCCGTTGGTTTCCAGCAGGGTGGTGATAAAGGTTCTCATGTCCAATTCGTCGTCAACTACAAGGACTTTCTTCGCCATCTGCGTTTCCCTCCATGAAATCATGTTGCTTCGCTCGATGATTTCATCATGCGCGACTACGTCGCTTGTTAATTTGGATAAACGCCTGTGCCTTTGTGAAGCGGCGCAGCCGCGTTTCATGAAATCGCGTGAGCGATTTTATCAATACATGCTTCCAGGCAGAGTGAATTGTTTTGCCGGATTGCGAATTGCGATGACATGGCAATGGGCGTATTTGGATACATTGGCCACCGTGCTTCCGTGAATCATGCGATCCTGTTCCGCCTTGCCTAGGGCCCCCATGACGATCACATCAATGGCGTTTTTCTTCGCATAACGGATGATTTCCACATCGGGCGACCCGCTCTTGACGACGAACAAGTAGTTCTTGAAATCCCCGAGCTTCTTCTCGTACTCCTCCTTGAGCGCCTCCCTGGCCCGCTTCTCCAAGTCTTCGTCATAGAAGGCCTCACCGCCGGGAGACCCTGAAGGAACATGTTCGTCAACCACATTCCTCAGATAGGAATAGGAAGAGTGGGGGACATGAAAAATGTGGAGCTTTGCACCATGCTTCTTCGCAAGGTCGAAGGCGTGAAGGAAGGCGATGTTGGCGTCCTCTGAAAAATCCGTGCAGAAAAGGATGTTCTTATATTCTATCATGATCAACCCCTCTCAAAAGAAATGATGTTTTCATGCGGATGGCTTCTTTTCGGGAAGCCTCACCCTGAAGACCGTGCCGCTCCCTTTCTCGGACGAGAGATCCATGACCCCTCCGTGCTCGTCAACGATCTTCTTGGCGATCATCAAACCAAGACCCGTGCCCCTCGAGCCCTTTGTGCTGAAAAAAATCTGAAAAACCTTCTTTCTCGTCTCTTCATCCATGCCGCAGCCATTGTCAATCACCTGATATTCCACGGCCCACCCCTGAGGCTTCGACGTGCGAAGGGACACCTCGCATGTTCTTGCAGCGCAGGAAATGTCTGTGCATGCATCAATCGCGTTGGTCAACAGATTGAGGAGAACCCGGTGAATCCCTTCGCGGTCAAACCACACGTGTGGCAAACCCAGAGCTGGAGCAATCTTCAGGGCTAGCCCTAACTCTGTGGCCCGGGGAAGCATCAGATCATAAACCTCCTTGGCAGGGCCATTAGGATCGCACAGCTCATACTCGGGCTCCCTCTCCTTGGCGTAGTTCAGGAGATCCACCGCCATGCCTTTGATCTTCTGAACGTTTCCCTTGATCATTTGCCAGCCTTGGCTCAGATAGGTTCTGTTCTCCAGGTCAATGCCTTTTTCAAGGACGTACATCCCGCCTGTCAGGCCGGCCGTGATATTCTTGATGGCGTGGGCCAGCGCTGCCACGGTCTGGCCCACAGCCGCAAGCCTTTCCGCTTCCACAAGCTTCCGGCTCTTCTCCTCAACCAGCTTCTCCAGGTTTTCCGTGTACTCCCTGAGCGTCTTTTTGTAGGAAATCCTCTCCAGGGCCCTTCGGAGGGCAATGTCGAGCGTTTCATCGTGGATGGGCTTTGTGATGAAATCAGACGCATCGTACTTGAGACTCTGTATGGCAAGCTCCATTTCGCCGTGGCCCGTGATCATGATCACTTCGGTGTTGGGGCTTTCTTCCTTAACGCGCTTGAGCAGTTCGATCCCATCCATCCCGGGCATCTTGATGTCGGTGAGGATGACCTCGGGATCCGCTTCATGGAAAACCCGAAGCGCCTCTTCACCGTTTTGAGCGGTCAGTACCCGGTAGCCTCGGTCGGCCAGAGAGATGCCCAGGACTTTGAGAATGCCCGGTTCGTCATCAACAAGGAGCACTTGTTTTTCCATCAAGCCTCGTTAATCCGGGGAAACCTGATGATAAAGGTCGCCCCTTCCCCTTCGTTGCTTTCCACATGGATGGTGCCGTCATAATCCTGCACAATGCCATAGCTGATGGAAAGACCGAGTCCTGTTCCCTTGCCCACCTTTTTGGTCGTGAAGAAAGGTTCGAATATTCTGTGGAGAATGGCTTCAGGAATTCCTGTTCCGGTATCGCTCACTTCAATGGTGACCATCGCATCTTCGGCCTTGGTTCTCAAGGTGATGCGTTTTGCTTCTTCTTTGTGGTCGCCTTGCTCCCATTTCTTCTCGATCGCATCTCGGGCGTTGATCAGAAGGTTAACGAAAACCTGCTCCAGCCGATTAGGATCGGCCAGAATCGGGGGAAGATCCTCACAAAAACCCTCCACCACCTCGATTTCTCGCAACTTCAATTGCTGCTTGAAAAAGTCAACCGCCCGTCTGAGGACATCGTTGACCTGAACCTTTTCTCTTGCCACGTCTGATTTTCGGCCGAAGTCTCTCATGTGGCCGATGATTTTCGAGGCCCTGTCCACATGGGTGTCAATCTCTTCGGCCATGGTTCCGAGAATGCCTGCCTTGATCTGCTCCCCGCCGCCGGCCTTCCTTCGCAAGAAACTGCTCGCTGTCTTGATGACGGAAAGAGGCTGATTGAGTTCGTGGGCGATGCCTGTCGCCATTTCCCCAAGAGTGGTCATTTTGCCGGCCTGGATCAACTGCTGCTCGGCCATCAAGCGCACCGTGATGTCACTGGTGGTGACAAGAAAGACCTTCCAGCCATTGAATTCAGAGGAAGAAATGTGAATGCTCACATAGATGACCTTCCCGTCCTTGCGCACCTGTCTCGCCCGGTCGATGATGTTTGTGGATTTGAGACTGACCTCATAGCTCTTCCGATCATTGCCCTCAAATAGATCAAGGAAGGAGGTCATATA
This sequence comes from uncultured Desulfobacteraceae bacterium, assembly GCA_964580575.1. Lineage (GTDB taxonomy): Bacteria > Desulfobacterota > DSM-4660 > Desulfatiglandales > HGW-15 > CAVPDE01. The sequence continues at coordinate 60,465 of CAZOLJ010000006.1, forward strand.
AATCTCGTCTTTGGAGAACCCATAGACAGCGGCGACGCTTTCATTACAGTCGAGAATCTTGAGGTTCTGCGCGTTCAAAACAAAAACCGGATTGGGAATCGTGTTGAAGATGATGCGGTATTTTTCTTCCGACTTCCTGGCCTCTTTTTCCAGCAATCTCAGATGGGTCAAGTCCAAACTCATTTCCATGACCGCGGTGACTTCCCCTTTTGAATTCTTGATGGGTGAGGTCTTCACCAGCCAGTAGGTCTCGGTGCCGTCCTTGGTCACGGCCTGTTCTTCGCTCACATGGGGTCGTCCGTCTTCAAAGGTCTTGAGGACAGGGCAGTCAGGGCATTTTTCAGAACGGCCTTTGTAAGCCTTGAAGCAGAAATCTCCCGGTTCCGGAGAGAACATCTTTTCGAACTCCCGGTTGTATCGCAGGAGCTTCAGATCCCGATCCTGGACAGTAATGTAGCAGGGAGACTCCTCAAAGAGCGTCTGGTATTCGTTCTGGTGGCGATTGGATGGTTCTTGTTTAGCCTTGATCAAAGGGTCCATCGAATTGATCGCATCCTTTTTTTCGATTCCGCTCTCCCCTGGGGTAACGCTCTCCGGTCGCCGGCCTACTCCTCCTCTTCTTCCTCCTTGGGAATCATGTGTTCCGGGATCTCCATGTGCTCGGCGATCACTTCCTTGAAGTGGACGGCCTTGATGTCGAGCTTGTGCTCCTTGGCCAGGTCCCGGATCTGGTCGATGCAGTTGTGGCAGGGCACCAGAACGATCTTGGCGCCTGTTTCGCGGATCTGCTCGGCCTTGATCTTTCCCGAAGCCAGGCGGTACTTTTTCATTTCACCGCCCATGGGCATGGCCCCGCCGCCGCCCCCGCAACAGTAGTTGTAGTTGCCCTGGTACTTCATGGGGCGGAAATCCTCCGACACCATTTCAGCCAGATGCCGGTTTTTCTCTGCGAGTCCTCCGCTCCGGATGACATTGCAGGGGTCCTGGACCGTGGTGGGCACTTTGATCTTCTCTTTGAGCTTGATCCGGCCGTCCCTGAGGTAATCGTGGAAGAGTTCCACCGAGTGAATCACTTCCTGCTTTGGCTCGTATCCCAACCAGGTGGGCGCTTCGTACCGAAGCGCACGATACGCGTGTCCTCACTCGGTTATGGCGACTTGTTTCACCTCCAGTTCCTCGGCGCGCTTGAAGGTGTTTTCAACGATCATGCGAGCGGTAGGCGCATCATTGATGAACATGGCCAGGTTCGTACCGTCCCATCCTTTCTCGCTCGGGACAGTCCAGTCCTCCCCGGCGACCGTAAAGATTTTGGCCACCTCCATGATGTCCTGAGGGTAGAACTTGGGCTCCCTGGCATTCACCGTGTACATGATTTTGGCGCCCTTCTTGTCGATGGGGATCTTGACGCCCACGACTTCCGCCGCGGCCTCCTCCTCGCACCACTGGATGGTCTCGACCCAGTCTTCCTTGGACACGGCCATCTGATTGCCGGTGAGCTTGTAGTTTTCGACGGCTTTCTTGAGACCTTCAGGCGCGATTCCCAAGGAGGTCAGCAGGCCCCGGAGGGTGGAGATGAGAAAGCCGATGTCAATGCCGAAGGGACAGTAGAGGGTGCAGCGCCTGCACATGTTGCACTCATAGTAAATGGTTTTGTAGATCTCCTGGAGGTACTCCTTGTCCACCCGGCCTTTTTTCTTGAGCAGGTCTCTCAAGAATCTCACTTTGTAGGCGGGGATCATTTTGGGATCTTTCCCGCTCGCCAGATAGAAGTGGCAGGTGTCGGCGCACATGCTGCAGTGGGTGCAGGTTTCAATCCACGTCTTCAAACGGGCACCCAATCGGGGTTTGAGGAAATCCATGATCGCTTTCGGGTTCACGTCTTCAGTCATAGGGCAACTCCTTTAGCCAGGAAAATCTCTTTCAAAACCCACCAGGCTATATTGAGTATCCTCTTCTTCCGAATTCGATGCCGCTGGCTGCCCGGGAGAAGAAGAAAAGCACGGAGTGGGAGAGTCTTGTAAAAGGGATCAGGATGAGCATGAGCTCTGCAGAGAGAACATGGAAGAGCCTCATGTTGTCACCGAGAAACTTGATGCTGTCCAAGGTGCCGTGAGTGAGGAAATAACCGGTCAGAAAGGGGAGAACCGTCACCACGATGAGGAGGTAATCGCCAGCCGTGGTGAGGAGGCGGAGATCAGGCAACAGTGCCCTTCTCAGGATGAAAAAAATAGCGATCGCAAGAAGGAGCAGCGTCATCCAGTCCGCCCATTTGTCGGGGATAGAGGACCAGGACCACCCGAAGCGTGACTCCTCCCACAGCGAGACGTGGCCTGCCAGCCAGATGGGCACCACAATGAGGCAGATGTGAAAGAGGTAGACACAGATAATGAAAACAGGGTTTTTTTTCACCGTCACATTGAGGGGCAGCAGCCACCGGCCCAAGGTGGCGAGAATGTATTTCACGCTGAAATAATTGTAGAGGGGCTTATCCTTTGTCCTGGCGACAAAGATGAACTGGGCCATGCGGATCAGCGTTCCGATGATGAAAACAAGAAAAGCGATCCACAGTAGGGGTCCTTCGGCAAATGAGCTAAAGTCCATAATCTTGTCACTCTCCTTCTTTCAATCGGCTTGTCGTTGCAATCTTTCCATTTCGTGGGAGCAAAAAACCCTTGGTTAGACGGGCAAGGGATAGGTAAAGCTCAACGACTAACAAACTTCATTACCAAAACGGTATATTTATATATCATTCCTAGGCGGAGTCAAACCAAAAAAGGGGGCAACGCTCTGGGAATGGCGAGGGAGCCAGGAGTCATCTTTCCAGGGGGTCGCAAGGGATGGGTTGCAGTGGGTGGAAGGAAATGGTAAAGCTCGAAGTGGAACAACCAACCGAGGAGGATGGATATGAACAGACAGGAAGTGATGGAGCTCTTCAACAAAAGACCGCGAATCGGGGCCCTGAGCACCGCCAACCAAAAAGGAGAGGTGAACACGGCAGTGTTCGGGTCTCCTCAAATGATCGACGAGAACACCGTGATCATGGGGATCGGGAGGAACCGAACCTTCCGCAATCTTCAGGAAAACCCCAAGGCGGTTTTCATCGTGGTGGAGCCGGGCAAAACGGTGATGGACTGGAAAGGCGCAAGGGTCTATCTCGAAGTGCTGGAGCTGGAGAGCGGCGGAGGCTTCTTTGAAGAGGTCAAGGCTGGGATCGCCAAGGCGGCAGGGAAGCAGGCCGCGGACATGATCCACGCTGCGGTTCGCTTCAAGATCACGGAAGTCCGGCCCATCGTGGAGTTCTAAAAAACTCTCGCGGAGCACGCGGAGAGACAAGAGGAATTTGGGCACAAAGTCACAAAGGCACAGAGGCACAAAGCAGAGAGCTAACGGGATCCTGAATTGACTTTGTGCCTTTGCCGCTCTGTCGCTTTGTCCCTGAAGCTGTTGGCTTCAGCCGACAGCGGTTGAGTCCGTGTTCATCGGTGTTCATCCGTGTCCTCTTTCTCCGAAAGAAGGCTTTGGTCTTCGGCTGCCTACCCTTCGACGTCGCTCAGGGCCTTCGGCTGCCTACTGCTTACTACTTACTTCTTCACTCTCCATTGGCGTCCGGGTAACGCTTGGCAATGGCCTTAAGCGTGTCCAGACAGTCGAAGAAAGCATTGATCACCTCAGGGTCGAAACTTTTCCCGGAAAGGCGGCGCATCTCCTCCATCACCCTGTCTTCATCCCAGGGATCCTTGTATGACCTTCTGGAGCTCAGGGCGTCATAGACATCCGCAACAGAGACGATCCGGCCGTAGAGAGGAATCTCTTCTCCCCTCTTGGGAGGAACGGGATGGTGCGGCGCCTCATGTCCCGCCGGTGCTTCTGTCAAGAAGGGATCCAGATGGCCCGGGTAGCCGGTGCCGTCCCATTTCTCGTGATGGTTCAGAGCCACCTGGGCAGCCACTTCCTCGAAATCCGACTGCATGTTCTTGAAGAGCCGGGCGCCGAGGTAAGTGTGGCTTTTCATGATTGCAAACTCTTCCGGAGACAGACGGTCCGCCTTCTTGAGGATGAGGTCACTGATCGCCACCTTGCCCACGTCATGAAGCATGGCGGCCATTCTCAAAGAGTCCTTTTTCCGTTCGATTTCTTCGTCAGGCAACCCTTTGGTTGCGGCCCATGTTTCATAGATTTCAACGGCGTACGCCCCCACCCTGTTGACGTGAGGTCCGGTCTCCTTGGGGTCCCGCAGCTCGGCCATGCTGATCATCCGCAGAATGATGTTACGGGTCATCTGGGCCCGGGCAAGGGCAAGGGCCGCGGTTGTGGCAAAGTGGCTGATGAGGGATTCATCGGAGGGAGAAAAAGGATTGACATTCCCTTCGTCATCGAGAGCGTTGATGATCTGCATCACTCCCAAAAGCTCTTTTCTCTGATTGGTCATGGGCACGGTGAGCATGGACCGGGTCCTGTACTTGGCCCGCTTGTCAAAATAGGAATCAAAGGTGTAGGGCACAGCAAAAGACATCTCATACACGTCGGGAATGTTGATGGTCTTGAGATTCTTGGCCACAAACCCTGCAATGGAATGGTTGTTGATGGGAATGGTGAAGGTGTTGAAGAAAAGCTTTCGCCCCCGTTTCAGCCTTTTTTGGAGGGTGTTGTTCTGGGTGTAGCTGAACTTCAGTTCATCCCCTTCTGTGAGGTAGATGGAGCCGGCATCGGCATTAAAGAACTTCCGGGCATTGGTGAGGATTCGATCCAGAAGGAGATCGATGTCTTTGACCTCATTGAGATCGAGACTGATCTGGGTGATGAGCTCGAACTTTTCTTTTTCACTCAACATGAAGAAGATCCCCCGCTCTATCCGCCGAGTTGCTCCAGGAGTTTCAAGATGGGGGCCCCTCTTTTGAGCCCTGAAACCCATTCCTGGGGAAGGCCTTTGTCTCCCAGGTGAGCCCCGAGAACCATGCCCACAAGGAGCCCTCTGCTGGCACTGTCCCCTCCGGCCATGACGCCCTGAATCAGCGCCGCCTTGAGATCAGTTTCATATTTGGCGATCAAATGGACCACGCCGGGAAGAGCTTCGTCCGTGTGGCAGCTCTGGCCAAACCGGGCAATCGTTGAAACACTTTCTTTTCCCACAGATTCAATTCCTTCTTTTACCCAGTCGAATAGAGGAAACCCCTTGAATCGTTGAGCAGCGACTTCGTTCATCGCTTTTCCGGGAGAAGCACCCTCCAGCACCTTGCAGCAGACCCTGGCGAAGAACTCGGCGCTGTCCAGGACCAGGGGGTTGTTGTGGGTCATCCGGGTTTGCATTCTCGCGGCCTTCACAAGCGTTTCGGGATCCTTGTGATAAAGGAGGACGAGAGGAGCGATCCGTGCCGCGCCGGATAGATCTGTGGAGGATGAGCCCGCGTCCTCGATGGCTTTGCCCTGAGCCAGATTGTGAAGCGTCATTTGAGTCGCCTGATCAAAATACCCGCGGTAGGTCTTGAACAGGTCCTGCCATCTCTTCGAAAAGTCAGACAGGTCAAAGCCTCTTTTTGCAGCGATCGATTCCAGGAGCACGAAGGTCTGGTCCCCGTAATGAGTGAATTCACCTCTTTCTCTTGTGGGGTGGTAGGAATCGGGGAGGGGTTTTCTCAGCGTGTCGACTCTTCCGAAGTCCTTCTTGATTTTATCCGTGTCATAAATCCAGTGAACGCCGAGAGCGAGAGAGTCCGCCGCAAAGGAAGCCAGAACCATGGGACGTCTATAGTCCGTCATTAGAGCCTCGCAGACATGAGTTTTCGGTGGCAACCTGTAAACGGAGACACTATAGGCTTCTGTACGCTTTTCGTCAACCCGTGAATCGCCTTGACCTTTTGGGGACGGCTCTGATAAACATAGCCCTATGAACCTGCTCGACATGATCATCATCTGCACGATGATTTTTTTCATCCTCAAGGGGATCCTCCGAGGCTTCCTGAGGGAAGGGGCCTCCCTGGCGGGTGTCATCCTCGGAATTCTTTTGGCCAATCATTTCCAGCCCCGCATGACAGAGGTGTTGAAAGCCTACCTGCCGGTTTCGGGCTTTCTTCCCATCGTGAGCTTTGCGCTTCTCTTCGGCGCCATCCTCATGCTTTGCAACTTGGCCGGCTACGGCCTCAGCCTCCTTTTCCAAAAAGCTTTTCTCGGTTGGTTGGATCGAACCCTGGGGGCAGGGTTTGCCGTGGTCAAAGGCGTGATCATCACCTATCTGGTGATCGTGATCCTCACCTTTTTCCTCCCTACCCAGACCCCGCTCATCGCTCAGTCTAAAACAGCGCCCTGGATCATCAGCTCCTACCAGACCATGACCCGCCTGATTGCTCCGGACCACTATGAGAAGTGGAGAAAGCGACTCATAGGCATCAAAGAGGGTGCGGTCCAGGCCAAACCGGAGAAACCTAAGGATGCCCCAAAAAAAGATGAATCGAACTGATCCGGCAGAGGTCTTCACGGCTCTGTGGTCGCTTGTCGAGAGGCTGCGGGGGCCGGGGGGCTGCCCGTGGGACGCCAAGCAAACCGCGGAGAGCATCAAGACTTACGTGCTGGAAGAAGCCTACGAGGTGGCGGACGCCGTGGAGCGGAAATCGCCTCAAGAAGTCTGCCATGAACTGGGGGATCTTCTGTTCCAGGTTCTGTTCCTGGCCAGTATTCATAAGGGCAGTGGAGACTTCGATCTGTACGAGGTCCTGGAGACGATCCACAAAAAGATGGTCCGCCGCCATCCTCATGTGTTCGGCCCTGTGGAAGTCAACAGCGCGGAGGAAGTGGCTGCGAACTGGGAAAAGATCAAGAAGGAGGAGTTGGGTCTTTCGGAGGACGAGCGATGGCCTCTGGAGAAGGTTCCGCAAAACCTGCCTGCCCTGCTGAGAGCCCACCGGTTGATCGAACGGGATGCAAAGCACCGGTTGCTCGCTCCGGATGATAAGGAGAGGTGGTGGAACCTCCAGGACACATGGAGCGCCTTGAGGGGAGCGGTTCTAGAGGGGGATCGGGAGCGGATCGCAACAAGCGTCGGGGAGGCCTTGTTCGGCCTGGTGGCTCTTTCCAGGAAGTGGGGATGGAATGCGGAGGACCTCCTGAGAGAGAAAAATCGTCACTTTATCGAAGAGACGAAGAAAGGCCATGGAGGGGAGGATAAGGAGTAGCCCTGCTACGGAGGACGTGCGCACGGGGCATCTCCCGCCCAAGGCGGACTTGTCCGGGGAAGGCGATTGAGAGGGGCGGCGGCAGGTGATCCGCATCAAACGAAAAAAACCGGGCCTCGCCAAGAGGGTCATCAAAGCAGGCCTCCTCTTCCTGGTTCTGTTTCTTGTGGTTTCGGTTGTGCAGGTTGCCGTCCTGAGGTTCGTCAATCCGCCCTTCACCGGCGCCATGATCTCCATTTGGATCGCGGACAAGATGGCCGGGCGAGAGGCTCCTCAGTGGCTTGACCCGGAATGGCGGCCTCTGCGCAAGATGTCTCCCCACTTGAGAAGATCGGTGCTGGCCGGTGAGGATCAGCGATTTACCACTCACAACGGCTTTGATTTCGTAGAGATGAATCAGGCTGTTCAGGACGCCCTCGCAGGAGGCCGTGTGCGAGGGGCAAGCACCATCACGATGCAGGTGGCGAGGACGGTCTTTCTCTGGCCCGGACGAAGCCTGGCAAGAAAAGCTCTGGAGGCCTACTACACGGCGCTGATCGAGGTGTTCTGGAGCAAGAAAAGGATTCTTGAAGTCTACCTCAACACGGTGGACTGGGGAGAAGACGCGGTCGGCGCTGGGATGGCCTCAAAGAAGTATTTTCGGACGAATGTCTCCACCCTCACGGCAGAGCAGGCAGCTCTTCTGGCAGCCATACTTCCCTCGCCTCACCACTGGTCGCCGGAGCATCCGACCGAGTACGTGAAAGAAAGGCAGCGGCGCATCCTGGACGATATGAGAAAAATGCCGCTGCTTTAAGAAGGGGGCAAGGTGCACGGTACACGGTGCAAGGTGCAAGAGCGATATCCGGCGAGAGAGACGGAAGCGCGTCATTTATGAGACGGATCGACCTTGAAACGATCAAGAGCCTGAGTCTGAAATGGAAACTCCTCATCCCTTTCCTCTTCTTTGCCTTCGTGGGCACGACTTCCCTGACGTACCTCGGGTTGACCTCCCAGCAAAAACTCATCATTGAAGAAGAGAAAAAAAGTCTTCTCCGCTACCATCATCGCTTCCTGGAAGAACTCGATCAAAAAGGGACCCAGGCCATGTCCCTGGCAACGATGATCGCTGAGAACCCTCTGATCCAGTCCCTTCTTGCACAAAGAGACCGACAGGGCCTCATCGACCTGCTCATGCCGACCTATGTCGAGCTGAAGATGTATTTCAACATCGAGCAATTTCACTTTCACCTTCCCGGCGCCCTTTCCTTTTTGAGACTTCATTATCTGGAGCGCTTCGGAGACGACATGTCCCTGTACAGGAAGACCATCATGGATGCCGCTCGAAAAGGCCGACCTGTGGCCGGGCTTGAACTGGGGGCCACGGGTTTCGGCATCCGTGCCGTGGCCCCGGTCTTCTTCAACCTGCAGGGGGTGGGCACGGTGGAGATCGGGCACAGCTTTGACAGCGCTTTCCTTGAGGACCTTCATGAACGATGGGGTATCGATCTTGCTCTTTATGGGATCAAGGACGAGGGTGTTTACAAGCTCATGGCCAGGGCAGGCAGGCGCTTTCAAGGATTTGTGATCGAGAAGTTTGTCACGAAGCCGGTGACGGAAAGCCCCATCCTCTTCGTGGCCCCTTCGGAATACGCGGACCGTTCCCTCCTGTTCGCCCCGCTAAGGGACTACTCGGGAGTCCCGGTCGCCATCCTGGAGATCAACCTCGACCGCTCCGAAATCCAGGGCAAGCTTTCAAGCACGAGAAACCTGATGATCCTGGTGGGGGCAACCGGAATCGCCCTTTCTTTCTTGCTCACCTATCTGGTCATCCTGTCATTCATCAAACCCATCAGCACCCTGGTCACCGAGGCCCATGACATTGCGCAGGAGAAAAGAGAGATTCATCTGGACCAGGGACCCCGAGATGAAATCGGGTCCCTCACCGAAGCGCTTAATCTCATGCTGGATGCTCTCAAAGAAAAGCGCATCGCCATTGAAGAGCATGCCAAGAACCTTGAAAAGAGGGTTCGCGAGAGGACCGCGGACCTCGTGACGTCAGAGGAAAAATACCGGACCCTGGTGGAAAACGTCCCCTTGATTGTTTACCGGGTCCTGGACGATGGGACCACGGAGTTCATCAACTCCTATCTCACAGAGTGCTTAGGGTATACCATCGAAGAGGCGGTGAGCGACAAGACGTTCTGGGTGGAAAAAATCTGCGGGGAACCCGCTAGGAAAGACCGGGAGATCTGTATCGGTTCGTTCTACAGCGGTGAAGAGTGCCGTGTGGAGCGCACCGTGAGAGACAAGAAGGGCAAGCCCCTGACCTTCATGGATCATGCGATCCCTGCCAGGGCATCAGACGGCAAAGTGAAATGGGTGGACGGGATCATGATCGACATTACGGCGCTCAAGCAGTTGCAGGAAAGGGCTCTTCGCACGGAAGAGATTCGGATTCTGGGCGGCATCTCCGCTCACGTGGCCCATGAGATCCGGAACCCGCTCATTGCAGCAGGAGGGTTTGCACGCCGCCTCAGAGACGCCTTGCCGGAATCAGATCCCAGGAAAAAGCAGGCGGGAATTATCGTCAAGGAAGTTGCAAGGATTGAGGATTTTCTAAAAGTTCTTTTCTCGTCCATCAGCCCCTTTGACCTGGTTCTGACGGATGTGGATTTGAACCGGCTCCTGGCGAAGCAGGTTGCCGGGATGGAGGAGCTTTTGAAGACCAAGCGGGTTGACGTCGTCCTTGACCTCATGCCTGCGCTCCCCTTGATCCAGGCCGATGAGCAGCGCCTCCATCAGGCCTTTGAAAACCTGATCAAACACGCTGTTGTGTCGACGCCTGAAGGGGAGAAATTGATCGTTGTCTCCAGCCATTCGAACGACCGGGCGGTGGTCCGACTCCGGCACAAGGTTCATCGCCTGTCTGAGGACGATCTCGACAAGTTTTTCTTTCCGCACATCGAAGAGACAAAGGAATGGACGGTCGTGGATCTTCCTCTGTCAAGGATTGTCATTCATCGCCATGGCGGGAAAGTGGATCTCTCACGAGAAGGAGGAAACGCTCTGGCGCTGAAAATCGAGCTCCCGGAGAAGCCTTTGGGCAAGGGGACAGACTAGCCGGTCAGGCTGCCTCGAGTTCCAGGGCAGGCGCTTCTTCCTGGGCAGAGGGTGGGGCGGCCTGGAGGGCGACACGGTGATGGGCGAGATACTCTTTGCACTCCCCTTTTTCGGGGCACCTGCGCTCGCAGATTCGGACGTCCATGCGCGGATTGTTCCGTTTTTTCTGGCAAACGATATACTCAGGCATTGCACACTCCTTAAGAAAATTCGGATAAAGCCTCCTCCGGAATACGGGAATATTCCTTTGGAAGAAACAAGGGGTCCTGAACTTTGTCTATTTACTATAACTATACATAAATTATTTTATTTGTAAACAATTAATATTTTATTTAATCTAAATATTTTTTCTGGTTCTTGGGAGTTGTTGCCATGGTCAGATTCGTTTTTCTCAATGCCTTTCTCTTCATCTACTCGATCCTTTTCTGCCTTTGGGGCATCGCCATCTCCATCAAAGATCCAAAGGGCAGAAGGGTGCACGCCTACTGTGCCGTGCCATGGTCCAAATCCGTCCTCTGGGTCTGCGGGATAAAAGTGCGGGTGCTGGGGCTTGAAAACCTGGAGGCCGATGTTCCCAGGATCTACATGGTGAACCATCAGAGCTATTTCGACATCTTCACTTTGCTGGCCAATCTCCCTGTGCAGTTCAAGTTCGTGTTGAAAGAGGAGCTGATGAGGGTCCCGTTCCTGGGGCCTGCCATGCGAAAGGCGAAGTACGTCGGCATTGAGAGGGATGATCCCCGCAAAGCGGTCAAGAGCATGAATGAAGCGGCGGATCGGTTCAAGGAAGGGGCGTCCATCCTGATCTTTCCAGAAGGCACGAGGAGCCCGGACGGGCAGCTCCAGCCTTTCAAGCCAGGAGGCTTTCACCTTGCCTTGAAAATCAAAGGCGATATCGTGCCGGTGAGCATTGTGGGAACGCATCGGATTGTGCCCAAGGGGAGTCTCAGGGTCCAGAAGGGAAGAGCGACCATGGTCATCGGAAAGCCAATCCTTATTAAGGACTACTCGAAGAAAACCATGGACCAGCTGATGGAGCGTGTCCACGAAGCCATGGCTCAACAAATGCGGGGGCTCGAATGACGCTCAAGGGAAACACTGGATTTCTTCACTCTTCTCCGTGTCCACTCCTGTCAAAAGAATTTCCTCCCCCTGGATGGGGGAGGGCAGGGTGGGGGTGGGAGCCAAGGCATTTTGCAAGGTCACTGATGAGAATGAAGGAATTGGTCTTCAAAACAACAGGAATCCTTTTTGCGCTAGGCCTGCTGATTCCATACGCCTCTCAGGCTTACGTGATGCCTGCGGAACAAATCATCCAGTTCATGACCGCCAATTTTGCAAAATTCGACACGCTCGTGATCAGGCAATCCACGACCCGGATGCAGAAGGGAGAGAGTCCTGAGAAGGTGTACGAAGAGGTCCTCTCGATCAAGAGCCCCAACCTGTTCCGTTCCTCTCCGCTCGATTCCTCTGCGGAGCAGCGGGGTGTGGAGGATCGGGTCTTTTGGGAATTCCTCATCGCGAGCAGCCAGCGAAGGCTTTTGCCTCGGTTGAGTGAACTGGGCATCGATACCCAGCAGATGGCTTACACGCGACTGGAGGGAACCGTTGCGTATTGCATCGGGGAAAAAGATCCGAAGAGACCGAAGCTCCTGATCGAGAAGACGAGGGTTTTGCCCCTTCTCCTGGTGTACCAAAGCCCTAGTCAGGAAGCTGGGGAACTGATCAGGGTGCGTTTTCTGGACTACAGGAAGGTGGAGCAGGGCTGGGTTCCTTTTGAGATTCACACCTTCTCCGGGGATCAGTGGATAGAGAAGTCCTCTGTCCATTCGGTGAAGGTGAACGTGCCCCTGAAACCCTCCCTTTTTGCCAAATAATGGAAACAAGCGAAAAACAGACCTCCGTGCGTGTCGCCGTCACCCTTCCGGTTGAGCAGACCTATCTCTATCTGGTCCCCCGGGACCTTGAGCCCTGGGCCAAGGTGGGATGCAGGGTGGAAGTGCCTTTCGGAAAAAGGAAGGTGACCGGCTACATCCTGGAGCACGAGACTTGCACGGAAGACAAGGACCTGAAGGAGATCGCCCAGGTTCTTGATCCAGAACCGCTCTTTCACCGATCGCTTGTCCCTTTTTTTCGGTGGATGTCCGAGTACTACCTCTATCCCCTGGGCCGCCTGATTCAGTCCGCGCTCCCCGGCGGTCTCAACATCCGATCCTACAGGGCAGCCAGGCTCACTGCAAAAGGAGAAGATGCCCTCAGATTGCTGCCGGGCCGCTCGGAGGAAAGAAAGCTTCTGAGCTGGGTGCGGGATCATCCCGGCCAAAGAGCCCCGTCCCCCCTGGATCGTCTTTACGCGCTCGAGAAAAGGGGGTGGCTGGCCCTGGAACAAAGAATGACCAAAAGACGGGGAGGCCCGCTGATCAAGCGTTTTGTAAAACCCAGAGAGGGTGTTGCGCTCCAAGACCTTGCAGGGCAAGACCCTGAGTCTTTGAAGGCGAAAAACGAAAAGGCCTTTCTGGAAACGGTGTTTTCTTCTCAGGGAGTCCTTTCAGAGGAGTTGGGTTCCCGCTTCACCAACGGCGCCTATCTTCTCCGAAAATGGCTCAAAAAGGGCATCCTCGAAACGTATCAGGCAAGCGTCTTGAGGGATCCTGCAGGAAACGTTTTCCTTCCCAACCCCCCGCCCAAAGATCTCTATCCGCAACAAAGGGAAGCCCTGGAGGTGATCAGAAAGCAATTGGCCCGAGGAACCTTCTCCACCTTTCTCCTTCACGGGGTTACAGGGAGCGGAAAGACGGAAGTCTACTACCAGGCCGTTCGGCATGTCATGGATCTCGGCCTGCAGGCCATTTTGCTGGTACCTGAAATCGCGCTGGCCATTTACATGGAGGGCCTTCTCCGGTCACGCCTCGGGGATCGATTGGCCGTCTACCACAGTGGTCTGAGCGAAGGCGAGCGATACGATCAATGGATGAAAATGGCCAGAGGGGAGGTGCCCCTCGTCATCGGGGCTCGTTCCGCCCTCTTCGCTCCGTTTCCCAAACTCGGGCTCGTGATCGTCGATGAGGAACATGACCCTGCCTACAAGCAGGAAGAAGGCGCCAGGTATCAGGCAAGGGATGCCGCCGTGGTGCGAGGCAAGTTGGCCAATGCCTCCGTCCTTCTTGGCTCAGGCACTCCCTCGGTCCAGTCCTATTACAATGCCTGCAGAGAGCGGTACACCCTGCTCAACATGCCCGAACGGGTCGAACAAAGGCCCTTGCCTGAAGTGCAGGTGATCGACATGAAGGCCTTTTCTTCAGAAGGCAAAGACGAGGAGATCCTGAGCCCGGTCCTCCGGGAAGCTCTGGAAGGGGCAATGGCCTCAGGCAAGCAGGCCATTCTCTTTCTCAACAGGAGAGGCTTTCATCGGGTGCATCTGTGCCGGTCCTGCGGCAAACCGGTGCGGTGCCCCAACTGCGAGGTGTCTCTCACCTACCACCTCAGAGAGAACCGTCTTGTGTGCCACTACTGCGGCTTTCACACTCCGCCTCAGACGATTTGCCCGGCGTGCGGCCGGGAGGGCCTCAGATCCTATGGCTTTGGAACAGAGCGGCTGGAGACGCAGCTGAAGGAGTTGTACCCTCGTCTGCGGGCTTCCAGGATGGACAGGGACAGCATCCGGAGAAAGGGGCACATCTTTGAGCTCTTGAGACAATTCAGTCGCCGCGAAATCGATGTGCTGGTGGGGACCCAGATGGTCACCAAGGGGTATGATTTTCCGGATGTCACCCTTGTGGGAGTGATCGGCGCGGATTTTTCGCTGGCCTTCCCTGACTTCAGAGCCGGTGAAAGGACGTTTCAAATCCTCTCTCAGGTGGCGGGAAGAGCGGGGCGCGGCCGAGACCCCGGTCGTGTGATGATTCAGACCTTCTACCCGGATCATTACGCGGTCACTGCTGCCAGAGACCATGATTATCCGACCTTCTTTCAAAAAGAGATCGAGCTGCGAGAGCAGCTGGGATATCCTCCGTTTTCCTACTTGGCGTGCCTCCGGGTTCAGGGGAACCACAAACAGAAGACCGACGACATGGCCCGAAAGATGGTCGAGGAAATGATCCGGGTTGTGGGAAACTGGCCCAAAAGAGGAAAGGAGCTTCAGGTGCTCGGCCCTGTGGAAGCGCCGCTCAGCAAGTTGAAGGGCAAACACCGGCGGCAGATCTTCATCAGGAGCAAGGGGCCCAATGTGCTGCACGTGTTTCTCAAGAAGGTGGGGCAGAATCAGAAGAGGATGCTCAGGGGAAGCGGGGTCAGCCTCACCATCGACATCGACCCGTATCAAATGCTCTGAAGTCAGTAGGCAGTAGGGAGTATGCAGTAGGCAGCAAACACAAAGACAAACGTCAGAGTCGTAGTATTTGCATTTGGTCTTTACTGCATACTTCTTACTGCTTCCTGGTTCATTGGCTTTTGTCCTTGAACATCATTTTCAGCTCGTACACGCCTCCTCCTCCGCCCTTCTGCATGTCATAGCCCATCTTGTCGAAGACCCGGAGCATGGAGCGATTCTCCATGAGCGTTTCCGCGGTGAAGCCCAGAAGGCCGTTCCTTCTGGCGAGGTAGGTCAGGTAGGAAAGCATTTCCGTTCCGATTCCCTTTCCCTGGTGATCGTCGCTGACCACGAAGGCGACTTCGGCCGTGTGAGACGTCTCGGAAATACTGTACTGGCCCAAACCCACGACTTCCTCCCTGTCTCCCATTTTCACGGAGGCCACGATGGCCATCTCTTTCGAGTAATCGATGACGACAAACTCCTGCAGTTGCTGGTGTGGGACGTCTTTGCGAGGGGACATGAACCTGCGGTAAAGGCTCTTGTCGGAGAGAGAATAGAAGAAATCCTTCAGGAGGGGCTCATCGCTGATCCTGACGGGTCGCATGAAAATCTCAAACCCGGTTTTCGTGGTTCTGTAAATTTCCAGCTCCGCAGGATACTCGCCTTTCTTGCCTGGAACGAACTTCTGGTCCTTGTAGATCAGGTTCAGCCGCTTGGCCTCGTCAATGAGCCAGGCCCTGAACTTGGGGTGGGCGATGGCAATGAGTTCCATGGCTCTTTCCCGGATGTTTTTTCCGTGAAGGTACGCGATCCCGTACTCCGAGACGACGTAGTGAATGTCGCTCCGGCCCAGAGTGACTCCCGCGCCTTCCGGAACAAAGGGGATGATGCGGGAAACGGTGCCCTTGCTGGCTGTGGACTGAATGACCAGGATCGTTTTCCCGGCCGGGGAGAGGACCGCGCCTCGCATGAAGTCGGCCTGGCCGCCGATGCCGCTGAAAAACCTCCTGCCGATGGATTCGGCCGTGGCCTGACCGGTGAGGTCGATCTGGATGCAACTGTTGATGGCCGTGATCTGCCTGTGAGCCGCGATCACCTGAGGGTCATTCGTGTAATCGATGGGTCTGAACTCGATGCTCGGGTTGTCATGGATGTACTCATAGGTTTCCTTTTTCCCCATGCAGAACGAGGCCACGGCCTTGCCGCGATTGATGGGCTTCAGGGAATTGTCCACAACGCCTTCCTTCATGAGTTGGACAATCCCATCCGACATAAGCTCGGTGTGAACGCCCAGGTGTTTTTTGCTCCGGAGGGCGTAAAGAATCGCATTGGGCACGCTGCCATAGCCGACCTGGATGGTATCCCCGTCTTCGACGATTTTTGCCACGTGGTTCCCGATTTTCTCGGCAATCTCGTCGGAAACGACCTCTGCAAATTCCAGGAGAGGCTCCTCATGGGGCAGGATGAAATCCACATCCTTGATGTTCACAAAGGTTTCGCCGTGAACACGAGGCATAGCCGTGTTCACCTGGACAATGATTTTGGAGGCATTTTCCACTGCGGCTTTGGTGATGTCCACGCTGACCCCTAGGCTCATGTATCCGTTCTTGTCGGGCGGAGAGGTCTGGATCAAGACCACATCCACGGGAACGAACTTCCTCCGCAGCAAGCGCGGAACCTGGGAGAGCGAAATGGGGGTGTAGTCGGCCATTCCCTCATTCACCGCCGTCCTGGTGTTCTTTCCGATAAAAAAGGAATTGTGCCGGAAATTGTGTTTGAATTTTTCATCCGTGTAAGGGGCAACGCCGAGGGTCCAAACCTGGAGGACCTCTGCGTCGAAGAAGGCCTTGGGATGCGAAGTCACATAGTTGATCAGGGCCTTCACGAGGTATTGGGGCTCACCGCAGGCTGTTCCAATGAAGATCTTGTCCCCTCGGTGAATGCTGCTGAAGATGTCTTCTTCCGAAGCGAATTTGTCGGGGTAGAGAGTTTTCATTTTTTCAAGGATGGCGTCGGCCATGGAGTCCTCCGATCAAGGGGTTTTGATGAGCGCAGCGGACAAGTAGCCCACCACCTGGCGGCGCTCGCCTGTGACATCGCCGGAGTTGGCATAGTTGAGGATGACGGAGCGGTTCGCTCCAAGTTCCCTGGCCGCCAGCATCGCGGCGATGGTCGGTCCTGCGCCGCAGGCTTCACAGGCGCCTGAGACAACAGCCTTTGCAAGGGCCTCAGGGGCGAACTCCCGCACATGCCTGATAAAGTCCTCATCCAGAGTTCTGGCCTGCTGATCCGTGTGAAAGTGGGACAGGTCGGTGCTCGCAAGGATCACGGTGTCCGACGTGTTGGCAAGCAATCGGGCCAATTCCCTGGCCAGAAGGGAGCAAGTTTGAAAATCCTGCTCACCCATGAAAACCAGAACCATTTTGAAGTCTTTGAGTACTGCCTGTAAGAATGGGATCTGGTTTTCGAGGGAATGTTCCTGCGCTTCGGCCTGAGGAATCCACTTCTTTTGAGGGCTTACGGACAGTAAAGTTTTTGAAAAACCCTGATCAATCAGTGCAACCCCTAATGGGGTTTTGTATCCAGAGTACTGGCTCACTGAAAATCCTCGGAATGGAACACGGTGACTGAAACCTATTAGAACAACCCTTTTGAATGGCGCATTTTGGATTAGTTTGTAAGTGTAGGCGGCGACCTGCCCGGAATATATATACCCTGCATGAGGTACAATACCGCTAACAATCCTTCCTTCAGGTCGAGCTGGGTTGGCTCTCGAAAGGTAGAGATCAATGGTTTGCCGGAGATCAGTGGGATTGGCGGGATACCACATACCGGCGCCAGTATTATCGCGAATATCCTTCTCACTTGCAGTTTGGGCAACGGCATCGCCAACCCAGCTTAATGTGACCACAAGCAAGGCAAGACACATAACGACTACCATTCGCCTTCTCATTTCGTCACCTCAAAACCGCTTGCCATAGGCTATGATTAAAGGTAAAATAAGCTCACTTATCTTCACGATCGCTTATCCTCTTCTTGTACTTATAGATAAGCATTTCCATTTTAAGGTATTTATCGGCCTTTGCCACAAAAATCTCTTAAGGAGTTCCACATGGTGAAAAACAAAAGGATGCGAAACTTCATCGTGGGCTTTCTCTGCCTTGTGCTCATCTGCGCTTGCGCCGCCTTCGATGAGGGGAAGGTGCTTGCAGGCCCGGCCCCGAACTTCAAGCTGGAAGACATTTCCGGAAAGCCCTTTTCTCTGGACGATATCAATGGGAAGGTCGTGATTGTGGATTTTTGGGCTACATGGTGCGGACCGTGCCTCATGTCCATCCCGGAGCTCGTTGATCTCCAGGAAAAGTACAAAGCCAAGGGCTTGGTGGTTGTCGGAATATCCGTGGACGACGATAAAGTGAGCAAAGGGGAGCTGGTTGCTTTCAAGGAAAAGATGCGAATCAATTATCCGATCCTGAGAGCCAACAACAAGGTGTACGAGGACTACTTCGGCCGGACGAGCGGCTTCTCTATTCCCACGCTGTTCGTGATTGATCGCGAGGGCAAAGTCAGAGACCGAGTGGTCGGCTTCAGGCCGGGGGTTGTCGAGAAGACCGTGCAAAGCCTTCTCTGATGGTCATTGATTTCCACACCCACATTTTCCCTTCCTATTTCAGGAAAAAGAGGGATGCCTTCTTTTCCCAGGAACCGGCCTTCGAAGCTCTTTACCAATCAGCGACCTCGAGGATCGCAAGCCGGGAAGAGCTTCTTCAAAGCATGGAGGAGCACGCGATTCAAAGGTCGGTGGTTTTCGGATTCCCCTGGGAGAGGGAAGAGCACTTCCGCAGACACAACGATTACATCGTCGAATCGGTCCAAAAACATCCTGACAAGCTCATCGGCTTTTGCTGTTTTTCGCCCCTCTCCCCTCATGGCCCGGAAGAAGTGAAACGATGCCTCGACGCAGGTCTTGCAGGGGTCGGGGAGCTGGCGGTCTACCACTCCGGTTTTTCAAAAGAGATCATCCGCAGCTTGCACGACGTGATGGAGATCTGCGCTGACCGCAACGTGCCCGTCCTCTTCCACACGAATGAGCCGGTGGGCCATGTTTATCCGGGGAAAACCCCTGTCCAGCCGGGCGAGATTTACGATCTTCTCAAGCACTATCCGACGAACAAGGTCGTCCTTGCCCATTGGGGAGGTGGGCTTTTCTTTTACAGCCTCATGAAGAAGGAGGTCAGAGACGTCCTCAAGAATGTCTGGTTTGACACGGCCGCCTCTCCTTACCTCTACACGCCAGAAGTGTACCGGTTCGCCGGCGAGCTTCTGGGTTTTAAAAAGATCCTTTTCGGCTCCGACTATCCCCTTCTCAAGCCGGACCAATACGTTCGGGAGATGGCCGAAGCGGGGCTGAACTCTGAAGCTCTGAGCTTGTTGAAAGGCGAAAACGCCGCTAGGCTTCTAGGCCTTTTGCATGAGTAGCCTCTAAATTCCCCTGCGGATCTTGTCCGACAACTATTCTTCCCGCTGGTGGGAGGGGATAAAGGGGGGCAAGGGGGGTTTTAAGAGACTCAGCAAAATGAAAGTTCATTTCAAGGCGTTCGCACTAGGAACAGAATCCAGCCCATGAGCGATCCTGAAGAACAAACTGAACTCGACGGCCAGATCGAAAGCCTCACCTATGTCAACGAGGAGAACGGGTACACCGTGGCCAAGGTCAGGGTTTCTGGCTATGCAGATCCTGTCACGATTGTGGGTCCACTCATCTCTCCCACACCGGGCGAAGTCCTGAGAATGAAAGGCCTCTGGATCAACCACCCTCGCTTCGGCCGGCAATTCAAAGTCATGAGCCACCAAGCCGTTGTCCCTGCCACGGTGACGGGTATCCGGAAATACCTGGGCTCGGGTCTCATCAAAGGCATCGGTCCGGTGATGGCCGCAAGGATCGTGAGAACCTTCGGTGAAAAGACCCTGGAGGTCATTGACAAGACCATCGCCGACCTTCACCGGGTGGAGGGGATCGGGCACAAACGGATCGAGATGATCGACACGGCCTGGAAGGAGCAACAGTCGATCCGCAGCGTCATGATCTTCCTCCAGGGCCATGGGGTCAGCCCGGCCTACGCCACCAAGATCTTCAAGAAATACGGCTGGGACTCCATCAAAATCGTCTCCAAGAACCCGTATCGCCTGGCCTCCGACATTTTCGGGATCGGGTTTCGAACCGCGGACAAAATCGCCGCAAGCATGGGCTTTGAAAAGAATGCGCCTGCCAGGGTAGAGGCAGGAATTCTCTATGTGCTTCATCAGCTCTCTGAAGAAGGGCATGTGTATTTCCCCTATGAGCCCCTGGTAGACAAATGCAGAGAGATCCTCGAGGTCGACCGGGAGGTCCTCAGCAAAGCCATCGGCACGATCGCCCTGGAAAACAGAATTGTCATCGAGGATCTGAACCAGGACCTTGAAGCCTTCCAAGCCAACCACAAGGCGGTCTACCTCAAGAACTTCCACGTTGCAGAAACGGGAATAGCGGAGCATTTCGTTCGGCTGATCGCTTCTCCGAAAAAGATGCGCACCATCCAGTTGGACAAAGCGCTCAAGTGGGTCCAGGAAAAGATCAGGATCGAGTTTGCCGCGAAACAGATCGAGGCGATTCAATCGGCGGTGTCGGAAAAGGTGATGGTGATCACTGGAGGCCCAGGCACCGGAAAAACGACCATCATCAATGCGGTCATCAGGGTTTACCGGGAACTGGGTGCAAGGATCCTACTCGCCGCCCCGACCGGCAGGGCTTCGAAACGGATGAGCGAGGCGACCGGATACCCTGCGCGAACCATTCACCGCATGCTCGAATACAATCTCCAAAAGGGAGGATTCCAGCGGCACCAGGATCATCCTCTCGAAGTCGACGTGCTGATCCTTGACGAAACCTCCATGATCGACACCAGCCTCATGTTTCATCTCCTGAAGGCGGTGCCCTCCGGCGCCACCCTGATCCTCGTGGGGGATGTGAATCAACTTCCCTCGGTGGGAGCGGGAAATGTGCTGAAAGATGTGATCCGTTCCAGAAAGGTGCCCGTGGTGGAGCTCAAAGAGATCTTCCGACAGGCTGCAAACAGCGGAATCATCCGCAACGCCCACCGGATCAACAGCGGGTCTGTTCCTGAACTCACACAGGAGAGAGAAGGCTTGGGAGATTTCTATTTCATCGAGCAGGAAGATCAGGAGGAAGTGCTTCGGATCATCATGGAACTGGTGTGCGAGCGGATTCCAAAACGTTTCAGGCTCGATCCTCTGGAAGGAATCCAGGTCCTGGCGCCGATGCACAAAGGGACCGTGGGGACGGAGAACCTGAATGTGAAACTCCAGGAAGCCCTGAATCCCTCGGGCACGGCGATCCTCCGGGGAGGCAGAACCTATCGCCTCAAGGACAAGGTGATGCAGATTCGGAACAACTACGAGAGGCAAGTGTTCAACGGCGACATCGGCAGAATCACGGCTATGGACGAGGAGATGCGGGAAGTGACGGTGACCTATGATGGCATGCCTGTTCCCTATGATGCTTCAGATCTCGACGAGATCGTCCATGCCTACGCCATATCCGTGCACAAGAGCCAGGGCAGTGAATATCCGGCTGTCATTCTCCCACTCCTGCCCCAGCATTATCTTCTTCTCCAGAGAAACCTGATTTATACGGCTGTCACCCGGGCCAAGAAGTTGCTCGTCATCGTGGGGAGCAAGAAGGCTCTGGCCACAGGCGTGAAGAACGACACCATCGCGAAACGGTATACCTACCTCGCAGAACGACTCATGCGCTCATGAGGTTTGGAATCAAAAATGTCTTGATTCGCAGGGGTTGCATGATTACGATAACGCTATCAAGGAGTTGAATCAGGTTGGCTTGAGGGTGACCCGTTAAGGGTCGCGGTCATAAACCAAAAAGGAGGAAAGAGGAATGGCAATGAGAAAAGCAGTAAAGAAGGCACCGGCGAAGAAGGCAGTGGCAAAGAGAGCAGGATGCGGTACCGCATCGAGAGCGAAAGTCAAAGCAGGGGATCAATACAAGTGCTCCGTGTGCGGACTGGTTGTGTCCGTCGATGAGACCTGCGGTTGCGTGCAGAAGTGCGACATCCTCTGCTGCGACACCCAGATGAAGAAGAGACGCTAACTTCCTGACGACGACTCGATCCCCCTTGCGCCTCTCAAACCGGGAGCAGGGGGTTCTTTTTTGTCAGGGTCAAACGGCTTCCAAAGTCACCTGGGACTCGTTCATCGCTTTCTTGAACTGAGTAGCATCACCGAGAACTTTACCGATGACGTTCACGGCACTTGCCGGCATGATCTTTCCCGGCTTGCTCACCGGCGTCTGGCCGAAAAAGATGCAGAACGCCTTGCCTGTGGGCCAGTAGCCCAGGTCCCCCAGTTCAACGACTTCCTTTGCCGATTCGTCGAGCTTTGCTGTGACGGGAATGGCGAAGTAGATCTCATCGCCCCAGGTGTTGAAGCCCGTCTTAATGGGAAGCGCATCGGCTATTTTTTTGGCTGTGGGAGTCTCGTTCAGTTCCGCGTCCATGAGAAGTTTTCCAATTCTTATTCGAATCATCATAGGGTGATTCCTCCTGTTTATTGCTTTTTTATAGGCTTAGGGAATACAGCAGACCGCAGGTCGCTTGTTGCCTGTTGCAGGTCGGCGGTCGCCTGCTGCACGTTGCAAGTTGCTTGTCGTCTTTGCTTGCAGTTCCTTTGTTTCCAAAGGCTCTTCCAACCTGCTACCTGCAACTGGCAACCTGCAATCTGCGACCTGCCCCCTGCCACCTGCAACTAGCGTGATGTCTCAGTGATCCCTTTGCAGGGGTGTCATTTCGAGCGAATGCGAGAAATCTTGCGTTGTTCACGGGTTATCAAGATCTCTCCCGGAGTTTACCCTGAGGCACTCGAAGGGGTCGAGATGACAAGCGATAGTTGAGACGCTACACTGGCAACCTGCCGCCTATTTCTTCTTAAACCTTAGTCTTATAGGCACTGCCGTTAATCCAAGCTTTTCTCTGAACTGATTCAACAGATAACGTTCATAGGTGAAATGAACGAGGTCCGGCCTATTCACGAACAGGGCAAAGCTGGGCGGCATGACACCCGTTTGGGTGGTATAAAAAAACTTGAGACGGCCTCGCCCCATTTTGGGTGGAGGGTTTTTCTGCACCATCCCCGTCAGGGCCTTGTTGACGATAGGCGTGTCGATTCTGCGGAAAAGCTGCTCGTGAATGAGATTGATCTTTTCAAAGAGGGACTTCACCTTCTCACCTGTAAGGGCGGAGACATGGATCCGCGGAGCAAAAGACAAGAAGGACATCTGACGATCCAGGGTGTCGACCAGGTGTTTTTTCTTTTCAGGAGCTTTCTTGACCAGATCCCATTTATTGACGGCCAGAATCACCCCACGGCCGCGCTCGAAAGCATAGCCGCAAATGTGAGCGTCCTGGTCTGTCACTCCCTCTGAGGCGTCGATGAGCACGACTGCCACATGACAGCGATCCAGGCTCTGAAGAGCTTTGATCACGGAGAATTTTTCTATCTTTTCCTTTACCCTTCCTTTCCTTCGGATGCCCGCGGTGTCGATGAAGACGTAGTTTGTCCCCTTGAGAGCAAAATGGATGTCTACAGAGTCGCGGGTTGTACCGGGGAGTTCGCTGACCAGAAGCCGTTCAGCGCCCACGATCCGATTGATGAGGGAGGATTTGCCGACGTTCGGTCTTCCCACGATTGCGACTTTCGTGAGATCGTCGGGCGCTTCCTCCTTTGGGGGCTCTCCAAGGTCCTCCGTCATTGCGTCCAGCAAATCGGCAAGTCCGTAACCGTGGGCTGCGGAGACGGGATACACTCTGTCAAACCCAAGACTGTAAAAGTCGGCGGTGAGATGCTGATGCTCGGGTCCGTCTGCCTTGTTGACGCAGAGGAAAACTTCTTTGCGGCTCCGCCGGAGCACGTCGGCAATCTTTTCATCAAGCGGCATCAGCCCGGCCCGGCCGTCCACCATGAAGAGGATCCTGTCCGCCTCCTCGATGGCTTTCACCACCTGGTCTCTCACTCCTTGAAGCAAAGGCTCCTCTTCTGAATCATCAAAGCCTCCGGTGTCCACAAGCATAAAGCCTTTGCCTTCCCACTCCACCGAAGCGTAGAGACGGTCCCGAGTGATGCCCGGCTGGTCGTCCACGAGGGCGGCCCTGGACCTTGTGAGGCGGTTGAACAAGGTGGATTTGCCCACATTGGGCCGACCCACGATGGCAATCAGAGTGTTCATGGCATCGCATTATTAGTGGTTTTTGCGGCCGGGTCAACGATGCTTTCCATTTCAAGGGCAAAAAAGATTCACGGTCCTTTTTGTTTATGCGCTTGACTGGGAGAGCAAAAAACTATATATTGCGGTCTGAGAAAAGCAAATGCCTCTTATCTGGTAGTCGTTTAATAGGAGGGGCCTGGTAAGGAAAACTTATGCTGAAACAGATCCAGAGGGACTCCGCGGATAGCCGTCCGGCTTGAAAGCGGAACTTTCTCTGGATCCTTTTTTTGGGGAGCCGGTCGAATGTAAGAAACCTCGACTCCGTTCATGGTTCGATACCTCACCATGAAGGAGAACCAGGTAGTTGCGGTTGTACTAAGGCGTTCGCGCTGAGGTATGGTTCCATACCCCGCCATGATCGGCAGGAACGTTCGTCCTGAGGTATTGAAGGACGAACGACGGTGAACGGTAATTTTTTCGGATTCGTCTGTATTTCGGGGAGCCATCGATTTATGCCTGTAAAGTATATCATTGTTTCCGGCGGTGTGCTGTCCGGACTGGGAAAGGGAATCGCCGCCGCTTCCATCGGGCATCTTCTCTCCTCCAGACTCAGAATCATTCCCATCAAATGTGACGGGTATCTGAACGTAGACCCCGGCACCATGAATCCCATCGAGCACGGAGAAGTCTTTGTGCTGGACGACGGCGGTGAAGTGGACATGGACTTCGGCCACTACGAACGTTTCCTGGGCGTGAACTGCAAGTCCAAGTGGAACCTGACGATGGGCAAAGTCTTTGACATGATCCGCAAGAAAGAGAGGAGGGGCGACTACCTCGGCAAGACGGTTCAGTACATTCCCCATGTGACGGACGTGATCAAGAACCACATCTTCGAAGTGGCCCAGGAAGAATCGGCCGATATGGTCATTGTGGAGATCGGCGGAACCGTGGGGGACATTGAAAACGAGCTGTTCTTGGAGTCTGTTCGACAGATGAAGGAGGACGTGGGCAGGGGAAACATTGCCTACGTGCACCTCACCTATGTTCCGATTCCCTATGGGGTGAATGAGCAGAAATCCAAGCCCACGCAGCAGAGCGTGAACCTTCTCAAGCAGCGAGGCATTTTCCCGGACGTCATCATCGGCCGGTGTTCCCAGTTCCTCACCAAGGAAATCAAATCCAAGATCTCCAATTTCTGCGACGTGGATCCGGAGGCCGTGATCACGGGGCTCGACGTGGAAGACATCTATGAGATTCCCCTGATCTTTGAGCAGGAAGGTCTGCCGGCGATTCTGCACAAAAAGCTCAACATCTACAGCCCTCCGGACATGACGCGGTGGAGGAAATGGATCGACAACTTGCGACGTCCTGCGAAGGAGATCACTGTGGCCATGTGCGGCAAGTACACGAAGCTGGAAGACTCCTATGCGTCGATCATCGAATCCTTCAACCATTGTGCTGCGCACCTCGGGGTCCGCATCAACCTCCAATGGGTGGAAACAACGGACCTCAAGGACGCCTCTTTCCTCAACGATGTGAACGGCGTGGTCGTGCCCGGAGGTTTCGGGTCGCGAGGTACGGAGGGGAAAATAGAGGCGATCCGGGCTGCCAGGGAGAGGAACCTCCCGTTTCTGGGCCTGTGCCTGGGACTTCAGCTGGCGGTGATCGAATTCGCTCGGAATGCCTGCGGGCTCCAAGGAGCGAACTCCACAGAGTTCGCTCCGGACACCCCGCACCCGGTCATTGACATCCTGCCCGAGCAGAGAAGCGTGGTGAACAAGGGCGGGACCATGAGGCTCGGCGCCTACGAGGCTCTTCTAAAACAGGGGAGCGTGGTTCATACGCTTTATCAATCCCTGGAAGTTTCGGAACGGCATCGCCATCGTTACGAAGTCAATCCGCAATACCATCAGGCTCTAAAGGAAAAGGGTCTGGTTTTTTCAGGCATCTCTCCAGACGGAAGACTGGTGGAGTTCATTGAACTCCCCTCATTGAAATACTTTGTGGGTACCCAGGCCCATCCGGAGCTGAAATCCCGAATGGAAGTTCCTGCGCCTCTGTTCTACGGCTTTGTCAAAGCCTGTATGGGGTGATCACCGTGACCAAAACTTATCGCGTTCTTCTGTTGGGCAGGATGGAGGAGAAACAGGATTTTGAGGAGAAGATGGAGAAACTGGGCATCTCCCCGGGCACCGTCCAGGAACTGATCGCAAAAGCCCCCAGCGCGCTGAAGGCGGGACTGCCGCTCGGGGAAGCAAGAGAATATGCTGAGGCGGTCCTGGAAGCGGGCGGCAAGGTGAACATTCAGGAGGACGGCGTCTCTGAAGAGAGCAGCCGAACGCACCCGCCTATCGAGATCCGCTCGCTCCAGGATTTTACCATGTGCCCCGAGTGCGGGCACCGGCAGATCAAAGCCGAAGCATGCGTGAAGTGTGGTTTCCTCCTCTTTTTTGAAAAGAAAGGTCAGAGATTCGCCAGATGACAGAAGTCATTGAGCTTGAGAAAGCAAAGCTGGACATGGCCGTCCGGCGAGGGTACCGCAACTGGAAGAGCCGGTTCCAGGAGGATTTCGGTCCGGACACCCGCCTTTCAGACATCTCCACCAAAACCCTCTCCCTGCTCGCTTACGGCAAAGACCAGAGCACTTTTTATCTTTTCGACTTGGTGATGAATCTGAGGAGTCTGGGATCCGGATTCGAATTCACCGAACTCGATCCCAAGGAAAAGATGACGGTCATGGACCAGTACCTGTTTCTATTGGACCGGATCCGTTTTGAATTCATGAAACGACTGGGATGGCTGGAAGCTTATCCCGGGGAAGAATGCACGCTGGTGGAACTGGTGCTGCGATTCGATCAAATGGCTCCGCGACTTCAGGCGAGTGTTCCTCTCCTCAGCCGAAGCCACTCGGCCTACGAGGAATACCGAAGGATGAGCGCCTTCGAAAAGGAAGAAATGGTCAGGAAACTGATCCCCAAAGCGTTGAAAGAGATCGAGGATCACTCGACCACTTTGTAGACCTTGTCTCCCTCTCGGACCCTTTCCTTCACCTTGATGCCTACCATATTGCCGACCTTGGCTTCTTCAATGGGTTTGTTGTCCATCTGAAGACTCGCCACCACGTCGGTGAATTCGGTCGTGTGGCCCTTGTACTTGAGGGTGTCTCCGGCCTTGATGGATCCGCTCGTCACCTCGATGGCAGCCACGCTGGGTTTGGAAAAGAATTTGACAACCACCCCGATTTGTTCTTCTGGCATGATGTTGCCTCCTTTCCCGCCGACTGGAGGAAGAGATACCTCTTTTATGTTTTTCTGTCAATGCGCGACCCCTTCTAAATCCTGTTGAAGCTGGAAGGCGGATAGCATAATATCGATACCTCTGGAGCGTCTTATCTTTACTTGGTAAGGAGCCTGAGCTTACCTCCTCCCCTAACCCCTCCCACCAAGGGAGGGGAAGAACGGGGGAGGGAAGGTGGGGGTGGTATGGAAGAATACAAAAAGAAACTCGCGACGATCCTGGCGGAGACCGGTGCGCTCTTTTTCGACAAGAACCTTGTCCTCAAGGACGGTCGGCCCACGCCCTACTTCGTGAACCTGGGTATGTTCAGGACCGGACGCCTGAGCATGGAGATGGGATCTTTCTTTGCGGACATGATGGTGAGCAGAGGATTAGCTGCTCAAACCGACATCATCCTGGGTCCCTCGTACAAAGGGAGCGCCATCGCCCTTTCAACGGCCATTGCCCTCTACAACCGGTACGGTCGGGATCTGCTTTTCGACTACGACCGCAAGGAAGCCAAGACCCACGGCGAGAGCAGTCAGTCCGTGAGCCTGTTCGTGAACAAAACGTTTTTTGAGGGTTGCCGGGTGTTTATCGTGGACGACGTGGCGACTTCCATGGGCACCAAGCAGGATCTGCTGAAGACCGTGGAGCAGGAAGCGAAAGCGGGAAAGATCTCGGTCAAGCTCGTAGGAATCGGCATCGCCATTGACCGGGAGCAGACGACCGCTGTCTATGATCCTCAGGGTCACGTGGTTGCGGGCAAAAAAGGAAAGAGGGCCATTCAGGATTTTGTGGCCTCCACGGGTATTCCGGTTCATTCCGTGGCCGGTATCAGGGAGGTGGTCGAGTTTCTTTACCATGCCGGTGTTCCGGTCAAGGTGGAAGGCCGGTTTACGCCCATCAGCGAGAAGACCAAACAGGAATTTGACCAGTACCTGAAAACCTATGGAGCAGAATACAGTAATGGAAACCACATATGACCTTCCATGGATCATCCGGGATCTGCTGAACAGCAGGACCCCCCAACCAATTGACGAGCAGGGCTCTTCTTTGAAAAGGGCAGCGGTCCTGATTCCCCTGTTCAAGTCTGCATCAGAGTACTGGATCCTCTTTACCAAGAGGACGGACAGCGTGGAGGCTCACAAGGGGCAGATCTCTTTTCCCGGAGGTAGGATCGAGGAGGAAGACGGGTCCCCTCTTGAAACCGCGTTGCGGGAAGCGGATGAAGAGATCGGGCTCTCCCGGAAAGAGGTCACGGTGTTGGGCCGGATGGATGACGCACGCACCGTGAGCTCCAACTACATCGTGCACCCGTTTGTGGGGCTCATTCCTTATCCCTATGAATTCAAGACGAGTGTCCGGGAAGTAGAGAGACTCCTCGAAGTGCCGTTCCAGGTATTTCTTTCAGGAGATTCTGCCGGTGAAAACACTCCTGTGGTCTATGAGGGAGGCATTTATCGAGGTCTGGCCTACCGATACAACGGAGAGGTGATCTGGGGGGCGACAGCCAGGATTATGCAGAATCTTGTGAATCTGGTGAAGAGAAAATTAAACTTGCCTGTTGAAAATCGATAAGCTATATTTCCTTCGAGTCGGGACGTGGCTCAGTCTGGTAGAGCACCGCGTTCGGGACGCGGGAGTCGCTGGTTCAAATCCAGTCGTCCCGACCATCACTCAACAATAGCAATCGGCCGCAAAAGCCGGGTGGTTTTACCCTCCAAACTTCTTTCGGTATTCAACACTCGACCAATCCTCATCCAGTTAGATTTTCCCTGACTGGACCAGGCGAGCGAAGTGCTCGAAGGAGCGGTCATAGGTCGCTTCCCCTTTTTTGTCGAAGCAGCACCCGGGGAGCTCCCTTGACCTGAGGTGGTAGGCAATACATTCGCAGCAAATCCCCTTTCGTGAACAAGGGTCATAGGTGCATGCGCATTTCTTTAGGTTGTGTTCCTTGTTGCATTCCATATCCAGAGCTCCTTTGATTCGACTCATTCCCACGCACTTCATTCCTAATATGGCATCTCGCCTTGGTCAACCTTTTTGAAGGACACGATTTTTCCTTGGGGTTTATCTTTTTGAAATTTCATTATAAAGTGTCTCCCGACAAAAAACGGTTATTGAAATGAGAACGAATTCTGGTAAAACTCAAGGAATGAGACCCATGGCCCAAAATACGAATCATTCAATCCGCATGATTTATTGGATTATCATGGCTGGGGTTGGTATTCGCGTGTTTGCGGCTTTTAACACCTACGTCACTAACCCGGACGGGATGCTTTATATTCAGCAGGCCAAGGCCATCTATCACGGCGACTGGCAGGGCCTGAGATCTTGCGTGCCCTTTGTTTCCAATTATCCGTTTTTGATTGCCGCGGCCCACGGGGTTGTACCTTCCTGGATTGACTCCGCAAGGGTGATTTCCGTTTTGTTTGGATCTTTAACGCTGATCCCTCTGTATTTCTTGATGAGACGTTTCACCGACGAACGGACGACGGGTCTCGTTGTCCTCCTCTATGCCTTCATGCCTTTTCTGGTGGGTGGCAGCGCCGATCTTGTCCGAGACCCGGTGTGCTGGTTTTTCCTGGTTTCAGGCTTGTATTTCTTCGTGAGGCAACTGGAAAACAGAGAGCCTTTCCAGAGGCGTCTTTTCTACCTCCTGTCAAGCTATTTGCTGTTTCTAATGGCTGGTTGGGCCAGACCAGAAACATTCATGGTACTCCTATCTTCTTGCTTTTACTCCTTTCTTTATTCTCTGTTCTCAAAAGAGAAAAGATACGTGTTTGTAGCTGTTTCTTCGCTGCTGCTCTTTGGGTTGTTTTTGACCGCAGGCGCCATGGTCTTTGATCCTTCTTTCAGCAACTATTCTGCAGCCGCTTACTCTAAGTTGTCTGCATCGTTTGATGCATACCGTAACCTCAGACAACAGTTGGGAGCATTGGCAGAGGATCTCAATCAAGGAGCGCTTAGGTCTTTTCTATTCAAAGCGAGGAGTTTTATTTGGCTTATCGACTTGGGGCTTCTTGTCGGTAATTCGATAGCGGGCATCTTTTATCCGTACATTCCTTTTTTTGTGTTCGGGTTGTTTGGGTTATCGGCAAGACTCAGAAAGGATCCAAGAGTCGTTTACTTATTGATCCTTGTTATTCTCGGGTATGGTTTGCTATTTGTTCATGTCCTCCAGTTCTGGTATTTCGAACATCGTTTTTTGTATATCATTATTATGTCCGGCAGCATCCTGGCGGCCTTTGGTATGGAACAAATAATTCGCTTTGTCCGGGATAAGCTCCGCTGGCAATCTTCTGTGGCCGTTATTTTGATCGGTCTATATATTCTCGCATTCGGACTTGGAAAAAACATAAAGAAAAGAGAAGAGGACAAGGTCGTCTTCCGCCAAATAGCGGAACAAATCTCTAAATTCGAAAAGCCTAACCATGCGTTCATTCCCGTGCTGACCCACGATTCATTTTCGCTGAAATTAGTGCCCTTTTACGTGAACCTGCATTTGCCCGTCGGTTTCTGCCCATTCCATGTTACTCCCAGTTTAAAGAATACACCGGAACTCATTCAGTACGCAGAAGAGAAGGGCGTGAAATACTTTCTCTGGGACGAAAAGAATTGGTCGAAGGCGCAGATCAATATCCGTAGCAATGAATTCCGGCAGACTTTTAATGACCTAGGGCGGTGGTATCACCGGGACTATGGAGTCATTATTCTGTTTTGTCGAAGCAGCCCCCGGGGAGTTCCCTTGACCCCTTTTTCCTTGTCCTGCATCTAGAGTGTTCAGGAATTCCCTAAACCAAGGTGGGTTGTGGATCAGTATGTAAGCCATAAATATCGCGGTCAATGGAACGAAGAACACCGCAAGGTCCAGAGCAACCACCCCCAGAGCCAATAACACTCGCTTGATCATGTTCACGATTCCCCCCTTAAATTCGAGCTTTCCCCATAAACCTAGGAGTCATCCTATCAAATAAGCGTTCTGGAAAAAGCAAAAACATATTGGATCACGACACATCAGCAAAGAGGATATGTTTGTTTTCCAATAAGTTGATAAGCATGACAAGAAACCGATATAATTATGCTTAATTAGCTTAAAAAGGCTAAATTTTTCTTGACAAGATGGGCGTTTAGCGTTCAAATATTGAACATTTGTAGTGTTCAATATTTGAACTTACTCTCAGAGGCGTGGCAAAGCTCCAGTGGACAAGGAAGACTTACAGACTCTGCGCTTGATGGATGAAATTGACCATAACGGCATCCACAGCCAGAGGGAACTCTCCCAGCGTTTGGATATCTCTCTGGGCCTTGTCAACACCTTCCTAAAAAGACTGGTGAACAAAGGGTACTTCAAGGTGACGACCATGCCCCGCAACCGGGTGAAGTATTTTCTCACACCCGAGGGTCTGGCCCGAAAAGCAAAGCTCACCGCAGAATACCTTCGCTACTCCGTCAACTTCTACAGAAACATCAAAGATCTCCTCTTGGACAAGTACGCTGAAATGGAAAGAAATCAGGTGAAGGCAATCCTCTTCTATGGGGCGGGTGAAGTCGCCGATCTTGCTTACCTGTACCTGCAGCTGACGCCCATTCGTCTGGCAGGGATTATCGATGAGAGCAAGAAAGGAAGAACTTTCTTCGGCCAAGAGATCGCCGGGCTTGACGGCACTCTGCAGGCGGACTGGGACATGATCCTGGTGACGCGGCCGGACCATGTCGAGAAGGCGATCGATAGGCTTACCGAAGCAGGGGTGGATCCAAGCAGGATAGCAACCCTATGAATGAAGACCTAGCCAAGTGGTACGCGGTTCACACGCGAAGCCGTTTTGAAATGAAAGTGTTTGAAGGATTTTCAGGCAAGTCCATTGAAGCCTTTGTCCCAAAAATCCAGGTCATGAGCAGAAGGAAAGACCGCCGGAAAAAGATCCTCATCCCTCTGCTGCCAGGATATGTGTTTGTGCACTTTGACATGACCCCCGAGATCTACTGGGACATCATCAAGACTACAGGAGTGGTTCGCATGGTGAGCTTCCGGGGAGAGCCGGTCCCTGCAAGGGACGAAGAAGTGGCCTCCCTGATGATCCTGGACGGGACGGACCGCACGGTCCAAAACCAGACCTATGTGAAAACAGGCGACAGGGTCATGATCATGGAAGGCCCTTTGAAGGGGCTCGTTGGCTTCTACCTTCGGCGCAAGGGGCAATCGGACAAAGTCGTGGTAACCGTTGAGTTGCTCAAGCGTTCCCTGGCGGTTGAAATCGAAGATTGGGCTTTGGAAAAAGTCCGTTAAGACACAAGAGGGAGCCCTCCTTAAGGGGAGGGAAATGGCAGTAAAAGGTAAGAATCCTATTGAGTTAGACCCCGGCCGGTCATGGAATCGGAGGGGCGGAGCTATGAAGAAGGTACACGGCGCACGGTTCACGGCAATAAGGGGAACATCAACGGACAACGAACAGCGAACGACCGACCCCAGACCGCTGACCGCCGATCATGCAATGCTTGCAACGGACGACGGACAACTGACTACTGACAACAAGCAACCTGCAACAAGCAACGTGCGTCCAGCGGAGTGGCAGGAAACATGGTGAACAAAGGAAACCATTCGGGAGTTGAGTTATGAAAGTTTTGATTACAGGCGGTGCCGGTTTTATCGGGTCTCACTTGGTGGAGAAGCTGCTGGAAAGGGGGGATGAGGTCTTTGCCATCGACAACCTGTGGACAGGGAAACTGGCGAACCTCTCCAGGGTTCAGAACAACGAAAGTTTCCACTTGGTCGTAGACACCATTCTCAATGAGTCCGTGATGAATGAACTGGTCTTCAAGGCAGACCACATCTATCATCTGGCCGCCGCTGTGGGCGTGAGAACCATCATGGACCATCCCGTGGAAACACTGGACATCAACGTCAAGGGGACGGAAGTTGTTCTGCGGCTGGCCAATCGCTTCAAGAAAAAGGTTTTCATCACCTCCACCTCCGAGATCTACG